>CAJTMV010000005.1 GCA_910577225.1 uncultured Eubacterium sp. | reverse complement strand
AGTCTGTTTAAAGAACCAAGATATCGTAAGGCTGTCTATCTGCTTATGCATCCTGAAGATGCCGATGTATCCGACCTGGAATTTCAGAATATTGAATTGAATAATATATTTACACTTGACATATATAATGACATATGCTTTATGGTACGGGACAGACTAATTATATTAATGGAACACCAGTCTACATTAAACTATAATATGCCTGTCCGTATGTTTCTCTATATCGCAGAAGAATACAAAAAACTGTTCTCCATGGACAAATACAAAGGTGTTCTGTATGGTACCGAACAGATCCGGATTCCAAAACCGGAATTCTATATGGTATATACCGGAAAAGGAGAATGTCCGGCATCTTTAAGATTATCAGACTGTTTTGAACACGGCGATCAGAATAGTTTTTTAGATCTTACAGTAACTGTATATAAAGATAACAATTCAAAAGGTATCTTAAAAGAATTTATAGGACTAATCACGCAGATTAAAACCGCCGTTGCAAGTGGCTTTACCATGGAACAGGCTGTAATACAAGCCTTGAAACGATATCAAAGCGGCTATGAAATATCAGACTTTTTTAAAGGAAGAGAGGATGTGTTTGAAATGTTAGGAGAAGCGTTAACCTTAGAAGAAATGCTGGTACTTCGTGATGAAGCAAATGCACAGGTCATCAGCAAACGGGTGGAAAAGCAGGTAACGGAACAGGTAACAAAACAAGTTACCGATCAGGTGACAAAACAAGTTACCGATCAGGTGACAGAACAAATGACACAGGAGAATATATGTAAATCATTCCGGATTCTGCAATCTGCCGGAATTCATGAAAATGAAGCAATCCAAATAATAACAAACGAATATCAGATTCCCCGGCAAAAAATACTAACCATGTTAAAGATTGCTGATTGTTAGTATTGAAATGGTATATAATTTATGACCATATCCAACAGGCCAAAACTTATATGAAAAATGCATAATCAGAAATTAAACAATTTCTGATTATGCATAAGCGGAATTTCTACACCTGATCTTCCTTTGTATCTCCTTCTTCTAATGTGTCGCTTTCTTCCTGTACATCGCTTATTTCCAATGTATCGCTTTCTCCCTGTGTATCGCTTTTTTCCAATGTATCGCTTTCTTCCTGCATATCGCTTTCTGACGCCGTCTGGTTTTTTCGCTCTGGCTTTTCCATGTCAATGGCAATTTTCAACAGACCTTTCATATAAATATCTACCAGTTTCTTGTCCTCTCTTGGTAGACGGTGAAAGTTTGCAACCAGTTTTTGATCGGAAGTTGTCAACTGTTTTATTACCGTTCCTCCCTCATCGAAAAATTCTGACAGCGTAATGCCAAATCCCTCGCAGATCCTCATAACAGTAGACACTGAAGGTACATTATTACGATGAAAAGTATTACTCAAAGTAGAATAGCTGATATCCGCTTCTTTTGCCAGCCGATATAATGTCCAGTTACGCTCTTTTAAGAGCTGCGATACTTTTTCAAGTACATATTCTTCTCTCATTGTGTAATCCGAGCCTCCTCAAATGTATTATACAAGTATTGTACTCAAATATAGCTGATTCAAAAAGATTGTAAAAAGTATCATAGTAATCATTCTCATTTGAGTGATAATGTATCTCATTTGAATAACAGTATGCTCTATTTGAATATTTTCTGTCCCGTCAAACCAATCGTATTCCTTACTTTCCTTTCAAAGATCGCTGATCCTATCCGTCAGGGTATATCTTATTTGAGTATTAATCTTCCAGTGCTGCGCATAAAAATCAGTCTCTGTATCTGTCTGTGCATCCAGTTCATCTTTTGCATCTTATACCTGAGTCTGTCTGTCTCCTCGTGAAATTGATACATATCTTCGAACCGAAAATCTTTTACAAACATCTCCTGCAATTCTCTTCTGGAAAACTCCAGTATATCCACACAAGGATATTCATATTCTGCCTGCCACTCCGATAATAACAGAACGAGCCTCATCCGGTCATATCCGGAAAAATATCTTTCATATGTATCATATACCGGTCTGATGTCATATCCCGTTGTACCGTGGTAAGATGTCTGCACTCCATGAGAAGTTGTCTGTAAAAATGTGTCGGACCATGAAATCCCAATCGTCTGACACAGCGATTCCAGCGTTTCTTCTGGCTTACACTTGATATCTTCAAATTTCATAATCACTCTCTGGAATCCATCATACGATTCCCTGCGTGGTTCAGCCTCATCAACCATATGCCAGTAAGCGACAATCTCCAGATTTGTCAGCCGGTTTTCATGTTCATAAAAATTCAGATACGAACCTGCCCGTATGGTCCCATTTCGCACCACATTTACGATATATTCTGACACTTTTTCATGATATAGCCATGCCGCATACTGTTCACAAACATCTCTTGGAACAAGATGCGGCTCCCAGTAAATAACCATATCGGTCATATTTGCCGGAGCCTCTCCCCACATCGACGCATATGCCAGATGGAATATGGTAAACAGCTCCTGAGAACAAAATGAATCTTTCTTTGCCAGTTCACGTTCCAGTGTTTTATGAAACTTCTCTCTTGACGGAAACAGATTTTCGATACCTGCAGGCAGAAATTCCGCTTCTTCCTCCATGATTTTCCAAAAAGCAGCCGCTATATTTTCACTTTTTTCTGCCGACAGACGCAGACAGATCGAAAATAAATTATCGCTTAAAAATCCGGAATCCATCATTAATATCTGGGAATGTCCTTCCAAAACTCCACGGAAAAACATATTGCCGCAGCAATAAGAAATTGCTCCGATGATGATGCCCTTCGGATGCTCCTTCCACTCCTGGTCTGTCAGTTCATGCTCCAATTGTACCAGACTGACAGTATCACAAAAATAATCCGTAAGATTCAATACTCCGGACTCTTTGATTCGCTTCAGACATTCTTCTTTTTTTCTTATCCCTGCACTATGATCATCAGGTGCAAAGTACTCTGGAAAAACAGGTATGCAGATATCTTCTTCTGTAATATCTTCTCCTGACAATACGCTGCATCCGCTCCATCCGTCTGCCGCATTCTGATAATTCCAATAATAACAATCTGCCTGATCTTTCAGATATGTCAACAGTCTGCCGCATAACGCGCTATCTCCTGTCAGCACAATCCGCCTGCCATGCAGCGCATGTTTCAAAAGGCTTCTCTTTGACACTTCGAAATAATCACGCATCAAAATACATCGTTCATTTCTATAATATCCGGCATAATCAAAGAAATCTGCATATCCGGCGCCCCATGCGCTATGTTTCTGTGTACATTCTATCAGCACAGCCTGTGGCGAATGCTGTATCTCATACCAGGAACAGACCTGTTTTCCCAAAAGCATCTGTCGTGGCTGATCCAGCTCTTTGGAAACAAACCCCGCAATATCTGCTCCATGTTCCAGTAAAAAATCATACGTATCCTGTGTTTGCGGGCCTGTACCAATCAAATATAACTCCGGCTGTTTTTGCAGCCACAACAACAGATTTTCGGATGTCTGTGCCTGATCTGTAATCCATCCTTCCTGAATATTTTTTTCATATACCTGATCGATACATTCAAATTCTACCGATACGCTCCGCAGCAGATTTTCTCTCAGACTGTTGCTTTTCTCCCAGGTACCGTCTGCATAAATATTCAAATTTCGATAATCCAGTGTCTCACAGCCTTCCCATTCCCCAAAATATTTCCACAAACTTCCTTTCACACTAACCGGTACTCCGATTTCTTTGAGATACTGCGCAAAATAATATGCCAGCTCGTTGCATTCCCAGATGGTCACACAGTCAAACTCCGGAAAAACATCCCGAAAACTTAAAGCGTTTCTGTACGCCTGCAATTCCCGCAGCTGGCGCAGCTCCCGGTTCGCATCCATATCCTGACAGGCAAAACATATCAGCTGCCCCTCCTGATCTACAACCGGCAGCAGAATCACCTCCTCCATCAGATTCTGGTAACTGTTAAAAAACTTCCTGCCATTTTCCCACAAATGTTCATCCAAAACTACTCTCTCTGTCCGGATACTACCCTGCACATCAGTACTATGCAGCAAAGAAACATATGTAATATTTCCCTGATACCGGCCGTCTTCGTCTATAACACACAGAATATCTTCCCTGTTCCCATCTAAAAAATACGAAAAAAGCCTGTCTCTTGTTAATTCGCCGGACGTTACACAATTTACTTCTTTGTCAAAAAATCGTATCATCTTATACTCCTCTCAAATAACCGAATCTGATGATTCTAAATATATTCCTGTCATAAACATCATGCATTCTGTATGAGTATATATCGACACTTCCATACGTGTCAATTACCATGCCGGCTATTTCTGAAACAAAAACCGCAATTTTCACACCCTGGCGCCTGATAATAAGGAATGTCACACCATGCATTTTGATGACTGTCTGTGGAAATTTCTTTTTGATGCAGCAGACACGGCGTTTTTGAAAAACCATTTTTTAACACATAAGACGCTGTCTGTACAAGCGCCGCACCATGATCCTTTAGTATATCCACATCCTGCGGTCCGCAAACGCCGCCTCCGGCACATACTTCTAATCCTGCTCTCACTGCATGCTGCAGATATTCCAGTGTCAATGGCAGCTGTCTGTTTCCAAAATAAGATGTTGTATTCTCGTGAAGACCATACTTTTCCGGCAGAGCGACCCTTATGGAATCCAGCAGTGATACCTGTTTCACCCCGCTTTGTACCAGTGTCTCACAAATACGCGCAGGCTCAAAATTAACATTTAGTTTTGGCATAATCTTACAATCCAGACTTCTGCATAGTTCCGATAACATTTTTTGCATCATAGGATAAAATTCGGTCCCCAGCTCCTGCACCAAAGTTCCCAGATAAAAAAAATCAAGCTGGAGCAACTGCGCGCCCAAATCTTCAAACCTCTGACATATTTGCATCCAGTCTTCCATTCGCATGGAAGATGCGCTTATACTTGGTATAATAAGTAATTCTTTATCATATAAAATCAGTTTTTTATAAAGCTGGATTGCCTCTTCTGCTGTCATTATCTCCCTCTCAAAAGAAGAGTCTGCATAATAATCATCCCCAATAAAAACTACTTTCCGTCCATATCCTTTTCCAGTGCGCACATAATCCGCCGCTGATTTCAAAATCACACCTCCAAAACCTGCTTCCATACAGCATTTTACTTTCTGAACGGATTCTGTCAGAGGGCTGGAGGCCGCTATCAGATAATTTCTTACTGGCAGCCCTGCAAAACATGTTCTGTTTTCCATCTTATATCTCCTCATTTTCTTAAATTTTATTTTCTATACTTTATATTAATTTTCGCCCCTCAGTTCTATTCGGATCTTGCTTTGTGTCCTGATGTCTGTTCCTGCCGTTTATTTACCTTCTGGACTTCTCCGTTTTCTCTGTTTCTTTATTTTCTCATGGTAAAAATAAGAAAGTACCGGCATATCATATTCTTTGCTCCAGGCGTCTAGTTTTTTCTCAATCTCTTCCCAGTAACCACTCCCTTTTTTGTTCACATAGATATTTTTGTAAAGCGGAAACAGATGCGGATAGTATTCCTGTATAAAAGATAAGACGGCGTCCCGGTATCCTCCGCGAAGATTTAAATTTTCCACACAGACACGGTCTGCATACCCTTTCGTCAAATGAAGTAAGCGTGGTAAATCAGTAATTTCAGGGAAATAAGGAGCTACAAACAAATACGTATGTATTCCATTTTCATGTAATGTCTTTAACGTATCGATCCTTTCCTGCACGTTTGAAGCACGTGGTTCTAAAATTGCAACATCCTGTTCAGAAATAAATGCCAGCGATATTCCGACCGAGATATCGGGAACCTGCCTGATCAGTTCCATGTCTCTTAATACCAGATTTGATTTTGTTAATATTTCTACATGTCCCTGATATTGCGTCAACAGTTTTAAAATCTCTGGCATCCTTTTGTACTTTTTTTCTGCAGGATTATAAGCATCTGTAACTGACCCTGCCAGTATTGTTTTATTTTCCTGTATTTTAGGCAGTCTGACAGACGCATATTCTTTCACTTCCAGATAACTGCCCCAAGGCTCTTTATGACCGCTAAACCGCCCCATAAAGCAGGCATAACAATACATACAGCCATGCGTACATCCGATATATGGGTTAATTACATAATCAGCATCCGGAAGATTTGATTTTGAATAAAGATTATATTTTTTCACCAGGCTGTCCCTCCCTGTTTTTTTCGTTCAATATCCCAATAACTGCCGCTAATAATGTCATACAGACAAATATACAGGAAACTCCTGTCAGCGTCATTCCAATATGATCGGTAACCGCCGCTGCAATGACCGCTGACAATACGCTTCCCAGAAAATGTCCTATGTTTTCCGACAATGGCATATTACATACTGCGTTTGCCTCTGTAAGTTCTTTAATACAAAATACGCTTCCGCCGCCTGCACCCGTCAGCATCCATGCACATAGTCCTGCCCATATATTTTCTGTCAAAAAAGACATTGACAATACGGCCATGAGAACGCCTAACAACAAATGGCATATAAAAAATATCCGTTTTGCGTCATACCGGGCGTTCTTTTTCAAAACCCATTCCGGCAGTAAATAAACCAGCCATGTCAGCACATACAAAAACACACTCATGTAAATATTTTTAGTCAGATAAATTACAGTTAACGGCATAATATATGTATAAATAAAATAATGCATCTGATGATAAACCATTACAAAAGAAATCGTTCGATTTTTTGTTCGTCTTTTTTGTACCGTGCCGTCGTTGCCCGTGACAATCAGCACTGCTGCCAGAATACTAATGATGACCATAACTGCCGGTCCATAAAAGACCATCACCGGAGAAAACAAAAAACCCCCGATTCGAAATGTCCGCTTAATCCAGGTCGGGCAATTTTCCTTATGTTCTGCTCTTACAATCTGTATGCAAAGCGAAGTCAGCACAATCCCAAAAGCCTCCGGGAACAAATTGCCGGAATACATACAAACCACACTGACGATTCCATTTACCATCCCAAGCCCGCGGGCCAGGGATGGCTGTAACCGTTCCGGAAGAAACAGCAGATTGCCAAGCTGATACATAGAAGCCATCAGAAATATATTCCATAATGGATAACCTTCGTTAAAATAACGTAATACCGTTCCCAATTCCAAAACTCCGGAAAGAAAACTGAATAATAAAAACGTTGTCATATGCGAACCTCCTTATGTAAGCGATTTTCTCTGACTGAAATGCTCAGGCTGCCCCAAGCTCGCAGTGATGGCTGCAATTCAGCCAGTATAACGCTTCTTTTCCTGAAATAATATCCGTCAGCTGCTGTTCTCTCAGATTTCCAAGTCTGAATTTTGTATCAATAATTCCGGTGCAGGCATCTACCGCCCAAAAACATGCTGTCACATCTCCATTTGGCAAAATTCCGATCGATTTCTTTACGCATCTGCATTCCGCTGTATATTTTTTATGCCCTTCCATCGTATAATGAAAATCGATCTGCGGTTTATGCACGGATAAATTTTCATCGTTCATTTCTGTAATATAACGAACTGCCAATAATTCCTCCTCTTTGGTAAGTTTTTCCTCCTGATATGCCGCTCCCCGTCCGGAAGGATAAAATTTCAGCAGGCTCCAGTTATCCACTTCATGACTGCAGATCCATCCATACATATCTCTCAGCATTTTTTCATTACAATTTGACCGCGCCAGCACCGTTTGTATTCCAGTTGTGATTCCATATTTTTTCAGGTAAGGAAGCGCTTTTGCCGCTGCAGACGCATATCCTTTTGGCCGTAACGGATACTCGCAGTCCGGCACGGTATCCATCGTCATCTCACATTCGCTGACACATGCTGACAACTGTTTTGCGAGAGTGTCATCCACGCGATAGCCTGATGTGCTGATACCGATATTTTCCCGTCCCAGCAGACTGGCAGCATGTTCTATTACCTGTACATGATCCATATTTGTAAAAATCTCACCTCCCGAAAAATCGATTCTTACATCACGCATGCGGCGTACCTGTGCAATATTGTCGATCATTTGCAGCTTTTCCGACAGCAGAGGTTCATCACCACATACAGCCTTGTCTGAAGACGCACCCATACAGCAGATCGCACAATTCCACGGACACCTTTTTGTAATATCATAAACGATCGAAAGTTTTTTCTTCATAATGAATTCCTCCCTGTAATGTTTTTGTTAAGACTATTATAATGGCGGAATACTTTTAAAAAAATCTACAGGAAATATTTTTTCTGTAATGTATTTTATAGAATTAAAATGTATTTATGGTAAATTTTCCTATTTTATAGTTGATTTTTGTAATGTATTATATTACAATCGTTACATGTACATCAATATGTGATGTCCATTTTTAAAGAAACCTATCACTCTGACAGGATGTCTTTCGTATTTCAGAAGTTGGTCGCTTTGACAGTATATTTTTTCGTATTTTAAAAGTTTATTTCTTTCATGTTTATAACGTAAATAATTGTATCTACATGACACAACATACATGTATAAAGGAGATTTTATGGGATTTGCATATCATAATCAGCAAAGAATCGCGTTATCCGCTCATGCTGCCCGAATTATAGAAGACGATAGTTACTCATTTCAGTGTTATGATCAGAAACAACAAAAACCGAGTTATCATAAATTTATTAATAAAATATTCTGTAACAGCTATGATACTTCCGATGCCAGCATCTATTTGCGTATTGCAGAAAAAAGAGATGAGCTGCACAGTTTACAGAGTTCCGACCGTGCAAAAGCTGTTTCGTCCTTTATTGATCGAATCATTCAAAATGAAACGAAAAAATTAAAAGATCACAGTAACTGTCTGCTTTCCAAGGATAAATATGAAAATTACGTGATCAGTCTAAATAAAAAAACATTAAATATTCTTGAATCATCTGAAGAAGGTACATTTTATAAGGACCGTGCTGCCTTATACATACGAGCTGTCCTTGAAGAATATGCGCAGCTTGATTCCATGAAACGTAAAATGATCTATTACCGTGAAATCATTGATGATCTGCAAAAGCATATTACAAATCATGACATGATAGAAATCAGTTATTACAATACTCCGGTAAAATATAGAATGATACCTGCACAAATCGAACCAGATATTTATCGGACACACTTATATCTTGCCGGCATTACCGTTCAGGAGCAGGCAAAAACACCATATGTCTCCGGCAGAATTGATCGGATTGTATCCATCCAGTATATTCGTGCCGGAACAGTATCGGATACGATGCTGTCCACACTAAAAAAGAAGATCGAAAAAAATGGCATTCAGTATCTGAAAAGCAATCACACAGAAATACGTATCCAGCTGAGTCCGGAAGGTGTGAAAAAGTATAATCAGCTGACCTTTCAAAGACCTGCGTATACCCGTATAGAAGATCCTGAAAAAAACATTTACCAGTTTGATATTACGTCCTATCAGGCAATGGTTTATTTTTTTAAGTTTGGCGCAGATGCGGTAGTTCTGGAACCTGAAGAACTGAGGAATCGGTTTCACGACATGTACCTGGCAGCGCTGGGAAATTATCAATAAACAGAACCAGCGCTGTCGCATTAAAAAAATACTGCAAGATATAGTTGATTTGAATCATGCTTTTATACTATATCTTGTATCTATTTTACTTAGTGCGACAGCCCCATAAAACAGGTCTGTAGAAATCAGAAAAACTTATGTCTAGTCAGAGTACGCCACTGTCTCGCAATATATCTTCACATCTCTCAGAAATACATTGATCCACATCATTTCGAAAATCACAATAAGATTTTTTCAGACGCTCTTCTATTTCTTCCATCTGCCCATCCACATCTGGATTTTCATTCTTATAGATACCCATCATAACGTCCGCACATGTGGCAAATGCATGATCAATCTGATCTTTGTTTTTCGGCCATCTGTAATGACACCGATCCAGCGTTTGCAATACGATATAATATCTGTCTGTTAATAATTTAATAGATTTTTCTGTTTCCGGGTTAAGCTGCTCAAGATTATCAATCTGCTGTTTCAGCTCATCAATAATATCAATTTCTGGTCCCATTTTCAGTCTCTTCCATTCAATACGAACATATTCACTAATGATGAATTCGACATATTTGGGACTTAATGCAATCTGTGCACAACTGGCTGCCCATTTTTGTTTTACACTGTCTCCGCTATGTTCCCAGTCTTTTGCTACTGGCAGCATCCAGTCTAACAATGTCTGCTTACTGCCAATCGCTATCTGCCATTTTTTAGGATCTTTTTGAACATACTCCAAAATACTCTGGCTGTCCAGATTTAGCGCCATTTCATCCGTATCGTTTAAAATTTCAGGATATCGAAGATAAATGTTATCATTGTCTGCCTTTTCTATTATTGAATAATACTCCAGCTCTCCGATTGCTGCCTCATATTCATCCTTTGATAAAGATGGCACTAACAGTCGTAAAATATCGTACCCAATAACTCCCATATTATTCTGCGAATTACTCATTTTACAAAGCCGTCTCATCATACTAAACGTACGTCTTGTCTGTTCTTCCAATGCATTCAGTACGTGCTGAAAAATAAATCTGGTAGATTCCTCCATAGTTATTTTTGCCTGACTGTATAAAGATTCCTCATCGTATCCCTGCATTTTTAAATGAATTACCAGAACCAGATTTAACGGAATTCCCTTCGTAATCTTATAGATTTTTTTGATCTCCTGCGCTGATATATCTTCCATATTCCGCTTCTTACCATTTATGTAATGTCTGTAAAATTCCAAACTTCTTTCCTCGTTCAACGGCTGCAGCGGAACTGTCGTCTGATTGGACACCAGCGAGGATATTGCTACTGGCACAACACGAGATGTAATCAGTACACGGTGATTCTCATTCTTATATCTTTCAAAAAATCTGCATACCTTCTTTTGTTCCTCAAATTCCATCGTATCCAGATCATCGATAATAATCAGCTGTTTGCTTCCGGTTTTTATCAGTTCGTTTTCCAATTGTTTCAAACTGCCCTTACAGCTATTTTTCGTCTTTTCCGTTAACAACTGTTCACCCAGTAATGAAATCATGCTTTCATAATCTTTAATATCATGATCTAAATTCATCTCTATAGTTCCTGTAGAAATCTGCATACTGTTACGTTTTGCAGAAAGAAACATCACCTGATTAAAACGTATCTCATCTCCTTTTACTGTATAAGATGCATGGTACCTGGTCCGTAAAAGATGCAGGACCAGATGCGTTTTGCCTAACCCGCCATGACCGATCAAAAAAATAAAACAAACTCCGCTTCGTTTTTTCTGCAGTTGCCCGATCCGGCTGTTTCCTTCTGCATCGATGACAGAATAATAAGTAAACTGCCGACTTAAATCGATCACAGACTGAAATTCAGGATGACGGCTTATAAACAGCTTTGTTCCATCCCCAATCAGCTTCATCCTGCTGGATATGATCTCTTTTGCAGAGTTCACACTAAAACAGTATTTCTGCTCGAAATAGATAATTTCTTCTTCAGACAGATATTCTCCTGATATCATATTTTGGTTTCCCTCGTAATTCGTAACCTGAATTTTTCTATATAAAAATTCACCTCCGATTGTATTTCTAAGCAACATACCAAAATGTACATCCATAAAAATCTCTTCGTTTTCTTTGATATTGATAAAAGGACTGATTCGAAAATATTGTATTTTTCCTGTTTTTTTTATCGGCATACGAATATATAACGTATTTTGAAATTCATCCGTATATTTCACAGATTCAACAGCCAAATTTTTACGATGCAATACATCAGCATTTATCATTCCCTTGTCCATCACTTTTCCACGCCAGATTACACATTGCACCTCTCCTCTGTTATCCCATTCGACTGGCATT
Source organism: uncultured Eubacterium sp. (assembly GCA_910577225.1). Lineage (GTDB taxonomy): Bacteria > Bacillota > Clostridia > Lachnospirales > Lachnospiraceae > Eubacterium_J. Next base: position 147,890 of record CAJTMV010000005.1, on the reverse strand, counting down.
ACCACTTCACAGGAATTTTTAAAATCTTTAGAAAATAGCGGATCACCCTGCTCCTGAAGCCATTTACGTATTTTCTTCATCGTACTTATATGTCCAGTCGTCAGATTGTGTCCGTTTCTATTTCTCATTTCTATATAAATCGTGATCGGAATAACAGCCCGCTGCAAATAATCCAAAGTCTCATCATCCGGACAAATTTTTTGAATCGTATCAATCATAAGAAGAAGATTCCATTGATATTCTCCTAATGTGGTTGTATATTTTGAATTTTTTAAAATCGGTTTAACATCCCCCTCTTTATATCTGTCATCTGGCAATAATTGAGTTATTTCCGAACTCTGATTATTTTCTTTAAACCATGATGCAAGTCCATCACTATATTTTGAAACGCATAACTGATAGATCCATCCAGAAAGTGATCTTTTCACAGACGGATCATCGATTTTCAGCGCTCTGTCCAGAATATCCCGGTCTTTGTCTGCTGGAAACTCTTCCCATAACTGCCTGCACCGGTCATATGCAATTCCAAGTACCAGACGTACATATACTTCAAACTGCATCTGTATAGGTTCCAGGTCCATTTTCGCTTTCTGAGGAAACGCTTCCTGAAAAAGCTCCTTATCCCTTAATTCTTCAAATGGAAAAAACATATCATCATTCTCCCTATCCGTTAATATCACTTGAAAAATATCCTCGCAGAATATTTTCTGCTCTATAATCTGAATTTAACTGAGATGCTGCATGAAGAAAACTTTTATATTTCATCTTATTTTCCACAGTAATATCGCTCTCTATATAATTGATACTGCTTAAAAATAATTCTGTCGGCGGCTTGGTACGAAATACGCTGTTACACGTATCCAGACCGCAGCGCTTTGCTATGATATCCATAACCTGATCGGTTGGAATAATTGCGCTTCGCAGTCCTGCATCTTTTTGAAACTGATAGCATCTGCATAGCCTGTTTAATAACCCGATTACACTATTTTCATCCCCGCACTTTGCCTTTTGTACATCCCTCTGTATTCTATCTTTTGTAACCTCTTTATTTTTTTCTCTGCGAATCAGAATCCGAACAGTATATTGTACTTCCCGTACTTCTTCCAGACTCAGCTGCTCATACAAATTTAAAATATCATTGATAGAAATCAGTTCTCCAGCTAATTGTCGTGCGCAAAGCAACACACATTGCAAAGCTGGAGATTGCTCAGATTGCTGAAATAGTGTTGCATTATGTATCTTCCGTACATATTGGCGGCCCTGTTCCAGCATGCGCATCTCTGCAAATGCACACAACATAAAACTAATACTTCGAATGCTTCCAGACGGATAGACAATCTGTTCAAAATGATTTTTTACAACCTTAAAATAAGAAACGTTCCCGAGGTTTTTCAACCAGTGACGCCATTGAAACGAAGCCGGAACATAATGACTATAAATATACTTTTCGATTTCTTCTTCGCTTTTGCCTTCTACCTCTTTCAATGGATCTTCCTCTGCCACTTTGAAAATTTCATTTAAAACCGGATTAGAATATTTGCTGTCTTTTGTCTCCTGATAGATCCTGCGCAGTTCTTCATACAAATCAGCATTTGTTTCTGACAGCTGATCCATTATTTTACCAAAATCCTGATACATGGAATCTGTACAATAAATATTTTTTTGCACATAGTATTTTGTACATAAAAACTGCAGCAACTTTATCAGACACTCTTTCGATGGATGACGTGTCGCAACACAAATCAATACGTCAAACGCCGATCGATAATTGTACTCTTTCTCAAGTGCATGATAAATTTCCTCCTCTATTTCACAACTTGTTGTCTTCATTGCACCATAGATTCGAATTGCAAGACGTTGAATCTCATTCCACGTTCCATTTTTCGGCCAGTCTGCCAGAATATGAATATACGCCCGTATATTCGGATTATCGCTCGTATTTCCTTTGTCTTTCTGTTCATACTCCCGAATGCTTCTGTCCATAAAATGTGCCAGCATATTTATATAAGCATTTGAAATATCTCTGCCTGAAAATTTCCGTTCTATATTATCGCCTGGAAGCAGATTTGGAATCGCTTTCGCTGCATAAAGAAACATATCCAAAGCTACATACCCGGTTCCTTCATAAATAACTTTCAATATCTTTTTCAATTTCTGACATGCAGGATGATCCATCGTACTGGCAAATGTTTTTTTCCCTGACACCGGAGCAACTATTTCCTCATACAATAACCGATGACACTTTTCCATATCTTTCAACTGACCGGAAAAGTCCTGATGATAAATATTCCAAAACATCTTATTCTCTGGCTGTTTCCCATTTTCATTGTTTCTGGACGAGTATACAGTGGCCGTTTTCATTCAATCACTCCTTTTCTTATATGTAAAATTACGAATCTCTAATTAAGTTTCTGTAAATCCAGCCTTGTACCGCGTTTATCTCCTTTGTGATCCTTATAAAAAGCGTATAGCGATATCTGCTTATCTGCATCCAGGTAATATTGAAAACTTAACATCGTTTTGGGAGGAATTATTTCTCCCTTATCCATACGATATTCTCCAAGTATTCGCAACCCTGGAGAATATTCATTAATTCCTGAATACAGGCGAATACCAATACCCACAACGCTTTCCACTGGAAATACATCTGGTAATATCCCTTCATCCGGACACTTTGTACCAGCTTTGATCAGTACTTTCGGAAGTCCATCACAGGCATCGATCATAACTGCATTGGCCAGGCGCTGCCTGTAATCTGTCAGTCCGCTTTCTTTATCAAATGCCAATGCCACACCATATGCAATATCTGTGAGGCAATTTTGCAGCGATCTTTCAGATGATCCACGATCATTTGCCCATATAATCGGACAATTACCTGCAATATATTGTTCTAACCAGCTGCGTACTTCCGGCATCATACTGGTTCCGCCCGTAAGATATACAAAATCCAGATCTGAAAGATGCGACAGTCCTGCATCTTTCACAGTTTGCTTTACGATACTCTCAAGTGTTTCCCCTGAAAAAGACCGATGTGCAGATTCATTTTCCAGTAAAGGATGGATCTGATCCCTATATTCCTGTCTCAAAATTCTGACTGAAAAATTAAACTGATCTTCCGGACCTTTTAAATGATATATATCCGGCAACTGATATTCTTCCAGCTGACTGTCTGAAAATGTCTCTTTCATCGTTTTGGCAATACGCGTCGCTTTACTGCAAATCGAAGCCCGAATCGCAGGAACCACCTGTTCACGAAAATTTATTTCACCATCAAAATGATCCAGTGTATCATATAAAAAAGACTCATTCTTATTTCCGTATACATAAGCATCATTAAATTTATGCACCAAATATGCAGCAATCCGATCATCAAAATCCATTCCGCCAAATTCGGCTCTTGCATTATCTGCACAAACAATCCCAGTCCCCGATTTTGCGTTATAAGAAGTCAGAAAATGAATATTCACATTTTTATCTTTTTTTAATATTTTAAAAGGTCGGACAGCAACATCCGAGGTACCTCCTCCCAGATCTATTACCATGGCTACCCCGCTAAAAGAATCTTTGTTAATCGTATCTTCCTCACATAAAAAGTTTTTTTGAAATGATTTGCTGTTCATATAATTCACAAGAGCTGCTGTTGGTTCCTCGATAAGTCTGATTTTTTCATCTACGCCTCTGAATCCAACATCAGCCGCCGCACGTCTGGCCTGTTCCAATAATATTCTCGAAAAATTCGTATTTGTCGCTAATGGTGTGCTTATCCCTACTTTTATATTTTCCAGACGGCGCTCAATAATTCGTTTCACACTGTCTTTATAAGTCCAGCATATATATTTTCGTATGGATGCAAAACATGTTTTCAGGTATTCATAAGTAATATCAGCTGCTGTAATTCCATTGATATCCGGGCCTGCATTTGCTTCCAGCTTTGCTTTTGCATTTGTATAATACCTGTTTCCAAAATCATCTAATTCTTCTACTCTCCGCTGTGCTGCCTCTCCGACCAGATAATGTGTATGTATTTTTCCATCTCTGTCTGTACGCTTGTCAACATAAAATACAGACGGCATCAATGGCCTGCTGCCCGCATACTCTTCATCATTTTCTATATTAGGACGATATGACTCACTTATATCATCATAACTGTATTTCTCATACAAAATGGGAATCAGTTTAAATGGATTTTCTTTTTCATTCCGGAGAGGAGAATCGTTATATTCTGCAATTAATGTCTGTGTAGTTCCCAAATCAATACCAAAATAAGATGCCATTATTATTCCTCCTCACTATTTACAGGTTTTACGACTATTTTTCCTCTGACGCTCCATCCAGGATATCTGCTATTCTCATCCCATACTGGCATAATTGTCTTTTGCTGCATCAGCAGAAATAAGTTATTCAAAAGATGCCTGACTTCCTCAACCGAATCTATTTTCTCTTTTTCTGCTGCGTACAGATACAACTGTCCTATGATATTTCCATGTATGGGATTTGAAAGTGTTTCCATTAGTTTCCTATATGCCTCGTCTTCCCTTATTTGATACATCATTTCTATATCTTCTGCCGCACGTATCTTGCGTATTTCAATCTCACTTTGCAAACTGCTGATACAATCTGCATCCAGTTTTCGAATCCGTTCAAAACAATCTTCTACAAAGTCATAATGCTGCTGAAAATAATGAAATGTCGCTGTATCAATCTGTCCATTCTTTCCCTGATCGCTGTATCGTTCCACAATATTTGCAATCGGCTTGTAAATATTCTGCTGCTGTGTTGCCAAGCCAAACGAATTCTGATATAATTCTATCGCATTATTTGCAATCGACTGCTTATCAATACACGTTTCCTTCGTACATGAAATCGCATATACAACACAAAAATGAAATTGCGCCATTGCCTTCGAAGCAGTATCCCTGATTTGGCCATATGGTATATTCATCAGAAAAAAAGGTACCCTTTTAATTTTCCTGTTTTGTTCAAGAAAATCCCTGATCCAGTTATTTTCCTCAGACTCATTCAGATCCTGGTCCATAATATCAGACCATAATCGCTTTATTTTCTCTGGAATTGTTCCAAAAATCTCCTCTTCATCCGGTTCCTGCATCGCAATAATTCCCATACACATCAGTATCTCCTGTGCGAATTTCAGCAGTTTTTTCCTATCATCTTTTTCTGCGTGTTTTTCATACAAAGCAATCATCCTGACTAACTGATCATCATATCCTGACTGTTTTAAATGCCGTGCCATAACCGAAAAATTCCAGCTTTTTCCGCCAGTCTGTATCCACCATTCCTGATATTCGTGTTGGCCTGCATCTGATTCAGTCCTACTGTACCTTCCATGTATAAAGTTTTCATGCACTTTAAGTATCGCCTGCATAGACATTAAATCATTTGTCGTTATCGACCTTTGATGCATAACGATCGACCAGACCCATCTTCTGCATTTTCGCTGATATTGATCTGCCAGTCTCTCAAGATTTTCTGTCCATTCTGCCTTTGGAAAATATCTGAGCCATCTTTCGCCAACCATCTTTCTAAAAGAATTTGCACAGTATTCTGATCTACTGCACAATTCCATGTACATTTCATCTAACTGTAGAAAAAAAAGAGGACGATTCGGGTAACATTCACATACTGCCTGATACAAAGAATCTGCGGCTGCAATCGACTGTTTCATATTTTCACTTTCCTTTCTTTAATATCTCCAGTCACTTTATAATAATTCTGTCACTGTATAATTATTGCCCCTGCGAAAAGATTTTTCCGCCTGAAATACAAAAGGAGCCATTAACGTTCTGTTTCCGTGATACTGACTCAGATCAAATCCTTTTTTTATTTCTTTTCTCCGCTTGTCAGATATGGCAGCAGATGGCAGAAAATACGTCATCAGATCGTAGCCTAAAATATTTCCATAATGTTTTGTAGCCGTAAAATTATAAAGATAGCCAGCCCGACTGATACCTGTTTCATCACTATAATACCGGATACCTTCCCCCCTGTTTTCCTCAAGAATCAGATCCGCGGCTTTTGCAGCAAAGAAACAATGACAGTCTTTATCACTATTTAAATATATCGTCAGTTCCTTTACTGTCCTGGTATATTGCGTAAAGCTGCTATCTTTGATCAGGCAGGCAGCCGCTTCCCGTGCCAGAGAATGCCGTCCGCTCCGGCTGAATAAACGAAACAATGAGCAACAGGCGCAACAATAGCTTTCATCGCTGATATTTTGTGACAAATGGATTAAAATATTTGCAATTCCCTCAAAATAAAGTAAATCCGTGCACATATCCAGATAGGTCAGCCATAACGCGCTACAGCAAAGTTCATTGTCCTCCAGAGCCCGTTCCGGCTGCTCTTTAAAATATTTACCAAGCCAGTATATAGTCATTGCATCCGCTTTTCCAATCAGCTGATTTGCCACACCAAGCTGACAATACAGCTGATCGGTACGAACCTGCCCGTCCAGTGTTAATTCGCTTGTCAGCATGTCCATCGCTTCCCCGCTGCAATCCGCGCCATACCATAACAGAAAATGAATCCAGCGGCAAAGATCTTCTTTTTTGTTCAGATATTTTTGCGCTGTTTCAATACCTGCCTGTACAGTTTCTCTGCTTAAAAGTCTTTTCTTTATTTCATCCGTTTCCTGAAGTATTTTTATCAGTGCATTTGTCTGCGGTTCCTGATACTTTTTCAGTTCTTCCTCTGCAATGTTTGCACTTCTTTTTAAAATCCCAGACAGACTCAGCAAACCGGAATTCACTAACTCATTTGCTTTCCCATGAAGCTGCCGCACCTTTTCCTTTATCTCAAAAGATGAGAATAAATGATCGAAACCTTCTGACTGTATATCCATAATTTCTTCATTTTTCAAATATCTGACAGCCCCAATCTCTGTCTGGATCTTTATCCCATCCTGACTAATAAAAACCAGTGTACCTTTGATCTGATTACCGCTGCTTAAGTCTATCGTAATACTGCTTCCGATCCCACAATGATACTGCATTTGTTTACAATTCATTTTTTGTCTCCTTCAATCCCTGCCTGCACAAACAATAAAGCCAGTTTCTTTTTCTGCGTTTCTGTAACCAGATTAAATAATTCTGATGCACTTTTCACAAATGCTTCATCGTTCATATCCATCTTCGCCTGACAAACCTCTTCCAGTTTACACATACGCAGCCATGGTGATCCGCTGTTCTTTCTTTTTTGTACCATCTTTTTCTTCCAGTGTTCTATATAATATAACACCATTTCATAATTTTCATTTTCAGCTTCTGGAAAAATATATGCATTCTGAAGCTCTTCACTGCTTACCTCTGCCAGATCCACTTTCGACTTTACATACAAAGGATGGGATTTACTTAACCCTTCACGAATACTCTGAAAAATATTTGCCCAATCGTTATGCTCCGTCCTCCGCAAAATTCTCACTATTCCATCTGCCCATTTAACCGGATCATCTTTCTCATAATTTTCCAAATATTCTATTAGTTCAGAAAAATCCTGAAGAATTTGAGGATACCCCATGACACTCCAGCTGCTTCTATTCATCATGCAGTTATAAAAAAATATAATCAGTTCAGCCTGATCGATATTTTCTTTCTGCGCTTCTTTTGACGATCTTTCCAGCTCCTCTTTTCCATAGTTCATAAATTTTGCTTCATCAATCCTGTCAGATAAATACCTGAAAGAGTATGTCTCTTCGTATGTTGATTTTGTTTTTTCAAACAATGATTGATGATAAGCAGCCCGATCCTGATAAGGCATTACTGCATCTGCAATACAATTATCGTACCCATTATACCCAAATCGAAATAATATTTTCGTACCTTTGACATTCTTATATGTCATCAGCTTATGTAAGAGCAGTGGATCTGCAATTTGATAAGGATGCATATAAAATCTCTCTGTATGGTCAGCATTCAGTTTAACGCGAAACTGAAAATAGCCATCATTTTTAAATCTTTCATGAACGACCCCTATGTAATACCGCGGTCGAATCATCGTATGTACTTTGTCCGCATATCTGTCTGTAGATATTACCTCTTTTTCTTTTAATCGTACCGGAGCGTTAACAAACAGTTTATCTAATCGCTCCTGAAGACTATCCTGCCTTTCCAAAAGCATCCCGTTGCCTGGATACAATTGTTTCACTTTTCTGATCAGTGGTAAAATAGGAATATCCGCATCCAGTTCGTCACCTGCATCCTTGTCCTTTTTCAGAATCAGATAATAAAGCACCTCATAAATCAGCTCATCTGCAATCTGACCTTCCCCAAATGCATCTTCCATGATATCCGTCAGCAATGAAACATCTCCTTTTTCTGCACATTTAAGAACATAGCTGCAAAACAAATTTTTAGAGAACTCCTCCTTAATAACATCCAGATCGCTAATCACATATCCCAGGCAATCCAAATAAATCGCCTCATTCCAAATCTCACGAATAATCATCAAAGCGATATGATAGCACTGTACACTCCACAAAATACGAATCGCTTCTTCTTTATTACCTCCCACATAATGACACCATGCAATCAGTGTATCCAATGCGGAATGACATCCAGGATTTTGTTCTTTTAATTGCTCCAGTGTCAGTAACAGATCCCTGTCAGCGCCATTAGAATCACTATTGTCGATTTGTTGGATTACTTTTTCTATATCCATTTTTATATTTGGATATTTCTGCGCCCGATTTTTTACATTTTCTATGATGCGCTCCCTGACAGACATCGTGTCATCAATCGTATGCAGCTTGTTTTCAAACGATTGCACTTTACTGCCAAAATCCTTTGTTTTCTTATCATCTGTTGCACTCTGGATGATATTCGTTTTTGAATTATGATCAGATTGCGAATATTCCGGCGATAAATAGGAAAATCCGATCAGACAATCGCCATCCAAAAAAACAGTACGCCCGTCACACATTAATATTATCACTTCTTCATTCATAATATCTTCAATAATGCCCGTAAAATCAGAACCTGAATAATACAATGTAACAGGTGAGTTTTTTACATCCAGCAAAAGCTCTAAAACTTTTTTCATAAAAATAAATTTCCCCCTCCCTATACCAGACTTTATAAATATAGTTTAACAAAATGTTATTGACAAAACAAGTTTTAAAACATAGTTTCTTAATAGAATACAGCATCTTATTTGTATTATAAATACAATCCGTTCTGCACAAGTTTATTCAAAAAACAGCAAATCATTGTAAAATCATGTTTTATTCTGACCAGGGATGGAAAAACTCATATCAGTATGTTAAAATCATGTTAACGATAAATCCGTATCTGATATGGAGAATATTCGCTATGAAAGCTGTAAAAAGGAAGATGACAAAATGACAGATAAAAAACTATATCAAAAATGGTTGCTCCTATCGCACAAAAGTATGGAATACATCTATATCTTATATTTCGATACTTTCTATGAAAATAAAAGAAATATTAAATCCTGAATGCTAAAATGACAGGCCCGTTATATATTTATACTTGCCGAAACAACAAACACTGATTATAATATAAGAAAATCAAACCTCTGATAATTCCAAATAACTGGAGAACCCAAATGAAATACGCTCTAATCTATTACAAAAACACAACAAACATCGGCGATGATATTTTAACCTACGCCGCAAAGCAGTTCCTGCCACAGGTCGATTATTACATCGACCGCGAAGAGACGGATCTGTTTCTGCCGGAAACGAAAGAATATACCGCCGCCATTTTAAATGGATGGTATCTGCATTACAGTTACGCTTTTCCGCCGTCCCCTTATATCATCCCTCTGTTCATCGGAACGCACTTTAACAGCGATCAGATGATCTTCGGAGATTACTCTTATTTAGATCAGAATGTTACAGATTACCTGAGACAAATAGAAGGCGGCATCGGATGCAGAGATAAACAGACCATGGATGTACTGGGCCAGAAAGGAATCGAAAATTATTTCTCAGGATGTCTGACTTTAACCTTAAAACCATTTTCGGACATACAAGGTAACGGAAGTATTGTTTTGACAGATGTTTCTGATGAAATTAAAAACTACATTACAAAACGATTACCTGACAAACAGATCATCTGTAAAACACACCGTCTTTCCGATCAGGAAATCGGAACAGACTGGACACATCGGGAAACGAGAGTCGAAGATTATTTAAAATGCTATCAAAAGGCCTCTCTTGTCATTACATCCAGATTACATTGTGCATTGCCTTCCATAGCGCTCGGCGCTCCCGTCATCCTGATTGGCAAATACGACGCAGACTATTACGACAGATTTGAAAGCTATGCACAATACTGCAGCTGCTTCAGTGAAGAAGATCTGTTAGCAGGAAAAGCCGATGCCGTCATTCATAACCCGCCAAAAAATGCCGATATACGTACGCTGACAGAACAAATGACAAAAAACTGCCGGCAGTTTATTGATTCTTTTACAGACAGGGAAATGGATACTTCCGCACTACCGGAGCTTTCCCAATATAAAGAACTCTATATTGAACGAACCGGACATATGCGCAGAGCCATTCATAAATTGCTGGACATTCGTTATGCTCTGGAAATACAGCATCAGCAGGATGTGGAAACCATGGAACATGTACTGAATGTAGCAAGACAGGCTTTAAATTCCTAATTTTAAATAGTTATACTCTGGTCAGGAGAACACAGCGACATGAGAAATAAAGTAAAAGAAAACGATCTCTATATATATTTCGAACTCATCGAACAACTGGAACCGGAATCTGTTCTGGACGCAGGCCTTTTCTTAAAGCGGGCCGGATGTGTCTGCCGAAAAGCCATGAATCAGGAAATTCCGGAACAGGTACGACTGGACGGTATCGATCTTTGCCGCGACACAAATTTTTTAGCGACACAAAATATCTATCATAATATTCTGGATGTCCGGACATTTTTAACACGTACGTCCACGCAGCATTACGACTGTTCCATACTGACCGGCATAGAACATTTGCATCTGCACCCATTCGCTTCTTCCTTGTTTCAGAAAATACAAACATGCAGCAGATACGCGCTAACCAGCTGCTGTTTTGAAGCATGGCCCAGAGCGCAATACAAAGTCATCGATCTGAATGTTGAAAACGATCGCTATTATTTATTTGATTTTGGAGAATAAACTATGAATACACAAATCTATGTAATGACGCATAAAAAGATCGCTGACATTCCGAACGAAATCTATACCCCTCTCCATGTCGGAAAAGAAGGAAAAGAATCTCTTGGATATATCGGAGACGATACAGGAGATCAGATCTCTGACAAAAATGACAGCTATTGTGAACTGACCGGAATGTACTGGCTATGGAAAAACCTGGACTGTGACATTATTGGAATCTGTCACTACCGCCGCTATTTTACAAAAGAAGAACAGCTTTTGGACAAATCCTATATCGAACAAACCATCCGCAGCTATCCGATCATCATTCCAAACAGCAGCTGCGCAAACAATCAGACCGTCCTTGAACAGTACAAAAACATGCATCACAGCGCCAAAGATCTGTATATTTGTCGGGATATCCTGGCAGAAAAATATCCGGAATATCTGGCAGCTTTTGACTACTGTATGCAGACCATTCTGATTTCTGCAGGGAATATGTGGATTACGAAAAAGAGTATTTATGACAGGTATTGCCGCTGGCTGTTTTCGATTCTTTTTGAAGCAGAAAAAAGAATCGATACGACGGCATATGACGATTATCAGAAACGTGTCATGGGATTCTTATCAGAACGATTGTTTCGTGTCTGGCTGCTGATGCAGCCGGAAAAAATTACAGAAGAGAATGTAAAGCTGATCGACCCGTCTGATTTTCACAATGCGCAGAGAAAAACCGAATTATATTTTCAGTGTGCCCGATTAAAAATCCTGCCAGTGCTGCAGCTATACTTATCTGGCAGTATCAAAGGATCTCTGGCACAGCCTCTGGAATGTACGGATGATTTTGACGGAAAAATACCGGTCTGGGTATGCTGGTGGCAGGGCGTCTCTGACATGCCAGATCTGATACGTTTTTGTATCTCAAGTCTGAAACAAAATCTTCCGCAGGAAAAAACCACGCTGCGCTTAATTACACTGGAAAACTGCATGGAATACGTTACTTTTACCGAAACGATTATTCGTAAATTTAACGAAGGAAAAATTACGCTTACGCACCTTTCAGATATTTTACGTGCCGAATTGCTCTATCGCTACGGCGGAATGTGGATCGATGCCACGTATTTCGTATCTTCACCTGTTCCTGATCAGATTTTTGAACAGACAACTATTTATACTTTAAAATTTGATACGCCGGTCTGGAGCTCTGATATTACGCAGGGCAGATGGTCCGGCAACCTCTGGTGTACCAGAAAAGGACACCGGCTCTTTCAGTTTTTAATGGAATGCTTTTGGTACTATTGGGAAATGGAAGATGAACTGATCGATTACTATCTGATCGATGATATTATTGCAGTCGCTGTCGAAAATCTGACCGATGTGAAAAATGAACTGGACCTTTGCGCATGCTCCAGTAAAAAAGTATTTCAACTTCATAAATCTTTGAACCAGAAATATACAAAAGAACGCGCCGGCCAGCTGACAAAAGATTCTGTATTTTATAAATTAAACAGACATACGGATTATCATAAAGAAAATATTGCCGGTGAACAGACGATGTACGGATATCTTTATCATCAATATGAAACAACCTGTCACAATGCAAATACTATTATGAAGGAAACGCTATGAATACAAACTATCATATCTTATATTATTCCTGGGACGAATACACCTATGAAGACTGCATCGAATGCATGCGTCAGCTTGGCTATACGGTTGACGTCATAACCGGCAATATGAAGGATTACGGTGTAGATGAACAGTTTTTCAGCAAAATCAAAAACTGTTGTCTGACGCGTCACTATGACTTTATTTTTAGCTTTAATTATTTTCCTTTACTATCCAGAGCTGCCGACGACTGTCAGATCCGGTATATTTCATGGGTATTTGATTCTCCGCATCTGACGCTGGATTCTGTCACCCTGCCAAATACGTGCAACGCGGTATTTTTATTCGATCATTATTTATATCAGAAATATCGTGAAAAAGGAATTACTACCGTACACCATATGCCGCTTGCATATAACCGAAAACGCATTGAAAATAAAATTAACGATATTGTCCCGCATTATAACCACGAGATCACATTTCTGGGCAAATTATACGACGATGAATTTGATTTCTTCGAACAGATTCATTATCTTCCGCCAAAACTGGAAGGATATATTCAGGCAATCATCGATGCCCAGCAGTTTATTTATGGACTGGACTTTTGTGATTTGTTATTTGACCATGAAAAATGTATGGAAATGGCTGCACACGTTCAGATCGATCTTGGAGACCAGTTTTTTGATCATCGGGATGAAATTTTTCGAAATATGATTCGCAAAAAAATTACGGTAATGGAACGCAGGCAGATTTTAGACATGATCGGACAAACATATGCCGTAGACTTATATTCTACAAAAGCTCCGAAACAGTTACCAGTAAATTATCAGGGATATGCCGACTATATCAGTCAGATGCCGGAAATTTTCTACACGAGCAAAATTAATTTAAATATGACGCTTCGTTCCATAATAACCGGAATTCCGCTGCGTATCATCGATATTCTGGGTTCTCACGGGTTTTTGCTCACAAATTATCAGGCGGAGCTGACCGAATACTTTACCAACGGAAAAGATCTTGTATGGTATGAAAGCAGGGAAGATCTGATGGATAAGATTGCATATTACCTTGACCATGACAATGAACGAGAGCAGATCGCCATCCACGGCAATGAAAAAGTACAAAAATATTTTTCTTATACAGAACTATTACCAAAATTAATTCATAGCGCGCTGCATACCTGACGAAAGGAGGATGACCTTAACAATGAACTATCTGACTGTCGATATCTACGACCAGTTTCAATGTATTGCAGACAGATGCCCCAATACCTGTTGTACCAACTGGACAATTCTTATGGACGACGCAACCTGTCAAAAAATGATCGAACATGAAAACGAGCTGGAAATACGGGCAAAAGACTGGCTCGTAAAAGAAAACGGTGTGATTTCTGTAAAGAACAAAAACAACAGATGTCCCATGTTAACAGAGAACAATCTCTGTAAAGTCGTACTCCGTCTGGGTCCGCAGTATTTATGTGACACCTGCCGGACGTATCCGCGTATGAGCAGACAATATGGCAGCTTTATGGAAGAATATCTGCTTATGTCCTGCCCTGAAGTGATTCATATGCTTATGCAAAAAGAAACCGTTGATATTCTGCTTACAAATGATCACCTTGCTGAAGGAGATCCTTGTTTCACGGATCTATATTTATTTGAAGCAAATGTACGGACACATATCTTTCAGATTCTTAAATATAAGCAATCTATTTCACTAAGCGCCAGGCTATTTCTTGCGTTTACTGTGTTGAATGAAGCGGTACAGATGTATCAGAATGGATGTCCTGACAGCGGCGTCTTTGAAAAAAATTGTTCCAGTATCCAGATGCTGCCCTATATCGAAAAGCAGTTGTCTTTCATTCTTAATGATGTACAACGTTTTGATATTATAAAACAGGCTTTACATATATTTTACAACGATTTTACTCCTCACAAACGGTTTAACGAACTGATACAAAACGCTATTCAGTATTTTAATGAACGCGGTATCGATCAATATAAGGAAGATATTCAGAAATTTAAAGAGACCTGCTGCGTTTCTTTTCAAAATTTTTATACGAACTACTGGATCTGCCATATTTTTTCAGATCTTATTTCGATTCCCGATTATCAAAGATCAAAAGAAATTTTTATTTATGACGCGGTCGAATTTGCTTTTATCCAGACCATTTCTCTGGTGTCTTATGTAAATAAAGGAGTATTAGACAAATCGGAATATAGTTACGTCATTTCCTGTTTTGCCAGAGCGTTCGAACACAATCATTCCTTCCGCAGCCAGTTAATGGAGGAAATACAAAAAAACAATCTGATCAGTGCCGCAGGTTTGCTGATGTTTATTATTTCATAAAACCTATCGATAAACAGACTTTCAAACATTGCTAAATATTCTGATCAGAGTTGTCCAAATCAGCGGCTCCTGCAGCACGCACTGCTGATTTCAACAGCTCTGATCAGAAAATCAGCTCAGGAAACAGATCGTTTGTCTCAGAGATATCAGTACCATTATCCTTCATATAAAATTTTGGCGCTGCCAGCAAGTACGCATATCTGTTCTTCGTTATATACATTCGTTTCGAGATCAAAAATATGCCTGTTTTCATCGATGTCCCTGATACAAACTTTTGCAGTAATCTTTTCACCAATATATACAGGTTTTTTAAAAGACAGATTTTGTTCCAGATAGATGCTGCCTTTTCCTGGCATTTGCATTCCAATAATTTTTGATATCAAACCTGCTACAAGCATACCATGTACAATCGGACGTCCAAAACGGCTTCTCTGCGCATACTCCTCGTCCAGATGCAATGCATTTCTGTCGCCGCTGATCTGCGCAAATTGTTCCACATCCGAAGACGTGAACACTCGCTGTACTTCCACTGTTTTTCCAATATAACATTCCGTCCGCAGGTCTTCCATAAAATTTTTTTCCAGCTCTAAAAGATCTCTTTTTCTCTCGCCTTTTCTTCGCGCCGGTATTCCTGTATAAACGGACCATTCCTCGGTTGATTTGGTACACAGACTCATACTTCCGATTGCTGTTCCTTCTTCGATCACAACCCCCGGTAACACGACGGAATTGCATCCTACAATGGCATGTTTTTTTATTTTCACAGAAGCACTGATCATATGCGGCTTGTATTTAGCCGGAACCATAGGATTTGTCATGGAATGTCCGCTGTAATCATCTGAAACCGCATAAATGGAACATTTCGAAGATAATCCGGAATAATCTTCCATATATATACCATCATCTCCGCCGTATAATCCGCAAAACTGCGATACATGAATATAATTTCCAAATTCCACGACTCCGCTGATTACAGTAAAATCATCGATGCGTACATGATCGCCGAAAACTAACCGCTCTGGATGATATAATACTGCATGTCTGCCAATCCGTACGTCTTTCCCACAGCTTTTTAAACCAAGTTCTCTGATTTCATTTTCTGTTAAAAAATTACTCATCATTTTCTCCATTCTTATTTATTATTGATCGTTTCCAACATTATTACCCGAAATCCATGACGCAAAATTTATCCGGCAATAAATAATCAATAATCAAATGGAAACTAATTCCTTTTATATTTACCCCCCCCCAATAAATTTTTAACTATGTTATTCATATCAGCCTCATACAGACAATATTTCCAATCATATCCACTGTTCAAAAATATAGAGCGTGAAGCCATATTGTCGGGTTTCACTTTTGCCTTTAACTTCTTCACCTGCGGGTAATCCTCTTCTACTTTCACTGCCAGTAAAGCAACCATCTCTTTGCCAAGTCCCATTCCTCTTTTTTCTTTACAAATACTATACCCGATCTCTGCTGTTTGTCCGTCTATCGTTATTCTGATCTGTCCTGCCGGCTCGCCTTCATGCATATAAATATACTGTCTGATCGTATCGTCTGCCAGCATATGATGAAACCATCTGATATGCTCATCATAAGATATTTCATCTGTGGAAAACGAATTTTCCCTGACAGACGCATCATTTGTCCATTCAAACAGCAGATCTGCGTCATCTTCTGTTGTTTCTCTCAAATATCCCATATCATCACCATCCAGCTAATAACTCTCCTGCAAATCCGCGATTGCCTTTGCTATTCTCATGGCTCCCTTTCCATCGATCGCTGCTTTTGCCTTTTTTCCCATACGTTCCCGTAAGGCAGCATCCTCTTTCAATAATTCGGCCATCTGTATGACTCTGTCTGCCATCTGCTCGCGATTTTCACGAATATCGCCTGCATAGAGCACTATTTCCGCATCCGCATAGGCTCTGATTCCAGAAAGCTGATTATCCGCAATCGCAATACCAATAACCGGAATTCCACATGCGCAAAGCTCTGTCAGTGTGGTTCCTCCCGCTGAGACAGCCAGATCACTCTGACGCATCACTTTGCACACATCCTGTATATCATGATAATGACAGATCGTAGGATCCTCCTGACACATCCTGGTAAGCGCATCCATACTCTTATAAAACCTGCCTGTTACAACATTTTTCACTATACCTTTTAACGTACTGTTCTGCAGTTTCCTTAATACGCTGACGATAAGATCAAATTCATCTGTTCCTCCGGTAGACAGAAAAATCGCAGATAGTTCTTTTTTTATTTCT
Source organism: uncultured Eubacterium sp. (assembly GCA_910577225.1). Taxonomy (GTDB): domain Bacteria; phylum Bacillota; class Clostridia; order Lachnospirales; family Lachnospiraceae; genus Eubacterium_J. The sequence continues at coordinate 130,536 of CAJTMV010000005.1, read as the reverse complement.
ATCCGGTCCTCGGAAAACTCCGGACGTAAAGGCGCATAATCGCTTCCCAGCAAAAACTGCTCGTTCTCATAGCCTTTTGCACAATATAATTCTTTATCTGCTCCAAATCTGTAGTTGATAATCAGATCCGCCGGATATCGAAAACGATTCAGATCGTCAATATAAATAATGCTGCAGATCTTATGCAGCTCCCGCATATATTTATCCGTTACTTCATAAGAATCGATCAGCAATGTCTGAATTTTTTCCTGTCTGATGATCTCCATCAGGCGTTCTGTCTCCTGTTCTTTTTGATCATACCGGTCATTCATACACAGATAACGAAATCCCTGTCCGGTAATCGCCTGTCCGCTGTCGTCTTCTGAAAGTATAAAGACTACTTCCTGATTCAACGTTTTCAATTGTCTTGCTATGCTCATACATCTCGTCAAATGACCCATAGCTATTTTATCATTCGCGTCCGTTCGAATGCCGATCATATCAAAACCATCCCTTTTTTGCTTCTCCCGTTAAACGACTGTTCTTTTATATTTCTGTCTCCTGAATCGGTTCGCCATACCGATACGCCTTTTTCGCAGGCTTTCCTAACAGCTGTGCATAATACTTTGGTTTGATGCCAATCGCAGGCCGGATACTGCGCACATTTTCTTTTGTAAACAGCTCGCCCTGTGCAATCGGACGGACAGCTACCAGTGATCTGCGCCCGCTTAATCCGTTCTTTTCATGCTCTGTCAGTGTAAACACCGGCTGTCCCATAAGAACCGCTGCACTTCGCACATCCTGTACCATCTGCGCGAATTCGTCCATTTCCATCGAAAAACCAGCGTCCGGATTCTCTATCCCGCGGCTTAAACACACATGCTTTTCAATCACTTTCGCGCCTGCGGCAACTGCGGCTACCGGCGCCAGCGAGCCAAAAGAGTGATCCGACAGTCCAATCGGCTTTTCAAACATCTGCTGCATTTTCGGTATCACTGACAGATTCATATCTTCATACCGGGCCGGATACTGACTGCAGCATTTTAACAATACGACATGTTCATTGTTCTGTCTTTTACATGCTGCCAGAGCTTCTTCAATTTCTTCAACGCTCCCCATCCCGCAGGATATGATCATTGGTTTTCCTTTTGCCGCCGTATATTCAATCAGCGGAATATCCACCAGTTCAAACGATGCAATTTTATAAAATTCAACTCCCAGCTGCTCCAAAAAATCAACTGCTGTCGTATCAAAAGGCGTGGATAAAAAGTCAACTCCCTCTTTTTCACACTTATCCTTAATCTGCTGCTGCCATTCCCATGGCGTAAACGCTTCCTGATACAGACGATAGTAACTGTACCCATCCCATAATCCGCCTCGAATCAGATAAGGCTCATCCGAACAGTCTATCGTAAGCGTATCTGCAGTATATGTCTGAATCTTGACACAATCGGCTCCTGCCCGCGCAGCTTCTTCTATAATCCGAAAGGCATTTTCTATTTTTCCCGCATGATTTGCAGACATCTCCGCTATAATATAGATTCCATTTTGTATTTTTTCATATAATTGCATTTTTAAATCCTCAATGCTCTTTCATTCTGGCCAGCCGTTCTTTTAAATCTTCCACTGAGAGCCAGTCCGTATTCGTACCGGAGCTATATTCAAACCCCTGTGCGATCTTCTGGCCGCCCTCTGCTATTTTATTTGGATTCCACCATTCAAAATGAGGATACACGATGTAATGTTTCTCATATTCATAAGTAAGAATAGAATCTTCCTTCGTTACCATCACTTCATGCAGCTTTTCGCCTTCCCGAATACCTACTTCCGGCATCTCACATCCAGGTAAAACAGCCTGAGCCAGATCTGTAATTTTAAACGAAGGTATTTTGGATATAAAGGTCTCTCCGCCCTTCGCTTCTGATAATGCCTTGATGACAAGCTGAACGCCCTCATCCAGACTGATCCAGAAACGGGTCATCCGATAATCGGTAATCGGCAGAGCCGTTTTGCCATTCGCAATCAGATTCTGGAAAAACGGAATGACAGACCCTCTGCTTCCGGCCACGTTCCCATAACGTACGATGGAAAAGCATACGTCTTTTGTTCCCGCATATGCATTGGCCGATATAAACAGTTTATCAGAAACGAGCTTGGTTCCTCCATATAAATTAATCGGATTTACTGCCTTATCCGTAGAAAGTGCAACAACACGCTTCACGCCGCAGTCCAGCGCCGCGTCGACGATATTCATGGCGCCGTTGATATTGGTCTTTACCGCTTCCATCGGATTATATTCGCAGGCAGGCACCTGTTTTAAAGCTGCGGCATGCACGACATAATCGACACCGTAAAAGGAGCGGTATAAACGTTCTCTGTCTCTGACATCTCCGATAAAAAAGCGCATTTTATCTTTATATTTGCTAAATTTGTTAGCCATGTTAAACTGTTTAAATTCATCTCTGGAATAAATAATTATTTTTTTCGGCTCGTAATGGGTCAGCACATATTCCGTAAAAGCATTGCCAAAAGACCCGGTACCGCCTGTGATCAGTATTGTCTTATTATTTAACATTCTGTCTGTTTCCTCCACATTCACTTTTATCTGTACAAACTATGATTCGTTTTCCAGCGCTTTCCATACATTCTGAATGACATACTCCTGTTCCTCTGCTTTCAGTCCCGGATAAATCGGCAGGCTGATACATTCTTCATAATAGCTTTCGGCATTCGGGCAATGCACATCCGCATAGCCGTTTTTCTGATAATACGGAAACAGATAAACAGGAATATAATGCACATTGACACCAATTCCAGCCGCACGCAGCGCTTCAAATACTTTTTTTCTGTCTTTGTTTTTTACCCGAATCACATATAAATGGTATGCGTTATCACATCCCGGCTTTTGGAATGGAATCTGTACATTTTCGCATGCGGCAAACGCTTCATCATATCGTTTCGCAATCTGTTTTCTTTTTTTCAGAAACTCAGGCAGTTTGTCCATCTGTGAAATACCAAGCGCGCACTGGATATCGGTAATCCGATAATTATATCCCAGCTCCTGCTGTTCATAATACCACGGTCCGTCGTTCTTTTCCAGTAATTCCGCGTCTCTTGTAATGCCGTGTGTGCGGAACAGTTTGAGTTTCTCGTATAATGTCTGATCGTTTGTCAGTATCATACCGCCTTCGCCAGTCGTAATATGTTTAACCGGATGAAAGCTGAACGTCGTCAGATCTGAGAGCGATCCAATCCGTTTTCCCTGATATTCTGCACCAAGTGCATGCGCGGCATCTTCTATTACCGTCAGATGATGAGCATCTGCAATCTCATGAATTGCATCCATATCGCATGGCTGCCCTGTAAAGTGCACGGCTACGATAGCTTTGGTACGACTCGTGATATTCTTTTCTATTTCCTGTGCGGATATATTATAAGTATCCGGTTCAATATCTGCGAAAACCGGAACTGCTCCGCAATACTTTGCGCAATTCGCCGAAGCGGCAAATGTAACCGGCGTCGTAATCACTTCGTCTCCGCTGCCAATACCGGCTGCCGCACATGCTGCATGGAGAGCTGCAGTCCCGTTTGCAACTGCTACCGCGTATTTCGCTCCTGCATAGTCGGCAACTTTTTGTTCAAACTGCTCAATGAGCGGACCGGTTGTTAAAAAATCCGATTTTAGTACGGCTGTAACTGCTTCGATATCTTTCTCATCGATCCACTGTCTTCCATATGGAATATACATATGCTTTCCCTTTTCTTTCATTTCCTATTCGGCAAACAAACCAGCTTTTGTTATTCAAAAGCTGGTTTTCCATCGATTCTGTTATCCAATTGCCTCTCTTGCAGATTTTCCCAGTTCTTCAAATACCGGAATCACTTTCTCAAATTCTTCTGCCATTTTCGCATCGTTATTTTCTTCGATGGCTTTACTTAATTCGAGGATCTTTTCATTAAACGCTTCCTTGTTTACGCGTTCTTTTCCCGTGTTCAGTACGTCCATCGTCCCGTTTACTACCTGAATCTCCCAGTTCAGTGCATTTACAATCGATTTTAAAAATTTATCCGTATCATCCAGACGTTTCCCTGATAATTCTTTTACAATAATATTCATATTTCTGATCAGGCGTTCGTTAAACTCTAATAATACTTCCAACGCTTCGATCTGTTCTTTTCTGTTATCTTCCATGATTATACCCAGCCTCTCACAGGCCGGCCTTACGGCATCCTTTCTGTAATTTTATTTCTTACATTTAATTTCAAATACTAAATTTTATCCGAATGCTGCGTCACACAGTATGCGTCCGGACATTCTAATTTTATATCGGACAGAAGCTGCATTTCCTTTAGAATTTATAACAGATCGATACTTTTTTTATCTGTCAGGATCCGACTTTCAGACGGAACAAGAACGGAATATTTCTCCATACTTTTAGATGCATATGCCGATGCTCCAACAAATACATAATCTTCCAGAACGATATGATCTTTTATTGTAGCTGCCGCTCCTATAAAACAATGATGGCGAATAACGGTACACCCTGCCACAACTGCCTTCACTGAAAAAGTATTAAAGTCTCCCACTGCCGTTTCATGCGCAATCAGGCTTCCCCCATACAACAGGTTTGCATTTCCGAGCGAGACGCTCTCCTCTATAATCACCCCTTCCAGAATGTTATTTCCTTCGCCTAACGTTACATTTTTTTCAATTATGGCAGTCGGATGAATATAATTTGCAAACTGATAGCCAAAGGATTTACATGTTTCGTACACCTTCCTTCTGATATTACTCATTTTTCGATACCCAATTCCCATAATAAGTAATACTTCATCCTGTGAATAGTCTCCGGCCAGAGCCTCTAATGAGATCACCGGCAGTCCATCGATTTGTTGTTCCTGTATATAAATCTGATCGACCGCAAACGCGACCGTTTCGCCAAATTCGGTCATATCTATATATCTATTCATCATACGGGCATATGACCCATTTCCTATTATGATCAATTTTTGCATAAAATCCCCTAAAAACTATCTTTGCTTTACTTCCAATAGAAATTTCTCCGCGTTTCTCATACTTTCCACATTTTATCTCCGCTTCCTTTTATCTGCGCAGATTACTTTTCCTGCTGTAAAAATCTGTAATGCCGTCGATGACACGCTCCGTATCCACTTCTTTCATCCCATAATACATTGGAAGACGCACCAGCCGCTCGCTTTCTTTTGTCGTATACCGGTCTTCCCCAATAAACATGCCATATTTCTTTCCCGCAGGCGCCGTATGAAGCGGTATGTAATGAAATGTCAGCCAGATTCCTTTGGTCTTCATAAATGAGATCAGCTCTGTACGTTCTTCCAGGTTCTTTGTCTTAATATAAAACATATGCGCGTTATGTGTACATTCCCTGGGAATGTATGGTAATTCAATGTTACCGGCATCAGCCAGATGTTTCAGTTTTTCCCAGTAGAGATTCCATGTGTTCATACGCTCCTGAAAGATCTCATCTGCTTTTTCCAATTGCGCCCACAAATACGCTGCGTTTAATTCGCTTGGAAGATAAGAAGAACCCGCTTCTACCCATGTATATTTATCGATTTCTCCCCGAAAATATCTGCTTCTGTTCGTTCCTTTTTCCCGAATAACTTCTGCCATTTCCAGCATACGATCGTCTTTAATAACAATCGCGCCGCCTTCTCCCATACTGTAATTTTTTGTCTCATGAAAACTATAACAGCCATAATCGCCAATTGCACCGAGCGCCTGTCCCTGCCAGGTACTCATCACACCCTGCGCAGCGTCTTCGATTACTATCAGTCCATGTTTTTTTGCAATTTTCATGATTACATCCATCGCACAGCCAACGCCCGCATAATGCACCGGAACAATCGCTTTTGTCTGACTCGTAATGGCAGGTTCGATCAGATTCTCATCGATATTCATCGTGTCCGGTCTGATATCTACAAATTTTACCTTCGCACCGCGCAGTACAAATGCGTCGGCAGTTGATACAAAAGTAAATGCCGGCATAATGACTTCATCTCCCGGTCTGATCTGTGCAAGCATTGCGGCCATTTCTGTCGCATGCGTACAGGATGTGGTAAGCAATACATTTTTCACTTTACACCATTGCCCCAGCCAGTAACAGCACCGTTTTGTAAATTCTCCGTCTCCGCTGAGCTTCTTATTATTAATGGCTTCCCGTACGTAATCAAACGCACTTTCTATCATAATAGGCTCATTAAAATTAATCATCTCTGGTCCTCGCTCTGTTTTCTGATAACTTTCCGTCTAAAACTTCTATCATACCTGCCTTTACATTCATCAGAAAACACACATTCCTTCCATCGAATGCAGGCGCCGGGGCCGGATCTCCCATTCTTGTATAACCATTCGCTTCCAGATCTTTCAGATCTTTATGAAACTGTACAGACTCATAACAAATATGATAAGGCGTATTTTTATATCGTTTCAGTAATCCGGCCACGACTGAGTTTTTATCATAAGGCGCTACCAGTTCTATGGTATAGCCATCCATCTGCATAAAGCAGATATCTGTCAGCCGCAGCTCATCGTGTGTAATTTCTGATATCTGTCGATATCCAATCTTTTGAAATTCCTGTACTGCCTTTTGCAAATCAGACGTCAGATACCCGATATGATTTATTTTCATCCTGCGTTTCCTTTCAATACCATTGCAATATTAATGGCATACCTGCGTTTCACAGCTCTGTCCATCGGAATGCCGCCGGCTGTAACGCAAATATGATCCTGCGCCACAAATCCTGCCTCCCGCGCCAGAGTAAGAACCTCTTCCTCTGAGCGGAACAAAGAAATATGATCGATGGCCGGTGCATTGATAACCGTGGTAATAAACGCCATACCCTGCTCTTTGAGCAGCGAACGAATCTTCTTTAACATTTCCAGCGGCTGTTCTACATGCTCGAGCACCTCGCCCATTACGATACAATCATACTTTTGTTCCGATGAAAATTCGAAGAAATCTTTCTGGATAATTTGATATGCCGTCTCGCCGATCCCCCGATAGTTCATATATCTTTTGCACTGTTCCACAGAAGTCGGACTTAAATCTGTCGCCAGATAATCGTCAAATCCCCCGTACTTTAACGCTCTGATCAGATACTGACCAAGACCCGGACCAATTTCCAGATAACGCTGCTCAGACGTTTCTGCCTGTTGTTTCGATTTCTTTTCCTGCAATATCTGTTCAAACCAGCGAATCATTTCCAAATGCTGGATCCATATATAATCAGAGATACACAGCCCGATCATATACTTTTTCATATACTCCTCATTCTGATATACGATCTCGTTGACTTCCTCAAACGTTGCATTACGATATCTCTTATTTCTTTCAAAAAAATAAGTCTCTTCCATTACCATTGTATTAATAAACGTATAAGCGTCGACCAGATATTCCATCGAATACCCCTGTCCAGCCGTATAAAATTCCAATATACTTTCTAATTCCTGTCGTTCCTCTTCCCGTATCTGCCAGTCTTTCAGCAGCTTCTTTTGGAACGGATTCCTTTCTGATACCATCTGAATAAATTGATCTGTCACTTCTTTTTCTCCCGTCTGATTTCATTAGAAACGCACAGTTCAGACTGCTGATCTGTTACGTTTCAGTCGTTATCGATGTTCCGTCTTCTGTTCGATCAGATCGGCCATCTGTCCGACATTCTGCATTTCTATAATCTCCTGCATACCAAACTTCACCTGAAACTCATCTTCCACTGCGCTGATTAACGTGATATGCATCAGACTGTCCCAGTCTGTAATATCATCTGCGGATGTCTGCTCTGAAATTGTCAGCTGCTCATCATCGAACACATCCTGAAATACTGTAGTTAACTGCTGTAACAGTTCTTCTCTTGTCATTTTCATTTCCCTCTTTCTTATACTTTTATGATATGATTTCTGGTCTTATAAGCGGCTGTTTCTAATATCCATTCACTGTCTCCATTTTCTGCCTGAAGGAGTTTTTGGAAACCGCACTGACCATAAAAATCTTTTACCATTCCATTTTTTGCTGTCTGATAATAATAGCCTTTGATCGATTTGACACCTTTTTCTACTGCCCGTCTGACAAGCTCATCCAGCATCGCATCTTCCATACCGCGTCTGAGCACACGACAGCTCATCAGCCATAGTTCAAGGTGCAGAATGTCATTTTCCTGTCGTCCCATAACGACTGTAACAATACCATTATCCCCAAATTTATCTGTCAGCTTTCCATACAGACAAATATAATCGTCTCTTTGCGCATAAGATTTCATCTCTGCCTCTGAAAAACGTTTCGTCGTCAGGTTAAACTGATTGCTTTTATTCGTCAATTGTGCAATCCGCGCCATATATAACGGTTCAAACTGTCTGATTTCTGCCTGCATATGCAAAGAACGCAGATACTCTTCATAATTGTGAAATTCTTTCTGCGCCGTCATCCGTCTTACATTTTGCCGGTACATATCGTTTCTTTTTAAATCATCCTGTGAAAAATATGTCCTTTCAAAGTATCCTGCACGATCGATATTACGGATATAATGTTCAGGCTGATCCATGGGAGGAACCGATACCTGAGGAACCTGACATTTTACAATTTCTCTCTCAGCCGGCTGATCGTCTGCAAACACAAACGCTTCCGGCAAAAGTGTCAGCTCCTCTGCTATTTGCAGCAGATTGGTACTTTTCGGTTCCCAATTCGCCCTGATTTTGATAAAATCTTCTTTTTTCAAAATCATTTGCGGATGTTCCAGTCCCGCCAGCGCGTTTTCTTCTTCATTTTTTGACAATATTGTAAGCAAAATACCAAGATCATGCAGCTCTTTTAAATACGACTGAAACTCTGTATATACCTGTCCCCTGGACGTCTCTTGTCCAAGTTCCAGCCGCTCCGGCCCGTCATCGCCAACGACACCGCCCCACAGCGTATTGTCCAGATCCAGAGCCAGTGCTTTTTTATTTTTGCCAAATACAGACTTAATAATATTTGCTATTTGAAAACATAACTGCGGAATCGCTTCCTGACACAGCGCATACTTATACATGTGCCAGTAAAATGGATCTGACCATTCTTTTAAACCATAATCTGCAGACTGATAGTTAATATCATTGATGAAGAACTGTTCATGCGTCTGCGCGTATTCTGCAAATTTCTGATTCAGCCTGATAACAAAATGTGTCTTTCCGCCCGGACTGACTGCATCCTGATTGCCTAACAGTCTGTAATATGGGTATTCAAAATTGTTTTGGATGATCGGACAGTGATACTGCTGCGTCAGTTTTTCCCACATTGTTTCAAAATGTGCGTACTGCTGCTCCAATAACTGTTCGATGTCCTCCGAACGATCCGTTAGTTTGGGATAAGAGGTAATATTTCGGTTCGATGTATGTATATAAATAATATCCGGCTCTAACTGCGCGAGCTTTTCATTTCCAAACATTGCGTCCTGCCAGTACTGCCCATATTCTGATTCAAAAAATTCTGGTCTGATTCCGTAATTTAAAAGAAATAATTCCAGTATTTCTCTGATATCATGCGTCGTCGAACCGCCCAGTATCGCTATCTTTTTTTCCATCCACATATCCTGCTGCTGCAGCATTCTGCGTAAAGATCTTCGTTTTCGCAAAATCCTGCCGCTGTCAAATGGATACTCCAGTTCCTGTATCATAATTTTCTCCCTGATATTTGAAAATATATCTGTCTGTTATCTGTTTATCAGCCTGTCCAGATTTGTTTTCGTCATTTGTCTGATTCTGCACGGTACGGGCGCCGTTGCCATATAATCTTGCAGATCCACATTCAGATATGTCCCCGCGCCAACCAGATTGTAATCGCTGATCGTTAAATGTTCTTTCAGCACAGCATTTGTTCCTATAAAATTATGATTACCGATACTGCATCCGCCGCATACTTTAATACCGCTGGAAAAATAATTAAAATCACCTATCACGCTGTCATGACCGATTAAAACGTCCGGAGCAAAAATATTCCCGCTGCCGATCTTTGCAAACGGCTCAAACAGCACATGTTCCAGAATAATCGTTCCCTGGCCTGTTTCCACTCCATTGAGTATCGCGGAAGAGTGCACATAACTCTGAATCTCATATCCTTTATTTTTGCACATAACAAACACTTTTTCTCTTACATCATTCATATCATGATAACCGCAGGTGTTTAATATTGAAATATGCTCTTTTTCAAAAACCTCCTCCAGTTCCTCAAACGGTATCACTGGGATACCGCAAAATTCCCTCTCTGTCAGATATTGTTTTTCCACTGTAAAGGCTTCAATTTTGCCCATCCCCGCATCATTTTCCATATACCATTTCATCAGCTTCGAAAATGTACTCGTACCAAAAATAATCATTTTTATCCCCTTATAATATAATATCCATATCTGGCTGAACTGTCCGTCACTGTTATTCCTTCTTCTGGTTCCTTTAGTTCGCTCACACGATAGAGACAGTCTGGATTTGTCTTTTTTAGTTCTTCCAGTCTTTGAAAATCTTCTTTCCCAAACAGGAATCTCACTTCTGCCCGTTGTGGAGTGCATACTTTTTCAAAAGACGGCTGTTTTCCACAGGCGATATCGATAACCATATTGACAAAATCATATCCGGTAGAAATTTGTACAAGATCAGATCCAATACAGTCGCCGCCCATACGTGCTCCAATTTCAATAATCTTTACATCTCCCTCAGGAGTCACTTTAATCTCCGCATGTGAAGCGCCATATTTTATGAGTAAAGAATCCAGTGCATGGACCACTGTTTTTTGTATGTTTCCTAAAGTCTCTTCCGATACTATCGCCGGCTCGGCATGTCCTGTTTCAATAAAATGGGGCGCTCCAGTCGTGTATTTTTGTGTCAGAGCCAGAAACGTATGTCTGCCTTCCCAGGAAATGTATTCTACGCTGTATTCGTCCCCTTTGATAAATTCTTCAATTACTGCCAGATTCTCAAACGATTGTTCTTCTGCCCTTTTTACTGCGTCCCTGATCTCTGATCGATCCGTAATCTTCGTAACTCCGCGGCTTCCTGACCGGTCGACCGGTTTCACAATAAGCGGCAGATGCATGTTCTGCAGCATCTCGTCTGTCATTTCATCTGAACGGCAGTATCTCGGAGACGGATCCTTATTTGCTTCAAATGCTTTGCGCATCAGATATTTATTCGTAGAAATTTTTGCGCTTTCCATTCCGTTCCCGATCAGATTCAGCTTTTCCGCTACATAACTGACAGTAACGACAGCCAGATCTGAGGCAATCGATACAATTCCTGCCGGTTTGATTTCTCTGCATTTTTCCAGAATCTGATCTTTTTCTATAATGCTGATCGGATAAAAATAATCTGCTTCTCTTTCTCCAATATCTCCAGACTTCCAGGCAAATACATGCGTCTCCATTCCCCTTGCTTTTGCCTTTCTGATGAGCTGATTTTGAAAATCACCAGCACCAATAACTGCTAATCTGTTTCTCATCTATCCATCCTCTTTATTCATTCTGTTCCGTTTGCGACTTTCCCTGAAAAAAATTCTGCTCTTTTTGCAAAGCATATTCTTTTACCGCCTCGCATACGATATGCAGCTCCTGACTGCTATCGGCATGCAGCAATACCTGTGCCCGCTTTCTGCAGTTTATTTTTTGTTGTTCCATAAATTGCCGATCGGAAAAGTATCGGTAAACTAACTGCGGCATCTCTTCTGTCCCCGCACATACAAAATCGGATCCTGCATTGATCTGCACATCGCAATTATCTAAAGTAATAACTGGTATTTCTTCCAGTACTGCGAATAAAGCGCCTGTTCCTCCTCCCTGTCTTGGAGGATTTAAGAAAACATCGCCAATTGCAACTGCCGACCTGAAATTACTCTGATCTCCCCAATATAAGATTCTCTCGTGCTGCATCCGTTGTTTTAGTTTTGAACACTCTCCAATGACTGCAATTATAAAATGTTCATCCATCTGCACAATCTGATAAATTTTTTGCATAAATGAATCGTCAACCTCTGCATCCAGACGGTTTCCTGCAATTACAACAACAAAATCCTGATCAGAGACTCCAAATTGTTCCCTTGTTATAAGCTCTGCTTCTTCCTGAAAACTTATCTCAGAAATATCACATTTTACCTCCAGCACACGCTGGCCGTTTCCGATCATTTGCCTGTGTGCCTGCTGTTCCTCCTCTGAATACGCGACAAACGATACCAACAGCGGAGCACGCGTTGCCGGCAGTTTTTTTGTACATGTTGCAGACACAACCGTCGTAAACCCTGTACATAACTCTGGAAGAATGGTATAGCCTCCAATTTCAAATACAAATTCTGGTTTTTTGCTCCATATCAGACCAACAGCTTCTTTCAATTCGTCGATATAATCAGCTGAATGCAAAACCTGATTATATCCCGCTATTTCCGTCTGATTCACCTTATAGTTAAAGAAAGTCGTTGTATCCAAAAAATTATTATTTACATATCTCGTCGCCCAACATCCATCTTCGGCAGCAAAATAACAGACAAAACACTCTGCCTGATACCCGATGCTGCTGTAATAATCATAAATATATCTTGCGAGCTTTGTTGGAGCATGTCTGTTTGATAATAATACTCTTAATACAATTATTACACATTTTTTTCGTTCCGCATATGGAATATAAGAAAATACAGATTTCATTTTTATTTGTATCTCATCGACGATATATTCATATACATTTCTGATACAACGATATTCTTCTTTTTCCTCACACAAATTTGGATAAAGAAACAGATGTGCATACATATGAGACATATCATTCATTCTGTCCCACAACGGATATTGATCCGAAATCAGTACCTTTTCCAGACAAAACAATATTTTGCTATCCTGCGTCATTTTTAATAACGCTGACATATAATATACAATCAGACCATAATCCTGCAGGGTATCTTTAAGAATCTGAATACTTTTTTCCTGTTCGCTACTGGATAATCGTTTATATTCTGCAGCCATTCGGCGCAATGTTTCTTCGCTGATTTTATTATCTGATATATGCTCATTGACCATCTCCTGAAATACAGTCAGAAATAACTTCATGTCATTATCCTCCTATATGCTGCAATTCGTATCGTTCTGCCTGCTGCTCCAAAAGCGTTAAAAACTGTTCCGCCCGTTTTTTCCATGTATGTTCTGAAAGCGTTTTCATTCTGCCATTTTCTGCGATAATTTTCCTCTTCTGCTCATTTCCAAGCAGGCGCATAATTTGTGTGGGAAGCTCCTGCAGCTTCTCCAGATGAAAGCAAAGCAGATCGCTGCTGTCATAGCGCCCCGGCAAATATTGCGTATGATCTGTCACGAGCACCGCCCCCGCCAGCATAATTCCTGCCATTCGTTCCGTAAAACCAGACTTATGCCAGGACATTACATTTAACGACAGCTTTGACTGCTGCCAGACTGCCACACTCTGCTCTACAGAAACATCCGGATGACAGATCAGATTGGAATACCGCATCGTCAGCGGCGAACGGCTCCAGCTGTTTCCAAACACATGCAGTGACAGACCCGATTTTAAAATCACACGTAATACGCGATCCCGATAGTAATTCATTACACAAAATATTACTCTGCGCAGTTCATAAAACAAATTCAGAAACTCCTGTTCCGTAAGCGTAATCCGGCGGCTGGATAATGTCTGCATAAGCGCTTCTTCTGCCGTCAGCTGAGGATTCTTTCGCATCACCAGTAAAAAATGATTTGCAAGAAACCGTCTGCTCCGTTCCATCTGATGAATAATGAGCAGTTCATTCCAGTAATCCCCATACTCGCCGACAAACGTCATATCATAAATACGCTCCCGGCAATTCCCATCCTTTGGTACGATTCCTGCCGGAGGAAAAAATACCGCCTCTTTCTTATAATATTTTTGATAAAATCGCTGGTAATCACTATCGTTTGTCAAAATATAAAACTGCTTAAGATGATGCTTTAAATGATGCTGAAACCACAAGGGATGATCGAAAACAAAGTTATATTTCGGACCATAAATGACATCATGCAGTTCATGAATCTCATCTTTTTGCCGGATCGAAAACATATAAGACTGAACGCCCACAATCGCCCGAAAATGCTGATACGTATATTTCGTAACTTCTTTCACATCCTCTTTTTCACAATCAAAATAAATGACCGGAATTCCAAGCTGTCCCAGTGCGTTTCCAAACTGTTCTGCCATAACTGTCAGCACATTATGGCAGACCGGATCTCCTTTATAAATTAATACTGGTCTCGATCCGCTGTCAATAAAATCATAACTGTTTCCGTGCCGAATCATCTGTTCCAGATAATCGAGCGTTTGCTGCAGATGGCCTTCGTTTTCAGCCAGCTGAAGCATATCGCTGACTGCCTGATCAAAAAACCCGCTTTCCTGCAGCTGACTGCTGTATTTCCCAATCACATAGCAGTCTGCTTTCCATCGGTCGTCGGCACTCTCCTCCGCTTCCTGTTCATACACAATCAGATATTTTTCCTGTTTTGTATCTAATTCCTGCTCTATAAAATCAACCGGTCCTTTTGCTGCAATACGCAGGATCAGCTCATATTTTCGTTTTGCTTTTAACCTCTGATTATAACCTCCTGACTGTACTGCCAGTTCCCAGGGCACCGCAATGGTCCCCTGACAGATTGTCTCATCCAGCAGTATTTCCATAAAAGAAATACCCGCAGGATCCTGCTTTAAAATCTTCATGCTGCCCCCACTATTTTTCTTTCATTTCTTTTGTACTTAGTATATAATAATCACATCATAATTGCAATTGCAGAAAAACGAACGAGGTCCTTATGAGAATATTATTTTACCGTTATGGCAGTATCTGTGAACCAGATATTATTTCCGGTTTTCAGGAACTTGGAAATACCGTCGATGAAATTACTGTTGAAATTACAAATAAAAACTTTCTGCCTGGCGACGGCGTACGCCTGTTGGAAAAAGAACTGCTGGCGCATTCTTATGACTTTATATTCAGCGTGAACTTCTATCCTTTTATATCGGATGTTTGCACCATCTTTCGGATACGCTATATCTGCTGGACAGTTTCCTGCCCGATTATGGAGCTGTACTCAGATTCCATTACAAACGAGTGGAACCGTATCTTTTTATTTGACGCGGATCAGTATCAGACCTTTGCTCCGCGCAATCCGGACTGTATTTTCCATCTGCCGCTTGCCAGCAATCCGGTCCGATGGACAAATGTCATTCAGACTGCTTCTGACTCTGAGAAAGAACGATTCACATGTGATCTTTCTTTTGTCGGCTCTCTTTATACCGAAAAATGTCAGTATGACAGACTGGAGCATGCTCCTGATTATCTAAACGGCTATCTGAACGGCCTGATGGCCGCTCAGCAGAAAATATATGGGTACCATTTTCTGGAAGAACTGCTTCCTGATTCCATTGTTGACGAGTTTCGCAATCATCTTCCGGATTTTTACCTGCCGCCTGAAAAATGTATCCGCAACGACCGCGCGGCAATGGCTCAATTATATTTAAGCGCCAAAATCTCCTCTAACGAACGGATCCGGCTGATGCAGCTGCTTGGACAGCGATATCCGCTGCATCTTTATACTGGCAGCAGCACAGACGGACTGCCTGTAAAAAATTGCGGATTTGCAAAGACGCTGACCGAAATGCCGCTTGTCTTTCATTATAGTAAAATTAATCTGAACATTACTGCCAAAGCCATTCACACCGGCCTGCCCCTGCGCGTTTACGACGTACTGGCATGCGAAGGTTTTCTGATTACCAACTATCAGTCAGAGCTGACCAATTATTTTATTCCCGGTACAGATCTGGAATGTTATACGAGTGAAGAAGACCTGTTAACCAAAGTAGAATATTATCTGGCACATGAAAAAGATTGTCAGGAAATTGCACACAACGGCCTGTTGAAAATCATTCAATACCATAATTACCCGGAGCGGCTGTTACAGATGCTTTCACTCGCATACGGACTGGAACAGTGATCATTGCTGTTCCCCTGACATCGATCAGCACGCACTTCCAAGGAGGACTATGAGACTACTATTTCTTGATTCCCCTGCATTTGCAAAACAGGATATGCTGGACGCATTTGCAGAATGTAAGATATCCTGCGACCTGTTTTTTCATTCATCGTATAATGAGCGGAAAGATCCTGCATTCGACGCCGCCTTCGATCAGGCAGTCAGCGGAAAAAACTATGATTTCGTATTTTCGTTTAATTATCATCCGGTACTTTCCAACTGCTGTCTCAGACATCAGATCAGATATATTTCTTATGTCTATGACAACCCGCATGTGGCTCTGTATTCTTATACGTTGTTAAATCCATGCAATTACGTATTTCTCTTTGACAAAGCCACCTGGCTGACGTTTCAAAATGCAGGGATTCCTACCGTATATTATCTGCCGCTCGCCGCAAATGTAGAACGACTGACATCCATGAAATGCCCGGACCATCTGCTTCCGATTGTAAGTTCCGACGTTTCCTTTGTCGGATCTTTATATAACGAAGATCACCACTTATTTGAGCGGCTGACGGATATTTCCCCTTATACAAGAGGGTATCTGGACGCTGTTATGGCGGCGCAGCAAAAAGTATACGGCTGTAATTTTCTTGAAGATCTGCTGACTCCTGAGATAACTGACGATCTGCAAAAATCCTGCCCCTACTCGCCGCTTTCTGACGGTACGGAAACAGATGCTTATGTATACGCAAATTATTTTTTATGCCGCAAAATTACGTCCAGAGAACGAATCAGCTTATTAAAAACTGCTTCTCGTCAGTTTCAGGTAAAACTGTTTACCCACCAGCCGCTTGCAGAACTGTCAGACGCACAGTTTATCGGGCCGATCGATCCTTATGATACGATGCCGTTCGTCTTTCAGCACAGCCGCATCAATCTGAATATTACATTAAAAAGTATTCAGACCGGTATTCCGCTGCGATGTATGGAAATTATGGGCAGCGGAGGCTTTCTGTTAACTAATTTTCAGGAAGATCTGCTGGACGATTTTATACCAAAAGAAGATTTTGTCTTTTATGAAAGCGAGACAGATTTTATCAGACAAATTGCCTGGTACCTGTCACATGAAAAGGAACGGCAGCAAATTATCGATAACTGTATAGGTAAAATGAAAGAGTCGCATACATTTGTTCATCGTGTGCACGCGATGATGGATATTTTATACAACTAAATGAGTTCCTGCAAATGGTAAAAGGCTGATACCAGCATCAGCCTTTTATTAAATATTCTTCGATATCTTCCTCCAGCAAGTCCATTGCTTTCAGATATTCTTTGTATAAATTCCGATTATTTTCTATCAGTTCCGCAGTTCCCATATCTTCCTCTACACAAATGCTCTCACCTGACTCGTATTCCTCTTTCAGCGTATACAGTGCCACTAACTCTGATATGACATGCGTACCGATTGCATCGTTATTCTTCGTCATTTCTATCAGATCCTGTTTGATATCGGCTGCCGGATTTTGTCCCAGCAGGCGAAGCAGATGTTCCTGTTTTTCAATCGATCGTTCTGTCAGTTCTCGCAATTCTGTCAGATAATCCCTGATCCGATTCAGTTCTGTCGCCATTTCCAGCTGCTGCTCCTTTGTAAATGCCGGAGGAATATTTCGCGCTATTTCATAAATATCCAGCTGTTCTGTACATTCCTGCGCAATCACATCGCTTAATTTTCGATTTTCTGCGCCTTCTATGTTAGCGCCACCTTCTGTAGCGTTTATTACATCCACTTTACCGATCAGAGCCCGAATTGATTTTTCAAACCAGTGTTTGTATCCCCACATCTGAAAATCGGTATCCAATAATTCGCCGTCCGCACTTTCCACCTGAACGATATAACGGCTTTTTATATAATTCTTATTATCTCCAAATGCTCCAATCGCTCCTTTTGTATGGGATACGCCATTTGTAAAGGCAAGATCCTGACCAGTAAATATGATTTTTTGAAACCCAAGATAACACGCTAATGTAAACGCATTCGTAGATACCGATCCGCCTGTAAAAACTACCGGCAGTGCATAGCCTATTGTTTTCAATGATAAGACGCTATAGTAGGTACAAAAATATCCACTATAAAATATTTTCTGATCCATCTGCTGCAATATCCATGGTTTTGATGATCGTTCACACATCCAGATCAGACCTCTTAAGTCTATTCCTTCAAAAAAATAGTCTGGCGCCTTATAATCCACGGAATACACCATATCCGGACGTATACCTGCTTTAATCACAGATCTTAAAGCTGCATCTACAACAATAATAAATGCTTTTCCCTGTGCTTTCTTTAATTCATTTATATTTTTATCCAGCGATGGTCCCGCAGACACAATAATCGCAGGGATATGACTAAGATCATATTCCGCCAGTTTCCTTCTCAGCTGCTCGCAATCACTGTGATAAATGATGTTTTTCATATGATACAATGTATATTGTGGATATTTACGACCAATTGCAAGTTTCGTATTTTGGGTAACAACGCTTTCTTTAACTCCATCAATAATTTCATCTTCAAATTTTGTATAATCTTCTCTATACAAAAAATCATATCCAGGCAATACGCACATCTCCAGAATCGTACGGTTCATATAACTGACCGTTTTTGATACAATTTTTTCGATACTGCCAATTAGGTTTGGAACATAAAAGATAATTTTTTCAGATTCCAGCAGATCTTTCAAAGGAAACTGACAGCAGGCCTGATAAAAAAGCTGAATATCCGGCTCATATACAATCAGCTGATTTGTATTATCGCATTTTTCCAATATTTTCCGAATATGTCTTCCATCTGAAAGTCCAAAAATAAAATACGTCCCAAAAATTCTCGTCTGATATCGATCTGCATATATATTAGCTGCATAATCCGGATCCAGCCTGCTGTTTAAATACCAGAGATGCTGATCCTTTTCAATTCCAATTACCTTATCTCCGTTTTCTGCCGGATAAATATGAATGTGGTCCGCTGTCGTTACCTGCTGCAGCTTTTCCATACATTCCGGATAGTTTGCTTCTAATGCTTTTTTGTTTTCCTCTAATAATTTCATCTATAGATGTTTCCATCCTTCCTTCTGCCTATGATTCATCCACACAATAGGTATTTACAAGGCTGCACGCCTGAGCCTGCAGACAATCCGCCATTCCTGTCATATCGATACAATTATAATTTTCTATAAAATCTTTTAAAAATCGTATCACCTGCAGCACACTTCCATCTTTCTTTTCTGCTCTGATCTCAGCCATACGTTCAAAAAACGGCAGCAACTCTGCCGCCCTGGTCAGAGCTTCCTTTTCTTTATTCTGATACATACATACGATTGTTTCATTTATTTTTTTAATCGCTTCTTCTTTCTGCATCTGTCTGCTCCTTCTGCTGATATAAAAAAGGCCAACAGCAGAACTGTTGACCTTTTTTATATCTTTTGCAAAATTAATTAGCCTAATAAGGATAATACACCCTGATTTGACTGATTAGCCTGTGCCAGCATGGACTGTCCAGCCTGTGCAAGAATGTTGTTCTTGCTGTATTCAACCATTTCTTCAGCCATATCTGTATCACGGAGACGTGATTCAGCAGCCTGTGTATTTTCAGAAATGTTATCCAGGTTAGAAATTGTATGCTCCAGTCTGTTCTGTAATGCACCCAGGTAAGAACGCTGTTCGGATACCTGATTGATAGCGCTCTGGATCTTTGTCATAGCGCTTCCTGCTGCAGCAAATGAAGACATGCTCAGACTCTTTACGCCGATTGTAGAAGCATCCATATTTCTGATAGAAATTGTGATACCCTGGCCTTCCAGAGAACCAACCTGAAGATTCTTCTTTGTGAAAGATCCATCGATCAGGTCCATAGTATTGAACTGTGTAGCGGAACGGATTCTGTCGATTTCAGAAGTTAACTGGTTAATTTCCTTCTGGATAGCGCCTCTGTCGATAGATGTATTCGTATCGTTAGCTGCCTGTGTAGCCAGTTCGTTCATACGCTGTAAGATGGAGTGAGTTTCACCTAAAGCACCTTCTGCAACCTGGATTAAAGAAACGCCGTCCTGTGCGTTGGAAGAAGCTTTGTTAAGACCTCTTACCTGACTTCTCATTTTTTCAGAAATTGTTAAGCCTGCTGCATCATCGCCTGCACGGTTAATTCTGTAACCAGAAGATAACTTTTCAGAAGATTTTGCCTGAGAAGATGTTGTGATACCTAACTGTCTGTTAGCGTTCATAGCTGTAAGGTTATGCTGTACTACCATAAAATATTTCCTCCTTGAATTTAATGCATCTTCCATGATGCATGTGCTGTTTTTATTTGTTGCGCGCATCTGTCTGACTGGCCGTACGCTCCACCCGGACTTCTGCTTCAAGTAACAAAGGTTATCTTGTTTACTTGTATTATATATCGGATGTTACTTTAAATACTTTATAGATAATTTCAAATTTTTATCAGTTTTTATTGTCTAAAAACTGTGCGTCGATGTAGTTTGTTTTGGTCATATTGCGGTAATACTGGCTGACTGCTTTATGGCTTGCTTTTACCTCGCGTACCTGCTTTTTGATCGACTCAAATTTACTCTGCGCCAGCTTATAGTTCCGCTGTTCCTCCGCCTGGATGCTGCTTCCCTCTGCAGTGACCTGGCGAATCAGTTCCTGCAGCCGTTTTATCTGCTCGTGGTATTTTTCTTTTCCCGCATCGAGCTGTTCACGAATGCGGGCATAAATCTCCTCAAACCCTTCGTCCAGAAGGTTTAATTCGTCTACCAGCGCTGCCTTGCTGTTTATATTCTCTTCGAAGTCCTCTGGCGTTAACTCCGGATCTGACAGCAGCACACGCTGCTGTTCATTTTTTACACGTATCTGATTCAGTACTCCCAGCTTCTTTTTGAGACTTTGTTCCAGGATATTCAGATAATTTTCCTCAGACATGCCCACCCCTTTCCTGCGTCCCT
The DNA here is from genome assembly GCA_910577225.1 of uncultured Eubacterium sp. Lineage (GTDB taxonomy): Bacteria > Bacillota > Clostridia > Lachnospirales > Lachnospiraceae > Eubacterium_J. The sequence continues at coordinate 109,570 of CAJTMV010000005.1, read as the reverse complement.
GTCAGGACTATGCGTTTACATTTTTCTTCATAACTTCTTTCCATGTGTCACGCATTGTACGCAGATGCTTAAGTACTTCTTCTAATATTTCCGAATCTTTTTTTATATTTGCTTCTTTCAGACGATCCTGAAGATATTGATACACATTATTAAAATCTTTCGCAACCGGATATTTAAAATTAAGCGTAGACTGAAATTCTTCAATAATCCGCTCTATTTTTATAATATTCGTATGCGCTTTTTCGATATCGTGTTCCCCGATAGCAGCAATTGCCATATTACAGAACTTGATTGCGCCGTCATATAGCATTAGCGTAAGCTCTGGTTTGGAAGCTGTCATAATTTTATTATTTGCATATGCTGCATATCTGTTATTCGTTAACATCCTGGTCCTCCGTGATCTAAGATATTTTTATTCATTATCTATCAGGAACCGAGCATTCCTGCGAACGCAGACTGCTGGCTCTGAAGTTTTGCCAGTGCGGTTTCCATAGCGGCAAATTTCTTATAATAAGAATCTTCCATCGCCGTTACTTTTTGTTCCCACGCACTGATCTTACGTGTGTAATCGCTGTAGCTCTGCGCCATCGCCTTGTCATTGTAAATAGACTGGAACGAACGCAGTGTAGAAGTCTGCATCTGATCATGCAGATTGTCGTACAATTCGTTTGCGGCGCTCTGTATAATCGAAACGACTGTATCCGGATCCGAATTCAGCATCGACATAAGCCTGTCTGCGTTTGCTGATACAGTGTCATCGTCTGCATCGCCATCGATATGAAGCTCGTATCTGTTTGCCGGTTTTGTATTAAAATAACTGCCCGTTTTAATTCCAAGCGATGCAAGGCTGTATTTTTTGCCGTTGATGTCGTATGACTTTGACATTGCGGAAGTCATAGAGTTCATCAGTGCGGACAAATTGCTGTCCCTCCGCAGCAGAGAATCTTTTACTTTTTTCTCCCATTCTGCGATATCTGAATCAGATAATGCTTCTTTTTCTTCTGACGTCAGCGGCTCATACCCTCTCGCAGACTCTGCATTGTAGAGAGCAGACATTTCGTTAATAATGCTGTTGTATTCTGAAATAAAGTCTTTTACCTTATCATAAAGACCCTGCGTGTCCGTTGCTGTCGTAATCGAAATCTCTTCTTTGGATTCTGCAAGCGTCTGAATCGTAAGTCCATTTACATTAAACGTATTTGTGCTGGATGTAAATTCTGCATTGTTCAGGGTAATTACAGCGTCCTGGCCGTCTACCTTGTTTGCTCCTTTGCTTGCGTATGCATCTTTTAATACATAATCGTTGCCCACTTTGTCATAGCTGTCGTTGAAAAATTCAACTTTATCCGCCAGCGAATCGATATACTTTTCAAAGTCTGAGCCTGCGCCCTGATTTGCCGGGTCCGCCCACTCCTTTGTAATCGCGGCGCTGTCGATATTTTTATACTGCTGCAGTATTTCAGCCTGTTCTGCCAGCTGCTCGCTTTCATTTGTAATCGCTGTATTATTATCTTCAATAAAACCTGTATATTGTGTACGAAGCGCGCCAAGATCCGTTGCGTTTGCAACTTCCTGCGCATACGTTGGATTGTCTGCCGCATATTTATCCGCTGCCGTAACGTTTGTATTATATGCTTTAATCTGTCTGAAGATTTCTGTTTCCTGCTGCACTGGCTGGCCGTTTTTATCCAGTACCGGCTGGCCGTTTTCCATCTTCGTCTCTGTTTCTGAGAAATTGTATGTTGCCTTTAAGTTATCATACTCGGTCTTTCCGTTAACTAACGTGACCTGCGTCAGATCGTCGTCGCTTGTCACAGCACGTATCGTTCCGTCGGCTTCTTTGACATAATCTTTATCGCGATCCGCCTCTGACATTCCAGCGAAAAAGGATAAATTATGCGCATCTGCTTTCGATATTTTGTTACCGCCTGCATCCTGCAGATCCTCAACGGCTCTTACATTTTCTACGACGCTGATATAAGATAATGCTCCTGTTAACTCCTTGTTATGACTCTGTCTTGCGCTGATATCATTTTTAAGCGCTTCCTGCATTTTCTTTGCTTCCGCAACCTTGATGACATCCTGTTTTAACTGATTCTTAATAATGTCTCTGTCGGCATTATAATACTTGATCCACTCTGCGGCTTCTGCGCTGGACGTTTGAGACGCTACGCTGACGCCAAGCGCCTGTAATGCCTTCTGTCCGTTTTCATCCAGTCCTGTCAGTGTAAAATCTGCATCTTTTCCGGTTTCTTTGGAAGAAATAAACAGTCTTTGATTCGTTTCGTCATAAGATGCCTGTACACCGGTTCCTGAACTGTTAATCTGTGAAACAAAATCAGATATTTTTGTATTTTCATCGATCTTAATATCCTGTGTCACTCCATTACCGGAAATACGATAGGTTCCTGCGCCGATTGTTCCGGACATACCAGAGTTTTTATACAAATCTCCAAGAGTAGCCGCGCTGCCCTTTTTATTTCCCTTTAACTGGGCGCCTGTAAGATATCCGCTTTTCGCGATTTGATCGACGCGCAGTGTCTGTGTTCCGTTAACTGCGCCTTTTCCAGCGATTACTGTTGCTTTTGTTGTATCTGATACTGAGGTCTTTTTCATGTTATAGCCTGATGAAAAACGCAGACTATCCAAAGACTTATACAGATTTAATACCTTTGCGTTCAGACTTTTCCACTTATCCTGTGTCCAGGACAGTTTTGTCTGTTTCTTTTTTAACTTATCCCCTTTTGATCTGTATGCTGAAACCAGCTCTTTAATAATGGAATCCGTGTCCAGACCTGAATTCAGCCCGGTAATTCGAATTGTCATATCTTCTCTACCTCCTAACCTTTCTCGTCAACCATAATACCTGCCATCTCCCAGACTTTCTGTATCATGTCCAGCGTCTCTTCCGGCGGATATTCTTTAATCACATCTTTGGATTCTTTATCCACAATCTTAATCATGACACGATTGGTTCCCTCGTGGATGCCGAAAACCGCTTCTGTCTGCGCCATCATGTTCTTTTTCAGCTTCTCCACAGCCTGCTGAAGCTGTCTGCTGGTCTGGTGGCCATTGCCGCTGCCTGACTCGTCTTTATTGCTTTGTGCCTTGCCTCTGGCTGGCTGCAAAGGTTTTACCATCCCGTCTTCCGCCACAGTGACTGCCGGCTGGCTCCCGCCTGCGTCTGACACATATTTTTCTGTTTTTACAGATTCTTTTGCCTTTACCGGCTTTGCTGCGTCTGACGCACTTCCCTGATAAGTCACCGCAGCTGCTTTCATAGCTTCAATCGCCATCATCTTCACCTCCTTGTGAATACATTTGTGCCTGTTGACATTACTGCTTTTCGTTTGTTGTATATATCGGTTAAAATTTGCAAATCATTAGCTTATCAGAAAGGCTTTTCATTACAATTGACCTGTCGGCATACAAATCCGGCTGAATCTGAACTGTTATTTGCCGACAGTCCAGCCTCAGCCGGTTTCTTCTTTCAAAATCTTCCGGAAAACCGGTTTTATTTTCCTTCTGAAAACATCTTTAACGCTTTCAGACTGGCTTCGCTTGCTGCCGCTTCATTTTCTTTCTGTATCTGAAGATGTACTTCTTTCCGATAAATAGGCACTTCTTTTGGAGCAGATACGCCGATCTTCACCTGGTCCCCTCGTATTTCCAGGATCGTGACTTCTATATTATTGTTCAGCATCAGCGCTTCGCCTTTTTTTCTGGTCAGAGCCAGCATATCTACTCACCTGCTTTCTTTTTATTTAATATCTCATAAATCTTATATTTGACCGGATAATCGTCTTCTGCAATCATCTGTACACCCTGCAGATTATCCGCATTGATAATAAACGGTGCTTTCAGATTGACTGACATCTCTTCGATATTCTGAGGAACGGTAATTGTTACAAGAATAAACGTATTCTCTTCGGTCATGGTTCCAAGCGGTTCCAATCCTTCCTCATTTACAGTCAGCTGATAATCCGGTTTTACATCCAGCGGATTCATAACCGGCAGTGCAAAAGCCGGATCGTCCATGGACTGCAGCCATTTGATACTGCCTTTGCCTTCTTTTTCTTCGTCATGAATCAGCGTAAAATTCTGCAGATCCGGAAAACCTATAATTCCCTCTTTTAATTTGATAATTTTATCATCTTTAATATCGATCTCGCCAAATAATCTTGTATCTGCCTTCATTTCTATACTCCTTTTAAATAAAGTCAAGCAGCGTCATTTTTCCGATTTTGGCAGCTGACTGAAGCGCTGCCTGATAAGCTACGGAAGCTGCCGTATAGTTAATGACCAGATCTGATAAATCCATATCTTCATTCATCGATTTTAATTCTTTGAACGTCGACTTCTGGACGCTCATCCGGTTTTTCGTCAGTTCCACACGTGCCTCACGACCGCCCAGATTCGTAATTCCAAGATTGATATCGTCCAGATATCCCTGGAATTTTGTAATATAGGAGCTATAAGTATCATGCATATTTTGCTTTGCATAATCAAACTGCTTATTCGCCGCATCCAGCCATTTATTTAAGTGTTCCAGTTCGTCTGCAGTATAATCTCCGTTTTTAATTTTTGCCTCTATCTCTTTTACGGTATTTTCCGAAGATATCGCCATCTGTACAACATCGATTAGTTCTGTAATATCCCGACGGATATTCGGATCGAATACGTCCCTTGCTTCAGTATTAATCTGCATCTGCTGTCCGCTGGCAATATTGTATTTGATTGCCTGTGTGATCCAGTTTCCGTTTTCATCGAAGTTCTCATATACAATATCGTCTCTTTCGGTCATATATCTCGTACAATTGAAAAAGTATTCCGGATGCAGCTCGCCCTCTTCAAAGCCATTTTTGTCATATGTGAACGAAAAAGATGCTTTCCCTGCATCGAACGCTTCTGCCACGCTGTCCTGAAACAGCAGTTCGCCGGTCTCATTGTCAAATACAATCTCATTCGCGCCAACGTCATATCCGTTCTTCTTTAAATCCGCCGTATCTCTGACTTTGTACACAATCGGTTTGGTAACCGGAGGATTCACAGAATTGTCCGTAATCATAAGATCGTTTGTCGTAAGTTTCTGATCCGCCGTCGAATCATAATTCACAGATACAGCCTGACCTACAGCGCCCGGTTTTACCGGAGGTACCTGCGTCGCGTCATAATCTTCTTTACTATAGATCTGAACCGTATGCGTACCATCCGCAAGAGGCGCGGAAGTAGCCGGAGGTACCGGAGTGCCCGCAATTGTAGACGGTACCGCGAAATATCCTTCTGGAACATTTACTGAAATATAATCATTATTCGCTGCGTCCTGCTGTACGGAAAATGTGCATCCCTGCGACGTGAGCGAAGATCCATCTGCTGACAGCGTAATTGTATTTTTCTTGTTTGTAGCCGGATCTGTATAAGTAATGCTCAGAGAATTCTGATCTGCCGTAATATTATTGTAAGACAGACGAAGTCTGTTCAGATCCACTTCATCGAACACAGGCACCGAAGGCATGGTCGTCGAGCCAGGGGCGCCGATCATTCCTGTATCCGACGTATCGTCAAAGCCGCCCTTGTAATACTGTTTTTTATCGATGTCTTTGAAATCAAAAGTCTCCGTGATCTTATAATGCTCAGCCTTCGCTTCTTCACTGCTCATAAACGTCACGTCCTGATTTGTCTTATACCCTGTAAAAATAGTTCTGCGATCATAATCTGCATTGCCTTCGCAATAAATCTGCTGCTGCAGCGACTGAAGTTCTTTTAAAATTGTCAGACGATTTTCCGGTTCAAGTACATCATTCGCTCCATATACCGTCTGTTTGTAGGCGTCGGTAATCAGGTCTTTCATATTCAGCATTGCCGTCTGCGTACAATCCATCCAGGATTCTACATCCGGAATATTATTATCATAATACTGTGTAATCGTACTCAGCGTACTGCGCAGTCGTAAAGAACGAATCGCAATAATCGGATTATCCGAAGGCTTTGTAATTTTTTTCTGAATTGACATCTGGTTATTGGTATGATCCACTTTCGCCCGATTGGAATTGATGTTCGTTTTCGTTCTTTTCACGATCATGGAATTTGTTACTCGCATCATGGCTGTTCCCCTCCTTATACACCGGTCTGTGTGATCAGACGATCATACATCTCATTCATCGTGGATATCACCTTGGATGCCAGATTGTATGCATTCTGGAACTTCACCAGATCCAGACCTTCTTCATCTTCATCGACACTTGATATAGACATCCGATAAGTATCGATCGTACTTCCGATATCAAAATAATTAGAATATAAGATTTCCGCTTCCTGTGAATCTACGGAAATATCTGTAATAATATACTCCAAAAACTGATTGCCGCCGGATCCTCTGTAAATAACTGTTTTTGACTCCAGCTCCAGCATCGTATCTACCAGTCCGGCTTCACTTTCATCCGTATCTGTACGGGTAGACGTTGCAAAATAATTTGGATCTTTCTGGCTTTTATCATTTACCGCGACATTTGACGCCGTCATCTGATAGTAATTTCCGCCTATGGCATCTGATTTGTAAGTAACTGCGACGCCTTTTTCTCCATCTGATTTCTTTGTATCTAAAAATGTATTTTCCTTACCATCCGGCTTAATGGATACAAAAAACGCGCCCATCTGGTTACCCTCGGTATCTGCCCCGCCATTTTTATATTTAAACTCTTCCGGAATAATTTCACCAGTGATTTTATCTACCGTATACCGGTCTGTTACCGGCGAACCGTCCAGTTTTGTCGTACCGTCGCCTTTTCCATAAATCTGCATATCGTTAAATTTACGGCAGAAAGAACGTAAAAATTCATTCATCTGAGACATGTAATATGGAATACCGCGGGAATCGATTGTGCGGCCAATCGTTACTTCTCTGCCGTTTTTACCAGAAAGCGCCGTCAGATCTTTATCTTCCATCTCGAACATATACGTATAGCTTTCTTTACCGTCTTTATCTACGGTCACAGACATTTCAAATCTGGAATACGTATAGGTACGGTTCGCAATCGTGATCGTTCCTCTTTCCGGCATATTCATGGCTTCTACCGTTGTGATATTCGGATTCGTAATATAGATCTGTGATTTGGCTGCGTCTACTTTGGAAAGCGTACCCTGGAAATTTTCTTTATTATTGCCGTCACGGATATTCAGCACCGCCTTTAATTCTCCGGACATCGTATCCGAAGATGCGTTAAATTCATTGCCCGTATGTGCCCAGCGGATATCATACAATCCCTCTATATCATTCTGATTGACTTTTTCTGTACGGCTGTAACATTCCAGTTCATTGTAATCGCTGCCGTCTACTAACAGCTGACCTTCCACACGCACACGAAAACGGGTGCCTCCGACATACATATCAGGATCATTACTGTTACGAACCTCTGTTTCCTCTGTCTCAATCGGCACAATCGCTGAAAGCTGATCCAGCAGATAAGCACGCTGGTCACGCAGTTCATTCGCGCGTCTTCCCTGAATTTCTATCGTATTAATTTTATCGTTGATGATAGAAATCTTCTGCGCATAAGAATTAATCTGACTAACCAGAGCGCTTACTTCCTGATTACAATCTGTCTGCAGATCCCGCAGACTTCCGGCCATATTATTAAAATATTCCATCAGGCTTTGCGCGTTATTGATAAACTGATTTCTTTTGTATAAATCCGCACCGCTGCCTTTTAACGAATCCAGTCCGTTAAACATTTCTTTATAAATAGAAGAAAATCCAGTAGCCGATTCTTCGATATCATCCCGAAACAGATTTTCCATCTGTGCCATATAATAGCCTTTTTTTTCATACTGCCCGACACTGCTGTTATTCGTCCAGTATCTTACATCATAATAAGTATTTCGCAGCTGCGTGATAGAGTCTGCATCCACGCCGCTTCCCAGCGTACCATAAGTATAATTACGCAAAGATGCTTTTGCCACGAGATTCACTACCTGTTTGCTATAACCCGGCGTATTCGCATTTGATACGTTATTCGCCGTTGTATTAATTGAAGCTGAAAATGCGTTTAACGCAGACCAGCCTATATTTAATCCAAAAAATGTAGAACTCATATACTCACCTCATATCTTTCAAAGCGCTGTTACAAGCATCTCTATCATATCGCTGACTGTCTGGATATAACGGCTGGAAGCGTTGTAGGCGTTCTGATATTTAATCATTCTGGTCAGCTCTTCATCTGAAGATACGCCGATCACCTCATTACGCTGATTTTCTACCGCAGATACCGTTCCTTCCAGATTTTCTGCTGTCGTTCCATACACAGAGCCAATGATACCGATCTCTCCGATCATTTCTTTATAATATTCGCTATACGAATATTTGGCATTTGTATAACGCGGACTGATCGATAAGGTTGACTTATCCCATAAACTTGCCAGCTTAATCGCCATATCATGCGCAATCCCGTCATCCTGATGGATATGAGGTAAATTTTTAATATTTTTCAAAAGATCATAATTTACGCTGATTTCCAAAGATGTGTACTGTTTGGACGTATCGTAATAATAATCTTCGTTAATCACCCACTGGCCATCTATCTTCTGGCCTGTATATTTCATGTTTTCTTTTTTATCCCACGGCGTATATGGCTTTTCATTTAATACAGATGTGAACTGTAGTTTGCCATTGTCAAGATCGAGAGTACCGTCCGGATTCGTCTTAATCGTAACATCTGAAACTGTTGTATTTTCAGGATTAAACACCCGGTATACCCTGCCGTTGCTCATATAATACGGGATAGAATCGTCTACATCTTCCTCATTGTACATGTAGTAATCCCGCCATTCTCCGGTCTTTTCGTCAAATGCCGTCACTTTTTTGTAACGATCGCAGCCGGATCTGGTAAACAGTTCCTGCGGCGGTAATTTGCCGTCTGCCCCGACACAGCAGTTTTCTTCATCCAGCACCTTAACGTTGCAGTATCTGGAATAAGTGCCGTCTTCATTTTTTACGACAAGTTCATCCAATTTTTTATTCGGCGCCAGCAGATCGTTGATCTGCGTTACAATTCCATGAATCAGCTGATCGAACTCCGCCTGCGTATTCTGCATAACGGACAAACCGATAGAAGCGTCATATTTATCCGGGTCCGCGTTTAAAATATCATTAAAATTGGAAATCGTCTCTCCTCTTGCCTGCACAAGCGCCTTAAGTTCACCGATATCCGTATTAAACTCCGTACAGATTTTCTGTGAAAAATCAAACACTTCCGCATATTTTCCATTCTGTTCATTCGTCAGATGCGGCCAGTAAGGAGTAATGAATCCGGTCATACGGTCTGTTTTTTTACCAATCGTATAATAAGAAATATCGTTCGTTACGAGTTCTCCTTCAAACTTAACCGTAACGACTCCATTTGCTCTCTCTTCATACATAACGTTGCCGTATTTGCTCAGCTGGTCGAGCGCATAATCTCTTGCGTCGCGCTCGTTCATTGCTGTCTCGCGGCCGCCGGACTCTATCGCCTGAATTTGTATGTTCAGATTGTAAATCTGTTCTATATAATCATTTATTTCATCTATATCATCAGAAATCTGAATATTGATATTTTTCTGATAATTCATCAGGCCTTTAAAAATCGCCTGCGACCGGGTAGCAAACAGACTCGCTTTTTGTATTACAAGGTTTTGCGCGGCCATATTCGACGGATCCTTTGAAAATTCCTCAAACGCCTGCCACAGACTTCCTTCTTCCGAGTCTAAGATCTGCTGAAAAGCAGTGCCTTCCAATTCCTGAAAATAATTCTGTACCTCGTCCACTGCTTCAAAAGTTGCCTGATAATAAGATTGTCTTCCGTTCTCTCTTCTAAATGCCTTATCCAGAAAAATATCTCTGGCATGAACAATCTCCCCAATAGAAGTGCCCTGCCCGATTAACTTCTTATAATTATTTTTTGAATATGCCAAATTGCTGTAGCGTGCATCACGAAAAACAACCTGCTGACGTACATACCCTTGGGTGTTTACGTTAGCCAGGTTGTTTGCTACATTATGAATCGAATCCTGAGAGGCTTTCAACCCTGAATGTCCAATGTATATGGAACCCATTCCATTCGCCATAACTGCTCACACTCCTGTCTGTTATTGTTTTGCGTCAAATCCGCTTCCACCTAATATTTCTCCCGTATTATAAGCGTTCTTGTTGTAATTCGCTGTCTCGGGTGCGGTGCGCATGCTTCGAAACAGAGTCAGGTCAAACTCTACCATTTCCAGAGCCTGATTTAGCAATGTCTGGTTTTGTTCGTTGATATTACGAACTTCATCTAATGTCGTTTTTAACTGTTTTTTTACGTTTTGTAATCGCTGCTGTTCTTTTGGCTGACTGCTCAGCATTTCGATAACTGTGTCGATCGTAAAATCCTGTTCTGACTGATTCAGCACGACTGACATATCACGCATAACTTTTTGTCTGCGGTTATCCAGATTCTGAATTTTACTCGCTACATCCTGTTCCAAATCCACGATTTTTTCCAATGCTGCAACGTTGGCATCTATGATGACCTGTTTTTTCTCCTTAGACAACTTTGCCAGCTTTTCATATTCTTTGTTCTCGCTCTCTAAGACCTGTACCAGGTCATCCATTAAACTTGCCACGTTTTATCCTCGCATTTCCGTAACTGATTTTGTTACTTTTTAATTAGCTGCATAATAACTTGCTAACAATTTGCCTGCAAAATCTCCAGTATCAACGTCATAGTTTCCAGATTTTATGCCTGATCTAAGCTCTGCCACTCTATCTTCCCTGATATCCGAAGCTGCTGCAACTGCCTGTTTTGCGATCTGATAATCTCTCCCTGCTCTTGAGATCTGAACCTGATCACGAGCAGAGGTAATTTCTGCTGTACTTTTTGCCTTGGAAGGCTTTGTCGTTTTGTATAAAGCTGCGATCTGGTTATAAGCATCTATACGCATAATAGGCATCTCCTTTCATCGTTTCGTCCCTGAATGATAAATATTAGAATTCTTCACTCAGTACGGTACATTTTTTGTATTATGCACCTGTTTGTGAAGTTCTATAACTTGTTTATCGGATGTTTTTTTAATTTTGTTAGCGGTTTTTTAATATTTGTTAAAATTAATCATTGGCATTGACTTTTCTTCCACTGCTCTTTATGCTGTAATTATCAAATGATAAAGGAGCTGAAAAAAATGGAACGACAGGCATATTTATTTGTACATTTTAAAGAAAAAGATACTCCGGACGGAGAACAGGTTTATTTCGCTATCAGCAGGGACGGATTTCACTGGGAGGCCGTTAACGACTCAAATCCGGTACTCTGGGCTTATTACGGTAAAAAAGGCGTACGCGACTTTACGATTATCCGCAGCAGGGAAACGAAAAAAATTTATATTTTTGCCACTGACCTGAGCATCTCTTATGGCAGGCACAGGCAAAATCCGGGATTTTGGGAGGAAATCAGCAGAAACGGCAGCAAATGCTTTTCTGTGTGGGAATCTGATAATCTGACAGACTGGTCAGAACAAAAACTGATAAAGATTGGAAACGATGATCTTGGCTGCATGTGGGCGCCGGATATTATTTATGATAAAACGCAAAACGACTATGTTCTGCACTGGTCATCGTCACACAAAAAAGACGACTATGCAAAAAAACGGATTTACTACTGCCGCACCAAAGATTTTACAAATTATTCAGAACCCGCGCTGCTTTATGAAAAAGAAGACAGCGGCGTGATCGATTCTGCAATATACGAAGAAAACGGTATGTATTATCTGTTTGTTAAAAGCGATGCAAATCCTGCGAATAATCTGATGTTAAAATCCACGCAGATTACAGGCCCTTATGAAAGAATACCCGCATTTGACCAGAGCATGGCCGGACTGGACGGCGTCCATTACGAAGCGCCTACCGCAATCCGGCTGGCAGACGGTCGCTGGTGCCTGTTTCTGGATTATTACGGCGTGCGGGGATCCGGGCAGGGATATGTTCCGTTTGTCGCAGACAGTCTGGCGTCTGGCACATTTACAAGGGCTGACGGACAATTTGCTTTTCCTTACCGATTTAAACACGGAACCGTTCTGAATATCAGTATGGATGAATACGAACGAATAAAAGCGCACAGCTGGCAGGAAGAATCGTAATCGTTCAGACAGGCTGACCGGTTACAAAGAATAAACAAAAGACACAAAAAAATAGGAATCCGGATTGATTCTTCTGGATATTTGTGCTAATCTTTTTGTATATTAAGTTATGAAAGTGAGGAAAATGCCATGAAAAAATTATCACAATCGATCAGTGTCTTTCTTTGCACATTACTGTTCTGCTTATTTTATATAAATCCTGCAAACATAAAAGCAGAAAGCTCTGCGGCTGCAACAGGCTTTGAACACGAGAATAAACAGATCGAATCAGAAGCAGCGCTGCGGCTGCACGCAGCGGACGTACCTGAAATCCCGCGTCTTATGACTACGCGCTCTTCTTCAGGCATCGTTCCAAAACCGGAATATGTAATCACTTTCAATGCCAGTTACGGAACACTCAACGGCAACAGCAGCCAGACGACCGTAAATCAAAGACTTACCAGTCTTCCGACTGCCGTCAGACCCGGTTATACATTCAGAGGCTGGTACACGCAATCTTCCGGAGGAACCCAGATTACGACAAATACAACGTTTTCCATGAACACAAACGTTTATGCGCAATGGGATAATTATGATGCCAATTACAGAGATTTTTATATCTCAGATATTAAAGATACCTCTGTGGCAATTACAACGATTATACCGAATACTTACGTAAGAACCTGGGGCATTTCGTATGGTATGTCCAATGTCTATCTGGCAGAATCGCGTGTAATGAATCTGTATGCGAGTACGACCGCGCTTACGACCACTTTAACCGGACTGCAGCCAAATACAACTTATTTTTTTAAAGTTTATTATATTGCCGACACCACGCGGATAGAATCCGGAATCGGTTCTTTTACAACCGCAAGAGCAAACGAATATACCATTTCTTTTTATCCGAACGGCGGTACGGTAAACGGACAGTCCTCTGTCATTACCGCTGGTCAGAAGCTCCCATATCTGCCGACTGCTTACAGAGACGGATATAATTTTGACGGCTGGTACACCGAAGCATATAACGGAACCCAGATCAATACAAATACCGTATTTCAGGCCAACGGAACGGTATATGCGCACTGGACAGCGACAAACAGCAGCGTCCCTTCCAATCCGGTCGTTACGCCTCCCAGCAACGGAAATACAAATAACGGTACTGCAAACGGAGGTACGGTAAACAACGGCAGTTCCGACAGCAGCAATTCCTATGAAGACGACTACGAGCCGGTATCTGTAAAAAAAATTAAACTAAAAAGCGTTACAAACAGCCCGGTCAGAAAAATAAAAGTCAGATGGAACTGGTACGCATACGGAGACGGATATCAGATTGCATATTCTACAAACAAATATTTCGCTTCGAACAAAACAAAGCGAATTTCTGCCGGCGTATTTACCGACGCAAAGACCATTGCCGGATTAAAGAAAGGCAAAACCTATTATGTAAAAGTACGGGCATTCCAAAAATCAGGCGGACGTAAATATTACGGAGCATGGAGCAATGTAAAAAAAATAAAAATCAAAAAATAAAGTTTCCAAATGAACAGATAAAAACACAGGCTGTACGTCATTCATACAACCTGTGTTTTATACTATCTCTGTCAGCAGCATCTTCAAATGCCGGATCTTCGGAAATATACCCTGATCGGACAGCATATCGCCGCAATTCATTGATAATCGTTGTTTCCTGCAGATTCGCTTTATAATTATCGGATCTGTATCATTTTCAGAAGCTCCGCAATCTGATTCTGCTCGTACAATCCCCTGAGTACCGCATTTTCTTCAATCATACGAAGCAGTGCCGCACTCGAAGGCAGTATCTGGGTTGTCTGTATCAGAAAAAACACAATCCAGATTACAAGAAACGCTTTCACTATCCCTGCAAAAAAACCAAAAATCATATTTACAAGACGTATCCCAGGTTTTCTTGAAAACAAATCCAGTCTTCTGCCTGCCACAAACAGAATCAGCGAAATCACCAGCAGAGACAGAAAAAAAGCGATCACCGATACCATCATGTCAGCCGCTGTTTTCGCCATCTTTTTATAAATGCCATGCTTTTGCAGCAATTTAGGAATTGCCGACTGCGTCGTATGTTCCAGCTCCTTTTGCAGTTTCTTTGGCAGTACAATCAGAGACAATTCCATACTTTCCATCAATGTGCCGTCTTTCAGCTTCTGATCCACCTGCTTTTTGATAAATTTTTCACTTCCAGTCTCCAGCTGTCTGGAAATCGTCGTAGATTCCAATATTACGTTACGCAGCATCGGCGCTGCCACTGCGACAAACAAAACTGTGATCGCTAACGCTGCCATTGAATAAACGACCCGCAAAAACCCTCTGTGGAATCCCCGCAGGGCAGATACTACGATATATCCCATCACTGTCATATATAACCAGTTCATTTTTTAATATTCATCCTTTAATTTAATACGGTCTGTTTCTCCATTCATAATAAACCAGTAATCCAACTGACCTTTACCTGATATTACGTCATAAATGCTACGGTCAAACGTATATTCAAACCGTTTGTTTCCTCTCATCGTATACAGCTGCACACTCTTATCATTACGAATGCACAACAGTCCGTTTTGCAGCAAGTCGATATCCGTATACCCAAGTGTAAATTTTTGCTCCAGCATCAGCCTGCCCTTCATACTATATACATTGGTAAGATACCCTCCGGCAGCGTCCGGATCATCAAATACCAGACCAAAATACTCTTTATTATAATAAATGCTGCGTATATTTTTTTTACATTTAATTTCTTTTGCAACGGCAGGTTTCTGTTTTCCTTCATAAATCAGAACTTTTTGATCTCCAAAAGCCAGTAGTCTGTCGTTTGTCACAAAACGAATTCCAGGTATAATCATATCGTCGTATGTATAAGAAGCTACAATATTGTCAATTTCATTTTGTCCTACAGTCCCATAATTATAAAACACCACGGTAGATTTTACGCTTGCATCTGTAATATTCAGCATACTGACTGCCAGCTTCTGCGCATCCTGGGACAAAGCAAGATCCAGAGGATAACCGCTGTTTTCAATATGCAGTTCTCCTGCCGCCAGCTGTTTGCCGTCTTTTCGGTACATGTGAATATAGCTCGTCTGCGAATCTTCCATCAATACGGCTACTGTTCCCTGCGCAGAAATACTTACACGCTGTACCGGAATGGTCGTCTGAATCGTACCTTCCTGTCCATGTGTATTCATAATATAAATCCGGTTTCCTTCCTGTTCATAGATAGCCAGGTATTGTTCGCACATTGTAATTCGCGGCGATTCCATTTCATACGTCTGGTTCCAGAACACTTCTCCGGTAATACTGGAATAAACGGCTCCGTCCTGCGTATATTGCAGGACATTTCCCTGAAATTCTTCGTATTCGGCCGATTCCGTTTCTCTGCGCGCGATCTGTTCGATAACTTCATAATGGGTATAAACCTTATTCTCCAAATATAAAAACGCGGCAAAAAGCAATCCGATTGCTATACCAGCCAGGATAAAAATCAGAATCAGAATCTTCATTCTGTGAATCCGGATTTTTTGTTGTAACTCAGACAGCTCTTCCTTACTTTGCTTTGGAAGTGCCCGTAAGTTTGTATTTGTGCTTTTTGCCATAATCCTCTCCTGTATATCGCAAAGGCTCTTTTTTCTGTTATGGTAATTCTAATTTCTGCCCGGCATAAATCTTATCCATGTCGTCGATACCGTTTAATTCGCATATTTTTCGCGCCTTTGCCGCTGTTCCATATATTTTCCTGCTTATCCCCACAAGACTATCGCCTTTTTTTACAATATAATATCCCTGGAGCAGACTGGTTTGCGCCTCCGTTAATGCAGATGTCTCAGTACTGTCAGAAGATATCTGACCTGTATCGTCTGCTGTCGTTTTTTTCTCTGTTTTATCCGCCTCTTTATCCTTACTGTCTGTTTCTGCTTCGACGGACGGATCATCTCCACCAGATTTTTCTTTTTGACCGGCCCGATCATCCTGATCTGATTTATCATCTGTTTCGGATGTTTCATCTAAAGTCTCAGGTTTGGTTTTTACTTCGTTCAAATCTCCGCTGCTTCCGTCCTCCACATTCGCACTCATGGCAGGTACGTCTGATGAGCGGATACCAGCTTGTCCGCCTTTCCCTGCAATCTGATTGACGGCAGATTCCAGATCCTGCATTTTTTCCACGTTATTCACTGTACTGACGCCCAGTACACAGACGGAAAGCACTAACAGCAGACTTGTTGTATATAACACGCCGTTCCACTTTCGTTCTGATATACGGGCCTTTTTTTCCATCAGCGTTTCACGATAGCTGTGAACAAGCGGTTCTTGTATTTCGTCTGGAGAAATATTCAGTTCGCGGCTTTTATTTTTTTCAATCATATATTCCTGCATTTGAGGGTTTTTTTCATAATAAACATAATAACCTTCCCTGCGCTGCAGTACATTTCTTTCAAAGACGTAAAAAATTTCTTCATTTTCAATCTGATTCAGCAAAAACATTACATTTTTTTGAATATTAAAATTCTGTTTATACTTTTGTTCCAGCTCCGCAATCAGGCCCGGTGATGCATTGCTGATATCCTGTCCCCATCCTACGATTTCCAGCTGATCATAGTAAGTTTTCATCTCCTGATAAATGGCTGTCCAGGTATTATCGCTAAATTCCAGCATATGATCTTTAAAATATTCATCTTCTACCTGTATCAGCCCGCTAATAAAATATCTCGTATAATCTTTTGTTTTTTCGATTCTGCCCAGCAGAATAAATCCCCGGTTTGTCCACGTCTCAAGGACTTCCTGCGTATGTAAATAGGTATATACATAATCCTCCAGATAGACTCTCGTACTTCCTGTACTTGTGCCTATCTGACGAATATTCTTTGGTAGTGTTCCTGACGTTTTCTGTTTTTGTTCTGCCATTTCGCACACCTCTTTCCATATTTTCAGGTATGCGTTCAATGTAGCATAACAGACAGGCTGATTTTGACAGATATTGTTGTCAGCATCACAGATTATAATTCTGTACGACCTTCCAAAGCTCTCAGCAGCGTTACCTCATCGATATATTCCAGATCACCGCCTACTGGTACGCCGCTGGCGATTCTTGTCGCTTTAATTCCGGTCGGTTTGATCAGCTTGCTAATATACATCGCTGTCGTCTCTCCCTCCAGACTGGAATTTGTCGCGATAATGACCTCGTCAACATCTCCCTGCAGACGCTGCATCAGCTCTTTGAGCCTGATATCCCCGGGACCGATACCAAGCATTGGAGATATCGCGCCATGCAGGACATGATAGACTCCCTCAAATTTGCCTGTTTTTTCATAGGCTGCAAGATCTCTTGGATTTTCTACTACCATAATTGTCTTCTGATCCCGATTCGGATTTTTACAGATCGGACAGGTTTCCTCATCTGTCAGCGTATAACACTGTTTGCAGTAACAAACTTTTCTTCTGGCTTCTATAATCGCATTCGACAGCTTTTCCACTTCTGTTTCCGGCATGTTTAATATATGAAATGCCATACGCTGAGCGGATTTAACGCCGATTCCCGGCAGACCAGACAGTGATTCGATCAGCCTGCTGATCTGCGCGCTATAATAATCCATACTTAAAATAACCCCATTCCGCCGCCAAGACCACCGGTAATCTTACCCATAGTATTCTGGGAATATTCATCGATCTGGCGCATCGCTTCATTGGTAGCTGCCATAATCAGATCCTCCAGCATTTCCACATCATCCGGATCTACCGCTTCAGGATCGATCTTTATTCTGGTCACTTCCCGTTTTCCGGATACGGTTACCTCTACGACCCCTCCTCCTGCAGTTGCAGTCATTTCTTTTTCTTCCAGTTCTTTCGTTGCCTCTTCCATCTGCTTTTGCATTTTCTGCGCCTGTTTCATCAGATTTGCCATATTACCCGGCATTCCGCCTCCTGGAAATCCCCCTTTTCTTCCCATAATTATTTGTTCCTCCTTAGATATATTTTTTGACTGTTA
This sequence comes from uncultured Eubacterium sp., assembly GCA_910577225.1. GTDB lineage: Bacteria > Bacillota > Clostridia > Lachnospirales > Lachnospiraceae > Eubacterium_J. The sequence continues at coordinate 91,440 of CAJTMV010000005.1, read as the reverse complement.
TTGATTTTAACGCAATTTACTGAATCTGACAATAGATGGATTTGCTTTCACTAAAAATCTTCGTATTCGATTTCTGTATGAATGATCTGTTCCAAATCCACATATGTCGTCTCAAATGGCTGATCCGTGTCCTGATACCGAAACTGTATCGCCACTTCTTTTCCAATACTTTTTGATATACTGTCTGTTATTTCTTTCTGTCGTTCCTCTTCTGTCAGCATTTCACACAATATCGGATCATCAAGGACTATCAGAAGCACATCGTTATCGCCGACGCTCAGCCGCGCCTTTTTCATAAATACGCCCAGAGACCCCGGCATCTGTGACACGATACTATGCCAGTTTTGAACTACCTTACGGATATCTTCTGAAATTGCTTTTGGCAGAATCGGATTTTCAGCAGCTGTCTGCTCCGTATCCGAACGATCAGAAACGAAAGAGGCTGCCGGTCCCGCGGCTTTCGGCTGTATTACTCCTTCCTCTATCTTTTTCTCTAACTGTATCAGTCGTGATAAAACAGATCCGGTATCCTCTTCCATCTGCGGGCGGCATAGCTTAATGACTGCTATTTCAATTAAAATCCGTTTCTGCGCCGAGTATCGCACCTGATTGGACAGTTCAGAGAATATACGTATATAACGCATTATCTCTGCGCTATCTGCCATTTTACATTCCTGTTTTAATAATTTGAGATTCTCGTCCGACAGATCCAGAACGTCTTCCATATCGTCCGAACTCTGCAGTAAGAGCAAATTGCGCAGATACCATGTAAAATCATTCACAAACTGGCCAAGATCCTTTCCTTCCCCGACCAGTTCTTCAATCTGGCGCATCGCAGCTACAACCTCATTCCCGATAACTGCCCGAAACATACGGGAAAACCGTTCTGTATCTACCGCTCCCAGTACCTGCAGTACATGATCATACGTCAGCTTCTGTCCCATATAAAATGCCATACACTGATCCAGCAGACTGAGTGCGTCACGCATTGCGCCATCTGCAGCCTTTGCAATATAACGGACTGCTTTTTCTTCTGCTTCCGTTTGTTCTCTTTCCAATAATTCCTGCAGTCTTTTTGAGATTGTTTCGATCGATATGCGATGAAAATCATATCTTTGACATCTTGACAGGATTGTTACTGGTATTTTGTGCGCTTCTGTCGTTGCCAGAATAAAAATCACATAAGACGGCGGCTCTTCCAGAGTTTTTAAAAGTGCGTTAAACGCACCTATTGACAGCATATGGACTTCATCAATAATATATACCTTATATCTGCCTTCTGTCGGAGCATAAGATACTTCGTCACGGATTTCACGAATATTATCCACACCATTATTTGAGGCGGCATCGATTTCAATCACATTCATGGAATTCCCAGCCGCTATTGCCTGACAGGAAGCGCACTCGCCACATGGACTTCCTTCTTTCGGATGTTCACAATTTACCGCTTTGGCAAATATTTTGGCAATCGTAGTTTTTCCTGTTCCTCTCGTACCGCAAAACAGATAAGCATGTCCGATACGATCTGCCTGAATCTGGTTTTGAATCGTTGCCACGATAGCATCCTGACCTTTTACATCTGTAAAATCCCGCGGCCGGTATTTTCGATAAAGCGCAGTATATGACATAATATGTCCGACCTCCTGATCATTCTTAAATTTAAATACTATTACATTATAAACGTAACACAAAAACTGCTGTACAGATTTCCATCTGTGCAAATTTTATCTGTACAAGATAATTTTAACACAGTCTGAAACTGCCGTACAGCAGCTTTGATCTTTCCATTATTTACATTTAATCGCCAAAACTAATGCCTGTCAGTTTTGCTTCTTTGACAATCTGAGCATTTGGATCGACAGTCTTTAACTTACCGGCAACATTCTCTAACGGAACGCGTCTGACTTCGTTATTAACCATCGCAATCATATGGCCAAAATCTTTTTCCAAAATGGCCTTTGCGCCTTCTGCGCCGAGTCTCGTACAAAGTACACGATCGTATGGCGTCGGGCTGCCGCCTCTTTGCGTATGTCCCGGTACTGTAACACGTACTTCGCTTCCGAGCTTTTCTCCGATCTTGGCTGCAATTTCATAAGATACGGAAGGGTATGGTGATTTTTCCATTTTCTTCTTGTATTCCTTTTTGGTTAATTTGGCGTCTTCTTTCGAAATCGCTCCCTCAGCCACTGCAAGAATTGTAAATCCTTTTCCTGCCTTCGTACGATGTTCGATCGCCGATACCACTTTTTTAATATCATACGGAATCTCTGGTAACAAAATGATATCCGCGCCGCCTGCCAGACCTGCGTACAATGTCAGCCAGCCAACTTTGTGACCCATGACTTCTACAATAAATACACGGTTGTGGGATGCTGCTGTCGTATGAATACAGTCGATGGCATCCGTTGCAATGTTAATCGCACTCTGAAATCCAAATGTAACATCCGTACCGAAGATATCGTTGTCAATTGTCTTTGGTAAATGGATAACATTCAGTCCTTCTTCCCGAAGCAGGTTCGCTGTTTTCTGTGTTCCGTTACCGCCCAGTATTACAATACAGTCAAGATTCAGTTTGTAATAATTCTGCTTCATAGCCTCTACTTTATCCAGACCGTTCTGATCCGGCGTACGCATCAGCTTGAATGGCTGACGGGACGAACCAAGAATCGTTCCGCCCTTTGTCAGAATACCTGAAAAGTCTGACGACGTAAGAAGACGGTAATTTCCGTAAATCAGTCCTTTATATCCGTCCAGAAAACCATAAATCTCCAATTCTTCCACATTTGAGCTTAAGCCTTTCGCAACGCCTCTCATTGCCGCATTTAGAGCCTGACAGTCGCCGCCGCTTGTAAGCATACCCACTCTGAGCATTTTGATGCACCCTCTCTTTCTCCTGATATTGTAAAACGATTTGTCTTTTCTATTATAAATTATTCGTCATTAAGCTGTCAATAAAAAAGAATTCCAAAATCTTACTTCTGTGAATCATTCGTTATGATTCCTTTAAAAATTCATTCACATTTTCGCTTGTAATTTTAAAATAAGGCAGATAAATATATTTTCCATTCTCAAACTCCATCTGATCCATTCCTTTTTCAAAGCCAATCGATGCTGCCAGATTTGCAATCGCGGCGGCCTGTCCTCCTTTATCGTTATAAACGGTAGCATATAGCTCTGTATCCGCCACGGCTTTCAGCCCTGCTTTCGTGCCGTCGATACCAAAAAATACAGGCAGTGCAGCCTCCGTAACATTGAGTTTTTTATAAGCGTCGATCGCACCGAGAGCCATGTCGTCATTATTTGCCAAAACAAGTTCGATGTTATTCTGATACTGGCTAATCATCTGCATCATACGATTCTGTGCCTGCGCGCGATTCCAGTTCGCAATTCCGCAGCTTAATTTTTCCAGCTCGATACCCTGATTTCTCAGAGTATTTACGGCGCTTTCTGTCCGGATAATCGCATCCTGATGACCTGGTTCCCCTTCCAGTACGACATACTGAATCCTGCCGTCGTTATTACGATCGATCTGCTGGTCAGAAAGGATGGCAGCCGCAGCCAGTTCTCCCTGCATCTCTCCAGACTGCTGCGCGTCAGCTCCGACATAATACAGTTTTTCCCACTGCAGCATATCCTCCGCTACTGGTTCTCTGTTAAAAAATATAATCGGCACATCATATTCTCTTGCAAGATCGATAATTGCTGACGGATCTGCGCGATCCACCAGATTGACGCATAATACCTGACATCCTTCATCCAGCAGTTCTTTTACCTGATCATCCTGTGTACGCTGTGAACCGGCTGCTTCCCGAACAGTTACTGCCATGTGAGCTCCATTTTCAGTTTTAATTTTATCAAACTGGTCTCTGAGACAATCGACCATCTCGTTTAGAAAGGTATCACCCTGATCATAGCAGGCGACGCCAACCTGAACTTTATCTCTAACAGCCGTACGGCGTATTCCGCATGCGCACAGTAACAGTGTACACACTCCTGTCCCTATGACCATGACTGTTCTGGTTCTCCATCTCATCATATTCACACCTCTGATTTTCAAAATCTGATCACTGACTCATCGTATACAGTATTTCCTGATTTTTCTTATAAAACAGTTCTTCTCTGCGAATAATTGTATAAGAAACAGTCCGATTCTCCATTTTATGCAGATAATGTCCGAGACTTTCTGCCGTCACTTTCAGACTCTGGTAACCCATACTAAAATCATCAGGCACGATCAGACAGGCAGCAACGCCTGTATCGAGATAATAAACCGCCTCTGTAGAATTACCAATACCATATAACAGCGCCCCATGCAGATTATTTGCAGCTGCATATTCTGCTGCTGTAATTACACTATCATTATCAAGCGCAATTACAATATCTACTTTTGGCAGATATTCTTCAAAAGAACCGGAAACGTTCCATCGAATGGTTGCGCCTGCATCTTTTACCGATTCCTGAAATCCCTTTTTTCTTTCAGTCACAGCCTGTGTTTCATCGTTTTCTGTAAGAATTCCCAACGTTTTTCCATTTAAATTACCATTATAATCTGCCAGAAGTTCTTCCGCCAGGCTTCTGCCCATCCCGTAATGATCTGGTTGTACCGACGGAAGCAGCGACAGTTCTTTTTCCTGGGATGCCGTACTTTCTACAAGCATGACAGGAATTTTCTTTTCGATCTTTTTCAGATTTTTTTCCATATCGTCTCCCGACACAGGCTGTATGATAAAAGCGTCCGCTCCGTTATCTGCTTCCTGTCTCATTATATTTAATTCTTCCTCAGCCGTCAGCATTTCTCCTGTACTTACAATCATCAGATCTGCCTGATGATCCTGTGCCGCCATTCTGAGTCCATAACGAAAGGCTGACCAGCGATGATCATCCGCATTCTGCACAATCACAGTAATCTTTTTGAAATCCCTGGCATTTTTTTCGCGCATCATCGTAACAGTCAGTATACCGACCATTACAGCCAAAACCACTTCCAAAATATAAAACCATTTTTTATTATTTATCATTCTTCTGTGCTACCCTGTGCCTGTCCATTTTCTCTGTCGCTCATTTCTTCGCTGCTAAAAATATGACCCTTTTCCAGTTTTTTTCTGTTTTCCTCATTATAAGATACTGCCGGAATACGAATAGACACCGTCGTTCCTTCATCCGGCTCACTCTGTACAATCAGTCCGTATTCTTTTCCAAACAATATCTGTATACGATTATTTACATTTACAAGTCCGACTCCCGAACCATGCTTATGCATACGGTTGCTGTCAGTCAATACAAGCTCCGCCTCTTCCTCAGACATCCCAACGCCATTATCTGTCACTGAGAGCATTATAATTCCTTCCTGCAGCGTACCGGTTACTTTAATTTCCCCACAATCATCCATTGCATCCACACCATAATTGATCGCGTTTTCGAGAATTGGCTGCAATACTAATTTTACAGTACAGCAGGTATCGATTGCCGGATCTGTCTCAAAAACAATTGAAAAACTGTTTTTATACCGTATTTTTTGTATGTTCATATAACTTTTTGCATGCTGCAGTTCGTCACGGATACTGATAATTGTGCGCCCTTTGGAGAGACTGATGCGGAACAGTTTTGCAAGCTCCGAAATCATAAAGACTGCATCGTCGTTTCGTTCCCCTTCTATCATCCAGGTAATCGAATCCAGGGCATTATACAAAAAATGCGGATTGATCTGACTTTGAAGTGCATCCAGTTCGCTTTTCCTTCTCTGCGTCTGTTCCAGTACAATTTTTTGCATCAATGCGTCGATCTGCTCATAAGAACGCTGAATCGAATAGCCGAGATGTATAATTTCCATGGAACCTCCGATATAAATTTCCGGTTTTTCTCCAGCTTCGTATTCCATAACCGACTCGTTCAGCTTTAAAATAGGACTTGATATCTTCTCTGAAATAACACGATTAATGACTGCCAGCATCATTGCCATTAATAAAATAAGTATTACGATAAAATATCGAATATCAAACATACCATGGTTAAATGTCGTATAGGGAATGATCCCTACCAGTTTCCAGCCGGTATAACTAACCGTGCTGACAATTACTTTCCTGCGTTCTCCCTGAAATACTTCTTCATATACGCCGTCTTTATATTGTGAAACCTGTATACTGTTTTCACCTGAGATTCCTTTACTTATCTGTATCTGCCTGTTATGATAAATAATTTCTCCGCTATTGTCGCACAAATAAAAATACTGTCCATTATTTAACGTATTGATTTTTTTCATCATACGGGAAATACCTGCATAGTCCATATCTACGATTAATACGCCAGTGGAGGGAATGCCATTCCCTGACAGCTCCACCACCCTGCTTAAAGAAATGACCCAGTAATATCTGCGGCTGTTATCGTCAAACAAATTTTGAATATGAGGCGTGGAAAAATGCATATTTTCCATCTCACTGATCGCCTTTTCATACCAGCCCTGCCTGGTCACATTCGGATCTTCCTTTTGCAGCGCAATTGGTTCTGCGGCTATCAGACTTCCATAATTATTATATATGGCAATACTGCGCAGATTGCTTCTGTTTGCTTCATACAAAAGATTCATTCCTCTGCGGATATCATTTCCCCGATTTGAAAAATCATTTTCTTTAATCACATTATAATAAACTGCATCGGATATTTGCCGCATGCTGACCAGATAATCTTCCAAATTTTCTCCTGTTTGTTCCATTAGTTTCTGCGTACTCTGAATAATATCCTGTCGGGATGATACCGAAAATCTGATATACATGACAACTCCCAGAATCAGCATAATAGAAATGGATACTATGGAAAACGCAGCCATAATTGTTGACTGCATTCTTCCGGGCTTTAATTTATTTATCACTTTCTGCATGCTCCGTTCTGTATTTGGAAGGTGATACTCCAAACTGTCTTTTAAAAACATAACTAAAATAATTCGGATCTGTATAACCAACCTTTTTTGCTATCATATAACTTTTTTCATCTGTCTGTGTCAAAAGGCCGGATGCCTGATCCATACGATAATCCGTCAGGTAATGAATAAAAGAGCTTCCCGTTTCCTTTTTAAAAACAGTCGAAAAGTAGGAATTAGAAACCCCTAATACTTCACATATACGATCCAGTGAAAGTTCTCCGTCCGCATAATGATTATGCACATATTCTTTTGCCTTAAATACAAACGATTTTGTCGAACTGTTTCTTTCGCTTATCATTGTTCTGTGATAAAACAGACACCTGTCCGTAAGCCATTTTTGCATGGCATCCTGTTCCATATCAAGGAGCCTGCTATACAGCACACGAATATCTTCTGAAAAATCATCTGCTGTAATATTCTGTTTTATTGCAAACCGATACAAAGCGCTGATCAGTTCCATAATGTCAATATGATACTGCTGCAATGAATTTTTCGAATAATTGATACGATCCAGATATCTGGCAGCTGCTTTTTGTACATCTTCCTCCGAACCAAACCGGATCATTTTAAATAACTCAGCTAATTCCGTATCACTTTCCTGTATATTTTCTGCCGGTTCCTTCTTTGGCACTGCTTCTTTCATATTGATTGCCCTGGATGTACCATAAATAACACGATAGGATACGGCTTCTCTTGCGCTGCCGTATGACTCCGGCAATTCCAGAATATCTTTGCATACCTGTCCGATTCCTATTGTGACAACCGCTCCTATCATACGTCGGGCATATTTGCAGAATCTGTCGCATTCGTCCGTTAATTCTGATATTTCATATTCGCTCTTTAGCTGTGCAATCAGAATCGTATTTCCAAGATAGGAAAAGCATTTTGCCCGCCACTTGTCTGCCAGACGTTCTTTTGCCTGTTTTTGCACGGATGTGGCTAACAGCATGGAATTCATATTCTCCGGAATCTGACAGGAAGACGTATGAATTACAAGACAACTGTAAAACAGTCCCGGAAATGACAGCTGATAATCTGAAAGATATTTGCAAATCTCATCTTCATGCACTCTTCCTTCGATTAATGCAGAATAAAAATCTGCCTGCAGAAGCGGCAGCGATTCCATATAATATTTCTGCAATATTTCCACACTGCGTTTTTCACTGATCTCCTGATCCAGTTTTATTTTCAGTTTCGTAAATATCTCTGTTAATTCTGCTGAATTGATCGGTTTTAAGATATATTCCTCCACTTCCAGATGCACGGCTTCTTTTGCATATTCAAACTCGTCAAAGCCTGTAAACAAAAGAATCTTTGTCGCCGGATATTCTGATTTAATCCGGTTTGACAACTCCATGCCATCCATATATGGCATGCGAATATCCGTCATTATCACATCAGGCTGATATTCTTCTACCATTTCAAACGCTTTTACACCGTTACAGGCATGTCCAATGACAGAAAATCCCAGCTTGTCCCAGTGTATTTTTTTCATCATTGCCTGAATTACTTCTTCCTCATCGTCGACAAGAAGAATCGTATATTTATCCATATCCATCTGCTCTCCGTATCACAATATCTGTCTGTTTTTATTCGGATCCCCTTCATTATAACAAATACATAAATAAATGTAAACTTTTCACAAAAAAGAGCCAGATGATCTCTGGCTCTTTTTGCAACAGTTCGGATAAACGCCTGAACTGTGACCTCTTTTTTATAAAATTTATTTCTTTTGCACATATTTCAGACAGTCGAGCGTAACCGCTACCAGTATAATAATACCTGAAAATACAAACTGCAGATTCGTATCGATACCGAGAATCGTTAAAGAGTATGTAAGCGCTGTAAAAATAAACACACCAACTACAACGCCTGAAATCTTTCCAATACCTCCGGTAAAGGATACGCCGCCGACTACGCAGGCTGCAATCGCATCCATTTCCCATCCCTGTCCATAAGCCGCAGAGCCGGAGCCGACCATTCTTGCACATTCCAGCCAGGAACCAAATCCATAAAGAATACCAGCCAGAACAAATGCGCCTACTGTGACACGAAATACCGAAATACCTGATACGGAAGCCGCTTCCGGGTTTCCGCCGACTGCGTACAAATTCTTTCCGAAAGTCGTCTTGTTCCAGATAAACCATACAATCACGATTGCCGCTGCTGCCCAGAGGATAATCGTTGGAAATCCATTGATCTTCGGTATGATCATTGCCGGAATCGTAGGTTCGATAGCTCCAAAAGATACGCCTTTTGTTGCATACGTAATCAGTCCGAAGATTACGAGCATATTCGCCATCGTTGAAATAAACGGATGCATTTTGAATTTTGCTGTAAAAAATCCTGCAATCGCTGTAAAAAATGTACACAGGAGAATACATACAACAAGTGCCAGAATAACTCTTACTCCAATTGGAAGGCCTGTAAAGTCAAACTGATGACCAAACACAAAGCCTGTATTCACTCCCTGATGCATAATAATCGTCGCTGTCGTCATTCCCATACCAACCATACGTCCAATCGACAAATCCGTACCGGTCAGAAGGATTAATCCTGCTACTCCGAGCGCAAGGAACATACGAGGCGAAGCCTGCTGCAGTATATTCAATACATTATTATAAGTAAGCAGCGGAGTATTTTTTATAATCGGCGTAATGATACACAGCATAATAAAGATTAAAATAATCGCGATATATAATCCATTCTGTAACAGGAAAGTTCTGCGATTAAATGTATATTTATAATTTTCCCATTTCTGCGCCGCTGTTTCTGCAAAAGAAAACCTGGACATACGCAGTAAATCGATCAGATGATATTTATATGTATAAGCAGCATGTTTTCTGTCTTTGATCTGCTGCAAATCTTTTTCCAGCTCCATTTTAGCATCGAACAGCCGATTCTTATATACGTATTTCTCATCTTTGATTTCCTGATGATCAGAAAGTTTGGAAATTGCTGCCTGATGTTCCTGGCTCAGCTGAGTATTTTTTGCGCGATATTTTTCGATTGCAGCCGCTTTTTCCCGTTGACATGCTGTTTTTACCGTTTGATAATAATCTTTTTCAAAATGCGCATTCAGATAAGCCTCTGCATCTGCGATTAATTTCGATATCTCATCTTTATTCTTTGCTTCTATCGATTTTGCTTTCTGCATCTCGGACTGATCCGCTGCGATCTTTGCTTCCTTCTCCTGTTTCGTTAAAATACGATCTCTTCGGATGCTGTCTATATGGTTTTGAAGAGACAAAACCTTGTCTGTTCCGTCCTCCCTCAGACGATCGATCTTTTCCTGTATCCTGCCAACATAATCCTCAATCGGCTGACGCAGCTTCATTTCCTCCTCAGCCGTCAGAATCGTACCGTTTCCGTTTGCCATATCTGTTCATCCCCCTCTTTATAGGTATTTCGCACTGAGTCTTAAAAGCTCTTCCTGATCTGTCTCATTTGTATTCACAATTCCGGAAAGATGTCCATTGGACATGACACCGATTCGGTTCGTAATCCCAAGAATCTCAGGCATTTCAGAAGAAACAACAATCATTGTCTTCCCCTGCTTCGCCATTTTAATAATCAGTTCATAGATTTCGTATTTTGCGCCAACATCGATACCTCTGGTAGGTTCATCCATCATAAATATCTGCGGACCACGTTCCAGCCATTTACCAAATATGACTTTCTGCTGATTTCCGCCAGAAAGACTTGAGATCATATCTTCCGGTCCCATACATTTCGTATGCATAATTTTGATCTCTTTTGCAGTCGCCTTGACCATCTTCGAATCTGAAAGAGCAATCCCTGACATATATTGTCTAAGATTTGCAATCGTCGTATTAAAAGTAAGATCTCCTTTTAAAAACAGTCCGTTTGCCTTCCGCTCTTCTGTAATCAGAGCAAATCCATGATCCATGGCTTCTTTCGCACTGCTAAAATTCATCAGATGTTCATTAAAATAAACACGTCCTGCAGCTCTGGTCCGAATACCAAAAATAGTTTCCAATAACTCCGTACGTCCTGCCCCCACAAGGCCATACAACCCAAAAATTTCTCCTTCTCTCACATCAAACGTTATATCCTGCAGATGAGGTTCGAACTTGGTAGACAAATGCTGAATGGATAATATCACGTCTTTCGGTTCGTTATCCACCGGTGGAAACCGGTTTTCCAGAGAACGCCCTACCATAGCCGCAATCAGTTCATTCATATTTGTATCTTTGCTGCTTTTTGTCATAACCAGATTACCGTCTCTCAGAACAGAAATCTCATCGCAGATTTCAAATATTTCATCCATTTTATGCGAAATATAAATCAAAGCGATCCCCTGTTCTTTGAGCATCCGCATCATTTCGAACAGCTTTTCAACTTCCTGAACAGTCAGCGAAGACGTCGGCTCATCCAAAACAATTACTTTTGAATTATATGAAATTGCTTTTGCAATCTCACACATCTGTCTTTGTGATACCGACATATTCCTCATAGGCTGTGTAAGATTCACCGTCATGCCCAGTTTTCTGAACAATTCAGACGCTTCTTTTTTCATTCTTCCCTCGTCTACCACACCCATGGAATTTACCGGATAACGTCCAAGAAATAAATTATCAATTACATTTCTCTCCAGACACTGATTCAGCTCCTGATGGACCATCGCAATACCATTTTCCAGAGCATCCTTTGGTCCTGAGAAGCTGACTTCCTTTCCTTCAAGGAAAATATTCCCTTCGTCTTTCTGATACGTACCGAACAGACACTTCATCATCGTTGATTTGCCAGCGCCGTTTTCCCCCATTAACCCCATAACCGTTCCGCGCTTGACATCCAGGCTGATATGGTCCAAAACCCTGTTCCGGCCAAAAGATTTACTCATGCCGCGTATCGATAAGACGATATCATCTTTCTTATCTGCCATATTTTCACTCCTGTATTTGTAGATTCTGCTTTAAATACATGCCTTCATTTTCTAAAAGATTAGGGAGAATTTCTTCTCCCTAATCGTCCTGTCTGTCCTTATTTCAATATTGTGTATAAATTACTGATTTAATAAAGCCGTATAAGAAGCTGCATTATCTGTCTTAACCATGTTGATTGCAAACGCGTCGTACTGTCCCGGATTTCCCAGACGGTTTGTAATATTAGACTCTGTCTGTCCGTCGCCGCCGATGTAATCGACTTCCAGATTCAGAATATCGTCATAATTCTGAAGAAGCGGCTGATACGTAGAGCTTAAGAAGTTATCAGATGCATTATAAATATTCAGCCATACTTTCTTTGAAGGATGTGCGCCTGCGTCCAGCTGTTTTGAAACCGGCTCGTAGATCTTTGTGGAATCTGTAAAATCTTTGTAATTTTCAGAGGTAACTGCCACATTCAATGCATAATAGGAACGCTGTTCTTCATTGTATACAAATACATCCTCTGATAACGTATTGCCTGCTTCATCTGCCGTACCAATACCGGTATCGATATCCACGCCGTCAAGCGCATTACGAAGAACACGAAGTGTCAGATATGCCTGTACGTCTGCATGCTGGCTGATCGTTCCGCCGTAGCCTTCTGCAATGGCAGCAACCGCATCACTGTTTGCGTCATACCCAAAAGTAGGTACATTATTATCTTTGGACCATGCATTAAACATGGACATTCCCATACCATCGTTATTTGATGCAATAACATCTATGGAATCGCCGAAAGAAGAAGACCATGTGCCAATCGCATTACCTGCTGTAGCTGCATCCCATGTAGCTCCTGCAGAATTTTTCATTTCCTGTGAAGCAAGCTCACGTACCACATAAGTCTTGCCGCCTACCTCAATCGATCCATCCTGTACTGCAGATGCGGATCCGTCTGTATTGGTTCCGACCGGATCACTGTTAATATCTCCATCTTTTTCAACGGCTGTGCCGAGCGCTTTACGAATGCCTCTTGTACGTGCGATGGAATCATTGTGTCCGATATCGCCGATTGCAAGTACATAACCGATCACGCCGTCGCCGTTACGGTCTATACTGTCAATATTGGCTTCGATATATTCTTTCACCATGGTACCCTGTAATTCTGCACCCTGATTTGCATCGAATCCCACATAATATGTATTATTGTTAAATGACAGCGCTGCCATATCCAGTTCTCCGGTAGAACTATTGGACGGCTGACGGTTAAACCATACGAGCGGTTTATCTTTATTTGCAACTTCTCCTGACGCGCTGTCATCTGACTCTGCCGGTGTGCTTTCGTCACTGGAACCCTCGTCAGACGGAGCGTCCGTTTTATCTTCTACTGCTGTATTCCCTTCGTCCGCAGGCTTCTGATCTCCGCCTGAACCGCATGCGGCAAGCGAAAGACCCATAATCACTGCCATTGTCATTGAAAATAATTTTCTCTTCATATTTTTCTCCTTTCCATATTCACACATTATATGTGTCCCCTTGTTGATAGTGACAGTATAGCGAATTCATTTAAAAGAAAACATAGAATATTTTTCTATTATCATTGAAAATTTTAAGATTACCATTGTTAATTATAAATAAAATTCCTCTGATATTTGCCAAAAATCGGTAATTTTTGCAAAAAACAATAATAAAACGATGAAAAAAACACTCTGACAGTTTTTCTTTCACCGTTTTATCATATAAAATATTATATTTCTTTTAATACTTCAGAGATATATTCTCATACTCTTTGTACTAAACACATTTTTTTAATACTTCAGCAATATATTTCCATACGTTTTGTACCTAAACTTACTTTTTTTCTGGTACTTCTGCAATATATTTCCATACGCTTTGTACCTAAACTTACTTTTTTTCTGGTACTTCAACAACATATTTCCATACGCTTTGTATCTAAACTTATTATTTTTCTTTTAATACTTCAACAATATATTCCCACACACGCTTTGTAGAAGAAATGCTTAGCTTTTCTTCTGTCGTATGCACATCCTCCATATCCGGTCCTACGGAAATACAATCCAGCCCCGGCAGCTTTCCTGCCAGCAATCCGCATTCAAGTCCTGCATGAATGGCTTCTATCACAGGCATCTTCCCATACATTTTCTGATAAACTGCCGCCATTTTATCCCGAAACGCAGAATCCCTCTTATATTCCCAGGCAGGATAATCTCCGGAGATTTCAACGCTTCCTCCCAGACTTTCTGTCAGATAGGTTAATTTATCTAACAACGCTTCTTTCGCGCTGCTAACAGAACTACGCACAGCGTAACTTAACAGCAGCTCTTTGTAATTTAAATTCAGAATGCCAAGATTCAGAGAAGTTTCTACCAGTCCTTCCACATCTGCACTCATAGCCTGGATACCGTTCGGCATTGCATTTACAAATAATACAACCTGTCTGGTACTTTTACTGTCCAGCATCTGAAATGGCAGCGGCACATTTTCCTTCTCTATCGAAATTCTTATATTTTTATCTGTTACTGCATATTCGTTGGATACGTCTTTTTGTATTTTTTCAATCGCCTTCTCTGCTTTTTGCACATCCTGCGGATCGATAAAAAGAATCGCTTTGCTTTCTCTTGGTATTGCATTATCTTTTCTTCCTCCGCAAAAAGAAGACAGATGATAAGTCACATCTTTTGACAGCTCCACCAGAATACGTCCCATAAGTGTATTTGCGTTCGCACGTCCTTTGTTAATTTCTGTTCCCGAATGACCTCCGTTCAATCCATCGACAATCAGTTCCATCGGCGTTCCCTGGACGGATATACATTGTACCGGCAGTCTGCATTTGATACCTGCGCCGCCTGCACATCCGGCCAAAAGAATCCCCTCTTCTTCAGAGTCCAGGTTCAGCAGCCTTCTTCCTTTCAGCGTGGATACGTCAATTTCAGACGCCCCCTCCATTCCTACTTCTTCGGATACTGTAAAAATAACTTCCAGTTCCGGATGCGCAATTGTTTCTGAGGCAAGTATTGCAAGCGCATATGCAATCGCAATACCGTCATCCCCGCCAAGCGTCGTTCCGTCAGCGGTGATATAATCTCCCTGAATCATCAGTTTTATGCCGTCTGTATCAAAATCTATCTCACATTCCGGCTTTTTCTCACATACCATATCCAGATGCCCCTGAATGATCACCGGCTCTTCTTTTTCATATCCTGGTGTCGCTGGTTTACGGATAATGACATTTTTAAGATCATCCTGTATATATTCCAGATGATGTTTTTTGGCAAATTCCACACAATAATTGCTGATTTTTCCCTCCTGATAAGATGCCCGCGGAATAGCGCTGATTTCTTCAAAATAAAAAAATACGTCTTTGGGTTCCAGATTTGATAAAACGCCCATGATTCATCCTTCTTTCGATCTCATATTATTTTTTATTTTCATATACTATAAAGCGGTTATTGTGGAGTATCCGAATATATTCACACAGACGCTCATACAATGGCTCCGCCTTTTTTCCAAATTTATTTTTTACTGCAATTCCTATTTCATACACTGTTTTTGCTCCATCCATTTCCTGCCAGATAAAGCTCCCAAGTTCATCCAGTTCTATTTTGCTGACCTTCGGCTTACGAAAGAGTAACTGTGCAATCCGGTTAAACAGTCCTCGATTGACAACCGCTACTTCTACCTGTTTCTTCTGATTCAGATCCCACTGATATAACTTATTTCTTTTTGGAACATAATCTAAAAAATTCTCACGTTTCTTTTTTCCCATACCAGAATCCTTCACAATTTATTTTTCTGAATATCTGCCATTTGACAATAACAGAACATCTGCCGGCCAGATAAATGTCAGCAGATGTTACTGATTGTATTTTTAAATCTGTATCATATATTATTTATTCTTTCTTACTATAATATAATAGAGAGAAGCAGTCAGTACTGCAAATATTGCAAGTCCTCCCCAGTTGCCAAGATTGATCGTCTCTGAGAGATTAATAATATCACCAAGCGATTTGTCGCCAACTTTAATAATTGCGAACACAGCCAGCATAATACCGACCAGACCTTCGCCTGCAATCATACCAGACGAATACAATACTCCATTTTCCACTTTTCTTTTACGTTCTTTTTCTGTTTCATTCTTTTTCTTTTCAAAATACAATCTGACCAGTCCGCCCACGATCATCGGCGTACTCAGATGAATCGGCAGATACAGCCCGACTGCAAACGGGAGTACCGGGATACCAAGTATTTCTACTACAACGGCAATAAATACGCCGGAAAATACAAGCGCCCACGGAAGATTTCCATTCATAACGCCTTCTACTACCATTTTCATAAGCATTGCCTGAGGAGCCGGAAGCTGTTCCGAACCATACTCCCATGCCGCGTTCAGCAGATACAAAACGCCGCCGATCGTTACGGCAGACGCTGCCACGCCAATCAATTCTCCAATCTGCTGATTTTTCGGCGTAGATCCAACCAGAAATCCGGTTTTCAAATCCTGCGAAGTATCGCCGGCAATTGCTGCAATAATACAAATAACAGACCCTATACTGATCGACGCAATCATACCAGTCATTCCGATTGTGCCGGTTGCCTTTAAAATCATTGTAGAAATCAAAAGCGTAGCGATTGCCATTCCTGAAACCGGATTATTGGAACTTCCTACAAGACCTACCATACGTGAAGATACTGTTGCAAAAAAGAAACCAAATATAATAATGATGATCGCACCTAAAAGATTTACCGGAATAACCGGACACAGCCACATAAATACCGCAGTAACGCCAATACCAATCAGTACGACATTCATTGACAGATCCTGCGTTGTACGATTTGACATTCCTGCTTTTGCGCCAAATCCTTTTACTGCCTGACGAAATGTTCGAACGATCAGAGGCAGAGATTTGATCAGACTCATAATACCGCCTGCTGCAACCGCGCCCGCTCCTATATATCGAATATAAGTACGCCATAACCCATACGGATTCAAACTGCTGATCGGATCCGCGCCCGGATAAATTACGGCATCTCCGCCGAATAACGCGATTAACGGCATAATCACAAACCATCCAAGCGTACCGCCTGCAAGCAGATACGAAGATACTTTGGCCCCGCAGATATAACCGACGCCCAAAAGCGCTGGCAGTACATCCATACCAATGCCGGAGCCTTTATAACTCTTTATTTCAAAATCAACTTCACTTGGAAAAATGCAAAGTCCGTCTGCAATAAATTTATATACAGCCGACACGCCCAATCCTAAAAATACGGTAGAAGCGCTTTCCCCGCCTTCTTCACCTGCCATTAATACTTCTGCGCATGCTTTACCTTCCGGATATGGAAGTGTGCCATGCTCCTGTACGATGAGCGCCGTACGAAGCGGAATCATAAATAAAATACCGATCACGCCGCCAACTAAAGCGATTAACGCAATTTCAACCAGCGAAGGTGTTTCTGTGCCGCCTTCTGCCGCCCACATAAATAATGCCGG
Source organism: uncultured Eubacterium sp. (assembly GCA_910577225.1). Taxonomy (GTDB): domain Bacteria; phylum Bacillota; class Clostridia; order Lachnospirales; family Lachnospiraceae; genus Eubacterium_J. Next base: position 74,126 of record CAJTMV010000005.1, on the reverse strand, counting down.
TAATGTAAAAATAGCACCGGCCGCCAGTGACTCTCCGGCAGACCCTATCGTCTGAACAATATTATTTTCCAGAATCGAGTCTCGTCTTAAAATCTTGCGGATCACTCCCATTGAAATAACTGCAGCCGGAATCGACGCAGAAACCGTCATTCCTACGCGCAGTCCCAGATATGCGTTCGCTCCGCCAAACAAAACGGCAAGCAAAATACCAAGAACAATTGAGACCGGCGTAATTTCAGGCAGTACCTTGTCTGCCGGAACATACGGCTTATACTCGTTTGATTGATTCATAGTAAAAAAATCCTCCTTAATATTTGATCTTTCCTTATTATCCAATGAATTTTGACACTTGTCAATTATATTGAAGAAAAATATCGAAATCTATTTAGGAATTTTTCTTGTATTTATGGAAAATTATGGTATAATCTTAATACAGTATTAATTTTTTACTTCTTTTAAATGGAGAGTTGTCCGAGTGGTTTAAGGTGCGGCTCTCGAAAAGCCGTGTGCCCAACAGGCACCGTGGGTTCGAATCCCATGCTCTCCGTTTATTGTACTGTACGTCAGTACAGTACTTTCTATTAATACATCCTACCTCCAATTTAAAAAAAGAGTTCTGTGCAAACAGAACTCTTTTTTATGCTCTTTCCATATTGCAGATGCTCCTGTCGTTTTATGATAAAGCCAGACGGTTGATCTGAGCTGCCAGATATCCGGCGCCGTATCCATTATCAATATTCACTACTGCAATTCCATTTGCGCAGGAATTAATCATTGTCAGCAATGCAGATAACCCATGCAGAGAAGCTCCATATCCGACAGAGGTCGGAACAGCGACTACCGGCTTATCTACCAGTCCTCCGATGACACTGGCAAGAGCGCCTTCCATTCCGGCAACCGCGACAACACAATGCGCTTCCTGTATGATATCGACGTTTGCCAGAAGTCTGTGAATCCCACTGACTCCCACATCATATATCCGCTCTGCTTTGGCGCCAAAATATTCGGCGGTCTGCGCCGCTTCTTCTGCAACCGCAATATCCGCCGTACCAGCTGTACAAACCGCAATCTTTCCTTTTCTGACTTTATTTTTCTTTTCTATTTTAATAATCTTTGAAATCGGGTCAAAAACTGTTTGCGGATACTGTTTACGGATCAGTTCATACTGAGACTGCGTCGCTCTGGTACCAAATACCTCTCCATCCTGCTCATACAACCGGCCAAATATGTTTAACAGGTGTTCATTTGCTTTGCCGCTGCAAAATATGACCTCTGCAAAGCCAGAACGTATTTTTCGATGCGTATCCAGCTTCGCATATCCCATTTCCTCAAACGGCTGTCTGCGAAAATATTTTTCTGCTTCTTCTATTGATAAGTTTCCATCCTGTACCTTCTTTAATATTTCTTTTACTTCCATCTATATACCTGCCGCTTTCCATAGATTTCGATTCAAAACAATCTTAATTAAAATCTTCTATTATATGAATCACCTGAGATAGATCGTCTGCGCACGCATACAGCAACTTTTCTGTATCTGTATCCGGTTTACTCAGATCAGGAACCATAACCGGATACATCCCTGCGCGATATGCCGATAAAATTCCATTTGGCGAATCTTCCAGTGCCATACACTCTGATGGAAGCACGTTTAATCGTCTGGCTGCCTCCAGATAAATATCCGGAGCCGGTTTCCCGTTCTGCACCATGGATGCACAGACAATTTCATCAAAATATGATAACCGATGCAAAGAACCCAGATATTTTTTTGTTCGTTCCGGGTCCGTAGCTGTAGCGACTGCAGTCAGATAATGATTTTGTTTTAAATAATCCAGCAGTTCTCCCAATCCGGGCTTCTCCTCCAGACCATATGTTTCAATATGCTCGTTCATCATCTGCATGCGCTTATTTCTTACTTTATAATAATCAAAATCCTGTCCCGCTTCTTTTTGGAGCTTTGGGATGGCATATTTGGCAGATAAACTGCGAATACCGATGATATGTTCTCTTTTTAATTCATATCCATAATCGTGTGCCGCTTCCAGCCAGTATTTCACTAACAATTTTTCCGTATCGATCATCAGTCCATCCATATCAAATATGACTGCTTTTAACATAAATACCTCCACAAGAACGGCGCCGAAATACCGGCATATAAGAAAAACGCAGGCATTTTTCATCATCCCGCGCTCTTATTACCGATTAAATGATTCTGATCCATGGGACCATCTGCATTTAACTTCACTCTATGATTTCAATTTCAATTCGTCCGTTTTTTATCTGTTCTTTTTATGGACATCCTGCTTTGAATCCCGACCCTAAACGTTACCCTGGCAGTTAACTCGGCCCAGGCGCCCTTACGGCACACAAGAGCTCCTGCTTAGTGCTGCTCCATTCCTGACCTGACACGATTCACAGGTTCCTGTTGCGTAAGACCCAAACGTCAACGCCACTTACCAGGGGCTGCTTTAAAATCTAAAGACCCGAGGCAGGATATGACCCCAGCTATAGCGGATTGCTGGTACAGGGCACCGCTAGCGCCCCGGCTGTCCGATGTATATTATATAGTTTTTCTTTTTACTTGTCAAATCATTTTTATTTTTCAAAATTTTTTCCATTTTTGTTTTTAATAAGCGGAATATTTATGTATAATTTATTATCAGTTCTTTTCTGGCAGGCGATTTCTTCCTATCTGATTCAGACGTTATATTTTCATAGATTTTCCTGTTACCGCAGATATTTTTATGATTATCCATATAAGAATATTAAAATCTTTATTAATAGCTATTATATTATATATGACTTTTATTCATTGGAAAGTATGGTTCCCTGGCATGCAGCAAATTCAATTTATCTATATAAATACGTTTTTAATTTCAAATGGAAAATATCAATTATTATTTCTGAACTATAATTATAAATTTTCTGATTTTTTATTCTTTTTTCTAAAAACTATATATACTTTTCGATTAATTTTTTCTTCAAAAATTTTATTAAAACATAATTATCTATTTTTTTCTAATATATATAATATTTATATTATTTTATTTTGTAGTTTTATTGTTAACTGCATTCTCGTTTTTATTATTATAAACAATTTTTTTGCGATTCACGTATCAAATAATAATTCTTTTATGTATATTATTACATCTTTTTTTCTTAAAATAGGTAAATATATGCACTTAATGCTTCTTTTCTTTATTATTGTATTTATAGTTTTATTTGTGATGTATTTCATCTGGTTTTTATCTTTGTCTTATGATTATTAATACAATCATGTGATGAACTCTTTAGAAGATTTTTCCTATCTTAGACATCGTATTTTGCTACCATTCATTTTTTTCTATTATATTTTTTTACTATCATATACTTTTTACTTTAATATACTTTTATAATATACACTCTTATCATCTTATACTTTTTACTATCACACACTTTTTATTTTCATATATTTTTTACTTTCACACACTTTTTACTTTCTTATATTTTTTACTTTCACACACTTTTTACTTTCTTATACTTTTTAAATATACATTTTTTACCATAATATACTTTTTACTTTCATTCATTTTTTACTATTATATCGATCTGTTAAAATACCATTCATTTCATTTGGAATCATATCAGAATTCATATCACTGAATAGCTTCTGGTCAGCATATTATAACAAAAGAAAAAACACACCAAAGAATTTCATTATCCCAGAACATGTCAAAAATTGCTGTTCATGAATGATACATCCTGGTTTACACAAAATAAATCCCAAATTTAGGAATCATAGCATGCCATGTTTCTAAATTTGGGATCAATTGTCTGTAAAGTGCGGAATACAGCCCGCGAAAATGAATGTTAAGACACAATCTTTTCATTAAGCTAATAATGCCGTTACATTTTCATTGCTCTGACTCGTCTGCGCAAGCATAACTTCGCCAAACTGTTCCAATATTTTATTTTTAGAGAAACGAACCATTTCTTCTGCCATATCTGCATCCCTAAGTTTACTTTCTGATCTTTGCGTATTTTCAGCAGTATTTTCTACCGAAGACATCGCTTTCTCCAGACGATTCTGCATGGAACCCAGATATGCTCTGTACTCAGACAGATTATCGATTGCCGTTTGTACTTCTTCCATTGTCTTTCCTGCGTTTTCAAATGAATCTACATCCATTTTTCCAAGTCCAAGCGTTTCAGAATTAATCGTTCTTAACTTTAACGTAATTTCCTGATATGGTCTGTCGCTTACCTGAATATGATAATCTTCCTCCAGACGAAGCATGTCGCTGGCCAGAACCATTCCCATGTTCGGATTATAAGGCGGACCGCCGTGAATGGAATAAAATATCATTTTGGCTCCATCTGTGCTGATTCCATTGGCATGTCCAATATGTGTATCTGCCGGATTTCCTCCTATAGTGCCCTGAACTGTCTTTACCAGATCGAATATTTTATTTACAATATCCGCTCCGCTTTTTATATCCGTATCCTTTATTCCGATATCCACATTCAAATTACTATGTCCGCTTGTCGGATTACTAATCGTTGAATTTGTCTTATCACTAAACTGAAAGGTGAATTTTTGTGTACAGTTATCCGAACAGGTTACCGTAAATTTTTTGCCAATCAGCTCTTCCTTATTATGCGCAGTTACGTTTGTAAAATCAAGTGTCTTGCCATATACATTTCCAGCGCTTCCTATTCCATGATACTGGTCATCCAGGATAATATTACCGTAATCATCTACATTAATTTCTACCAGCTGTTTGACCCTTAAAATCGGATGCGTGTTAAACTTCGTCTCCCTGGAAGTTCTGTTAATTTCAGACTTTAACTGATTCAGTTCTTTATGAATCGCTTCTCTGTCTTCGTCTGCATTTGTGTCATTCGCAGCCTGCGTAGATAGTTCGTTCATGCGCTGCAAAATATCATGTACTTCCATCAATGCCCCATCTGCCGCCTGAATCATTGAATTTCCATCCTGAATGTTTCGCGATGCTTTATTCAGACCTCTCACTGTTATCCTCATTTTTTCGGAAATCTGTAAACCAGCTGCATCATCTGCCGAACGATTAATCCTGTATCCTGAAGACAATCTTTCCGTAGATTTCTTTTTTTCTTTGGAACTAACTTCCAGATGCCGCTCTGTATTCATTGCCGTCATATTGTGGGTGATAATTGCCATACTCGTATACCTCACATTCTAAAAAATTTCGAGTTTCTTCCATATTCTTTCCAAAAATACTGAAGACAGAAAAAACCTTACCATACATACACTTCTCCTATTTGTATTTCGGCTTGTTAAACTGAAAACTTTAGCATATTTTAAATACTGTTCACTCAACTAAAAATAGCCGGGATTTACCCAGCTATTTCTATTTTATCATCTTCAGAACTTTTTTATTTTGCCACATGTATACGTACTAACGCTTTTCGCAAAGCGATTTCTGCACGTTTTACATCCAGTCCGGCCTCTTTTACTTTCAGACGGCGTTCCGCACGCATTTTTGCTTCTTCGGCACGGTTCTTATCAATTTCCTCCGGCCATTCGGCAATCTCCGCAAGCAGCGTTACCTTATCTCCCAATATTTCGGCAAATCCCGAATGTACAGCAGCTTTTTTTGTTCCTGCATTTTCTGTAATCGTTACAATTCCCGGTGCAAGTACTGCGGTCAGTGGAATGTGATTTTTATACACACCAATATCGCCTTCTGTTGTCGTAAATTCGATCATCGAAGCGTCTCCGGCATAAAACACACGTTCCGGGGTAATGATTTCTACTTTAAACAATTTATTTGCATCTGCCATAACGTCACCCCTTACTTCATACGGGCGCGTACTTCATCGATAGTTCCTGCATTTAAGAAGTGGCTTTCTGGTACATCGTCGTGTTTTCCTTCCAGTATTTCCCTAAACCCGCGGATTGTCTCGGCAACCGGCACATATTTTCCATCCAGTCCGGTAAACTGCGTCGCTACCGAAAATGGCTGTGATAAAAATCTCTGTATTTTTCTTGCACGGTTTACGACCATCTTATCATCCTCAGACAATTCGTCCATACCAAGAATCGCGATAATATCCTGCAGTTCCTTATATTTTTGCAATATTGCCTGTACCTCACGGGCTGTATCAAAATGTTCCTGTCCCACGATACGCGGATCCAGAATTCTGGAAGTAGATGCCAGCGGATCTACCGCCGGATAAATACCTAATTCTACAATCGAACGTTCCAATACGGTCGTTGCGTCCAGATGCGCGAACGTTGTAGCAGGAGCTGGGTCTGTCAGGTCGTCAGCCGGTACATAAACAGCCTGTACAGATGTAATAGAACCATTTTTCGTAGATGTAATACGTTCCTGTAACGCACCCATTTCTGTCTGCAGCGTCGGCTGATAACCTACGGCTGAAGGCATACGTCCAAGCAAAGCCGATACTTCTGAACCAGCCTGCGTAAAACGGAAAATATTATCGATAAACAACAGCACGTCTTTTCCGCCCTTATCACGAAAATATTCCGCCATTGTAAGTCCTGACAGCGCCACACGCATTCTCGCTCCCGGCGGCTCGTTCATCTGTCCGAATACCATCGTTGTCTTATCAATAACGCCAGATTCTTTCATCTCGTAATACAGATCGTTGCCTTCACGGGTTCTTTCTCCTACTCCCGTAAATACGGAATATCCGCCATGTTCCGTCGCGATATTATGAATCAGTTCCTGAATTAATACAGTTTTTCCTACTCCCGCGCCGCCAAACAATCCGATCTTGCCACCCTTCTGATAAGGGCAAAGCAGATCTACGACTTTAATCCCAGTCTCCAGAATTTCTGCAGATGTAGACTGTTCCTCGAAAGAAGGCGCTTTCCTATGAATCGGACTGTATTCCACACCGGTTGGTGGATCGATCTCATCGATCGGCTCGCCAAGGACATTAAACATACGGCCCAATGTATTTTCACCAACCGGAACGCTGATCGCAGCGCCTGTCGCTACCGCATCCATACCACGTACAAGTCCGTCGGTAGGTCCCATGGCAATACATCTGACGGTATCGTCACCAAGATGCTGCGCTACTTCTACTACAAGCCGGCTGCCTTCTTTACGCGTAATCTCTATCGATTCATTAATTTCCGGCAGTGTTCCTGTAAACTTAATATCCAGAACGGCGCCAACAATCTGAGTGATTTTACCTATATTCGCTTTTGCCATTTTCTTCTATCACTCCTTTTTCTATCTATTTGCATTTACTTCTAACTAATTGCCTCCGCACCTGCAATAATCTCGGTCAGCTCCTGTGTAATGGATCCCTGACGGGCACGGTTATATTTCAGAGACAAATCACTAATCATTTCTTCCGCATTGCTTGTAGCTGAATCCATGGCCTGCATTCTCGCGCCATTTTCACTTGCAACAGCTTCTACAAGCGCGCCGTAAAAAATACTTGTCACGTACTTTGGAATGATCATATCCAGAGCCTCTCTCTCGTTTGGCTCATAGTTCATAATCAGATTTTTATCGGCCGCTGACATATCTTCTTCTGAAAACTCTACCGGAAGCAGTTTCATCAGAGTTGGTACATGGACTACGGTATTTTTAAAATGCGTATATGCCAGATATATCTGTCCGATTCTGCCTTCCGTAAAATCCTTCAGCACTTTGTCGCATATTTCCATTGCATCCTTATAAGTCGGATTTTCAATTACATCTGAGGCATCTTCTGCTATCTGATATCCTTTTCGTTCCAGTGCATCTTTACCCTTTGTGCCTATCGTATATAACAGTACCTTGTCTTTTGGAAACCCGCTGCCTTGTACGAGCTTCGTAATGTTTGAGTTATAACCTCCTGCCAGTCCCCGGTTGGAAGTAATCACAACAATCGCTATTTTATCGGAACCATTATCGGCAAGATACGGATGATCCATATTACCCGATCTTGCAAGAATAGACGTCACAGTATGATACATATGCTGAAAATACGGATCTGTCCGCTCTGCATGTGTTTTCGCTTTCTGCAGCTTAACGGTAGAAACTAATTTCATGGCTTTTGTGATTTGCTGCGTACTCTGTATGCTGCTTTTTCGTCTTTTTATGTCTCTCATAGAGGCCATAATCTGTCACCGCCTTATTTTATATTTCAAATATTTCTACCGAAATGATTTTTTACATTCTTCGATTGCTTTTACCAAAGTCTTTTCGATATCGTCCTCCAGCACTTTCGTTGTACGGATCGATTCCGGAATTTCCGGATATTTTGTATCGATATATTCTAACAGCTCGCTCTCGAACCGAAGTATTTCATCTGTCGGAATATCCAGCAAATATTTTTTGGTTGCAACATAAATAATGATTACCTGCTTTTCAACCGGCATCGGCTGATACTGCGGCTGTTTTAAAATTTCTTTGATTCGTTCGCCCTGATCCAGTTTTTCCTTCGTATCAGCGTCAAGTTCCGAGCCGAACTGTGAAAATGCGGCAAGCTCACGATATTGTGCCAGCTCTGTACGAATCGGCGCAGAAATCTTTTTGATCGCCTTGATCTGTGCAGAACCGCCTACACGGGATACGGACAATCCGGCGTTAATAGCCGGGCGGAAACCAGCGTTAAACATTTCTGTCTCCAGATAAATCTGACCATCTGTAATAGAAATGACGTTCGTTGGAATATAAGCGGATACGTCTCCTGCCTGAGTTTCAATAATCGGAAGTGCCGTCAGGGAACCTCCGCCTAATTTATCCGAAAGTCTTGCTGCACGCTCCAGCAGTCTGGAATGCAGATAGAAAACGTCTCCCGGATAAGCCTCGCGTCCTGGCGGTCTTCTTAAGAGCAATGAAAGTGTACGATATGCAGTCGCATGCTTACTCAGATCATCGTATACAACCAAAACGTCTTCCCCGTTCTCCATCCATTCTTCTCCTATCGCACATCCGGAATATGGAGAAATATACTGTAATGGAGCAAGTTCACTGGCCGTAGCCGCAACTACAGTCGTATAAGACATCGCGCCAAACTCTTCGAGCGTCTTTACAATCGATGCAACGGTAGAAGCCTTCTGACCAATCGCAACGTAAATACACTTTACATCCTGACCTTTCTGGTTGATAATTGTATCGATCGCAATCGCTGTCTTACCTGTCTGTCTGTCTCCGATAATCAGCTCTCGCTGTCCTCTTCCGATCGGTATCATCGAATCGATCGCTTTAATACCTGTCTGCAGCGGAGTATCAACTGACTTTCTTGCAATAACGCCAGACGCAACTCTTTCAATCTGACGGAATTTATCTGTTTTAATTGGTCCTTTACCATCGATTGGCTGTCCCAATGCATTGACAACACGGCCAATCATAGCGTCCCCAACCGGAACTTCTACGACCCTTCCGGTCGTTTTAACGGTATCTCCTTCATTAATACTCTTCTGGTCGCCAAGCAATACGGCGCCAACGTTATCTTCTTCAAGGTTCAATACCATTCCATATACTTCACCCGGGAATTCCAGCAGCTCGCCCTGCATCGCATTTTCAAGACCATGAATACGCGCGATACCATCCGCTACCTGAATAACGGTACCGACATCGGCAACTTCCAGCTCTGCAGCGTATCTTTTGATCTGTTCTTTGATGACCGAACTAATCTCCTCTGGTTTTAAATTCATGGACAATAGTCACCTACTTTCAACTGTTTTTGCCATATTGCTACGGCATCTGTAACTTCACTTTGGATAATTCGGATGTCAGTCTGGCCAGCTTATTTTTCACGCTGCCATCTACGACTCTGTCGCCAATCCGTATCACGATCCCCCCTATCAGAGACGGATCGATATGATAAACAAACTCAAACTGTACATAATCGGTTGTCTCGAGCAGTTTTCTGCGTATTGCGTCTTTCTGCATCAGAGACAAATCCATTGCAGATGTAATATAGGCGGTTCCTATCTTCTTATACTCCTTGACCTGCGCAATAAAATATTCAAGAACACCGCCAAATTCCTGATAATGACCTTTGGAAATAATCATAAGCATCAGCCCGATCATTTCTTTTGACGCGCGGTCTTTAAAAACAGTTTCAATGATCTTTTGTTTCTCTTCTATTACGATTTTTGGGTGATTCATCATCTTTGACAGATCGTCATTTGTCTGAATAATCCCAAGCATCCGTTTTGCTTCTTCAAACAACGAATCGATCTGACCGGACTCCAAAGCCAGCTCAAATAATGCATCACCATATGTTTTTGAAACTAGCTTTGCCATGTCGAATCACCCATTTCTTTCAATGTCTCTTCTACAAGCCCATTCTGAACGGTTGTATCTATGGACGCTGCTACTACTTTTGCAGCCATCATGGATGCAACTGTAATCATCTCCTGTTTCATCTCATCCATTGCACGGCTCTTTTCAAGTCTTGCTTCTTCGTTTGCACGCTGGATAATACGAGCAGCTTCCTGTTTTGCTTCATCGATAATATGCGCTTCATTTTTCAATGCTTTCTGGCGTGCTTCGCTTAAAATAGCCTCGGCTTCTTTATCTGCGTTTTTCAGTTTCTCTTCATATTCTGCCTTCATCGCAGACGCTTTTTCTTTATCAGACTTTGCGCTGTCAATATCTCCCTGAATCTTTCTTTGTCTGTCATATAACATCTTTCTGACCGGATTTAACAGCAGATAAGACAATGCCAGAAACAATACGAAAATCGCGATTGCCAGAAGCACCGCATCGTGAATCAATTGAAAATCAAGATTAAATAATCTTTCCATGTTCGCTCAGTTCAGCCTCCTTTCCGTCTTAATTCCATTATACAGACGATCGTCTGTTTTTATTGTTTATGATAATGGCTGTACGAAAAGCAGAAGCATCGCTACCAACAGACCATACAAACCAGTTGTCTCGGCAACGGCCTGCCCTAATAACATCGTAGACATAATATCAGATTTTGCGCCAGGGTTTCTGCCTACTGCCGCTGCGCCATGTCCGGCAGCGATACCCTGCCCGATACCAGGTCCGATACCTGCAATAACTGCCAAGCCTGCACCAATTGCTGAACATGCTAAAATTAAATCCTGTCCTGTGATATTCATAATGATTTTCCTCCTAAAAATATTTTTTTCATTCAAAACAAAACTTTCTCATTTAATCTGTTTCCATCTGCTGACTGATATAAGTCATCGTGAGCATACAAAATACATACGTCTGAATTGCTCCTGAGAACAAATCAAAATACACATGAAGCGCTGCCGGCCAGATAATCGCCACTTTTGACAATAATCCATAAATGAGCGCCATCATAACTGTTCCTGACAATACGTTTGCAAATAAACGCAATGACAGTGAGATCGGAACCGCAATTTCACTGATCAGGTTAATTGGGAACCAGATCGGCAGCCATGGTGGTAATGGCGAGCACATGTCTGTCCATATTTTTTTTGGACTCTGATACTTAAACTGACAAAAATGTATCAGTGTGAATGTGATCAGACCCAGTGCAAGTGTTGTACCATAATCCGCTGTCGGCGGCCTTAAGCCGAACAGACCGGATATATTGCTTATAAGAATGAATATAAAGATCGTACTGATATAGTTAACGAACTTTGGCGCACTCTTCCCCATTGTCCCCTCTACAACACCATCCAGCGAACTGACAATCAACTCCAATATATTTTGGAATGTATCCGGTATCTCTGTCGCATGACGCATTTTAATATTTGCAATAAGTGCAAATCCGATCAGGAACAGCATGACAATAAGTATACATACATGAGAAGTAGTAATCCAGACTTCATGACCAAACAGATTATACGAAAATAACCCATGTATCATAAAATCAATATTGTCGGCACTGGATGACATTACGATTGCATTTGTCACATTTTCACCTCCCTTTCCATTGTGTTAGTTTCGTCCGAAGACCCACCACCTTTTCCTGTTACTTTTATGAGCACTTTGTGCAATGCCGGCTGTAAATAAGCCGATATCTTTAAACCCATTACACCTATAAAAAGTGTAACCAGGTTACCAAGATCAAAATACATCGTGACACTAAAAACAATCACGACTGCTGCATATCGCAAAATCCCTTTTGCAATAATTCGGACTCTCGCCTTTTCCGGATCCACAGAATCTACGCTTTCTGCAATAATCAGCGCAATATGATACGCCATTGCCATTGCCGTCACAATGCCAATCCATAGCCCGCTGCTATAATGCAGTTTATCTTCTACAAACCAGATACCTGTCGCCTGAATGACAATTCCATAAATCAATATACCCGTCAGCAAATCAGGAAGCGCTTCGTTTAAACGTCTGAACATTTCAGCATGTTTCCTTCCTAAATCATTCTTATTTTACTTTGCTATCATTATTATCATTCTGATAAATTTTTTTTGCCATAATGAAAATATTACGAAAACCAGCCAGTGCTCCCATCAAAAACAAAGGAATTGTAATAACCGGCATTTGAAATTTCTCACCCATCCAGACGCCGAATAACGTACACATAACAATAGGAACAATCATATTCAATCCAAACTGTATTATCATTGTAAACGCCTGAAATACACTCCGTTTTTGTTTCATACATTCCCTCTTTTCCTAATATAGGCATAAAAACACTAAATACATTATAAGCACTAATACACAAATTGTCCATAATATTTTGGCAATTATTAACATTTTATTAATACACAGAGTTGCTTTTCCCGACAAAGCTGTTTTCAATCATACAATTTCGTTTTCTTACGATCCCACCCTGGTTTAACCGCATTGAAAAAATGGCACATTCTGAGTTATTCCCAAAATGTACCACAATTATTCTCTTTTTCCGGTCATTAACCTCGATTCAGCAAAGCCGCCAGCTTCTTAATTGATTTACTTAAAGTCTCATAGCAAATGCCATATGACTGGAGCGTCCCTCCATAAGGATCCATAATTTCCAGCTCATCGCCTACCAGTTCCGTCAATACCTGTACATTTTCCGGAACAGCATTTGAAAACAAATCCAAAATTTTTTGCTTCTCACTGTTTCCCATGACGATCACCAGAGTATCTTTCGCAAAATCCTCTTCTTCCAGCTGACTGGACATATAATTTTCCAATGTAATCCCATTACTGATCAATACCGCTTCAGCTTTTTGATTCAACGGTTCCGGAAACAGCACAACTATTCCGCGCGCCTGAATGTCAATAGGTTTTTTTATTGTACATTCCTTTAATAACTCCGCCGCCATCGGCGCCCGGCTGTTTCCTGCACTGTCTGCAAAAATAATCTTCTTATATGTATTCATAGACTCACCCTAACTACTCCGCCATGATGACCTGATGTCCAGCCGCCTTCAGCATACGATTCATAATTGCCTCGCCCATTCGTAATGTTGAAAAACTTTCTGAATAAATAATGTCTACACCAGATTCATCCAGTTCTCTTAATATCCTGTAAAGATTATGAGCAATCATTTCTTCTTCCTGACGTTCCCCGATGCTTATCACAAATCCATGCTCATACCGCTCAGCTGTTTCTTCTGTTCCAATAATTCCTACTTTTTTGCCTGATTTCAGCTTTTCTTTGGTCAGATAATTAATCTGTGCAATAACCTTCTCCTGCGGTCCTTCCACCAAAATCATTTCCGCTTTTGGCGCATAATGCCTGTATTTCATACCAGGCGCTTTTGGTCTGACCCTGGAATCTTCTGACACAATGCCAGGATCCATACACACTTCGCCAATGACTCCCGCAAGCATCTCCAGTGTAATATACCCGGGCCGCAAAACAACCGGAGTCGATTCTGTCAGATCGATAATCGTAGATTCAATACCGATGCCTACCGCTCCCCCATCTATAATCAACGGTATTTTTCCATTCATATCTTCATAGACATGTTCTGCCAGCGTCGGACTTGGTCTGCCCGATAAATTTGCACTTGGAGCTGCAATATATCCTCCTCCTTCCTGTATCAGCGCAAGAGCAATCTGACTGTCCGGCATACGTACTGCTACTGTATCCATTCCTCCTGTCGTCTCCAGTGGAACTCTGTCGTTTTTACGAAAAATCATAGTCAGAGGCCCCGGCCAGAATGTATCAGCTAAAAGTCTGGCCTGCTGAGGAATATCCAACACGATATTTTTTAAATCGTCAAATTTGCATACATGAACGATCAGCGGATTATCTGACGGTCTTCCTTTCGCGGCATAAATTTTCCGTGATGCCTCCGCCATTAGCGCATTTGCGCCAAGTCCATAGACCGTCTCTGTTGGAAAAGCTACCAGACCTCCCGTCTGCAAAATCTGTCCTGCCTGCCGGATAACATCCATATCCGGTTTCGTTTCTAATAACTTTTTTACTACTGTATGATACATTGTTTTATTATTCCTGACTAAATTTTGTTTTATCGTTTTTCTGGTTTCCTTCGCTTCCAAGATACTGGCTGACTCCCATGCAGATTGCGTCTGCCATTTTTTGCTGATATTCCTCGTCCGCTAATTTCTCAGCTTCCTGCGGATTACTTAAAAAACCGCATTCAACAATTACAATCACAGAATCTGTCTTTTTTAACAGATAATAGCTATCATTCGCTTTCGCTTCTCTGTGATTTTCAGGATCTACCTGCTCGATCAGCGTTTTTTGAATCGTTTCCGCCAGCTTCTGGCTTTCTGATGAAGTCGTATAATAAAACACCTGCGCTCCTCTGATCTCAGGACTGGTATAACTATTTTGATGAATACTGATGGTCATTAACGGTTTTTCATCATTGATCATATCACAACGTCTTTGCAGATCCTGCGCTTTTTTATTGCTCGCATTTTCATCATACAATCCCTGATCATCTTCCCGTGTCATAACTACAGATATCCCGTTATCTTCCAATACTTTTTTCAGCTTTAACGCAATCTGAAGATTAATATCCTTTTCCAGTTCTCCATTTACACCAATTTTTCCAGAATCAAAACCACCATGTCCAACATCCAGTACAATACAATCTTTTTGTCTTTCTACCTGACGGCCGGTTACGTAAACCGCGCTTGTCTTAGCTAATACGCATGCACATACAAGAACAATTACTGACATGATCAATTCCAATCTTTGTTTCAAATTCTCTGCCTCCAGAGGTTTTATTACTATACATATGACAAAAGATCAGAATCATCCCTGTTTTGCATATTATTTAATGAATATACTTAATAATCGTATTCCAGACTGCCGGATCTTCCAAGCCAAGTTTCCAGAAAGAAGCTCCCGCAAAATCATGCGCTTTCATAACTTTCAGCTTTTCCTCTATAGATCTGATATCCTCAAACCAGATTTTATATGTCACATCCTGATTCACATATTCTGTATAATATTGTCCCATATCGTCCAGCCATGTTTTTTCTGCTCCGTTTACTTCCATTAAACGCTGTGCCGACAGCATTCCGACAGCTTCACTTGATAATTCATATGGAACATAATCCTCAGATGCTGATTCTACATCGTCTCCGTTTCCATCTTTCATTTTTTCTGACCATACTCTTGTATAAAATGGCATACCTAAAATGACCTGCTCAGCTGGTACTCCTTCTGCCAGAATATCGTCCGCTCCTTTTGAAACAAATCCAATCGATGCGACGGATCCGCTCTCTTTGGAACCTGCATAATGTTCGTCATAAGCCATCACAATCAGATAATCTGCAAATACAGCCTGTTCCTGTCTGTCGTAAAATTTCGTATAATCTGACGATACATAATTATCTACCGATAATATAATTCCATTTCCATCGCATTTTAATGATAATTCCCGAATAAACTGTATAAATCCTTCGCCTACCGCGGATTCCAGCGCTTCAAAATCAACGTTGATTCCATCCAGTCCATACTGAATAGCCGCTGCGATAATCTGATTTTCAAGATTCTCACGTTTGGATGTATGTGTCAGTACTTCCGTTGTACTTACTTCATTGTTTTCCAGATTACTTACAAGTCCCCACACTTCAACTCCCTGTGAATGACAATATTTTACATAATCCGTACTTGCCAGATTTGCAATATTGCCATCGTTATCATTCAGATAAAACCAGGTAGGAGATATTACATTCAGTCCTTTTGTATTTTGAATCACATTTGCTATTGAATTGTTCGCTTCCGGCACAGTTACCTGATGCCATGCCATATTTATCTGATAATCCCGCATCTGATGCAGAAAAGTATCTTCTTCAAATTCGTGGCTTTCTGTTTCCTCCGTTTCTGTGCCAAGCCTCTTCGTCTGCACATAACCGATCAGACCATCCTCTGTCGTTACTTTTGTCCATTCTTTTCCATCTTCCAGTTTTGTAACCAGATCTTCTTTGGTAAGTTCCCTGAGAATATTGCTTTTTACGCTCGCTTTTACACGAACCTGCGTCTTCCTTTTTACCCCTGCTTTTTTTATCGTACCCCATTTTGTCTGAAGCAGGATACGATTTGGACTGTCAAACCTTTCATAAGTCAGATTCGTATATTGTGCAACATAATCCAGCGCGATATAGATGCTGTCCACATTTAGCAACACTATTTTATACGGTTTGCTGTCCTTTTTTCTTCCTATATAATATTCTTTACTATCTGCCGACGCTTTTATTACATTTGCAGAAGTTGTATATAATAGAATATTTTCATTTGCATCCCAGTAAAAACGATCGTTCAAATAATCGTGCACATAATTATAGTTCAGATAAACAGCTCCGTCCCGGATCAATGCCTTTTCTTCTTCCAGATTATGATTTAATTCAATGGCAGCCTCATCCTCAGATGTAATTCCAAAATAAGTATCCAGATTCTGCTCCTCATTGCTCGGCATAAACTGCTTAACTTTTTTACCAATAATAATACCCACAAGTACAATAAAAATCAAAAACAAAACGGCTATCACTGGTACTATTTTTTTCTTCATCGTTTTTCCTCCTGCGTGTATTGATATCCGATTCTAATCATCTTTATTTATTATAGCTTGTTATGAACTATTTTACAAGAAACAAGTATTCTTTTATCAAATATAAAAGTTTAAATAAATTGCGGATACGAATAATCCTCTGCATTTCACTGGCTGAAAGTTTGATCCATCATCTGCATTTCAATTATTATAGCGGATTGATCATGATGTGTAAAGAAGCAATCAAAAACAGACAGGAAAAACCGGTATCCCCATACACGTTTTCCCTGCCTGTTAATCTTATTATTCCAGGCTGGCAAATATCCTTTGATTTCTTTATTTAAGAAACGAATGATAGAAAGGCATTGAGGTTTCCTTTTCCAATTTGTATATTTTTACCTGCTTATGGAAATAATTTTGTAAAATTAAACATTATTATTTTAAATTTAACGTTAATATTTTAAATATAAATTTTATTTGTTTTGCACTTTATCAAAATGCAATTCTTTTAACACCCCCTTATCATATACATAATCTCTCATATAAGAATAATCTTCCTGGATACACAATAGTTCTGTTACAGTTTCCGGAGTACTTTTTTCCCCTTCGAGATAAATAATAATTCCCTGTCCCTGAATTCCTTTTAATTCTGTAAATAATTCTTTTCTGTTCATCTCTTCTACCTTCTGACAGGCACCGTTTATCCATAAGGTACCATCCGTTTTTGTTTGAATATCATAAATATGTTTCCGCATTTATGATATATTTATCTTCGTGATAAGATAATTTCCCAGATTATGTACCTGCCATTCTTCCTTTTCAGATATTTTATGTAAATATTTCTAAAAAAGATATCTTAAAACAACTGATCCATTTACAAACACAACGCTATTTTATCAAATATCTTATCAAATATCTTATCTATTGATTTATGATCCATTGTATCATACAGCCAGATATCGATATAAAAACATATATTTGCCTGATCTGCATTTAATGATCGGCATTTTTCTTCTTATTTTTAGAATTCAACAGGTCAGACTGCATCACAGTACCTTTTTTCAATTCTGTCTTCGCTGTTTTTCCTGTAATCTGATGAATATCAATGAAAATATGATTATAATCTAACTCGGAAACCCATATTTTTTTTCCTTCAAGATGTGCTCTTGTAACCTTTTCTCCTGCAGAAATATCTTTTTTCAATATCCATACATACAGATACAAACCTTGTTTTTCGTATTCTTTATAAGAAAGAATCTGCCGTTTTAATGCTGCATTGTTAATATTTTGAGATATTATCAGAAATACAAGCGGAATCCCGGCAGCACATACCCCAATCATTATATACAGCATCATAATTTTCACCCGATATTTTAAAATATATATTTCCCCCTCTAAATATTTTTGTATTTATCGCATTCCTATGATACGTATATACCAATCACTGTTTTCATACTATCTTTTGCAAAAAACACATATCTTCTTTCTTTAAATAAAATGGATTTTCAATCCACGGGATGCTTATCAGACGCACTCCATATCTTTTTTGTATCTTTTTCTTATCCAGCAAATTTGCAAATAAAGCCAAAAATTCCCACGATTCGTAGTTTTCAGTTGCAATTATTTCTTTTAGGTAATGCTCATAAGCAGAGACCTTCCATGGACTGATACTTCCGGTTATAATTTTCCGGTCGCATCTTAAAAACTCTTCTCTGACTGATCGATAATCGGAACCAAGATCTAACACAAACGCTTCGTACCTGCTATTCATAATTTCCGGTATTTGCCCCACACAAATATCCGTATAATAACAGATGCCTAAAAGTTTTTGCTTATTTCCTCCTTCTTTTTGAATCATATCTCTTAATTCGTATTGCCCCGACAATTCTATAATCGCAGTCTTTCTTCCCAATACCGACTGCATATAGTTTGCAAGTGCAATTGACAGATGAGTCACTCCACAGCCCATACCGATCCCTACAATCCCGATACTGACCTTCTCCTTCAGCTTTCTGATTGAAAATCCATTCAGTTGTAATCACCATCCTTCCTGACGCAGCAGCTTTTGGAACAGTTTCCGTTTCTCCCTTGTCATATGAAACGGATCCGCATCCAAAGGAAAACTATATACACGGTGACGGTACATTCTGGCTATATTTTTAGCCTCGATCCTGCTTTCATAATTACAAATCAGAACAAGATTTTTACGCAGACTGATCTTCTCTAACAGACTTTTCGTCTGTTCCTTTTCCCAAGGCCTGCATCCCATTACGATAACCAGATGCTTATTTTCTTCTAATACATCCTGCAAATCCGTTCCATAATCCTGTATAGATAATTCTTCCGTCGGACTCCATTTTTCAATTCCTTCTCCATAATATGGAATTCCCCGGAATTTTTCATATATAATCATTCCATCATTCCTCATATAACCGCCGTCTTCATTTATTAAAAGTCTCATACAGTCTGATTCATGATATTCCTGATATACACAGGACCTGTCATACTGATTCATAAAACAAGTCAGCGCTATCGCTATATGCGTCGTACCTACCCGCATCTGTGTTCCTGCTACTGCTATTTCTTTTAAGAGATGCTTACTTTTTTCATTGTGAAAATTTAAAGAACCGCATGCAATGCATCCATGCAGATCAGCTTCTAATACTTCCACTGCCGGATAACGTTCTTCCATATGATAAGCTGTCGCTTTTTCTATGAGCGGTTGTAGAAATTGGAACTCTTCTGCCCGTAATTTAGATGCCATAAACTCTATTACTTTACCAACACCATAAATATCTGAACGAATATCACATCTGTTTCCCTGATATTTTTCAGGCGGAGCATAACCCTCTGTTCCAAAATACTGGAAAGTATTTCCATGACTGGTAATATAAGACGAGATACCAAAATCGATTAAAACGATACGTTTTCCACATAATATAATGTGTTCCGGCTTTAAATCCTGATAAATAATCGGGTATGGTTTTTGATTATGCAGATATTTCATCACATCACAAATCTGTAATGCCATATGAACTGCCATATCTATGGAAATACAATTTTGACGAAGCACGTACGCTTCCATGGATTGTCCCTGGACATATTCCTCTATGATATAATAATACTCATCATCTTCTTCTACATCGTAAATAGTGGGGATACCGGGATGTTTCAGATTTTTTAGAATATCTGTTTCCAGAAGGAGCTGGGGCTGCAGAAGCAATGCAGATTTTTTTAAACATTTGACTGCACGAAATGCCTTCAGCTTCCTGTGTTCGACCAGAAATACCTGACTGCTGTTCCCTTCGCCTAAACTGGAAACGATACGGTACTTGTCGGACAAACTTGATATTTGAATACTTATACTCCTTTCTGACTAAGGGTGTAAGCATCTCTTGAAATAGTTATAACATAAACAGCATATATTTGGCAAGCATTTTTTTCAAAAATTTGGGATTTTATAAAAATTTTAAAAAATATATGCGTTCTTTGCTTGACTATCATATAGATTTTTTATATACTTTGGTTACTTCAAGTTGACATTTGCAATTTTATAATAATAATATATACCATAAGACATTAATTAAGGGAGTGATGTAATGAAAATCGAAAAAGTAAGTGACACCCAGATTCGATGCACACTGACGAAAGAAGATTTGGCTGACCGACATTTAAAAATCAGCGAACTTGCATATGGTACTGAAAATGCAAAAAATCTGTTTCGTGACATGATGCAGCAGGCTTCATATGAATTTGGATTTGAAGCAGACGATATCCCTTTGATGATAGAAGCCATTCCCGTATCATCGGATACAATTATTTTACTAATTACAAAAGTAGAATATCCTGAGGAACTGGACACTCGTTTTTCCAAATTTTCGGATATGGACGATGAAGATTCATTCTCCGGTTACGGAGCAGATCAGGGGGAACCTTACGAAACGACAAGTGCAAACGATATCTTAGACTGGTTTAAAAAAATCCAGCAGGAAGCAAAATCTAATTCTGATAATACCAGAAAAAAAACCGGCAAATCCGAAGACTTCATTCCGTTAGATCAGGCTGTCAGACACGAATCCAAAGAGACAGTTCCTGGTTCTCCTGCTGTAGAAATACCTGTAGACCTGACCAAATTGTTTCTGATCCAAAACCTGGATACCATGTCTAAAATTTCAAATGTGCTGGATGGCTACTATCAGGGAGAGAATACGTTATTCCGTGATTCACAGTCTCGCTTATTTTATCTCATCGTCCACAAAAGTGCGCATACACCGGAGGAATTTAACAAAGTATGCAATATTTTATCCGAATACTCGACACAGCTGAATTTCTCTAATTCCATCGAAGCATACTTCAACGAACACTTTGACTGCCTTATCCAGGGCCGTGCTTTACAACAGTTCGCTTCTATCTGACTGGAGCCAAAAAAGAACCGGTTACAGACTCATCTGTATCCCGGTTCTTTTTAAGTTTCGGATCGTCAGTTTTTAGCCAGAAAATCATTAATCTGAGCTACCAGCTCGTCCGGTACAATTCCATGAACCATGGCTGCTTCCTCTATCGTTTCCATCTGTGAAGACGGACATCCCAGACAGTGCATACCTATGTTCAGTAAAAGTGGTGCAATATTTTCGTTGATCTGTAACAATTCACCTATCATCGTAGTCTTTGTAACCTGCTGTGCCATACGATTCTTCCTTTCTCTTTATTTACTGCTGCATCATGATAAATTCTGTATTGGACATCTTTTCTAATAATCTGCCCTTTTTCCTTTATAAATATACTATACGTCCGATTTAATGTCAATTATTTCCGTAACGGAATCCACATTCCTGATTGTGTATTGAAAATAATACAGCTGAATATATAATCTGTTAAAATTCCCACTTGTATTAATCCGATTTTTGTATTAGAATAATTGCAACGGACAATGGGTTCGTATCTATCAATATTTTAAGGAGGATTGAGATCATGGCATACAAAATTACTGATGCTTGTGTAAACTGTGGAACATGTGAAGGAGAATGTCCGGTAGGCGCTATTGCTGCAGGCGATGGCAAATACGAAATCGATGCTGATACATGCGTAAACTGCGGTACATGTGCAGGTGCATGCCCTACAGGCGCAATCGAAGAGGGTTAATTTACCCGAAAAATAGAACATACTTTGTAACAATATGGATTTCTGTATTGTTACCATATTTTAAAACCGCCGGATTTCCGGCGGTTTTATATTGCATAAATATGTACTCCTTTCGATTTCACATAAAGATCAGATCATAAGATCCGGAGCCAGTTCGTTTTTTTTCTTTAGCATTTTTCTCTCTTTGCGGCTTAAACGCTCTTTTTTTGCGCGCCTTCTGCCATGTCTTCCAATTCCGCGTATTGCTTCATCCAGTTTTCTGAATCTTTCTTCTTCCTGTTCTTCCTGTGTGCGCATCAGGTAATTCATTTCTTTGATAACATGTTCGCCAACCTGAACGCTTACTTCTTCGCTCAGATCCTGATTGTTGTCATTAATCGCTTTACGCACAATCTCCGTCATCATGGACTGAAACTGCTCCATCCGCTTCTCACGCTGTGCGTCTTCAGCCAGCTGACTCGTTTTCTGTGTTACGTGAATTACCTCATTTTTAGCCATTGCTCTTCTTAAAACCTCCTCGCCAATTTCTCTTCCATCAACCTTTTCGATTCGGATTGCTGGTTCCATCATATTTTCCTCCTTACGCTCTTTTTCATCCTGAAGAATCAGCCGGATTGCTTTTAACTGATATCCCCGTTCCTTTAATTCCTTTATTCTTAAAAACTCCTGTATGTTTTCCTGTGTATAATAGCGGTGTCCCAGTTCATTCCTTGGAACTGTTAATTCCAATTCTTCTTCCCAGTACCGCAAAACATGTGATTCAACCTGCACGATATTTGCTGCATCTGAAATCAGATAACGTACTTTTTCCACTTAGAAAACCTCCTTTTTCTATTGCATACCGGGGCTGAAGCATATAACATATAACTTCTTAATAAAGTATATCTTACTGTATGTGCATGTACAAATTGATTTCATCGGGTAAAACTGACAAAAATCCGCAGACAGGACATATTTGAAGCGTATTTATATAAAAATCGTGTCAGTTTATTTGGAAATATCGGAATGTTTTGAAATTGGTGAAGATAACTTTTTACATAAAAATAAGCTGCAGCATCATATCTATAAATAACATCGAAATGATCTGCAGCTTTTATTTCATTTTAATCTTTTTGCATATTTGCGAACTTTGTATATTGCGGCAGCCATACGAGACTGATGGTTCCTATTGGACCATTTCTTTGTTTTGCTATAATGACTTCGGCAATATTTTTCTTATCCGTATCCTTATTATAGTAATCGTCACGATAAAGAAACATCACAACGTCTGCATCCTGTTCGATTGCACCGGATTCCCGAAGGTCAGATAACATTGGGCGGTGATCCGGACGCTGTTCTACGGCGCGGCTCAGCTGTGACAATGCTATCACCGGTACATTCAGCTCTCTCGCAAGCGCCTTTAATGCACGGGATATTTCAGATATTTCCTGTTGTCTGGAGTCTGTTCTTCCATTTCCTGACATGAGCTGAAGATAATCGATGATAATCAGCTGTATCTGATGTTCCAGCTTATATTTTCGACATTTGGAACGAAGCTCACCGATGGAAATACCCGGGGTATCGTCAATGATTAATCTGGAACGTCCGATTGTTCCTGCCCCTTCGATCAGTTTCTCCCAATCCGTATCTGACAGATTTCCATTACGAAGCATCTGCGCGTCCACTCTTGATTCCAGAGAGAACAATCGATTTACCAGCTGTTCTTTTGACATTTCCAGACTGAATATTGCCGTTGCCAGATCACTGTGAAACGCTGTATATTGTGCGATATTTAATACAAAGGCTGTTTTTCCCATAGATGGCCTGGCAGCTACCAGAATCAGATCCGAAGGCTGCAGTCCGGACATACGATAATCCAGATCGATAAACCCTGTTGCGATTCCAGTAACGTTTCCCTGTATTCTGGACGCTTTTTCAATACGATCCAGAGCATTAATTACAATTTGTTTAATTGGTACATATTCTCCGCTATCCTGACTCTGCAGCAGCTGAAAAATATTTTTTTCTGTATTTGCAAATATTGTTTCCAGTTCCTCATTTCCGGCATAGCATTCGTTCTGAATATTTTCCGTTACTTTAATCAGTCTGCGCAGCATTGCTTTTTCTTTTACAATATTCGCATAATATCGAATATTCGCGGATGTCGGCACTGCTGCTACAAGATCGTTAATATATTCCAGACTGCTGACTTCCGGCGGCAGATCCTTTTCTCTCAGTTTATTCTGCAGTGTAATAAAATCTACCGGTTTATTCTGATTGAACAATTCGAGCATTGAATCAAATAATACCGCATACTGACTATGATAAAAATCTTCTGCCAGTAACGTTTCCGAAGCGGCAATAATCGCTGCCCGATCCATCATCATGGCGCCGATTACCGATTGTTCCGCTTCGATACTATTTGGCATTGTTCTTTTGATAAGAGTTTCTTCCATTCCTGTTATCCTTCAACAACATGTACTTTCAAAGATGCAGTTACCTGTGGATGCAGTTTTACCGGCACCTCATAAAATCCAAGCGCCTTAATTGGATCTGTTAACTGCATTTTCTTTTTATCCAGTTCCAGGTTCAGCTGTGTTTTCGCTGCCTCTGCTATTTCCTTCGTCGATACGGATCCAAATGTTC
This sequence comes from uncultured Eubacterium sp., assembly GCA_910577225.1. Taxonomy (GTDB): domain Bacteria; phylum Bacillota; class Clostridia; order Lachnospirales; family Lachnospiraceae; genus Eubacterium_J. Next base: position 49,504 of record CAJTMV010000005.1, on the reverse strand, counting down.
TTCCGCCGGAACCTGCTTTAATTTTAACCTCGATCTGCTTTTCTTTTAAATCTTCAGCCAGCTGCTTTGCTGCTGCAAGATTTTCCGCTGCATCCTTTTCTGCACGTCTGTTTCTGAGTTTCAGATCATTCAGCGCCTGACTGGTCGCTTCCACGCCAAGTTTTTTCTTAATCAGCATATTTCGTGCATAAGCATCGCTTACTTCTACAATTTCATTCTTTTTACCGACTGATTTTACATCTTCCAATAAAATTACTTTCATTTTTCTATCTCTCCTTTTTCTATCATTTCATCCAGAATCGTTCTGATCTTCTGCTTGGCTTCTTCTACGCTGCAGTCAGAAAGCTGTGCTCCGGCAATACTTGCATGACCGCCTCCGCCCAGACGTTCCATAATCGATTGTACGTTAATTTCGTCTATTGAACGCGAGCTGATAAAAATCTTATTCTGATATTCTGTCATTACAAAAGATGCTTTGATTCCAATAATATTTAACAATTCATTTGCCGACTGCGCACTGACAACGGTCGGACTTTCTACTTTATCTGCAGGACATACCGAGATCGCAAATGCTCCCTTATATACTTCTGCATTGCGCATAACTTCTGCTCTGGCCTTATAATCCGCCATATCATTTCTCAGCATCTTACGCACTCTGTTTATTTCCGCACCGCATCGTCTCAGATAAGCAGCCGCTTCAAAGGTACGAACCCCTGTTTTCTGCATAAAGTTATTTGTGTCGATTAACATACCTGCATAAATGGCATCTGCTTCACAGGATGTCAGCCTGATATTTTCCGCATAGTATTGCAATACTTCTGCAATCATCTCACATGTTGACGACGCATATGGTTCGATATAAGATAAAATCGGATTTTCTACAACATCGCTTCCCTGTCTGTGATGGTCAAATACGACAATGGATTTTGTCTTTTTTAATATCTCAGGACAATCTGTATAATTCGGCCGATTTGTATCTACAACCATTACAAGTGTCTGATTATTTGTCAGTTCGATTGCAGTTTCACTGTCAATAAACATATCCGGCTCATATCCGTTTTCCTCATGAAAACATTCCTTGAGCGGACGCAGAGACGTTGTCACTTCGTTTAATACAATCTGTACCTTTTTCTCCAGTACGCGGCCCGCACAATAGACGCCAATCGCTGCTCCAAAAGAATCAGCGTCTGCAATATGATGTCCCATAACTATTACATGCGTCCGGCTTTCTATAATTTCCCGCAATGCATGTGCCTTGACCCGTGCTTTTACCCGCGTCATCTTATCGATCTGCTTCGAACTGCCTCCAAAATAAGTGATACGCTCGCCTTCTTTTACGACTACCTGATCGCCGCCGCGTCCCAAAGCCATACCGATTGCCATACGCGCATACTCATAATTCTGATTATAAGTATCTCCGGTACTGCCGACTCCGATACTGAGCGTCACAGACATCTCATTTCCAACTTTTACCGTTTTTACTTCTTCCAGCAGACTGAATTTATCTTCCTGCATCTTTGCAAGATAGATGTATCGGAACACAACGAAATACTTATCTTTTTCTACTTTCCGTACCAGTCCGTCCATTCCTGCAAAGTATTTATTCACTTTACGATCGATCAATGCTACGAGCAAAGATTGTTTGACATCTTCTATACTATTTAACGCTTCTTCATAATTATCGATATAAATTAATGCTGCGACAAGTTTCTGATCGTCATTTTCACGTATATATCGATTCAGCTGCGTTTCGTCATACAGATAAAGAGCGGTCATATGCTCCTCGCTGCCTTCTACAGATACCATATCGTTTTCAGAAGTAATACTGGAAAATTCAATTCTTTTTAACTGCGCCCGAAATTCATGACCATCCCATCCGATATGCATCTGAGATTCTGTCTTATTTTTCTGAATCACATCTCTTGTAATATGTGAAAATACAGAAGTAATGGATTTATGATAGTCTTTATCTTTTCCAGTCAGTTCTGTAAACTTCTCATTCACCCAGAGAATTTTACCATTGTAATCGATCAGAGCATATGCAATATCAAATTCGTTCAGCAGCTTTTTTTGAACCGTCCCATATTGTGTCGCAAAATTTACAAGCTCTCCTAATAAATAAGTTTTGCTCCTTTGAAAACTTAACGTCACCACAATAAAATACACAACTGTAAATACAGATGCCATCAGTCCGGCTTCCATCTGGTAAAAATACATGGGAATATTCATAAGTATCAGCAGGATCGTAAGCAGTATCGGTCCGTACATATAATAACGGAAATGTCCTTTGAATTTTATATTTTTTTTCATATCTGCAAACTTACCTTTCCACAAAGATAGTATCTATTATACCATGTTACGTGATTTAAGGAAAGAGTTTTCATAATGTAATTTATGAAAGTGACAGCTGCACAGACGTGACCGGCTCCTACGCAGACTTAGGCATACGCAAAAATCCGGCACTTCGCCAGGACGAATTACAATGTGCCGGATTTTGTTACTGCTGCCAATTTTACCTATTCATTTATTTCTGTTACTGCAGATAGACCGTTTTCTTCCGGGGAATACGTCAGCTGAATGGTCTCTCCCTGCTGATAACGGATGATTCCTATCAGATTCTGATCAGACATATCGATATCGAACAACTGGTCAGAATTTTCAAGAGCAACGTAGTAGTGCGTATTTCCTTCGATAACAACCGGAGCAATCGCAGTAATATTACCGCTGATTGTTTCAAAAATATCCTGATTTTCATTTATTTTTGAAATACCGTTTGTCGCAAGTAATGTCATATATGCTTTTTCGCATTCTTTGACGGTATCGCCGATTGCAACCCACTGATATTTCTGTACGTTTACCATCGCATATTTTTTTACCAGTCCCGCTCCATCTTTCAGCGCCATGAAGTACGTTGGCTGATCTGAGATATTCAGTAATAACGGAAATGTCGCCCGATATCCCAGATTTTGTACCTGTCCTTCTGCCGATGACATGGCAGAATCCTCAATCGCCCCTTCGATTTTGTAATATTTCGTTTCCATTGTACGCTGATTCATCAAAACAAATCCGACGTTCGACTGATCTCCGCTGACGGATGTAACGCCGGTATATACCCATACGTCGTCATCCAAAGCAATATAATTATAACCGTTTGTCGCTTTCAGACAGTCCTTCTGACCAAGTATGCTGTTAAAAAATCCATGCTTATAAATCCCATAGTAATTATATAACTGTGTCAGTAATTCTGCGGAATACACTTTATCAATCCAATTCGGTACCTGATCTACCGGATAATCGGTACATTCGCCGGTAACTGCGTTACACAATACGACATTGCCGACTGTCTGCCCTCCAAATAATCCAATATTAAACTTTTTCACCGGACATACCCAGTATGGCGTGCCCTCGTCGTCGATCTCAAAAAATATCTGATCGTCAAAAATATAGGTCGGATAATGAAAACGCAGATGACGATAAATATTTCGGTTGAAATATTCTGCTTTTGAATATTTAATTGTCTTATCGAGCTTTACGCATTCTGTATTCTGTGTAGCCATATCGATTCTGATATAAGCCGGTATTCCCGCTTTCTGATTGGTCAGCCATTTGATTTCATTTGCGTAAACCAGCGGTGTCACGCGTACCGGCGTATCGTTATAATTAATCTGCGTATAGTCGGAACCTACTTCAAACTGGGAAACCATATCTACCATACTGCCCATTTTACGATTACCAAGAAGTTCTGCCGAATCCTTATCCAGCAAAGGTATCGTATTATAATTTGTCTGCTGGATATCTTCTGTAAAATCACTTTCTTTTACATTCATCAGTTTTTGATATTTGTCAGCATTAATAATCGGTGATGATAGCAGATTTCCTACCGCAAAAATAATTAACGTCAGTATAAACAGTCCTGCGCCTATTTTTACGCCTTTCAATTCTTTTAGCTGTTTTTCTGCTGATTTTAGGGGGACAACATTTTCATTGGAACGTTTTCTCAATTGTGTCAGTGCGTAAATAATTGTCACAAACGCAATCAGTAATCCCAGTGTCGTCCAAAATCCCGCAGCATGTATATTAATAGGCGGCAACGCCACATAGTAATAAATTCCTGCTGCCAGTAAAATAACAACCAGTAAAACAATATTTCGAGTTATTTTCTTCATAAATTTTCCCTTCTCATTAATCGGATCTGATTCATAAACGCTTCTTCGATCCTCGCATGCATTCCGCTAATCCGGTCTATATTTTCTTTTGGTATAAATCCTCCTGCCATTTCCTGATGTCCGCCGCCGCTTCCATAGTTATTTAATACTGCAGCAACCATTTTACCTGCGTCTACGTCTTTATGTTCGCATCGCACTGAAAATTTAATTCCGTCCTTTCGAACCGCATACACGATCGATACGTCGACAACATTTAAAGAAAGAATAAAATCAGAAATAATTGCAATCAAAGCATCCGGACAATCCAGTGGAATCCATGCAAACCCCACTCCGTCATTAATATAAATATTATCGATGGCAGCTCCATATGCCTGTAAATCAGCCAGCTCCAGCACATCATGATACATCGTTTTTATTTTGTCCACATCTGCCAGTTTATACACATATGAGAACATATCCAGATCAAGATCTGTAACGCCCCGGATAAAATCAGCTGTATCTATTTTAATACCATAAGCAAGCGCTGCGGCAACCGAAGCGCTCATTGGCGTATCCGTTTCATAAAAGTATTGAGCGATCAGCGTGGAACACGCACCTGTCTTACGAATATCACGATATTCATAAGAACACTCGATAAATGTTGGATGATGATCGATACATGCGACCTCGTTCCCGATCAGATCAGTCAGATTCGCATTATATTTTTGAGAATCTACCGCGACAATATAATCTTCTTCTGTCATATCTTTTATCTTATCCGCCGCCAGAACATCGATTCCAAAAACCTCGAACATCTTTCTCGTGCTTAACTTTTCAACCTTGCCATCATAACAGATCTGCGCGCTTACCCCATGCTGTTTTAAAAAATATTGTAATCCAAACGCGCTCGCTACCGCATCGGGATCCGGATAATTATGTGTCTGAATATAATTTTTATGCCCTCTTAAAAGCTCCACTAACTGTAATGGATTCATATTTTTATTCCTTTATTTTTCTTTACTTTTATGCAAAAACCACCACACGGCTGGCCATGTGGTGGTTATATTTGTCTTAATCCTGCACGTACGGCATCAATGCCACATGGCGCGCTCTCTTAATTGCTGCTGTAAGAGCTCTCTGATGCTTTGCACAGTTTCCTGTAATTCTTCTTGGTAAGATTTTTCCTCTTTCCGAGATATATCTTTTTAACTTATTGACGTCTTTATAATCAATCACGTTATCTTTTCCGCAGAATACGCACACTTTTTTTCTTCTATGCATCGTTCTTCTGCGCGGATTGTCGCCTCTCTCATTTTTATTGAAAGCCATGACTATTACCTCCTGCTAAAATCCAGCATGTCCGCTGTCCTGTTAATTAAATGGTAACTCTTCATCTATTCCATCCGGAATATTCATAAAGCCGTCGCCTGCTGCGCTCGGTGAAGGCCTGTCAGCCGGTGCAAATCCACCGCCAAAATTATCTGTACCGGAATTTGCATTTTTACTCTCTGCAAACTCCTGATCTTCCACAACAACATCTGTCGTATATACTTTCTGACCATCCCGGTTCGTATAACTTCCGGTCTGAATTCGTCCTGTGATTACAATCTTTAATCCTTTACGAAAATATTTTTCCGCAAACTCTGCAGCACGGCCAAACGCCACACACCCGATAAAATCTGCGGTCTGCTGATCGCCTCCGTTGTTTCTTGTAAAACGGCGGTCGACTGCTAACGTATATCTGGCAACTGCTGTTGACTGTTCGCCCTGAGAATAGCGAATCTCAGGATCTCTTGTTAATCGTCCCATAAGTATTACTTTATTCATACTACGATCTCCTTTTATCGACTATGCCTCGTCTTTACGAACGCATAAGAAACGAAGAACGTTATCCATAATGCGGACTTTCTGTTCGATCTGTGCTGGTGCAGCTGCAGATGCTTCGAACTGGATAAAATAATAAAAACCGTCGCTCATCTTACGAATTTCATAAGCTAATTTCTTTTTACCCCATTCTTCCACTTCGGTAATTGTACCGCCGGCACGAGTCACATACTCTTTTGCCTTTTCAACTACTGCTGCTCTCGCATCATCTTCGATTTTAGCATTCACAACGAGCGCTAATTCATACTTGTTCATGCGAATTGTACCTCCTTTTGGTCTCTTGGCCTTTTCCTGTTGGAAAAAGCAAGGAATTTATCATATCACGAATATAGATGATATCATGAATATTCATTATTTGCAAGCCGTTTTTTGATTTTTTTTACATTTTTTTCTGCCTGACTTCTGGCAATCATAATCTGATGGCCGCACCCGGTACACTTTAGCCGAAAATCAGCGCCTGTCCGTAATACTTCCCATTCAAAGCTGCCGCATGGATGTTTTTTCTTTAATTTGAGAATATCGCCTGGATTGATATCCATTGAACCCGTCCCTTTTCCGTTTTTATATTTTTATTGCTGCAAATATTTCCCCAATGTTTCCCTGTATCAAAAGATCTGCACGCTTGTCCATTGGAGTTGCCGACTTGTTAATTAGTACCAGTTTATTGCCTCTGTAATAATCGATCAGTCCTGCAGCGGGATAGACTGCCAGTGAAGTACCTCCGATGATCAGCACATCTGCCTCTGATAAATACATCTGTGATTTTTGCATCGTCTGTGTGTCCAATCCTTCTTCATATAACACAACATCCGGCTTAATATCTCCGCCACACTCATCGCAGCGCGGTACTCCCGTCTGATTTTTCATATAAGCCGCGTCAAATAATTTCGCGCATTTTCTGCAGTAATTACGATGAACGCTGCCATGCAGTTCAAGTACTTCCCTGCTGCCTGCCATCTGATGAAGCCCGTCGATATTTTGTGTAATTACCGCTTTCAGTTTTCCTGCCTGTTCCAGTTCCGCCAGCTTTAAATGTGCCGCGTTTGGCTTTGCATCGAGACACAACATTTTATCATGATAAAAACGATAAAATTCTTCAGTATGGCTCATATAAAATGAATGACTTAAAATCGTTTCCGGCGGATAATCGTATTTTTGGTTATACAACCCATCCACACTTCTAAAATCAGGTATGCCGCTTTCTGTAGACACACCGGCGCCTCCAAAAAATACGATATTATCAGATGCTTCGATCATATTTTGTAACTGTACAACTGCTTCTTTCGTCATGATTGATCCTTCTTTCTTTCGATTGTTCACGATGTTATATCAGATATTTTGCCAGTACTACGCTTACCACTGCTCCTGTGATCGCTGCAATCATGGCTCCTGCCAGTGTCCATCGCGTTTTTTTTACTTTAACAGACATAAAATAAACAGACATTGTATAAAACACTGTTTCAGTAGAACTCATCATAATCGAACAAATATATCCCTGAACAGAATCTGTTCCATACTTTTTGAATATATCGAGCACAAGTCCGGTTGCCGCCGAATTGGAAAACAATCGTACAACAAATACTGGTATTACTTCTCCCGGAATAACATTTTCATGAATCACTGTTCCAATCGCTGCTGAAACTGCATCCAGCAGGCCAGACGCACGTAAAATTCCAACAGCGACCATCAGACCGATCAGAGTAGGCATAATTTTAATAACTGTACGAAATCCATCTTCCGCGCCATGAATAAATTGTTCATAAATATTCTGCTTTTGCAGTAAACCGGTTCCTACAATGTAAAAAATAAGCAGAGGAATAATTGTATTGGATAAAAAGATAAGCAGCTTCATAAACGAGTCCTGTTTGTTCAATTATTGTATATGTATGCTGCCAGCATCGATACTATTCCCTGAACCTGTTTATTGTTCGTGATTCGTGATATCTATTCCGGAATAATAGTAATTTAGAATCTGTTCATAACTGCTGCCTTCTTTCGCCATCTCATTTGCACCATACTGACTCATGCCATAGCCTTGTCCGTATCCTTTTGTAACAATACGTATCTGATCGTCTACTTCTTTGAGTGAAAAGCAGGTTGAATTTAGTGAAAATGCATTTTTAAATTGTTCGCCGCTGATTTTTTTCCCGGGCAGCTGAACCGTAAGTACATAAGAAGCCTGATCTCGTTTCACAACAGATGCAGTCTGATCGAGCGAATCTTCCGAAAACTGAAGATCCGGAAACGCAGATTTTAATTTATTGCAAAACTGCTTTTTCGTATAAAATTCAACTTTTAAAAAATGTTCGCTTCCAAGATCTGACATGCTGGAGACTGATTTTATATAAGCGGAATTTTTCTTACTGTCGGCATCTTCCAGTTTCCTGGTCTTTCCCGCACTGACAAAATGATAGGGCAGCTGAATGACGTTTTCTTTATAAGTGATAATTTGTCCCGCGGTCTCTTCCACACAGTTTTTCAACCGTTCATAATATTTTTGAAAATCTTTATTCCCAAAACGATCGCGCAGCTCTTCCCTTGTTAGACATTCCGGTTCCGCCTGATCATGTTCTTTTGCATATTCAAAGTTTGTTCTTGCAATTACAGCCTGCGCCTTTAAAGCCTCTTCTTCATAAATCACGGGTATTTCATTTGCAATTGTCAGAATCAGTCGCTCCGTGTCTTCACTCTGCAGATTATCCGAGACGTTCTCCTGTCCGGAATCGTTCATAAAATCACCCTGTACGACGAAAGTAACAAGATATGGCAGGCATATAATAATTATAATAAGAGATACTAAAGTTTTTATTTTTTCCATCATACGATCATTATATGCAGCCGCAACTTCAAAAATGACCGTTTGCTAAAATCATACTGTCTGCTAACCGTGTAACCGGTCAAAAACAGCATCTGTCAAAAGAGCGAACTGTTCCAGTGTAAGCATTTCACCCCGTATGGAACAAGGCATGCCAAGCGATGTAATACAGTCTTGAATCTGTTCTTTTGCTAACGGGATATTTGGAAAATTATTTAATCCGTTTACCAGTGTTTTTCTGCGCTGATTAAAAGACGCCCGTATCAGATCAAACATCAGTTTTTCATCTTTTACCTGAACAGGAGGTTCTTTATGACATTCCAGACAAATAACGGCACTCCCCACCTTTGGCCTTGGCATAAAGCAATTTGGAGGTACGTTGGCTGCAATTACAGGATTTGCATAATATTGTACCGCAAGAGACAAAGCTCCGTAATCCTTTGTTCCCGGCCCGGCCTTCATGCGGTCTGCCACTTCTTTTTGTACCATTACCGTTACGCTTGTCAAAGGCACATGGCTTTCAAATAATCCCATAATAATTGGCGTCGTAATGTAATAAGGCAGATTTGCCACGACTTTGATCGGTTGTCCGTTATTTTTTTCTTCTGCCAATTTTCTGATATCCGTTTTTAAAATATCAGCATTAACAATATTCACATTAGGATAACAGCTTAACGTTTCATGCAAGATCGGAATCAGATTCTGATCTATCTCCACTGCAGTAACAAATCTGGCATGTTCGCAAAGAAACTGCGTCATCGTACCGATTCCGGGTCCGATTTCCAGTATAAATTCCTCTTTGGTAATCGCCGCGGCAGTAATGATTTTATGCATGACATGCGAATCGATTAAAAAATTTTGTCCATATTTTTTTTGAAAAGTAAATTTATATTTTTGCAGGACCTCAGCTGTCTTTTGCGGTTGTATTAATTCTCCCATGTATTCCTTTCCATATAAAATAACGACGTATCAGTTATCAGATCTTGTTTCATCCATCCGATACATTCTTCTTGCATTCCGCTCTGTTACATCGATTACTTCCTGCTTCGTGATTCCTTTTATCTTAGCAATTTCTTCTGCAACATAAGGCAGATAAAGCGAACTGTTTCGTTTCCCCCGATATGGTTCCGGGGCCATATAAGGACAATCCGTTTCCAGCAACAGATATTCCAGAGGTATCCTGGCTACGACTTCTTTTAATTTTTTAGCATTTTTAAACGTAACTACTCCTCCCACGCCAATATAATATCCCATTCGAACATACTCTTCAGCAATCTGAGCAGAATAAGAAAAGCAATGAATCACCCCGGGGATTTGCATTTGATATGCTTCTTTCATAATCTGAAGTGTATCTTCTGCGGCGTCTCTGGAATGAATAATTACCGGAAGATTCCTTTCTTTCGCAAGTTCCAGCTGTCGGTAAAACCATTCGCGCTGCCTTTTGCGAATTTCTTCCTCTTTATGCCAGTAATAATCCAGACCAATCTCGCCAATTGCAACCGTTTTTTCATGTGTCGACTGCTTTCTCAGCCATTCGAATCCAGCTTCGTCCAGATCGTCTGTATCGCTTGGATGTATCCCTGTTGCCGCATAGATAAAATCATATTTCTCAGCCAGACAGATACTTTTTTTTACCGTATCCAGAGACGACCCGACGTTAACAATCGCAGATATTCCATGCTGCTTCATGGATCCAAGCAGTTCTTCTCTGTCTGTGTCAAATTGTTCATCCTCATAATGTGCATGTGTCTCAAAAATCATATATCTTTACCTGCATCTTCCTTCCTGAAAGTCGCTGCCATATTCCAGATATTACCGGTTTGTACCTAAGAATTCCCGGAACATGAACTTTTACATGTTTCCGGGAATCCCATTTCGTTCTATACAAATTTAACAAATCTCAGCTCCGGATGGCATCTTCTTTTCCGGTATCATCAAAGCCAGTTCTCCGTTTTCATCCTCTGCACATAATAACATGCCTTCTGATAATACTCCTGCCAGCTTTGCCGGTTTAAGATTAACAAGAACCATAACCTTTTTACCAACCATCTCTTCAGGCGTATAGTGCTTGCGTATTCCGGATACGATCTGCTTCACCTGCGTTCCGATTTTCACCTGGGAACAAAGCAGCTTTTTCGATTTTTCAACTGCCTTGCATTCTATAATTTCACCAACCTGAAACTGCATTTTTTCAAAGTCATCAAAGGTAATTTCCGGTTTTGCTTCTATATCGATCACAGGTTCGTCTGTTTCAGATACCTGTTCTTCCTCCGCCTGCGGATGCAGCGCTTCGACACGTTCCATTACTTCTTTGATATCCAGCCGTGCAAACAATATTTCCGGCTTTTCGGTTACTTTCGTGCCACTCTTATAATTTCCAAACGTGTCAAGACAATCAAACGGCACTTCTTTTGTATTTAACTGTTGGAAAATTTTTTCCGCAGTATCAGGCATAAAACTTTTCAGCAAAGTCGTGCCAATCGTAATACTTTCTGTCAGATTGTACATCACTTCTGATAAACGCGGTTTTTTTGCTTCTTCTTTTGCAAGTAACCATGGCGTTGTCTCATCGATATATTTATTACATCTTTTGAATAAATGAAAGATCTCGGTAATCGCGTCTGCAACACGCAGATCGGCCATTTTCGCGCACACCTTGCCTGCCGTTTGCGTTACCACCTCTTTTAAGTCTGCGTCTGGTTCCTCTGTCACGCCGGTCGCAGATACGATTCCATCAAAATACTTATTGCTCATGGAAATCGTCCGATTCACCAGATTTCCAAGCGTATTAGCCAGTTCTGAATTCAGGCGTTCCACAATCAGCTCCCAGGAAATCAGCCCGTCATTGTCAAACGGCATCTCGTGCAGTACAAAAAACCGAACGGCATCGATCCCAAAGAAATCCGCCAGTTCATCCGCATAAAGCACATTTCCTTTGGATTTACTCATTTTACCATCGCTCTGTATCAGCCACGGATGACCAAAGATCTGCTTCGGCAGAGGAAGATCCAGAGCCATCAGGAAAATTGGCCAGTAAATCGTATGAAATCGAATAATATCTTTTCCGATCAGGTGCAAATCCGCCGGCCAGTTTTTTGCAAACATTTCTCCGGACGTACCGTCGCATTCATATCCGATACCTGTAATATAGTTTGTAAGCGCATCGAGCCATACATAGATTACATGTTTATCGTCAAAGTCAACCGGAATTCCCCAGTCAAAGGACGTTCTTGACACACACAGATCCTGTAGTCCAGGCAGCAGGAAATTATTCATCATCTCATTTTTTCTGGATACCGGCTGTATAAACTCCGGATGTTCGTTAATATGCGCAATTAAACGATCCGCATATTTACTCATCTTAAAAAAATATGCTTCTTCCTTTGCAGGCTTAACTTCACGCCCGCAATCCGGACATTTTCCATCTGCTAACTGCGACTCTGTCCAGAACGACTCGCAAGGCGTACAATACATTCCCTGATACGAACCTTTATAGATGTCTCCTTTGTCATATAGTTTCCGAAATATTTTCTGCACCTGTTTTTCGTGATCATGATCCGTAGTACGAATAAATTTATCGTAAGAACAATTCATCAGATCCCAGATTTTTTTAATTTCATCTGCTACCTGATCTACATATTCTTTTGGCGTAATACCAGCTTCCTGAGCTTTTTGTTCAATTTTCTGTCCATGCTCATCTGTTCCGGTCTGGAAAAATACTTCGTAACCTTCCTGCCTTTTAAAACGCGCGATAGCATCTGCCAGCACGATTTCGTAAGTATTACCGATATGCGGCTTGCCGGATGCATACGCAATCGCCGTTGTCATATAATAATTGCCTTTACTGCTCATATCTGATTCCTATAACCTTTCCCTGACATGTAATCTGTTTTTTCAGTGCCATTTTTGGCCCGATCTTTTTTCGACCATATCTTTCCTTCGATATTTAAATATCTCAATGGATTTGCCATATCTGCCGGTTGTTCAAATACAGTCGACGTGATATCTGACTCATTCGTTTAAAATAAGTCGTTAGAATCTTTTGCCCTCGATATTTAATATCTAAATGAATTTGACGTATCTGTCGGTTATTCAAATATAACCGGTGCGAGATCTGCTTATTCACTTAAAATAAATCGGAAGATTGCTCTTTATTTAAAACTACTGCCTCTGTATCTGCAGTTGTCTCTTCGCCTGACAAACTGTCTGCCTCTGAATCAGGTGTTTCTGAAACAATTTCATCTGCAGCGCCGACCGTTTCATCCTGAACGTCATCTTTATTCTGTACATCCGTGCCTTCTTCTGCGGATGATTCATCAGTATCAAAACTCTCGTCCACCGTCTCTTTCTCAGGCTTCACCAGCTTACTTCCGCATTTACTGCAGTAATCGGCTTCCATCGACATATCCTGACCGCAGACCGCGCATCTTACCATCCCTTTAATCTGCCCTAACTGCTGATTCAGCTCCTCGATCACTTCCAGCGCGTCTTTTGCAAGCAGCATCTGCTCTTTAAATTCTTTTTCTTCATCATCTTTATGTGCATCATAATAAATCTTGCCAATCTCCAGATACAGCTTATTTAAATAATCCTGTTTGGAACGTATTTCCATGCGTATTCTGGCACGATCTGAAATATCTTTTGCTTTCTGTGTCGCATCTTTTGATACCGATACGATCGTATCTCCTAATTTATCGAACAATTCCATGTTATCCATCCTTTCCACACTTCATTTTTGAAATGTTATGTGTTAGTGGCTTACTATATGCCATTATAATATGTGCATCCGTAATTTGCAATATGAATTTGCAGTTGAGAAAGGTTATATTTTATCCTCCTATCCTTATTATTTAATATCCAATATTATATAATATATAATATTATTTGTCAACGTTTAATATTTCTCACTTTTTACTTGACATTTCCTTCTTTACTTTCTATAATGCAATATAACCCAATATAAAAAAGCTGTGACAGGAACAAGTAATAACAGAGATAAACATACAGAAAGCAACCGGTCGATGAGAGGTGCATGAGACGCTTTGTTATGAATACATCCCCGAGCTGTGCACCGAACCATTTTTAGTAGGCTGCAACGGATTGACACCCGTTATCGTGTTAAAGTATTATATGATACTTAGAGAGACAGTTTATGTGAATAAACTGTAAATTAAGGTGGTAACACGGGAATATGATCTCGTCCTTATCGATCATTTGATCTGTAAGGGCGATTTTTTATTGCAGAAACAGGATCTTTCTGCAGCAGACACATTCCGTTCCTTACCCGCATTCAGAAAGGAAAATAATTATGACGTTATACGAAGAATTAACTGCCCGCGGCCTTATCGCCCAGGTAACCGATGAACAGGAAATTAAAGATCTGGTCAATAACGGTAAAGCTGTCTTTTACATTGGTTTTGATCCTACTGCTGACAGCCTGCACGTCGGACACTTTATGGCTCTGTGTCTTATGAAACGTCTCCAGATGGCTGGCAACAAGCCGATCGCTCTGATTGGCGGCGGTACCGCGATGATTGGAGATCCATCCGGTCGTACCGATATGCGTCAGATGATGACGCCAGAAATTATTCAGCATAACTGTGACTGTTTTAAAAAGCAAATGAGCTGTTTCATTGACTTTTCCGAAGATAAAGCCATGATGGTCAATAACGCCGACTGGCTGATGGATTTAAATTACATTGAAGTACTGCGTGAAGTCGGCGCACATTTCAGCGTAAACCGTATGCTGACTGCGGAATGTTATAAACAGCGTATGGAAAAAGGACTGAGTTTTCTGGAATTCAACTATATGATTATGCAAAGTTACGATTTTTATACACTTTTCCAAAAATACGGATGTAATATGCAGTTTGGCGGAGATGATCAGTGGAGCAACATGCTGGGAGGGACAGAGTTAATACGTCGGAAACTTGGCAAAGATGCCTACGCCATGACGATTAACCTGTTATTAAATTCCGAAGGGAAAAAAATGGGAAAAACGCAGTCCGGAGCTGTCTGGCTGGATCCTGACAAGACCTCTCCATTCGATTTTTACCAGTACTGGAGAAATGTATCTGATTCTGATGTCCTGAAATGTCTGCGGATGCTTACGTTCCTTCCTTTGGAACAGATCGATGAAATGGATCTCTGGCAGGGGAGCCAGTTAAATACAGCAAAAGAAATACTTGCATTTGAACTTACCAAACTGGTACATGGCGAACAGGAAGCTCAAAAAGCCCAAAACGGCGCACGTGCTCTATTTGCCGGAGGCGGAAATAAATCGGATATGCCGGCCTGTGATTTATCCTCTGAAGATCTGACAGACGGTTCGATCGATCTGATTTCGCTCCTTGTGAAGACAGAACTTGTATCCAGCCGTTCAGAAGGACGCCGTGCAATCGAACAGGGAGGCGTAACTGTCAATAATGAAAAAATAACGGACGTCCGTAAATGTTATACTGCAGACGATTTTGATACAGATGAATTTATTATCAAACGCGGCAAAAAGAAATTTATGAAAGTGAATTACCGAGCTTAACAGAAATAAGAAATAGCTGCCGCATACAGAGCAAAGAGACAAACTATAGTAATCCGAAACACTTTTTCTATAGTTTGTCTCTTTTGTTTTACATGCAATACGCTCTGGACTGACTTGTTCTGACCTGATAGAATTCCTATTTTTGCGGTTCTGACGATTCTATAATTTTACTCAACATATCGAATAAAATGCCCGCTAACGGCCAGATAATCCAGGTGATTGCCCAGTTTCCGCTGATAAAACTCCATACAAGATATACAATCGCCATACCTGGCCAGTAGATGGCTGCAATAATATCTGTTATTTTTTTACCATTTTTTTTACGTATGGAAAACTCTTTTTCCTGCAAAATGACTTTGTAAGATTCTTCTTCCATTTCCGCGGTAATTACCAAAAAAACTCCCAATCCGACAATAAACAATAAAAAGGCCACACAAACAAAAATCGGAAATTCATTTTCGCTAGTTTCCAAAACAATCACAGATGTAAAAATAATCGGGATCACGGAAACGATACACAATACCACGCCTGCTATCATTTTAAACGTATATCTTTTCTTTCGGCATTCCCGCATATAACGTATCGATTGTTCATATTCGGTATTTAGTGTAAAACAATCTGTTTTCAAATACTCATAGGTATCTGTTTTCATATCAGCTAAAATAAATAACACAACTGCACATGCAACCATACACAACAGAACGGAAATCCCTACACCCGCTACTACGCCATCTGTAATTGGAAATATACATTCTTGTATTCCTCCCAAAATTATGAGCAGAATGGGTGAACAGATGCAAAGAAAGACTCCTGACGCGATTTTGCCTGCCGACTGTTTTATAGCAAACAGATATTCATCTGCTTCCAAATCAGATACCTGTCTGAAACCAGACGTATTCTCTGCACGATTTTTCTTCTTATTTTTTATAAAATCTGAATTTGCATCCTCTGTTTTTACAAAATCAGACTCTGCAAATCTTTCTTTGTTTTCATTTTCCATCGTCCACTTGTTCTCTTTGGCAGTTTCTGCAATTCCAAGTTCATCGATTAATTCCTGAATATTTCCGAATTCTGAAATTACGATTCCAATCGCTTCATTTTCCATCTTACCTTCTGTGATCAGTTCATTATATTTATCTTCCATCATTTCTGAGAGATCGTCTTTCGCCCGCAATACTTCCGGTGTCTGTGGCAGATTGATAAACATATTATCCAGATAATTTATAATTGTTTCCATTTGACTACTCCTTTATATTCTGACTGCTTCATCCTGACTACTCCTTTATATTCTGGCTGCCTCGCCATCATCTAAAACCGCTGCAAATTTATCCACCAGCTCTTTTACTTCAAACCATTCTCTGCATTTTGCAGCATAATGGGCACATCCTTCTTCTGTAATTTGATAATATACCCTTTTTTTTCCATTTGTTTTGCTACCTGCATAAGATACGATGTAACCAGCCTTTTCCAGCCTCGTAAAAGCTGAATAGAGAGTAGTTTCTTTAATTACATACTTTTCCTCAGATATTTCACGTATCTGCCTGGATATTTCATATCCATAAGAATCATTCTGCAGCAGCAGATTTAAAATGATAATATCCGTATAACCACGGATAACATCATTGCTTATCAACCAATCACCCCCATCATCTCTAATACTCTATATTATTTGATACTGATAGATATTCTTATATAATTACTACGTCTGTTGAAGTAATTATATGACAATTACTACGTCTGGTCAAGTAATTTTTTAAATTATTATGTTTTTGTTATTCCAAAGAAAGCAATCCGCAGCAGGATATGGATATGAAACCGGTAATAGAATAAAAAAACTCCGAAAACATACGTTTTCGGAGTTCGAAGGCGCAGACCGGATTTGAACCGGTGAATCAGGGTGTTGCAGACCCATGCCTTACCACTTGGCTACTGCGCCTTAACTATAAATACCCAGATATTATATCATTTCATCTTCTATTAGTCAACTATCTTTTCAATTTTTATTTTCTATGCAGATACAACATGGTAACAGTTCAGTCAGGTCTGCGCATTTACTGCGCTGACCGTATGAAAGAGTAGTGGCTGCAGGTATTCAGCCCATCGCGAAGCGATTTCAAATGGCTGAATACGTAACAGTTCCATGGGTTATCTGAACTGTTACACCTTTTTGCGTCTTTCACATCTGCCACAAGACGCAAAAGGTTGACAAATACAAGAAAATATGGTATTCCGTAACTATGCATTTTTTATATACCATTTTATCAGGAGGCGCCATGATTAATATTGCTATGAACTCCAAAGGTTCTGTCAACTATAATTCTCTTTTATCCATAAATAAGCAACGTGTATGCGGCTCTCTTACATCCCGAAATATTATGAATCTGAATCAGCCAGCCAGACAACAGGCAGCACACGCAAACACACCACGTCCGGCTCAGGCGGCTCATCCTGCCGCACCCCGGCAAGGGCGGGCCGCCGCTCCTGCTGCCCCTCGTCCGTCCCGAGCCGCCGCTCCTGCTGCATCTGTTCCGACTGCCGCGCCGGCACGGCGTCCGCTGCCGGCACTCGTAAAACCAGTGCAAAAAGGACAGAAGGCTCCCCTGGCTGTTGATCCGCATTCGGGTATCTTGAAAGCGTGCTTTGGCTGGAATACCGCTCATTCGCAATGTGATGCCGATGTCTCTGCATTTTTACTCGGCGCCGACGGCAAAGTCATCGGCGATTCCTGGTTTGTTTTTTATGGACAGACAGAAAGTCCGGATCACAGCTGTCGATTTCAGTCTGCACACCATACGGATCGTGAAATCGTTACGCTCGATTTCAAAAAGCTGAACCGGGATGTTAAAAAAATTGTATTTGTACTTACAATCGATGAAGCGTTCGCCAGAAGACTGCATTTCGGTATGATGCAGGATGCGTATATCCGGATTCTGGATGAACGCGGGATGGAATGTGTCAGTTTTTTAATGACGGAATATTATTCCAATGTCGTATCTATGATGATTGGCGAGATTTACCAGTACAACGGCAGCTGGAAGTTCAATGCCGTAGGCAACGGCGTCGCCAGAGATTTGGCCGGCCTTTGCGCCCTATATGGCGTAGAAGTGAGTGATTAGGAGGATTCTGTTTATGTTAACGTTTGAAACCATCAATGAATTAACGCTAAAGGTTACCTGCAGCGGCAGCGATGTACTGATTGCCAAAGCCGGTTCATTTATCGCCGGAGACAGTGCCGGAGGAAAAAACTATAAATTTGAAAAACTGCTGCTCGGACCGCAGAATAACTTTGCGCAGGCGGCGTTTGGTTCACTGATCCGACGGGTCACAGGAGAAAATATCCCACTGATGAAAGTAATGATGAACGGCAGCTCCGTAACCTACTATGCGGTTGACAGCCAGCATGTCGTAATCTATAAGCTGGCGCCGGGAGAAGTCATCTCTGTAGAATCCGAAAATATACTGGCTTTTACACAGGAATGCGACTATGAAGTCCGTTTTCTTGGGTGCGGCGTTCTGTCTCAGAAGGGATTTGCCACAACGATCCTGACCGGCAAAGGAAACAATTCTTATGTCGCAGTATTGTCCAACGGCAATCCGATTGTTTTAAGCAATATCCAAAGCCGCAATACGTTATCGGTAGATCCGGATGCTGTCATCTGCTGGGTAAGCCAGTCCGGTTACTGTGATCCGCAGATCCGGGCAGATATTAACTGGAAGACTTTTATCGGGCAGGCTTCCGGAGAATCCTATGCGTTTGAATGGAGCGGAAGCCAGCCCGTTTCCGTTATTGTGCAGCCTACGGAACGACGGGGCGGGATTCAGATTGGCATCGATTAATTTTCATTACCAAACTAACCCGCCATCCTTGTTTCCAGTCCGCTTTTCTTTCAGTGACTGTCTTTTTTAGTTCAAAATGCATCAGAGTCTGTGCATTTACGCACAGACTCTGAACCCGCATCTTATTCTTTTCCACTTCCAACCACTGCTTTTCGAAGCAAATCTACCGGAATCATCGTAGCTGCAATCACAATTACCGTAACCCATCCGACAATACCAAACGGTTCACAGCTAAACATATTTCCAATCCATGTAAACAGCGGGAATGGAATCAGCGCGGCATTGACAATCAGTGCCTGCACGAAAATAATTGCAAAAAAGACCTTCATAAACCCGGTATTTTCATTCAATCCGCTGAATATCGCAAACGAATCGTCCCGGACATTAAATCCGTTAAACAATGCGCTGACAATAAACAATACAAAATAGCCAGTCAGATGCTGTTTATCATCTGCAAACAGATTTCTGAAAAACGGCAGTTTGAGGTATAAAAAGCTCAGGATTGTCAGCCAGGCGCCCATTGTGAGTATCTGCGCCATCATCTTTTTGCTTACGATGCTTTCGTCTCTTCGGCGCGGCTTTTCCGTCATATACTTCTCAAGCGCCGGCTCGTTGCCAAGCATAATCGCACCCAGACTGTCCATAACCAGATTGACAAACAACAGATGCGTAACCTTTAACGGTTCCTCTACGCCGAAAAACGGAGCTACTGCACTTACAATAACCGCCGCCACGTTAATCACAAGCTGAAACTTACAGAACTTTAAAATATTATGGTAAATCGTACGCCCATACCAGATCGCATCTTTAATGGATCTGAAATTATCGTCCAAAATTACGATCTTGCCGGCTTCTTTTGCCGCTTCAGTGCCGCTTCCCATCGCAAATCCTACGTCTGCGCGCTTTAACGCCGGAGAATCGTTCACGCCGTCGCCGGTCATGCCGACAACCAGATTCATTTCCTGGCACAGCCGTACCATTCTCGATTTATCTGTCGGTAAGGCTCTGGCAATTACACGAATATCCGGTATGATCTTTTTGACTTCCTCGTCTGACATCTCGTTTAACTGCGCCGAGGATAACGCTTTGTCTTTGTCGCTTTTCAAAAGTCCCGCGTCTTTTGCGATAGCAACCGCTGTCTCTAACCGGTCGCCTGTAATCATAACGACCTGAATACCGGCTTCCTGTACCTGATGAATCGCATCTCTTGCTTCTGGTCTTACGTCATCGCGGATACCGACCAGACCGATGATGACAATATCGTCATTGATCGCATTTTCCACAAGCGGTTTCTCCGAATAGCCGAATGCGAGAACACGCATCGCTTTGGAAGCCAGTTCGTCGATCTTTTTATTCAAAGCCGCCTGATCGAGCTCTTTTTGCACGCCGTCTGCGTCCAGATAGGTTACGGCCTGCGCAAGCAGCTTCTCCGGAGCGCCTTTATAAAACGTCCTGCCGACAGAATCGATTCTCGCCTGACTAAATTTATTCGCCGAATTAAAGCCCTGACTTGCCGTCACTACATAGTTTTTATTCGCGTTTACCGCATGAAAGGCTTCTTCTCCCATAAACTTCATCAGCGCCTGATCGGTTGCGTTCCCGCCGATGACTTTATGAGAGGCGTCAAACAGCGACTGCGTATTTTTACCGATCGCCAGGTCCATCATACGTTTGATTTCGGTATGATCGCCAAGCTCCGGAATCGGAATGGAACCGCCGTCTGCCGTAAAGAAATCCACTACTTCAAGCATGCCTTTTGTAATCGTACCCGTCTTATCGCTGAACAAAATATTCAAAGATCCTGCGGTCTCGATACCTTCCGCTTTTCTCACAAGCACGTTATGATCGAGCATTTTGCTCGTATTTTGCATCAGCACGAGCGATATCATAAGCGGAAGTCCTTCCGGTACCGCGCAGACGATAATAACTACCGCCAGAGAAACTGCCCGGATCACATCCTGAAGAATCACTTCGATGCCATTGCCAAAATAAGCCGATACGCCTCCGGCTACCATGACAAAATGTACAAAATACAAGACCGAAATCGCAATCGCTCCGATGTACCCAAAGGTCGATATCTGTTTTGCCAGCTTTGCCAGCTTTACCTTGAGCGGCGAATCCGGTTCGTCTTCCTGCATTTCCTCTGCCATTTTACCCATCATCGTCTTTAAGCCGACTTTTCTTACGTCCAGAACGCCTTCCCCGTCAAATACAACCGCGCCGCGAAACAGCGAATGTGCATCTACAAACGTATCGCCGGTAATATCCTCCGGCAGCTGAAAGCTC
Source organism: uncultured Eubacterium sp. (assembly GCA_910577225.1). Classification (GTDB taxonomy): domain Bacteria; phylum Bacillota; class Clostridia; order Lachnospirales; family Lachnospiraceae; genus Eubacterium_J. Next base: position 27,999 of record CAJTMV010000005.1, on the reverse strand, counting down.
TCTTCTGCCTCTGTCTTTTTACACTCTTCCGCTTCTCCGTTTAATGCAGAGTTATCCACACGCAAAGAACCGGACACGAGAATGCCGTCCGCCGGAATTTTATTCCCCGACTGCAGCAGCACTTTGTCCCCTGTTACGACATCGTCCACTTCAATCACTGTAATCGCGCCGTTACGATATACTTTACATTCGTCTTTTTTCGTACTGTCTTTTAATTCTCTGTACTTTGTATCGCTTGCCACACCTGTTTTTGCTGACACAAAGGCTACGATCAGCACTGCCACAATGGTTCCAAGCGGCTCATAAATTTCCGCGTATCCAAAGAAAAACATAACGATCATAAGCGCCGCAATCGCCAGCAGTACCCTGATCATAGGGTCTTCAAATGTTTCTTTGAACTCGTCCCAGAAAGTCGTCGGTTCAGAATCCGGAATTTCGTTTGAACCATATTTTTTCCGCGACTCCTCTGCCTCTTTATCTGTCAGCCCATTATATTTCATACGTAATCTGTCCTCCAGTAATTATTGCAGAGCGCATCTGCATATCCGCGGATTAATATCCTGCCCATTCAAATGCGCCCTAAAAATAGTTTTTCAATTCTATACGTTTTTATACATACCTGTTTCGAAATCGTAACCGCTTAGATATATCGGTTTGCCAGCTCTCCAAGACCGGGATCCGTCGTCCCCTGGCCAACAGCGCTGAACTTCCACTCTCCGTTATGTCTGTAGATTTCTCCAAATATCATTGCCGTCATTCCTGAATAATCATCAGTAAGATTATATTTGCACATTTCCCCGTTATTTCTCTGATCTACAAGTCGGATAAACGCATTTTGTATCATCCCGAAATGCTGTTTCCGCTGCACCGCCTGATAAATATTAACTACGATCACAATACGGTCGTACTCCGCCGGAATCTTTCCAAGATCTACAAGTATCTGCTCGTCGTCTCCGTCTCCTGCGCCCGTCAGATTATCGCCCATATGCTGGAGCGCGCCTGTCTTGTGTCCCAGATTTCCAAAATAAACAATATCAGATTTATCGCATAATCTCCCGTTTTTTAATAACAGCGCCGACGCGTCGCAGTCGATCGGCTTTGGCTTTGGTGCAAAAAAACCGCCTTTCGCTTTTTGCGCTTCGTCCCAGCCAAGACCTACCATCATCCTGGAAAGTCCTGCATGTTCTTTGGATAAACTGACCTTCTGGCCTTTTTGCAAACTTACTGACATGAAACTGCCTCCTTTTTTCTTCTTACCATTCCGTTATTCCGCGTCCACGCCGTACTGTGCGCAAAGCGCTTTTAGTCCGCCCTGATAACCGCTGCCAATCGCATTGAATTTCCATTCGCTGCCATTTTTATAAACTTCACCGAATACCGCAGCCGTCTCAATCGAGAAATCCTCGCCCAGATCATAACGCAGCATCTCTTCTCCGGTATCCTCATTATAGATGCGGATAAACGCATTGTTAATCTGTCCAAAATTCTGACGTCTTTGTTCCGGTTCATAAATCGTTACCGTAAAAGCAATCTTTGTAATCTGCGCAGGTACTTTGGATAAATCGATTTTCATCTGTTCATCATCGCCTTCTCCTGCACCCGTCAGGTTATCGCCCATATGCTGCACACTTCCGGACGGATGGTTCAGATTTCCGAAAAATACAAAATCTTCCTGCGCCGACACCTTCCCGCTATCCGTCAGCAAAAACGCCGCCGCATCCAGATCGAAATCTCCGCCGGTGTCAAACTGATTTACATCCCAGCCAAGACCTACGACTACATGCTTAAGCCCCGGATTTCCTTTGGTAAGACTTACTTTCTGTCCTTTTTGTAAACTTACTGGCATATATGATTCCCTCCTAAGCCGTTTCTATTCCATAATGTGCGCAAAGCGCAGCCAGTCCGCCCTGGAAACCGCTGCCAATCGCGTTAAACTTCCATTCGCCATTATGCCGGTATAATTCTCCGACAACGACGGCTGTCTCAATGGAAAAATCTTCACCCAGATCATAATGAATCAGTTCCCTTCCTGTCGCCTCATCCACAATCCGGATAAAAGCATTGGAAACCTGTCCGAAATTCTGCCTTCGGACGTCAGAATCGTAGATCGTAACTGTAAAAGCTACTTTTTCCACATTCGCCGGAATTTTGGTCAGATCGACCTGAATCTGCTCATCATCGCCGTCCCCCGCACCTGTCAGGTTATCGCCCATATGTTTGATGGCTCCGCTTGCATGCTCCAGATTGCCATAGAATACAAACTCTTTTTCCGTCGGACACTTCCCGTTTGCGCCAACCATAAACGCTGCTGCGTCCAGATCGAAATCCGCGCCGGAATCGAATGCATTCACATCCCAGCCAAGGCCAACCATAATATTTTTCAGCCCCGGGTTTCCTTTTGTCAGATCGACTTTCTGGCCTTTTGATAAATTAATCGGCATAATTGTTTCCTCCTAACATCATTGAATTAACAAATATTGTTAATCTCCATTGTATCACACGCGGTGAGTGCTTGTCACTATAATTTTGTGCAAATGGCTGAATTTCAGTTTTTATAAAAAATCTGCGGAACATAATGACACCGTTCCGTTTTTATGATACACTGATAAAATATGGAAAAACGTATCTGAAATAATTCAGGGGGGATTGTTTAGTATGAAAGAACCATTCATAGACCATAACCTGCTTGCGTATATTCTGTCACTGTTAAGCATCCCTGAAAATGACTCCACGGATAAAAGCCGTCCGGATTTGGATCCAGATCGCACGCTGACAGAAAAGTCCTCTGCGCCCGCCGACTGGCAGCTCCATACCGCCCGCGGCATGATCCGGTTTATGGACGGGATGCCAGGAGGTTTTTTAATTTACCATGCAGACCACAACGAAGAAATCATCTATGCAAATAAAGCGCTTTTACGCATCTGCCAATGTTGTACGCTGGAAGAATTTCGGGAGCTGACCGGCAACTCCTTTCGGGGATTTGTACATCCGGACGACCTTGAGGACGTAGAGAAAAGTATTCAGGAACAGATCGCTCACAGCCAGTTTGATCTGGATTACGTGGAATATCGAATCCGGCGCAAAGACGGATCGATCCGCTGGATGGAAGATTACGGACATTTCATCCATTTGGATGATATCGGCGATATTTTCTATGTATTTATCGGCGACGCAACGGAAAAAAGGGAAACGCAGCAAAAAGCGCTCCAAAAGCAGATGAGAAAAGAACGGGAGCTGAAAAAACAGATTGACAGATATCATGACGAAATGAAGCTGATCAATCAGGAGCATCTGCGCCGTCTGGAAGTCATCGAAGGGCTCAGCATCAATTATGAGTCCATTTTATATGCAGATCTTGATCAGGATAAGATTCTTCCTTACCGGCTGAGCAACCGTACGATTCTGCAGTTTGAAAATACGGAAAAACCACGCAGTTTTTCCTGGTATATTTCTGACTATGTGAGAGTCTGGGTACATCCGGAAGACCGTGAAGCCGTGGCCCGTCAGACAACGCCGGAATATATCCGCAGCAAACTGGCCGCCCGGAAAACATATTATATTAATTATAAAGTAATAAAAGATTCCGAAGTGCAGTATTTGCAGCTTCGGATTGTAAATGTGACAGGCAGCAGTCAGATTTGCCAGATTGTCATGGGATACCGCCGTGTCGACGACGAAGTACGGCGCGAGATGGAGCAAAAACAGCTGTTGGAAGAAGCGCTGACCAATGCAAACCTGGCTATTACTGCCAAAAACACGTTTCTTTCGAATATGTCTCATGACATGCGCACGCCGCTGAACGCTATTTTTGGCTTTACCGCTCTGGCCAGAGACAATCTGCACGATCCCGCCAGTCTGGAATACTATCTGCACAAAATCAGCTCATCCAGCGAACAGCTTCTGGATCTGATTGACAAGGTGCTGGAAATCGCCTGGACCGGCTCTGACGATATCCGCATTGCCGAGACCGAATGCAGTCTGACGGACATTCTTGGCAATGTCAGCAGCGCATTTGCCGCGCTCGCACACGAAAAAAACATTTCCATCACGCTGGATGATTCCGGACTTACCCACTGCGATATTCAAAGCGATCCGGATAAGCTGGAAAGACTTCTTTCCTACCTGGTTCATAACGCCGTAAAATATACGCCGGACAACGGCCGGATTACGATATGCGCGACAGAATTACATACGCTTCCAAATGATCATGCCGTCTATCAGTTTGTCGTCGAAGACAACGGCATCGGAATCAGTCCGGAATTTATCGGCCGCATTTACGATCCGTTTGAACGCGAGAAAAATACGACGTTCAGCGGGGTCATCGGCACCGGACTTGGACTTACGATTGTAAAAAACATTCTGACCGCCATGGGAGGAACGATCGACGTACACAGCGACGTGGGCCAGGGCGCCAGATTTACCGTGACGCTTCGTCTGAAAACACAAAATCATCCCATCCCGTTTCAGATGAGCATAGAGGATACGATTGCATACTTATCCAGCCATAAAATACTGCTGGTCGAAGACAACGAAATCAACCTTGAAATTGAAACAGCCATACTGGAGGGAATTGGATTTCAGATCGATACGGCCGAAAACGGCAGCATCGCAGTAGAAATGATCGAAAAAGCCGCGCCAGAGGAATACGCGCTGATTCTGATGGATATCCAGATGCCGGTAATGAACGGCAGACAGGCCGCAAGAGCCATCCGTAAGATGAAAAATAAAACGCTGTCCCGTATACCGATCATCGCGCTATCCGCAGACGCATTCGAAAGCGACAAACGCAAATCCATCGAAAGCGGAATGGACGCCCATCTGCCCAAACCGATCGACGTACCGATACTGTTGGAAACGATTACAAAGACCATTCAGATGCATAAATATTTGTACGGAAATACCTGATTGCGTAAGATCTGGCCTTAAAAGGAAACATGCGCTGACAAAAATTCCAGCAATTCGTCTGAAAACACCTGTTTCCCCGCCATCTCATGTACAGATTCACGCGACAACAGCTCCGGCCAGCCGCAGCCGGCCGGAGCCATGGCAAGATCTGCCTGTGCCAGCATGGGGATGTCAAATACACTGTCTCCAGCCGCAGCTGTGCGCTGCGCCCCGATATATCTGGTAAAGCGCGCTGCTGCCGCTCCCTTATTCAGCTTTTTCGGAACGACATACACTTTTTCACCATTCGAAAAGATTTCCGTCTCACCAGGATGCAGCTCTTTGCGTAACCGGCGGACTGCATGCTGCGCATACCTGCATTTGGTAAACACAAACAGCTGACGGATATCCCGGACTTCCATGATTCTGTCAGTTTCACGCTCCAGATACCAGGCCGCGCGTTCCATCTCCTCCCGGCTGTCCTTCACCAGCCGCAGAGACTGTTCGTACCAGGCCGCATCCTGCTGCCCGTCTTTTAACAGTACTCCGCCGTTACAGACAAGCGCATACCGGATCGGGCCGATTCCAAAATCGATACGGTTGTACTGCTCTGTCGTCCTTGTCGTTACCGGCACGATGCATAGTCTCTTTTGCAGCTCCAGCAGCAGCCGGTATGTTTTTTCCGTCATATAAGAAACTTCCCGGCCCTGATAGATTTCCACATTTCGCTTTTCTTTCCCGATCTCATGCTTATAAGAATAAATAAGCGTCTGATCCAGATCCGTATAAAATACGTCCATCCGCTTCTGCCTTTCCGTAAAAATCTTTGAAACGTTTCTGTCTTGCCTCACGCAGACAGACGCGTGCTATTTTTTATCCGGCATATGATACATCTGGTTAAATTCCTGTTTGATCGTTGAAAGACGTGCCTGATCTTCCACACGCTGCTTTCTCGCCTGCTCCTGAATCTGTCTGGTTTCTTCTATTCCGGATACAATCGTCTTCCATGTCGTTTCCAGCGTTTCGATTTTGATGGAACTGCCCGACGCCAGCTGCGCCGTATATTTGGACTGTGCCACCGTGTTTTGCGCATTTTTAATCAGCAGTTCATTTGTCTTTTGATCGAGCGCTGACATGGCCTCTGCCTGCACTTTTTGTCTCTTAAGCATAATGGCCTGCGCTAACGCCTGTTTAAAAACCGGAAGAGTAATAATAAATGCCGAATTAATTTTTCGCACAAGATTCATATTGCTAAATTCCATCGTCTTAATCATCGGAATCGACTGCATAGCCACACTTTCTGCCGTGCGCAGATCCTGTGTCCGTTGTTCCAGCATCATCAGCGCCTGATTCAGACTTGTCAGCTCAAACTGAATCGAAGTATCTCCGGTAGCGGCCATTTCCGATTCTCTCTGCGCAATATATGCCTGCAGTTCCCTGCATCCCTGTTCTCCGGCCAGAATATAACGCACCAGCTCATGATAATAGTTCACATTCGCCTCGAACATCTGATTCAGATTCCGGTTGGACTGCTTAATCTGCGACTCATACTGTTTGAGCTGCACATAGATTTTGTCTACCTCGTCACCCATCGTATGATATTTGTCGAGTATCTTTTCCAGCTGTTTTCTCATATTGCCAAACAGTTTTTTAAATCGTCCCGGATGTTCCTGAATCTCGTCGATATCAAACTGATCCATAATCTTTGCCAGCGTATTCAGCATCTGGCTGGAATCGTCGATCTGCGACATACTCATACTGTTTAATACGACATCCGAGGCTTTGGATATCTCTTCTGCGACTTCCGCTCCAAAAGAAACGATCGTTTCCAGATTATTTACTTCAATCGTACTGGTCAAAGCGTCTACTTCCTGCGAACCCGTCAGCACCTCGTTCATCTTTTCTCTGTCCGCCGCGATATCGTACTGCTGTACGACCTCTATCTCGTTTTTTTCATCTGCAGACACTGCCGCCGGCATGGCAGAAGCTGTTGTTTTACTAAAATCCAATCCCATGTTCTATTCCTCTTTACTTTCCTCTTTTAAATAATTTATCGCGCCATGACATCCGTGTCTTAAACAACGCATTTTCCAGATTTGGCACATGCAGATCATAGACATATTCGCCAATCTGATGCTCCTCCATCACCTTCCGGTTAAAATGCTTTTCTACATTCTGATAGCCCGTCGGTACGAAAAAGACGACGTCGAACCCTACCCGATTTAAAAACGCAGCCAGTATCGAATCCTCCAGAGAAATCATCTGCTCCCCCGTATTAATATAAATGAGCTTCGGATTCGTTTTCGTAAAATCAAATTTTTGAATCAGTCGGACAATCTCTTTTGGCAGATTGAGTACCGTGGCTATAATCGTATACTCCGTTCCGTTTTCAAACGTTCCGCGGATCGCCTTCTGGTCGATCAGCAGCTTTAATTTATCCAGAATATAGTCCTGTATTTCTTCTCTTAAAAATCCATACGGGTAACTGGCATGAGATTTCACCTTATCCTTCGCCAGTCTGCCGTTTTTATAAAACTCCGCCGCATAAGCGCGCATCGGATTAGACGCTCCGGGTTCGATAAACGGCGCGGATTTTATAACGAACGTATCCTCTGTGATCAGCTCTTTGACCGACCGCCAGTACTGCGGCACCAGTCCGTCCCTGACCCCGGACACTTTTGCAAATATGACCGGTATGTGCACTTCGTCTTCGATTGTACTAAAACTCGGACGGTATTTTACCTCTTCTTTCCATAAAATACTGATTTCTTCATACATTGTCTGCAAAATGACCGTATGCGCGGTCTCATACTGTTTCTCCCGATAAATCCCGCTGTCCCGATACATCAGCGTATCCAGCTCCCGTTCCGCATGATAAGCCGCGGTACCGATGACCACATCCGTCTGCTCCTGCGGAAATGTATGCATATGCAGCGTCTGCGTATAATGAATCTCGTAAAGCAGCGGATCCTGCAGACAGCACGTTCCTTCCCCTTTGGGGCATAAGATCAGCACATCCACCGGAAGTCTGGCAAGCAGCCGTAAAAACAGCGCCTCATTTTCATCCCTGCATCCTCCCAGATAGATAAAACAGCTGATCTGAGGTTCTTTGTATCCGGCGAACAGCCTGCTCTGATATCTGCTTAGCCAGCAAAGCACGCAGACCGCCTGATTGGTCAGCCTGTTCAGATTCAGCTCCTGCCCCCGGGCATCGGTTTCCATCAGCAATACATCGATAAACGCCCGAACCATCATGCGCTGCAGCTGGATATTCGCCGTATAGCGGATATTCGAAGACAGATCCATAATCAGCTGGTCCGGTTTTGTATAATGATTTCTATGAATCGCCGCGATTTCTTCCATCGCAGGACGTCCAAGACTTTCGCTGACAATTACCATCTGTCTTTCCTTGTTTTTCATACGCAGATAAAACTGATACAGCTCGTTCGCATACGTCGTTTTATCTTCAGCGCCGCTGATTCTGATAAAACTATTGTAATAAAACTTTGAATCCTCCCCGCGCTTTGAAACGTCTGTTTCTATATCCGCAAGTCCGTTTCCTTCTATCCATGCGTTTGTGCAGCTCATTTTTTCCGGCCGCTGTCCGTACAGCCGCTCTCTGTTTGCCTCCGTCTGTATCTCTTCCTGAATCTGTTTCAAAGAAAAATCCGTCGGAAACGCCTGCATCCCCGGCATTTTAAATTCCGTCGAATGCTGCGACAATCCATCCAGCTTTAAATACCCCGAGTCTCCATCATACTGTAACAACACCACGTCACAGCCGGCATTCGATAAGATAGCTAAAATCATCAGCTCATACCTGCTGACGGTTCCTTCATACAGAATCTTTGGCACATGGTTTTCTCCCAGCTGACTGACAATCCGTTCAAACCGGTAATACAGCCAGCACATGCATTTAATATACGCGTTTTTTATCATATGCTCTGTCTTACCCTCTTTTTGCAGCAAAAACAGCGCGTCATACAGGCTTAACGCTACATTTTCCCTCTGATAATCGTTCATCCGCGGCAGCCATTTTCGCAATGCCGCCACAATAAAAGCAGTATTTAACTGAAACGCCGGCCCCATGATCTCGTGATAATAAGCCAGATTTTTTTCATCCGGATTGCGCAGTCTGCCCTGAATAATGACGCCGCATTTTACCGCCGCCGCATAATAAGTACGGATAAACCTGCCAATCTCCTGCGTATACCCGTTGATTCTGCAAAAAAAGACTCCTGCGCTTTCCCGTTCGTTCATATTTTTAAAAAAATCGTTCAGGTCCTGAATTTTAATATGCCCAAACACCTCTGTCACCTTCATTCCCGCAATTTTTCTATCGTCCTTATTCCCTTACGACTGAAACCCCTGGATAAACAGCCGGATACTCTCATATCCGACAGCCAGATTGATATTTTGTCCCCGATCAAAGCCAGCTGTACTGATCCCTATCACCTCGCCGTACATATTCAACACCGCTCCGCCGGAGCTGCCATTAGAAATCGGCGCGGTAAACTGAATCATATCGACACCGTCGATCGTACGAAATCCGGAAATAATTCCATCCGAAATAGAATTAAACAATCCCAGCGGACTTCCGATCGCTGCAACAGCCTGCCCACGGACCAGTTTTTTCTGCCCCTGGTAGATCGGAATCGGATCCAGCTGTCTTTGAATGCGAAGCAGCGCCAGATCCAGCCCCCAGTGGTATTTGATCAGCTCGTCGGTATGATACACCTGATCGTCGTTTTCAATTCGTACAGAATAAGAATATCCGCCTCTTACCACATGATCGTTCGTAAGTATGTAACCGGCCTTTGCGACCATAATACCGGAACCGGTAGCGATCACCTCGCCGTCTTTATCATGTACCAGGATCAGTACAATCGAAGAAGCAAGCGCCGCAAGCTCCTCAAAACTTTTTTCTCTGACCTGCGTGTGCGCTGTCTGGATTCCTTTTTGCATATCTGCATCTTTTTTCCGGTTCCGCGGGGGAATTTTCACAACAATTTTATCCGGATCCCTGGCAACCGGCTTTCGTTCGTTTGCAGAATCTTCGGTCCGATCCCCTTTGTCCGGCAGCAGCAGTACCTCGCAGCCTGTCAGCGCCAGCAGCTCATAAAATAAATACTCCTGCTCTTTTGCCACATGGTCCGCGACTATTTTGACACAGCTATCCTCCCGCCACTCCGGGAAACCGGCGCACACGAAATCAAACCAGTACAGCAGTTTGACTGCGAAATTTTTCCGCATGGACTCCGTAACCGCCGCCTTTGTATCCAGGTATTTTTGAAGCGTCTGCGCACATGCTGTTCCAAGCCGGACTGCCAGCCTATGTTTACTGACCTTCGTCACAATTCCGTCCTGCGGTTTGCTCTCCCACTGATCGAAGCGCTGCGTATAATATCGAATCTCGTCCGCACCAGACAGCACCGGCAGCATACCGACTCTTTGGTAAAGCAGCCTCCCCTCCCGCATCTGCCGGCGCAGCATATCGTCCATACGATACAGTTCTTTTTCAAAATCCGCGCCGCGGCCAGACAGCCGCACAAAATATACGGCTTTGCTGTGGTTTTGTACAAATTGTTCCATAGAAGTGATTTCCACGGAAGCAGTTTCCATGGAACTATTTCTCATAGAAGTCATTTTCATAGAAACAGTTTTCATAGAAGCAGTTTCCATGGAAGTAGTTTCCGCCTGATTATATCTGTATCTGTCTTTTTCCATTCTGATCACCCGTATGCTCTGCCACCCATGTGTCGTAATATCACATGCGCCCCTCTGATCACCTGTATGCTCTGCCACCCATGTATCGTAATTCATATTTTATCACATGCAGCGCCATTTATCTACTGCATTCCAATAAATATTATATGGAAAACGTGAAAGACAGTTGCTATCTCCTGCAAAAACCGATATACTGGTCTGATAGGATTTTTATGGTCGAAAGGAGCCACCCATGAAACATTCATCCATTTATTACAGCGTAGGTCCGCTGTTATACTGTCCAGGCAACCGCGAGACAATTGCCGCATCTGTCATACAGCAAAAATTAGGCAGCCGTTTTTCTCTGTCTCTGTGTCTGGAAGATACGATCAGCGATTCGCATGTCGAAGAAGCTGAGCGCTGCCTTACTTCTTCCATCCGCCAGATACGGGAATCCAGAGAATCGCTTTCTTTTTACGTTCCCAAAATTTTTATCCGTGTCAGATATCCGGAGCAAATTACGCGCATGCGAACCATGCTGGGTGATAACCGTCAGCTGATCAGCGGTTATATTCTGCCGAAGTTTGCACCAGAAAATGCGGATGCTTATATACAGGAAATCATTGCAGCGAATGAACAGTCCGACTGCCCGGTATATGTGATGCCGATTTATGAAAGCGCCTGTATGACAGATCTGCGCTATCGGTATGACATTTTGTATGAATTAAAAGAAAAGCTCTCCGCTATCGAAGAGCTTGTTTTAAATATCCGCGTCGGAGGAAACGATCTTTGCAGTCTGTTTTCATTCCGGCGTCATGAAAACGAATCTATACATAAGATCCGTCCGGTTTCTGATATTTTTTCCGATATTCTGACTGTCTATGGTATGGATTATGTCGTGTCCGGGCCGGTATGGGAATATTACAGCGGCGACGGCTGGGAAGAAGGCCTGCGCAACGAAATTGCAGACGATAAGCTGTGTGGATTTATTGGAAAAACAGTCATCCATCCGAATCAGATCGACGTCGTAAATCGTGCCTATCAGGTCACATCCAAAGATTACGCCGACGCGTGCAGCATCCTAAACTGGGACCGCACATCCATACGTGACGTAGCCGTCAATCCGTCAGGCGAACGTATGAATGAGAAAAAAACGCATACAAACTGGGCAAAACAGATCTTATGGATGTCCGAAACGTTTGGAATCCAGCCGGAACGCTGATCTTTTTGCCGGTATCTGCTACTCTGAGGGAATGTTCATAATCAGCCGGAAAATAAATACTCCGTTATCATTTTGAAAGTCATATTCTCCGTCGTATTTTTCCGCAGTTTTGACAATGCTTAATACGCCGATGCCGCCTGTAAATTCCGGTTTTGGCTGTCCGTTTTTCATCTCTGTCTCGATCGTACACGTATTACTGCAAAAAATGACCAGCTTATGTATCTTTTTTCTGATCATCAGATGAATCAGACATTCCCTCTGCGGCTGCCGCTTTTTTACTTCCACACATCCGAAAATGGCGTTTTCATAAGCATTGGCAAGGATTGTCACAAGATCGATATTCGGAATCTTCAAATCCTGATCCGGTTCTATGTCCATCGTCACACGAATCTGTTCCTGCTGCGCTCTGCGTGTGTAAGCAAGCAGAATATTGTTGACAGCCGTATTCCTGCAGATTACTTTCACGCTCCCTTTTTCCGTTTCTTTCTGATACGCTTCCAGATACCGCAGCAGCTCTTCATTTTGACCATATCGGGCATATTCTGCAATGACCGCGTTATGATGCCGCGCATCGTGTCGGATCTGTCTGCCGTTTTCCACAAATTCTTCCAGCAATTCCATATTGCGCTCCAGCAGTCTTTGATTCATTTTCACAAGCTGGTTTTCCCTCAGATATTCCTTCTCTTTTCCAATATGCAGATACAGACGGAACACCAAAAGCTGCAGAGAGCCTGTCAGAAAAAAATTAACGCTGATCTGAAACAATCGATACGGCGTATGCTCCAGGACGCCCGGCTTCATAATAAATCCGATGCCAAACAAGACGCTTAAAATCATTACCATCACACTAAAATGATCCAGCTCCTGTTCCACATACAGGTTGAATCCCCGCATGGAATTTTTCACATATTTTTTGATCATATGCGCCATCAGCAGGATCAGAATCACACGCGCAACGATATCCGCCCACAGATTACGATGGAAAAACAAAACTGAAATCTCGATTCCTCCGATCAGAAACACTGCCAGCAGATAAAAGGTAAACGCCAGCTTATACATCGATAAAAAAATCGGATCGCTGCTGATCCAGATCGCAAATGCCGCAAAACATATAAACATTACAAAAGCGACCATCCGCACACAGTTCTCCCAGTCTGCAACGTACCACACGCATGCCGCCAGAACCAAAACCAGGCCAAAACACCCATAACAGATCACGGTCTTTTTTGTGTGAAATCGTGATTCACTCATCAGCGAAAACAGCAAAACCGTTCCCGCAAGACTGATCGCAAAACGAAGAAATGCCATAAAGACGGAACCACCTAACATATCATTGTATGCCTCCCTGATTAATCATTTCGAACGAATCTTTATCTGATTTATCTGATCTGATTAAGAAATTTTTCTGACAAAATTATACCACAAAATACGCTGTTTTCAGCATATCGGCACAATTCGCACTTTTTTAGGCATACCCCGCAGCCGTCCTGCGCAATTTAAATATCTCCCATTTTTTTAATCAGTCCGCAGCACTTATAATGCCGCAGCGGATAATATACGATCGGAACCTGTTTTTCTTCTGCCAGACGAAAGATATGCCGCAGCGCCGGATCTTCTTTGCAATGCACATCTGCCAGCACTTTCCAGGGTACCCGTCTTAACAATACCCTCGTCGTCTCTCCAATCCCCGGTTTTATCAGGTGAATGTCCGTAATTCCAAACGCCTTCGCAAGTTCTCTGACCTCCTCCAGACCTGTGCCATGCGCCGTTTCTGCTACCGGATCCGTGATCCGCACATCCGGAAAATGCGCCGCTATTGGAAAATGCGCCGCTATCGCATGAAGAAACGCATAGGACAAATCCGCCGCTTCCAGTTCCCCATAATAAACGGCTCCATGAAAATCCTCTTTTCCGATCACATCGCTTCTTAAAAAGGTCCGGCTGATCAGACCTGACACCGTACAGTTTAAACAGGAGCTTGGAATTAGCAGATCTTTGTGCGTACCGCACAGCTTTGTAACATTTGCAGGATCCGCTAATACCGCGATCTCTGGCGATACCCCTTCATAAGCGGCCATTTCTTTTTTCAGCTCGTTGAAAATCGCTCCTTTCCCGACCCATCCGTCCACAAACAGCAGCTGACGCGGTTCATATCGTTGCAGCAGATACCGCATCGCATTATGATCGATCCCTCTGCCCCGTATAATCGAAACGGCATAATGTTCCACATCCAGCTGATGCGTTAATTTCAGATACCATTTTAACAAAATACCAACCGGAATACCTGCACGTGCCAGTGAAACAAGCACTGTGTCCGGCCCTCTGTCACGCAGTATCTTTTCTGCAAGTCCCGCAACTGCCTCAGCTGTCGGCGCCGCATACATTTTTAACGACTCTTCATATACCTGCATATATTTTTCGGTGGGAACATATTCCACCGGCAGCATTTCACAGTAATGTCTGCCGGACTGTATCAGCCGCTCCCGTTCTTTTGCCGGCTGCGGCTGCACCATCCCTGTAATATCCTTTAATAACAGTATGACATCTTCCTTCTGATAAGAGCTTCGCACATCAACACCACCTGACTACATATATTTTATGATTATTGTATGCCACAGCCTGCGCCAGCGCATCCAGTCCTTCCGTGTCGCTGCCGCATGCGTCGGTAACGATCAGCACCAGATCATATCTGTCAATATCGTACAGAAATGTCCGCCTGTTCTTATCGTACAAAGAAGGCAGTTCATAGCGCACATGAAACGGATAATCCGCTTCTTCATATACTTCAATCGGACTTCTTGTCGTCGCGTGAAAAAAGACCTGTGCGCCGCTTTTTTCAATCTGACGCGCGACATACAGCGCCGGATACATAAATTCCTCCGTGCCAAGTACAAGTATCCTTCCCGAAAACTGCCGATGCAGCCAGCCGTCGATCTCATGCCACAGGTGATCGCAGGCAGCCGCATATGCATCGGCAGTTACCAGCCTCCTTGCATTTAAACAGCCGTCTGCATACAGTTCTTTGACTTCCGCTTCATTTTTCACAGTCGCTGCACCTTCCTTTTTCTGCATCAGATTCCGATAAGACCCTTTCCGTACATATTTCTGCAGGTTCATGGTATCTTCCGTCTGTTCGGTTTTCACAAGGTAACGCAGCTCTATGCCCTGGTCTTTATAAACGTTTCGCGCTTCCGGATTCATCCCGTTGATCACCGAGGCCGCCACATACGTTATCGGCCTCGCATATTCCTGCCGCAGTACATGAATCAGATTTTGTATGGTTTTTCCTGTCGTTACCTCGTCCTCTGCAAAAATCACACAGTCTGTCTGCGGCAGAATCCGGTCCAGATCTTCTTTTACAAGCCGCTGCTGCGTCGCATGACTATGTTCCTCTGAAAAATAAAGATACGTTGCTCCCGCAATCTCTTCCCGCGTCGTCTGTATATAACAGGCGCCTGTTTTCATCGCAACAGCCGCGCCAATTGCCGTCGCTGTTTCCGCAAATCCAATTACAAGCGTTTTTCCCGCGGCACAGATTCCCTGCAGACCGTCCGCCAGCCGCCCAAACATCTCCAGCGCCTGCGCAGGCTTTACCGGAAGATGTTTCCCCTGCAGACGGTTTACGACAAGATAACTTCTCTTTTGATTGTTTTCCCTTTTCGCGATCCTGATCAGATCCGCATACTGATCCGTCATATTGATTCCCTCATTTCTTTGATTGATTTCTGGCACTATCTATTGTATACAAATGCCAGAAGTTTTCAACCAGTTTTGATGATCTGCTGTGATCTGTGGGGCTGTGGCTACGCGGACGTGTGCGTGACTGTCGGCAGGGGTTCTGGGTGGGGCGGCAGGGCCCCTGCCGCCCCGCCCAGGGCCCCTGCCGGCGGCCACGCACACGTCCGCGCAGCCACTTAACACCCCAAACTCACAAAAAAAACATTGACACCCACCCCCGGTTGCTCTAACATAATGATTGAAAAAACACAAAGGAGCATCCCGCTATGTTAAATTTAAATGAAAAAATGGTTACTCTCGGTACGCAACGCTCTGTTATCCGTGAACTGTTTGAATTCGGAAAAATAAAAGCGGCAGAAATCGGCGCGGAAAACGTATTTGATTTTTCCATCGGAAACCCAAGCGTTCCCGCCCCGGAAAGCGTCAGCCAGACAGCGATAAAGCTGATTACGGAAACAGATCCGGTTCTTCTTCATGGATATACAAGCGCGCAGGGCGATGCCGGCGTACGTGCGGCGATTGCGGAATCTGTCAACCGTCGTTTCCATACTGCTTATACAGCAGACAATTTTTATATGTCCACCGGAGCTGCGGCTGCTTTATGCTGCTGTTTTCATGGTCTTTGCAATCGGGGAGATGAAGTGATCATTTTTGCCCCATATTTTCCGGAATATACCGTATTTGTGGAAGGCGCAGGCGCAAAACCGGTCGTTGTGCCGGCGGATACTGAAGCGTTCCAGATCGATTTTGCCGCGCTGCAGCAGGCTCTGACACCGAAGACAAAGGCGGTCATTGTCAATTCACCGAATAACCCTTCCGGAGCTGTGTACTCAGCCGAAACTGTAAAAAAGCTGGCTGCACTGTTAGAAGAGGCATCCCGGCAATACGGACATACGATCTTTCTGATCTCAGACGAGCCTTATCGGGAAATCGTATTTTCCGGTACCAAAGTGCCATTTTTGCCGGATTATTATCCAAATACGCTTGTCAGCTATTCCTGGTCCAAGTCGTTATCCCTGCCGGGCGAACGTATGGGGTATGTACTTGTTCCCGATACTGTGGACGATTTTGCGAACGTCTATGCCGCGGTCGCCGGAGCCGGTCGTTCTCTTGGCTATGTAAACGCGCCGGGACTGTTTCAGCGTGTATGTGCAGCCTGCGCGGACGAGACGTCTGATATTCAGATCTATGAAACAAATAAAAACCTGCTGCTCAACAGCCTGCGGGAAATGGGTTATCATGTCGTCGAACCAGGCGGCACGTTTTACATGTTTCCGCGTTCTCTGGAAGCAGACGACGTCGCTTTCGCAGAGCGCGCCAAAGCGCATAATCTGCTGATCGTTCCCGGGTGCGGTTTTGGGTGTCCCGGACATGTACGTATCTCTTACTGCGTGCCAACGCAGCGCATTGAAAAATCTCTGCCTGCATTTGAAGCTCTGGCCAGAGAATACCTTCGCTAAAAACAAACAAGCGCTGTCGGAAGATATGAAATCATCGTCTTCCGACAGCGCTTTTGCTGTTATAGTTCCCTGATCAGTCTGCAAGCGCAGCTGTAATAATGGCCATGGAATATACTTCGGACGCGTTACATCCTCTGGATAAATCGTTAATCGGCGCATTCAGGCCAAGCAGAATCGGTCCGTATGCTTCGAAATGGCCGAGACGCTGGGCGATCTTATATCCGATATTTCCCGCGCTGATATCCGGGAAAATAAACGTATTTGCATGTCCTGCAATTTCCGATTCCGGACATTTCGTGCGTGCGACACGTACCGATACCGCTGCGTCAAACTGCAGTTCTCCCTCGATTGGAAGATCCGGATATTTTGCCTTTGCTTTCTGTGCAGCGTTGCGCATCTTATCTACATCCTCGCCTTCACCGGAGCCAAACGTAGAATAGCTTAAAAATGCCACCTGCGGATCGATCCCAAAGATCTTTGCACATTCTGCCGTCTCCCCTGCGATTTCTACCAGCTGATCTTCTGTCGGCTTAATATTAATGGCGCAGTCACCCATTGCCAGCACTTCATTATCGCCTGTTGCAGAAGGCCGTACAAGGATAAAGCAGGAAGACACGATACTGTTCCCCGGCTTTGTTTTAATCAGCTGCAGCGCCGGACGCACCGTATCTGCTGTCGAATACGTCGCTCCGCCTAACAGGGCGTCCGCCAGGCCCATCTTTACAAGCATCGCGCCAAAATAGTTCGTCTGTTCCAGCGTTTTTCTCGCCTCTTCCGGCGTTACCCCTTTTGATTTACGCAGTTCGCAGAACATGTCCACCATTGCGTCCATATCCTTATATTGCTTCGGATCAATAATTTCCGCTCCGCGAATATTAAAGCCGCTGTCTTCTGCCGCAGCAATAATTTCATCTTCGTCCCCTACCAGGATCGGATGTAAAAAGTAGCTTGCCAGCAATCTGGACGCCGCCTCCAGAATACGCGGATCATTTCCTTCTGTAAAAACGATTTTTTTCGGACTCTTTTTTAAAATATTTATCATCTGCCCAAAACCAAACATATTGCTCTCCTCCTGATTTCTTTTTTCTTTCATCGAATGATTCGAATTCTACGAATTACATATTCTTCCATTTCTATTAAAACACTATCTAAAAGAGAAATCAATCCTTAATTATTAATGTTTTCGATTCAAAACAAGGGATTATGATTCGTCCATAAATTCTTCCATTTTTCCATATTTTACAATTACAAAACCGGCCTGATCCAGCGCGTCTGCCTTCCAGATCTGTTTTTGTTTTTCCGTCAGTCCGAGATTCTGTCCGGCAAGCTGCCATTCCTCTTTCAGCTGCAGAGAAACCGAGGTCTTCACAATCTGCAGATGACTTTGCATACCTGGGAAAAAGTCATACTGCTGCTGTGTTTCTGCATCCGATTCTTTCGTTCCTGCATCCATCGTATTCTTCTGCCGTTTTTGTATGTGTACGGTAACCCGTATCGTCTTCCTCGCCGGAATTGTCACGGTCGCTCTCGCATATACCACTCTTGTTTCTCCAAATAACCGTTCAAAGATCTCAGATAATTCCACGCTCTGGTATCGCTGCAGAAGCGTATCATAAAACCGGTCTTCTTCGCTGATCATCGTCAGTACCCGAAATGCGGCGTCTTCATTCATGTAATCAGGAAGCTCCGTGGCAATCACGCCTCTTTCATAATCCTGACGCAGTTTTCGTGCGGCATCGTTGCTGCACAAACGCAGCGCATCCGTATAAGTCATCTCCTGACCGGTGATTTCATAGTCCGGACCATCGATCTTTTCTTCACAATCCAGATTCGTATAATACGAGAATACAGGATCTCCTTCCTGCTCTCCTGTAACAATGAGCACCCGCTTCTTTTGTTCCTCTGAAACGAAAAAACAATGATTGGAATCGCTGTTCTCATTCGCAAACGAATGATCAAATCCATAAGTCAGCACAGCGGCGTCTGTACCTTTTATCGTAACCCCAAATACAAGCGGCTGACCGGTACCAGACGTTTCTTCCTGCATCAAAACGTCCGAAAAGTTATAAACCGTTACCTTCTGATTCCAGTCTGCTTCTTTTGCCAGCGCCTGTTCCTGATAATCGGTCTGCTCATTAAAAATCTTCTGGTAATCCGACATTGCAGATGTCTCAGACATATCCGCATTTCTATATGCCAAAACGCTTTCTCCCATACTATACGCAGCCACGGTCTGATCGCTCTCCAGGCCTCCCTGAATCTCAAGTATTTCTTCATTTGTTTCCGATGTGCGGTTCATCGTCGATACAAACGGATATACCAGCTGCAGGGTCTTATCATGTCCGGATGTATTTTTAATCTTATAGACGTCCGTCACCCGAAGATACGGCGACATGCCATCTGCATCCGTAGCAACGATACCTTTCAGATTACGGCTGACTTTCAGCTTTTGCGTATCTCCGGTTGCCGTCAGAGGAAAAACCGGCCCCTGATAGGCGTCATAGCAGATCGGGAACAGCTCCTTTTGTTTCTGCGGTATGCCTTCCTGTATATCTTCAGCCTGATTTTGCGTATAGCCGCTTTCACTGCCGTCGCTGCTGCCAGATATTTCCTCATCCTGCTCCGCGTTTCCGGTGGACGCATTTTGATCCATCGCCATTTCCATACCATTGTCAGACGAATCGTCCGTTTGATCCGCACTTTGATCGACCGCGCTTCGGATACTCATGCTGTCAGACGAACCTGCCTGCATAAAACCATGAATAATATACCCTGCGCTGCCCAAAACAATGCACAGGCATGCCGCCACAGGCAGATATTTTAAATATTTGCCCGCATTTATCATTTCTTTATTTCTGATCGGTCGTTTTCTGGTTTCATAAATACGTTTCTTTTCGTTTCCATCCGTGTCTGCGCTCGTAAGTCCCTCGTTTTCTTCCTCTGTATCTGTTCCGCTTTTCGTATTCGGGTCCGGTTCCTGCATTGCCAGCGATTTGGATACGGTCTCTTCTTTTACTGTCAGCCGCTCCCTGTCCGCCTCCAGAATCATATCGTCCGAAATGTGCCCGATTGCCAAAAACAACCGCTCTCCCGCATTTTTTGTCATACAATGATCCCTTCCTTTTCCAAAAATGCTTTTAATTTATTTCTGCTGCGCATCAAAGACGACTTTACCTTACTTTCACTCATACAGTAACGCTGCGCAATCTGTAACACACTGTCTGCATACCAGTACCGACGCACAAAAATAACCCTGGCATCTTTGGAAAGTCCCGTAAGAAACTGATTCAGCGCATCCGTAATCACAATCGCATCGGTACGGGTATCTTCTGTACCACGATCCGCAATACACGATTCCAGCTCTTCATAAATAGCGTCCACACTTCCTCCTCCCCGTTTGGATGCCCTGCTCTTTCGATAGCGATCCAGGGAAAGATTCCTTGTAATCTTTCCCAGAAATGACTGAAAAAATTCCGGCCGCTTCGGAGGAATCACAGTCCAGGTCTTAAACCAGGTATCATTTACGCATTCTTTGGAATCCTCTTCATTTTTCAATATATTGTGAGCGATATAATAACAAAAAGAACCGTATTTCTGATTTGTCTGTCTAAGTGCCTCTTCATCACGGTTCCAGTATAATTCAATAATTTTTTCATCCTCCATGTGTATCTCCCTTTGCTTCTGTCAACAGCTCCTTAATATAATAACGCAATGATCGTTCGTATGGTTGCATATCCAGACAAACCATAACAAAAAAAGCCTCTTTGCTGTCCGTCATTTTCCCTTTTGTGCCGTACAGATCAGAAGCTCTCTGAATGATCCTCTTCTTTATTTCTATAATCCCAACGCTTGCATCAGCATTTCTACCGTATTGCCGTCCGGAAGCATCACAACCCGTCCTGCGTCATCCGTCTGTCCTTCTTCTTCCAGCAGCAAAAATTTTGTTTCTACCCAGATTGCCTGATCTGCCGCCATCTGCAGCTCATAGCTTACGTCTCCCAGTCTGATCTGCTCGTTTCCGGATACAAACAGATACGGCGATAAATAAATCCGCATCTTTGTATATGTGCCAACGGCTTTCATATATGCGGCTGAAAGCATGTTGGCAAATTCTGTCAGGGCTGAGAAAAGAATTTCATTTTTATACAGCTGTTCTTCCTCGCATCGTGTCCCCGTCATCTTCTCTACAACTTCGATCACAAAAGAACGTTTGAGAATAAACAGCACCAGCCCGCTCATCGGAGCTGCAAAACGCATCCAGATTCCCACTTCTTCCTTTTCGATATGTGAAAGCAGCATCTGATCTGACAAATCGGTCACCGATATTACATTTGGCGAGACCAGTTCTATCCGGACTCCAAGGAGCCGGCCAATCGTAATGCTGGCCATACCAACGCCCACATTCCCAAGTTCATACAGTATATCCTGCACATCTGCATCCAGCTTTCCACTCTGGTCAAATAACTTCATTGCGATTCCCCCATCCCCACTGACGCGTATGAAAACTCCGCGAACTGCGAAGCACATCTCACGGAAAGCATTTTTAAGACACGCTCTGGTGCTTCATCCGGGCAGAAATCAGAGTTTTGCTGTAATAAGCTCTAATTTTTGCCCGGATGGAGCACTAAACCCCGAGCGCCTTGTTTACAATTTTAATAAACTCTTTTTCATCAAACGGCTTTACGATAAAATCTTTTGCTCCGGCTTTGAGCGCGTCCATAATAATCAGCTCCTGGCCGATCGCTGAATGAATCACAATCGACGCCTTTGGATCGATTGTTAACAATTTTTTTAATAAAGTCAGATCTGTATTATCCGGAAGCGTAATATCCAGCAGCGTCAGATCCGGTTTCTTTTCCTGAAAGATCTCCAGTGCCGCCGCTGCAGTCGCCGCCTCGACAATCTGATCGTATCCGCCGTTTTGTAACGCCTTTTTTGCAATGATTCTGGCAAACCTCGCATCGTCAACAATTAGAATCAGCTTTTCCATTCTTCCGTCCTCCCACTTTGTGCATGTTATCTGTGTTGCTCTTCCTGTCTGCGTATACCGATTTCCTTTGGCTTTTCTTCCAGACATCGTTCATATTCCGAAACCGGCATCGGACGGTAAAAATAATACCCCTGGGCATTCCGGCAGCCAATCGATAATAAAAACTCCGCCTGCTCGATCGTTTCCACACCTTCAACAACAACTTCCAGTCCAAGCTGGTTTGCCATTTCTACAATCGACTGCAAAATGACATTGCCGCGTTTGTCGTCTGTGGATGGCGGGAGGAATTTTAAATCTATTTTTAACACATCTACCGGTATTTCTCTTAAGGAATTTAAAGAGGAATATCCGCTGCCAAAATCGTCCATCATAACGTTAAAATGATTTTCCTGCAGCAGCTTCGCCAGATTATACAATTGCATATTATCCGATACAAACGCGCTTTCCGTAAGTTCAAACGCAATCAGCTCATGCGGCACATCGAACCGTTCTACACATTCTTTAATCTGTTCGAGTAAATTTGGATTATATAAATCTGTCCTGGATACGTTCACAGAAACCGGATATACTTTCTTTCCATCGTCCAGCCATTTGCGGATCATCTGACAGGTCTTTCGCAGCACAAAGGCATCGAGCTCGGATATAAATCCGTTCTTTTCAAATACGGGAATAAATTCGCCTGGAGATATGATTCCCTGTGATGGATGAATCCATCGTACCAGCGCTTCTGAACCAATGATCTTTCCGGTATCCATCTCGCATTTCGGCTGCAGATATACCTGAAACTGATCCGTCTCCAGCGCTTTTTTCATTTCTGATATAATAATCTGCTCTGCAATTTCTTTCTTGCGAATGACGCTGTCATAATAGGCGATATGATTCATATAACTGTTTTTTACGGTCCGCTGCGCCGAAGCCGCCCGGTCCATCAGTGTGGAAACCGATATCTGTTCGGTCCGATCTTCTTCGCTCGTAATATAAACGCCAAAAGACATAATCATGTCAAACTTAATCGGATACGCATGCAGCGACGTCTGTATAAAATCGATAATCTCCTGGATACTGCCCGCCTCCGCCGGCATACAGACGCAAAACATATCCGAAGATATTCTGCAGTATGTACTCATCTCCAAAATCGGGCCGGCCCATTCCTGAATCTTTACGCCGATATAACGCAGTATATTATCTCCTTCTTTTGTTCCATACATCTGATTGATCATGCGAAACTTATCGATATCCATCCGGATCACTGCATAACTCTGCTCCGGATGCGACCGGATCATTTTTTCTGTCATCTGTATAAAGCTGTCCAGATTCGGCATATGGGTCAGAGGATCTTTGGCAAGCAGGAATTTTAATTTCTGCACCGTTTCCAGCTCCTGCTGTACATTCGTAAATGTAATCAGCACACGTTCTTTTTCGCCTGCTTCATCTGCGTGACAAATAAGCCTGACACGATACCATTCATAATCGTGTGCTTTTACATAGAATCTGGCGTCCATACTGCGGCTTTCGCCCGCCTTTAAATCAGAAAAGTCAAAAAATTCCTGCAGTGTCGCGATATCATCTCTTAACACAACTCTTTTATAATCTTTGTTATCATTATTTATCTCGTTCTGCCAGTCTCCGTATAAATGCTGGCGCTGTGCAGGGTCTATATAACACTGCTTCGTCTTAAAATTATATTCTACGATAAAAGAATGTGTATGTTCCAGTATTCTGCTGTCTCTTAACAGCTCCGCCTCATTCCAGCGGTTCTGATTCGCTGGCTGCAGATTTTCGCGGCTTTCCTGACCATGATTCATGCTTTATCCTCCTTGTACATCTCTTTCCATGCAGCATTATGCAAAATATCTACAACGATTGCAAAAAAGAATGCTTTTTTGGCAATAAGATATAATAAGTTTAGCACCTGCTTATAACAATGTCAACAATTGGAAGCAAAAGAATTCAGTACAAGCGTACTATACAAAAAAAGTACGTCACATTTTTCAAATGAAATAAATTTTTCAAGTATTTCCGGACGAATATAACGAAGATCTGCCAGTGTAATCTGCTCATATCCGCTGATCAGAAGCGGGGCGATTGCGCTGCCGAACGAATCCCGAAAAATAATCAGCCGCTTCTCGTTTCGTGCATTCGGATTTTTGATCGTAAGCAGCGACAACGGTCCCGACAAAAAGCATTCATAAGGATCTTTATCCGCTGCCTTTTTCTTGTCATATACCGGTATTGGTCGCTGATTCTGCCAGTCATACACACTGCAGCCGTCGATGGCGTCCCCGGTCAGATACCGCAGCGTATCCGGCGCCGCCGCAAGCATCGCCTGTCCATAATAGGCGCCGTAAAAATCCCTGCTCAGCGTATGCGTCTGATAGTCTTCATTCAGCGTCGTACCCATACTTACTGCCAGCCGCTTTGCGACATCCGTAATCTTTTCCTGCCTCCAGTGCGGATCCGTCCGATAATAATCCTCTTTGTCCAAAAGATCTGAGATCGTTATATATTCTGCAAACTGCGCTTCCTGCCGCATCACGTGTTCGAACTCCTCATAATCCATCGTAAGATGACCGCTCTCCTTCCCAAGAAAGCAGTTTTTATCCGGAATAACCGACAGATAGACATGATTTTCTTTTGTAAGCCCGGCGCAAATCTCTGCAAACTGACGTACCGCCCGTTCCAGAGATTCCTGCTGCATCGGATATTCCATAGCGGCAAGAAATCCGTCCGCAAGATACATCCCATGATGATCTTTGAATAAAAATATATTTGCCGTTGTCCATGCCCTGAGTTTACGAAAGCGCTCCCGAAACGGAAACGTATCCAGCGCATAGTCTTCAAAGTCTGACATAAATCTTCCGGAGCTTACCGTATCGACAGACAACTCCGGCATCTCAGCCAGATACCGCCGTTCGTTGTACGAGTAATCCGGTTTTTCAAGAAACATACACAGGAAAAATCCAGCGGTTAAAATGAACGCAAACCATACGCAGATAAAAAAATCATCGTTTCTCCTGCCCATGATCCAATCTCCTTTCGGCTTCTGACTCTTTTTTAAGCTCTGCTTTTAAAATCTAAAATATAAAAACGGCTGAAACGTATGATCCACAAGATATGCACTGATAACGATCATCAGCGCCGACAGCCATATGGGCTCCAGCAGACCGGCCGTTCTTCTGCCAGTCAGACATCCCTGCATCCTGCCGGACACATAGCGGAAAAACGGCGTCGCGCCCAGTATCGCAGCCGCCAGCGTGAGCGCATAACTGCGCAGATAATAAAGCGCTTCACCGGAAACAGGCGCAATCCCTCCCGCACCAGTCAGCCCCCTCAGATCGGCAGCGACCTGCGAAACATTTTCTGCATGAAAAACTACAAAACTGATACTGATCAGAAAGAGAAAGTACAAACGAGAAAAAACCGTACGTTTTTTTATGAAAACCTTCTCTATGCATAACAATATGGCAAAATACAATCCCCATAGTACAAAGTTCCATTCCGCGCCGTGCCATAATCCGGTCAGTATCCATACGATAAAGATACAAACGATCTGTCGTCTGCGTCCTTTCCGGCTGCCTCCAAGCGGTATATAGACGTAATCCCGAAACCAGGATCCGAGCGACATATGCCAGCGTCTCCAAAATTCCGTAATACTTGTAGAAATAAAAGGATAATTAAAGTTTTCTGGAAAACGGAATCCAAATATGCTGCCAAGACCGACTGCCATATCACTGTATCCTGAAAAATCGAAATAAATATACAACGAGCAGCTGACCGCATAAATCCAGTAAAACAGTACCGATTTGTCTTCTGAAAGTCGAAAAATCTGACACAGCTGTCCCAGCTGGTCTGCCAGCAGTACTTTTTTTGCCAGCCCGGTTACAAAACGCCGAATACCATAAGCTGCCTTTTCGAAAGACGTACGCCGCCCTGCGCCATACGCTCCATCCATCCGAATCTGATGCGCCAGATCCTCATAACGCACGATAGGCCCTGCTATCAGCTGCGGAAACATGCAGATATATACAGCCAGATGCAGCATATTTTTCTCTGCAGGTGCTCCTCTGTATACATCTGTGAGATAACTAATGATCTGAAACGTATAAAAGCTGATTCCAACAGGGAGCGATACGTGCAGCAGCGGCATATCCAGTCCAAAGAACCGGTTCAGATTCTCAAGAATAAAATCTGCATATTTAAAAAACAGCAGCGCAAAAAGACTGACGCAGACCGAACACACGTACCAGATCATTCGCCCCTTTCTCGTTTTGTATAGTTCCATCAGCCGCCCACATCCGTAGGCAGTAAGGATGCCGGCAATCATAAGTAACACATAACGAGGTTCTCCCCAGGCATAAAAGAACATACTGCACAAAACAAGAACCAGATTCTGATACTTCCCCGGAACGAAAAAATACAAAGTTACCGTTATGGGCAAAAAATAAAATAAAAATGTAATACTTGAAAAAACCATTATACAATCGGAGCTTCCATCAATATTTTTGTTTCTTTTAATACAGACATCGATTTTTCTTTAAATGTCTGGATGATGCCTGCTTCTCCATAGGCCGTAATGACATAAACATGATCCACCGAGAGTACCAGCATCGTATCCGGCTGTCCGCACATCCATCGTTTTTCCAAAAGCGCCGTTTTTACTGCCTGTGCAAACGCATCCTGGTCTGTACCTTCCCTGAGCCGGTAAGCCGCTCCTGTAAATACATTTCCATTCATCATATGAACCATGGATGCCGCTTCTTCTATATCTGACGCCAGTCCCGACGGAAGTCCCAGTACATCCTCCATCTCCTGTACCTGACTGACATCAAACGTACCAGGTGCGTCCATCACCGCATGCTCCCGATCTCCTCCATACATGGCAAATCGTTCCTCATCCGTATACGCGTCGACTACTGCCCGAAGTACGTCTACCGCCTGCGTGTAGTGCAGTTTTTCGTCTTCCAGAGCCGGATCCTGACTTTTTCCACAGCCAGACAACACGGTTAGTAAACAGCAGATCAGACAAATGCTCATTTTCTTTTCCATATACTATTTTCTCCTGATTTTCATCAACGGGCGCAACAGGAAACCGTTACTCGTTTTTCACCTCGTCTGTTCGGAATATTGAAATCGTTTCTCATTTTTCACTTCATCCGTTTGAAATATCGAAACCGCTGCTCATTTTTCACTTCGACCATTCGAAATATCACTGTTTCCTTTATTTATCGCCTGTTGCAAAAATATTGTAACCCGAAGCAGAAATAATATTCTACGATCCGGATGTATGCTTGAAAATAATCAGATCACTATATGAAACATACTGCGAGCTGCCTGCAGCCTATGACAGGTTGTATAATCAGTCACATTCTGAATAAAACGCAAAAAAATTTCGTAACAATGCATCCATATTTTTACATGCACGGTTACGAAATCCAGAATATTGATACGATTATGTTGTTTTGATGCAGAACTGTTTTAAGACGCGCTCTCAGCCGTACTCTTTTTTAATGCCCGTACCCGCATTCTGACATTTTCTTCAAATTCCTCGTCAGAGTATTTCGGATCTCTGATCTTCATCCAGATCTCACAAGGCAGCTGATCACATTGTCCGCAATGAATCAGTCCTTTTTCCTGTACTGTACATTCATAAATCGCGCACGCCTTTCCGTCCGTCTGATGGAACACTTTTCCCTGACATTCCCGGCACCCCCGGCACATAGAGCCATAACAGGCACAGCTGCTGCAATCGGAACCGCATACATTGCATGCAGATTGTTTCGCCTCTCTGATCGGATTGTTTTCTTCCATAGTTTTATTTTCCTTTCTCTTATCGTCTTTACGCAGCGATTCCGTATTCTGCCGCGTATTCTAAAGATTTTACACAGAAAATGGTTGATTATCTCAAAAAAGCCTTGATTTACGGGCATACAAGCAGGATTTCAAGCTGAATTTACTACCAATTTACTACTTTTGAGGGAAAGAGCTTTGATATGCCGCCC
>CAJTMV010000004.1 GCA_910577225.1 uncultured Eubacterium sp. | reverse complement strand
GTCTGATTTCAGGGAATGAACTTTTAAATTTGTCCACCCTATAGGGTACATTATATATGGAAGTATTTCAGGTTCAGGCAGTAACGAGATACTTGAAGTTCGGGTAATATACTTGAAGTTCAGGAAGAATTAATACCTGAAGTTCAGACAGCATTGGAGATACTTAAAGTTCAGGCAGCATTAGAGATACTTAAAGTTCGGGTAGTATGAGAGGCGTTTTGTGTCATTGTAGTATTTGGAATATTACATTTTAAACAGGATACAGGTATTTTATCTGAGCAGTAATAGAGATGCGAGATACCTGGAGTTCAGGCAATATGGAAATGTTTGAAGTTCAGCTGGTATCAGAGATGCTTGAAGTTCAGGGTAGTATGAGAGGCATTTTGTGTTAGTGCAGTATTTGGGATGCCACATTTTAAACAGGATGTAAGATATTTTATCTGAAAGCAGTAATAGAGATATGAGATACCTGAAGTTCAGGTAGTTTCAGGGGGATGTTTGTGTTTGGGTAGTATTTGAGATATTTCATAAAAAGCAAATATAAAGTATTTTATAGGAAGGCAGTATTAAAGACATTTTGGGTTAGGGTAGAATGGAAGTGATACCAGCAGATGAACCTGCAGAAACATTTCATCTGTTACAAAAAAGTATCTGGGAAATCTGAAAGAAATACCGGCAGATGAACCTGTAGAGACGTTTCACCTCCAGTAGATGAACCTGTAGAGACGTTTTCACCTCCAATAGATGAACCTGTAGAGACAACGTTCACCTGCTACAAAAAAGTATCTGGAAAATAAATATCATGTTTTAAGTATTATCATGTTTTACATAATTATGAAAAGAACTGTTAAGAAGAACTAAATCAGGACACATAAAATTACAAACGCAGAGATGTGAAGACTCGGTCTTATGAAGACAAAAATGTTATTTTGAATCAAATAGAATTTCACAGGTTCTGAAAAAGGATATGGCAACGCAAGGCACAAGAGATGGATCGAAAGTACATGGATTTCCAGAAGGTAAAATAAAAATCAGGAGAAATTAAGAAATGATTAAATTAATAAAAATAAGAGAAAATAAAAATATGGCAGACCGCGCGGCAAACTGGTTTCATCAAAAGTGGAACATTTCGTTCCGGACATATCAGGAGAGCATTCGTGACTGTCTGAAAAATGAAACGATTGTACCACAATGGTATCTGGCAATGGACAGCGATGCAATTATCGGAGGTCTTGGCGTAATTGATAACGATTTTCATAACCGGAAAGATTTGACACCAAATGTGTGTGCTGTTTACGTTGAGGAACCGTATCGTTGTCAGGGAATTGCCGGAAAATTATTGCAATATGTATGTGAGGATATCAGAGAACAGGGTATTGATACACTATATCTTGTTACAGATCATACTACTTTTTATGAAAAATACGGATGGGAATTTTTGTGTATGGTTCAGGGAGATGAAGAGCAGGAGATGACCAGAATGTATATCCATCGATCCTAATTTCATCCGGATATTATGTTTGCCCCGGTTCGTTTATTATTTCTGATAAAATGCATGTATAAATATACATTCCTGCGAATAGATATAGGAAAACTGTCAGATAATGACATGCTTTTTCATTATGAAGCAGCATATTTATAGATGCCGTAATATCGAAAAGAAATGCAATGTTTTAAAGATGATTTTTTCTGCTGGTTATTGAAATGGGCAGCATGGCAGAGTAAGTATAATAAGTGAGAAAGAAATTTAATGAAAATGTAATAGAAATACGACTGTGATTGAGGTATTCTGTTAACGATATAAATCAGAACTTTATAATACGAGGAGAATTATAAAATGAATGCAGATAATGAATTATTAAAGAATTTAGATAAATTACATACAACCGAATTAGGCATAAAACGTATCAAAAGAAACCTGTCTTTAGATACAGATGATGTGGTTGACTGGTGTAAAACTGAAATTAATTCTGCGAATGCTGTTATGATACGAAACGGGAAAAACTGGTATGTAAATGCAGATAATTGTATGATAACAATAAATGCGTATAGCTATACGATTATTACGGCACATAAGGAAAAGAAATGAAATATACAAGTCGTGAAATAGAACATTTTCAGTTGTTGGGCAGGAAACAGAACTTACCAATGATCAAAAAAGAAACATTCAAATCTGTAAGCAGTTTTGGACTTTGTGCACAGGATAATTGTAGTAACATAGTTTTTAAATAATAAAAAGGAAGGAGCCAGGACATGAAACAGGTAAAAATATTTGGAATCACAGTGGTTATTTTGTTGTTGTGTATGGCAGGAAAAGTTTGTGAAAGCCGTGCTGCAAACGTAACAGGTGTTTTGGGAGAAGAGGGAAAAGTATTTGAGGGGAAGAGAAAGCAGCTGCCTGCTTTTCACAGTATAGAAGCAGATTTGACGGATTAGGATTTAAAAATAGTTTCTACGAAAAAACAAAGCAGCAGTTTATCGTATTTTATTTATTGCAAAAACAATGAAAATCCGTTTACTTATGCTGTAAACAATGGTGTGCTTTATTTGAAAGAAACGGGAATAAAAAATCTTTCGAAAGAGGAACTGAAGCAGAAGATAGGAAAGAAGTGGTGGAAGTATTCGCCGAAAGTAACGCTGTATATACCTGCAAATACTGTGATAAATAACAGTAGAATAAATATGAAAAAAGGAAATTTGGCGATAGGAAAAAAGACTCGTTACAAAGATATGAATGTGCAGGTGAAAGGTGGGGATATTGCGCTTTCCAGCCTGCGAATTTCAGGTACGGCAAAAATCAATACAGCAAAGGGGAATATTGCAGCAGCAACTCTTGTTGTGCCAGGAAGTCTGCAGATAACAACGAAGGATGGAGATATCGCCTGGGTTGGTTTCAAGGTTTCAGGGAACACGCGGATTAACAGCACCAATGGAAATATTGTAGTCAGGACGGATAAGAAAAACTTTAATTCCCTGACGGTGACTGGCCGCACAAAATATGGAAGTATGCTTGTAATAGGAAATGGTAAAAAGAAAGCGAGTGGGGATGGCAGGTACTACAAAAAGAATGGTAGTGGAAAGGGAAAGCTAAATATAACAACAAAGTATGGGAATATTTTGTTGAAATGAAATAAAATTATGAATCATATAAGATCATGTAGTTTATTTTAGGACGCAGACAGACAGTTTTACAGAAGCTGCCTGTCTGTGATTGTTTTCTTCATTAACTTTTTATGATGCAATAGGATAACGGTATAGGCAGGTATCGGAAATATTTATTTGGCTAATTAAATAGTTTTATGAAATACTGCACTATCCCCATATGCCAATCATAAATTTCGTAAAATTAAATATCCTGAACGATGTTTTTTACCGTCCTGTTTCTGCATCAGGATCCGTCATTCTCATATTTTAGTATCTCTGCCTGCATTTTGTCATCCATTGAAAACTGGTTTCTCACCAGTGCCTGGTTTGGAACCGGCCGGCCCATTTTTTATACAACAAAGTTTTGCGGTGATGTATTTAGCAGCCTTGCCAGTTCTGATTGGCTTATTTCTTATATGAATCCTGCTAAAAGAAGTCATAAACAAAGATAAACAGAGTGTATTTTTTACAGATGAAAAAAAACTTTGTTTGGCAGAATGAGTGGTTTTAAGTCAAACAATTGTATGTCGGGGGTTAATTTAGAACTTTGGGTGCAAGGACATACTGACTGCCTTAAAGTTTGACGCAAAGAGATATCCAGTAGAAATAACAAACAATCGTATATCAGGTGAGACAAGGATATATGCAAAACGGCTTGGGAATGAAAGAATGGGTTTTGAATTTCGAGCCGCTGCGCGGCGTTGCAAAATCAGCGCGGGAGATAAAATATTTTGTCATTTGTCATGCTGTGCAGCGGCTTTTGGTTCGGTATCATCGATTTTGCCCAAGGATTAAGAAAAGAAGCGAAATACGCCAAATACTTTTCCTACAATCATACAATCTGTTAAAATAATCGGGTCGTAGGCATCGTTTTCCGGCTGCAGGCGGATATGATCTGCTTCTTTGTAAAACGTCTTTACGGTCGCGGAGTCGTCGATCAGTGCAACTACGATATCACCGTTTTCCGCAGTCGGCTGTTTTTGTACGAGTACCTGGTCGCCGTCAAAAATCCCGGCGTTTATCATACTTTCACCTTTTACCTTTAACATAAAAGATTCGTGATTTGGCATCATCTCTGCCGGAACCGGAAAATAAGATTCAATATTTTCAACTGCCAGGATGGGCTGACCAGCAGCGACGCTGCCGACGATCGGTACATGAACAACCTCACGTCTGGTAAGGTTAAAGTTTTCATCCATAATTTCAATCGCTCTTGGCTTTGTCGGATCTCTGCGGATATAACCGTTTTTTTCCAGAGATTCCAGATGTGAATGAACCGAAGAAGTCGATTTTAAATGAACTGCCTCGCAGATTTCCCTGACTGCGGGCGGATACCCTTTATTAATAATCTCATGTTTAATAAATTCTAAAATTTCCCGTTGTTTTGTTGTAATCTTTCCATATGCCATAAATAATACCTCCTGTATTGAATCAGCGAACAAATCATCTGTGTGGTCTATGATATCA
The DNA here is from genome assembly GCA_910577225.1 of uncultured Eubacterium sp. GTDB lineage: Bacteria > Bacillota > Clostridia > Lachnospirales > Lachnospiraceae > Eubacterium_J. The sequence goes on along the minus strand of CAJTMV010000004.1, from coordinate 183,094 downwards.
TCGATAAAAGTACATCGTTACGTTTATGTATTATTTTAATTTTATCATACTTTTGACTGAAATGCAAACATATATTCAGAATATTTGTTCGTTTTTGTCAGCGTCAGATTACCCATGGAGCTTTGCGTATGCGGCTGTTAAAATCGATTCGCGATGGACGGATATCTGTAAATTACTATATTTTCTTACAGTCTGCGAAGCAAATGTGCAGATCTGCCTGAACGGTTACTCGTCGTCTGACTGGTAAACAGATAAGATGTGAGCATTCAGGTGAAAAACTGACTGGAGGCCTTTCGTTCGACGGAAGTCTTCTTAAAATTTATATGATTTAACTGAGCGTCGAACCAATGACGTTCTCTTTCACAGGTATCTGCCGGATAAACTGAAATCCTATTGATTTTGAAACGTAAGCGAAGTGTGCCCTTATGAAAAGATCATATCATAAATCTATTGACAAACAGATGTTCTGGTTTTATAATATATAGTATCGAACATATGTTTGTTGTTAAAGAAGGGGAAGGGGTTCCGAATGAAATATTCGAATGCAGGAATTATGAAGCATAAATTAATTATCCTTGTGATCGTACTGCAAATTTTATTTTTTATTGTATGTATGACGGTTATTTTGAAACAGCTGATTTTTCATAGTGGATGCAGAGAAAACGAGTACCGTACCGAGTATTATAAAAGTGTCAGAATATGCGCTGGAGAATCGTTGTGGGAAATTTCTAATCGCTATTATACAGAGGAATATCAGAGTCTGCATTTATATATTCAAAAAATTATGAAGTTAAATAACTTATTTGACGAAAATATCTGCTCTGGAGATTATTTGATTATACCTTATTATGACTAAAAGAATGGAAAAATATCTATTCCGTGATTACCTGATGATACCTTATTATGGCGAAAAGAATGGGAAAATATCTATTCTGGTTTTAGCTGATGATACCTTATTATGACTAAAAGAATGGGAAAATATCTATTCCGTGATTATCTTGATAATACCTTATTATGGCGAAAAGAATGGGAAAATATCTATTCCGTGATTATCCGATGATACCTTATTATGGCGAAAAGACTGAAAAGCATATCTGAGATTATCTGATGATACCTTATATTCATGAACAGAAGAATGGAAAGCATACCAGAGAACATCGAATAGTTCTTTATTCATGTCAAAAGGAGCGGAAAGCATACAGGAAAATACCGGATGGTTCTTTATGATGATTAAAGGTACAGAAATTCTTTTTCGCGTTTCCGTTGTAATAGAGATAGTGGCAGTCAGTAAATACCAACTGTCACTACCGCATTTTATGGGTCGTCTTCGTTTAATCAGGAGAAAAAAGCGACTGGATAATAGCGTTTACAGTTTCTCTATCCGTTTCAGATAAACGAAAGCTGCGATCAGACTCCTTCAGCTGCTCATTAAATGTACCACACTCAGAATGATAGCATATCGTCCGACCATCAAGGGTAACTATATAATCACTTTCACATTTTGTTGCATCTGGCATCCAATCGTCATCACATAGAAATTGACGAATCGTTTCCGAATTTTCGGGCGACAATTCAAAGGTATCACCATTGACCTGTGCCACAAGAATTTTTTTCACATCATTTGCTGGCGTTGTTACATTTTCTTCATCTGGCCCCATACCTGCACATCCCGTTAGAGCAAAGGCCAAAGCTGCAATAATCAATATCATTCGTTTCATAACAATACCTCCGTATATTTTTTGATATTAAATTTGGATACCTGATAGCACAGACAAAAATCTTGCGAAAATGTTTCCTTCCTTATCGTGTATATTTTGAGATTGTTCCTTCAGCATATGAAAAGTATAACATAGTTAAAGCAGGAAAATCAAGTTTCAGGGAAATACGTCCACTGTTTTAGAACAAAATGTGTCACTGTTCACACCAGGACTTTGCACTCGCTGCAAAGTCCGTAAGAACGTGAATGCCTCAAGGCAGAATTTTTCAATTTGACAGAGTGTCTGATGGTAGTTTTTGTGGAATGAATTTTGTTTCGAAGTCACTGCGAGATAATTTAGACTTTTTGGGTAGAATGGGCTGGGCAGAAGAAAGCGGAAAAGGAAGAATGCTTGATTACATTTGATTTTGTGGTAATATATTTATTATAGAGTATATAGAGATTATCAGGTTGTAAATATTGTCAAAAGGAAATTAGCACAAAGCAGATTCCAAAGTGTCAGACAGAGTTGGAAGTGTACATAAGGAGATACGAATGAGTTATGAGGAATTAAGTTTAAAAGGATTTATAAATGAAGTAAAAGAAGTGTCAGGTGGTCCTCACCCAAGGAAATTTTGTTTTGTACTTGGGGCAGGCGCATCGCTCTCTTCAGGAATAAAATCCGGACAGGAACTGGTTACAATGTGGGACACAGAGCTTCAGATAAGAAATGAAAAATCACATATAAAATGGAAAGAAGATTTAAACATAACGGAAGAGAATAAGTACAGTTTTTACAGTAAATTTTATGAAAGACGTTTTCAAAGGCAGCCGATGGATGGATATAATTATCTGGAAAAACGGATGGAACATGCCAGACCCAGTATCGGATATGTCATTCTTTCTCATTTATTGACAGAAACCCGGCATAATGTTGTGATAACAACTAATTTTGATCATTTGACAGAAGATGCTGTAAATTATTATAAGCAAAAAATACCTTTGGTTATAGGACATGAATCTTTGGCACATTATGTTACCAAACACATATCAAGACCTACTATTATAAAAATCCATAGAGATCTTTTACTTGATCCGAAGAACAGGACAGAGGAGTTAGAGGTGCTTCATGACAATTGGAAAAAGGCATTGGGAGATGTTTTTTCAGAGTATCATCCGATTTTTATTGGGTATGCAGGTAATGATAACAGTCTCATGAATTTTTTGATTGAAAATGGTGAAAAGTTTAAAAAAAATGAATGGTTGTATCCATACTGGATGATTTATAAAAAAGACAAAGCGTATGAAAAGGTTTTGGTTTTTTTGGAAAAGGCAGAGGGATATTTAATTAAACATAATGGTTTTGATGAAGTAATGTGTTTTATGGGAGAGGCATTTGATTACCAGCTACCATCCAAAGAAGCCTTTTTGAATGATGCAGAAGAACGTTTTCAGATGCTTTCCAATTCCATTGACAGATTTACGGAGGTATCGTTAGGAGGTAAAGAGTTTGAGCAGGGGGAACATGAAGAAGATAAAACCGAAGAAGAAGAGATTAGTCATATTGTTGAGAAGATTACCAATCAGGCGGATCAGCAACGGTTATACAGAGAGGCTGTTATATTACATAATAATGGCAGCTATGAAAGAGCCTGGGAGATAGAAAAGCAGTTAGTAAGTTTGAATGCAAAAAATCCTCGATATCATAATATTATGGGATTTACCCTGCATGAAATGGAGAAATACGAAGAAGCGGAAATGGAGAAGAGGAAGGCGGCAGAGCTTGAGCCTGAAAATGCAAGCTATCATGGCAGCCTGGGATTTACCCTGCATGCAATGAAGAAATACGAAGAAGCGGAGATCGAATTAAGGAAGGCGGCAGAGCTTGAACCCGAAAATGCAGGATATCATGGCAGCCTGGGATTTACCCTGTATGAAATGGAGAAATATGAAGAAGCGGAGATCGAATTAAGAAAGGCGGCAGAACTTGAGCCTGAAAATGCAAGCTACCATGAGAGACTGGGATTTACCCTGTCTGTAATGGAGAAATATGAAGAAGCGGAGATCGAATTAAGGAAGGCGGAAGAGCTTGAGCCTGAAAATGCAAGTTATCATGGCAGCTTGGGATTTACCCTGCATGCAATGGAGAAATATGAAGAAGCGGAAATGGAAAAGAGGAAGGCAGCAGAGCTTGAGCCTGAAAATGCAAGCTATCATAATAGTCTGAATAGCACCCTGCATGCAATGAATAAACTGTAACAGTTTGGATCTTTAAAGAATTTTTAGCAAAGGCAATGAAAATATTTATTGAGAGAAACTATTGAACATGCATTCCTATAATTCTGCAAAATAATGATGTGGTTACTGGATAAAAAAGCCTGATATCAATCATTTATAGAATAAGAAAATACATCAGAGGAAAATAATTTACGATCCAATATTATATTTGCAGACAGGATGAAGTAAAGGAGAAAGTAAGCTGGATCCTAATTTACTATCAATTTGCTCCGGCTTAGGGTAAATAGAAGCGATAAATTAAATACAGAGGATTTGAAAGAATTTAAATTGTATATGTGTAGTTGCGTGCGCGATATGAAAATGATAGGATAGTAATGAGAAATACGGAGGATGGTTTATGGGAAATATATATGACGGAGCATTTCGAACAATTTTAAATGATTGTCGGCAGATGATTATCCCGGTGATTAATGAGATTTTCAAGGAAAGCTATACAGGGAACGAATTGATAGAGTTTCATCCCAACGAGCATTTTATTGACCAGCAGAATGCAGCAGAGAAGGAAAGGATAACGGATACTAATTTCATAATCTATGGGAAGAAAAAGAAGAAATACCATCTGGAATGTGAAAGCAGCCTGCCGGATGGACGTATGACAATCAGGTTGTTTGAGTATGACGCTCAGATCGCTTTAGATGAAGGTGAAGTCATCAATGAAACATTAACAGTGACATTTCCAAATACAGCAGTCCTATATCTAAGGAATTATAAAAAGACACCTGATAAAATGCGGTATGTGATAAAAACTCCAGGTGGCACTGTAGGGTATGATGTTCCGATTATGAAGGTACAGGAATATACTCTGGAAGATATTTTTTCAAAAGGCCTGTTACTGTTAATTCCGTTTTATATTTTTTTACACGAAAAGAACTTTGAGGTGTATAATAGTAATGAACAAAGATTGGCACAGTTGAAGGCAGAGTACCGAAATATATTGGAGAGACTTGATAAACTGGAGCAGGAAGAGATTATTGGAGCGTTTGACAAACGTACAATTATAGAACTTTCTGGCGACGTGATCAGAGAAATTGCACAGAAGTATGAGAATGTGCAGAAAGGGATAGGTGGAATGATGAGCGGAGCATTAATTGAGACAGAAGCAAGGACAATCTTGAATAAAGGAATAGATAAAGGGAAAGATGAAGCTAAAAAAGAGGCGGCGCTCAGAATGTTGCAGGATGGTGAATTGCCAATTGATAAAGTTGCGAAGTATTCAGGACTTACTATTGCAGAAGTAGAGTTGATTGCAGAGTGTCAGACAGTGTAAAATAGGAAATAGACAATGTTATAGCAAAGGAGGCCAGGCGGGGGAAGTGTCATACTTCATTATGGACGAATTCTTGTGCTTACCCTTGAGATTATATGAAAGGTATTCAGAAGATTCAGGTTGTATGCAAAATCCTCGAGCGGATAATCCTGCGCATATTGCTCATGGAGAAGATGCCACGGTGAAATTTTTTACCTTCCAAAGTGACAAAGTTTTAGATACCAAAGCCTAAAGGTCACAAAAGATGTTGCAGATGTCACAATAGAAATAAAAAATTTTAGCTTTGATGAAAGAAATTGCATCTATTACAACTACTGAAATGGCCGGGCAGCTGTCTGTTAACAGACGAACCATTTAGAGAAGTCTGGATGTATGAAAGAGTAAAGGTACCATTGCCTGAAGGCAACAGACAGAGGAAATCTCTAAAAATGAATAGAATTATTTTTCATTCTGTGCTACACTATTGTCTATGTTAGCACAATAGAAACCAGTGGATAATTTTTATGAGATAAGGTGTATGCAATGTTAAGATTTTTATATGTGATTCTTCTGAACCTGTTCCGTGCCCCATTTATGATTACAAGAATGCGTTACAAAGCGGATCATCCGGAGAAATATTCGAAAGAGCAGCGATATGAACTGAATCGGCAGGCGATACGTATTATGTGTCATACGGGTAAAATCCGGACGGTTTGTTATGGGAAAGAGAATCTGCCGGAAGATGGGGGATATATTATGTATCCGAATCACCAGGGGAAGTTTGATGCGCTTGCAATTTTATTATGCCATGAATTGCCGTGTTCTATTGTAATGGATATTAAAAAATCCAAATCGATACTTGTACGTGAATTTATAGATTTGCTGGAAGGCAAACGTCTGGATAAAACGGATGTCCGGCAGGCAATGACGATTATTCGTGAGGTTGCGAATGAAGTGAAGGAAGGGAACCGTTATATTTTGTTTCCGGAAGGAGGCTATGAGTTTAATAATAAGAATCGGGTCGCTGATTTTAAACCCGGCAGCTTCAAAAGCGCAACGATGTCAAAAGCGCCGATTGTACCGGTTGCGCTGATCGATTCCTTTCAGGTGTTTAACAGCTTAAATGTGAAGCCGGTTACTGCGCAGGTGCATTTTTTAAAGCCGATTTCCTATGAAGAATACAGGGGAATGAAAACACAGGAAATTGCCAGACTCGTGAAAACAAGGATTGAAGAGGAAATTGCAGCGTATACATAGGAAACGTTATCGCAAAAGAAGGACAGTTAACGTTGCTAACTGTCCATACCGTTTTCACGCAGCTGGATCATTTTGGCAGCCTGTCTTCTTCTGGCGTCCGCCTGAGCCGCGTAATGACGTCTGGTTGTATTGACGTCTTTATGTCCGAGCACATCTGCAACCAGATAAATATCTCCGGTTTCCTGATACAGATTGGTGCCGAAAGTACTGCGCAGCTTATGCGGTGTGATACGCTTTACAGTTGTAACAAGCTGCGCATATTTCTTTACCAGTTTTTCTACCGAACGGACGCTCATTCGTTTGCGCTGCATGGATAAAAACAGCGCGTTTGTATGACCTTCCACAGCTTCAGTTTCATTACGCAGCTCCAGATAGTCTAAAAGTGCATCCGCCACTTCATCGTTATAATAAACGATTACTTCAGCGCCGCCTTTTCGATGTACTTTTACGCCGTTGTTTTTAAAATCAAGATCTGTAAGATCAATGCCGACGCATTCCGATACACGGATTCCGGTTCCAAGCAAAAGAGAAAGCAGGGCAAGATCGCGCAGCTTTGTCTGTTCATGATAAGCGAGCTGATGCGCCGTTAATTTTTCTCCGGATTCTACTTCATCCAAAAGCATCGCGACTTCATCCACATCCAGACGAATAATTTCTTTTTCATGGAGCTTTGGAGTTTTTACCAGATCCGGCGGATTTGAGGTAATCATCTGCTTTCTGAAAAAGTAGTTGTAAAAGCTCCGAAGGCTTGCCAGTTTTCTGGAGATGCCACGTTCATCATTTGTATGTTCCACGCCGTCTTTTGTATACACCTTTAAATAGTTCAGGTATTCTTCGATATCTAACGGCGTGATCATATCCAAAAAGGAAATCGGGATACTGGGAATCTCGTATTTTCTGCAGACAGGATTATTTTCATGTAAAAAGGAAAAGAAAATGCCAAGATCATACGCGTATGCAAGTCTGGTACGGGAAGAGGTCGTATGCTCGGTTCCCAGAAAGAACTCCTGGCAGAAACGCGGCAGTTCTTTTGTCATTGCCCGAAGTTTTAATTCATTTTCAATTTTTATTTTTTCATGGTAAGATTTTTCCATAATCGTTACGTTCACTTTCATTATCCAGGGTTAATTTTTACAATGGTTTTCCGGCCAGTCGTCGAAAGATGCATTCTGAATCGCTGTAAACATTCTGTCTTTGATACCGGGATACTGCGTATTTAAGGTACGAAGCAGGTCTTTCACATACTGCCGTTTGGTATGTCCGTCTGCCGGACAGGGGTTTTTTACTACCGGAAGCGGATATTTATTTAAAAATCCGGATAATCTCGCCTCTGGTACATACGTCAGTGGGCGAATCAGCGTTAAGCCTGTCCGTTCCCAGTCTGTTTTAGGTGAAAAAGAATGAAAACGACCTTCAAAAAATAAAGACAGCAGCATGGTTTCGATCAGATCATCCCGATGATGGCCATAAGCCACTTTGTTGCATCCATGACTTAACGCTGCCTGATTCAGCGCTCCTTTCCGCAGCTTTGCACAAAGAGAGCAGGGGTTTGAAGCGTTTTTATGGCCGGATACAATTTCCTGAATCTGAGTGGGAATCACCGCATAAGGTACGTGCAGAGTTTCACAAAAATCCGCAACCGGTTCCAGATGAAATTCAGGAAAACCAGGATGAACGGTAAATGCCTCGAGTTCAAAATGTTTTGGATAAAAGCGCTGCAGCTGCTGCAGGGCATAGAGCAGAGTAAGGGAATCCTTTCCGCCGGAAATGCCGACCGCAATCCTGTCATTGTTCTCTATCAGATTAAAATCGTCAACGGCCCGCCGCACATAACTAAGCAGATGTTTCAGGTCCATAGCTGCCTCCCATTTTTTAACTTTTCCTATTATACAACAGCCGGTGAAAAAAGTAAATATTTTGTTTCTGCAGGGGAGGGGAGTCTGACCATTGCATACGAAGGCAGCGGTTCCATTTTATTTTTAACAACATGCATAATTCTCCATGGAATGGGAAGAACATCTATAAGAGCAGCGTGTATACGCGATGAGCAATATACGACAAAACCCGGAGATGGAATCATGCTATTTAATTCGTTTCATTTTTTAATATTTTTTCCAACGGTTACATTCATTTATTTTATTGTTCCCAGAAAAATAAGATACCTCTGGCTGCTTGCAGCAAGCTACTATTTTTACATGAGCTGGAATGCGGCATATGCTTTGCTGATTGCATTTTCAACAATCGTTACCTGGCTAAGCGGTTATCTGCTTGGAAAATATCCGCAGACGAGAGAAGGTTCTTCACGGATCCGCAAATGGATTGTCGCCGTTAGTTTTATTGTAAATTTAGGCATTTTGGGATTTTTCAAATACTTTGACTTTGCACTTTCAAATGTGAATCATATTTTAAGCCGGGCAGGGTTTTTGGCAATCGAAAAACCGTTTGATGTGATATTGCCGGTAGGGATTTCGTTTTATACGTTTCAGGCGCTTGGGTATACCGTCGATGTGTACCGACATGATATCGAGCCGGAGCGCAACATATTAAAATACGCGTTGTTTGTTTCCTTTTTTCCGCAGCTGGTAGCAGGGCCGATCGAGCGGTCCAAAAATCTGCTGCAGCAGATTGGGCAGATAGATATTATAAAATCCAGAGAGTTATTTCAGTATGAAAGAATTGCAGGCGGTCTTCAGATTATGCTATGGGGATTTTTTCAAAAACTGGTCATTGCAGACCGGATCGCGATTCTGGTGAATACGGTATTCGATTCCTGGTATTTTTATGGAACAGTCGAACTGGCGGCAGCTGCAGCCGCTTTTTCAATTCAGATTTATTGTGATTTTGCAAGTTATTCCACGATCGCAATCGGTGCTGCCCGTGTTATGGGATTTACGCTGATGGAAAATTTTAATACGCCGTATTTTGCGTGCAGTATTCGTGATTTCTGGAGGCGGTGGCACATCTCGTTAAGTACCTGGTTTAAAGATTATTTGTATATCCCGCTGGGAGGCAGCCGGTGTGGGCGGCTGCGGCAGCATTTTAATATGATGGTTACGTTTCTGGTAAGCGGACTCTGGCATGGAGCGAGCTGGCATTTTGTTGTCTGGGGCGGTATTCACGGCTTTTTCCAGGTTGTTGGAGCAGAAACAAGGGAATTTCGAAACAATTTGTATGTTCGGACACATACAAAAACAGATTCGTTTAGTTTTCGATTCGGACAGGCGGCGCTGACGTTTCTTCTCGCATCGTTTGCCTGGATTTTCTTTCGGGCAAAGTCGATGTCACAGGCATGCGGTTATGTAAAAAGGCTTTTTACAAAGCCGAACCTGTGGGCGTTATCAGACGGGAGCATCTACGAGCTGGGGCTGGAACGGACGGAGATGAATATACTTATGCTGTCTTTGCTCATCCTGTTACTGATCAGTATCGTAAAATATAAAAACAACGAGTCCCTGGATTCGTTTTTGACAAAACAGTGTGCGTGGTTTCGCTGGCTTACCGTTGCCGTATTATTTGCATTCATTTTTTTGTTTGGGATTTATGGCCCGGGATATGATGCCGGACAATTTATTTATTTTCAATTTTAGGAGCTGTCAGACATTATGAAAAACGAAAGTATGTGGAAAATAAAAAAAATTGCAGGTTCCGTTTTTGTTTTTAGTCTGATGTTTCTAATCGTCATCAGTCTGAATAAAGTCACTTTAAATCGGACAAGTCAGGGGTGTATTCAGCTGACGGATTTTTATAACTTGGAGGAGCATACGGTAGACGCATTGTTTATTGGAAGCAGCCACGTATATTACAGTGTGCATACGTGTATGCTGTATGACGATTATGGTATTGCCAGCTATCTGCTCGCATCACCGGGGCAGCCGGTCTGGATGAGCTATTATTTTCTGGAAGAAGCGCTTAAGACACAGTCGCCGAAGCTGGTTGTATTTGATATCTGTACCTTATATCAAAGGGCGGCAGATGTAGGCGCCGCCTCCTGGCCAAGCCTGATTAGTATGAAGCCTTCCAAAACGAAATGGAACGCGATTCGGGCGGTAAACAGCGAAGGAAAACAGCTGGACGCAATCGGCGCATTTTTTTCTTTTCCTTATTATCATACCAGATACGCAGAACTGACCAGACAGGACTATTCGAATACAAAGCGGCTGCGATATAACGGATATAAGCCGGATTATACAAAGATTTCCAAAAGCGAGCTGGAGAGATGGAGCAACGTGGATCAGACCGGTTTTGCGAAAATCGGCTCTATTACGAAACGCACCGAAACCTATCTGCGCAAATTGATTGAACTATGTAAAAGCAAACAGATCCGGCTTCTTTTTGTCAATGCGCCTTATGCAAATCATACGCTGGAAAAACAGCAGTCGTATAATTATATTTATACCATTGCGCAGGAATATGACGTTCCGTTTACAGATGCGAATTATGACAGCAGACTACAGATCGATTATGCGGCCGATTTGTTTGAGGCGTCCCATTTAAATTATAGGGGAAGTATCAAATATACCGGTTATCTGGCGCAGATCATTACCGAACAGTTTGATCTGCCGGATCGGCGCAATGACGAACGCTACAGGCACTGGGAGGACATCAGTATCCTGTTTCAGCATGCGGAAGAAAACAAAAGAATACTAAAATCGGCAGATTCATTAAAAGAATATATTCGTGCAATGAGCGGCCTGGATCAGTGTGTCATGATCGGTTATGAGAATCCGGGCGGAAAAGCTGCCGTATACGAGGACGGCGTATGTATTTTTACAGGGGAAGCGGGAGAGGCGTATTTTAAACATTTTGACCTTGGCGCATCCGATCTGACGATTCAAAGCAGCAAAAACGCCGTATCTGTCATGGTGGATCAGAAAGAATATTCCTATACGGATCAGGGACTGAACTTTGTCGTATATGATAAAATCGCAAAATGCGTCATCGGCGGAGCAGGGTTTGATAAAACAAAGAAATATATGAAATCATAGAATTTTTCGCAGACTTTTGTTATAATCATTCTGACGCAGGATTTGCAGCTGATTCGGCAGATTCTGCATCAGAATGAAAAACTGTCAGACAGTTGAAAAAGGAGAGAAAAAATGAAGTTTGTAATACAAAGAGTTTCACATGCATCGGTCACTGTAGATCAGAAAATTATAGGAGAAATCGGCAGAGGTTTTTTGGTACTGATCGGCGTATGCGATACGGATACCAAAGAAATCGCAGATAAAATGATTCGCAAGATGCTGGGACTGCGTATTTTTGAAGATGCAGACGGAAAGACGAATCTGTCTCTGGACGCTGTAGACGGCGGATTGCTGCTCGTATCCCAGTTTACGTTATATGCAGACTGCCGCAAAGGCAACCGGCCGTCATTTATAAGAGCCGGCGCACCAGATCTGGCAGATGATTTGTATACATACGTGATTCAAAAATGCCGGGAAAAAAATTCGCATGTTGCCACAGGAGAATTTGGCGCAGATATGAAGGTACAGCTGCTGAATGACGGGCCGTTTACGATTATACTGGATTCGGATGAATTATAACCCCAACTATTCGCAAAAGTGTCCTTTTGCGAATAGTTACAGATTAGCAGATAAGCCATATGACTTCCATACACAGGCAGAAACGGCCTGCTCTTTTCGTCATATGGCTTTAAAATAAAAACAATTCTGTGACTTTGATATTTGTGTACCGCATTCACATATTCAAATACACATCTTCTTATATTCGTGTACATGTATCAGATGTCCGGGCATTTCATATCCGTTAATTTTATATCTGATAATTTCATATCTGCCAAATTAATAACCCACAAGTTCCTTATAACGCAAAATCATATCCACGCATCCGTCAACGCCGAGCTTTGCAGAGTTCAGCGTCAGATCATAAGATCTGGAATTTCCCCATTTTTTATTGGAATAATAGTTATAGTAGCTGGAACGCTGTTTATCTTTTTTATTGATCATGTCTTTTGCCTTAGACTCATTGACGTGGAATTCGTCCATTGCGTTTTTTATGCGAAATTCCGGATCTGCATGGATAAATGTATTGATGGTACGTGGAAACTCGCTTAACGCATAGTCTGCGCACCGCCCGACAATAATGCATGATTCTTCTTCAGCCAGCTTTTTAATTGTGTCGAACTGTGCAAGAAAAATTTTGTGATTCAGCGGCATATCCAAAAATGGCGCTGCTGTATATCCGGTCGCTGAATACGTATCCATAACGAGTGAATATAAAAAACTGCTCGTTGGTTTTTCATCCTGTGAATGAAAAATTTCTTCACATAACCCGCTTTCTTTTGCTGCGCGGCTTAGTAACTCTTTATCATAACATTTTATTCCAAGCAGCTCGCTTAGTTTTAAGCCTACATCTTTTCCAAGACTTTCAAATTCTCTTCCGATTGTAATAACATAATTGCTCATAATACCCGCTCCTTCCTGCATACACAAGGATGCCTTTCAACTTTTGATAATACTATTATAATGCAGTTGACCGTTTCTGTACAGAACAATTTTTGAGGCAGTTTTATAACGCACTTTTTTGTCCGAACAATTTTTGAGGCAGTTTTATAGCGCACCTTTTTTTGGCCCGATCAGTGTTTCGAAATATTCCGGTAACGGAGCTGAAAATTCCATATAGGCATCGGTTTTTGGATGTATAAAACCAAGTATCATGGCATGCAGGCATTGTCCTTGGAGATGGAACCGGCACTTTGACGGGCCGTACAACGGATCGCCCAGTAACGGATGACCGATACCAGCCATATGGACGCGAATCTGGTGTGTTCTTCCGGTTTCCAGTTCAAACTCGAGATAAGTATGACGTGTATAACGTTCCAAAACGCGAAAATGCGTCACTGCCGGTCTGCCGTTTTTGACATTGCCTGCCATTTTCAAACGATTTTTCGGATCCCGTCCAATGTCTGAACGAATGGCGCCGGTATCTTCTTTTACAAGTCCCGTTACAATTCCGCGATATCTCCTCGTGACAGAATGTGCTTTCATCTGCGCAGCCAGCTTATGATGCGCGGCGTCGTTTTTGCATACGACCAGAGAGCCGGTCGTATCTTTATCAATCCGGTGAACGATCCCGGGCCGAATCTCTCCGTTAATACCGGACAACTCGTTCTGGCAATGATACATCAGTGCGTTGACAAGCGTTCCGGTATAGTGCCCGGGCGCAGGATGTACGACCATGTTTTTGGGTTTATTGACGACCAGAATATCCGCGTCTTCATACAAAATATCCAGAGGAATATGCTCTGCACGGATATCGATCTGGACAGCCGGCGGTACCACAACGGTGATCAGATCGCCTTCACGGACAAGATAACTTTGCTTTAATACCTGATCCGCTATGCGCACCTGTCCGGCTTTGATAATTTTTTGAAAAAAGGAACGCGACAAATCCGGATAAATGACAGCTAAAAATTTGTCAAGCCTGCTGCCTTCCAGTTCTGTGCAGACTTCAAACGTCTGAGCCGGTTCCGTTCCCTGCTGCTCCATAAAGGACCTCCATCTTTATTTTTTCGATAAAATCTTTATCTGATCAAAATCTTCCTCTTTATAATAAAACAAAATGAGAACAACAAATAAAAACGTCGATACTGTGACATAAATGTCCGCTACGTTAAAAATTGGAAAATCGATCAGGGAAAAATAAAAAAAATCGATGACATATCCGTGGATGATACGATCGATTGCATTTCCAATCGCACCGGCTAAAAAAAGAACCGTAATGACACGCAGATACCAAAAACGTTTGGTAAGAGGCAGTTTATAGTGTACATATGGAATCAGCAGCAACATCAAACCGGCCATCAGAATAAAAAAAATACGCTGCCCCTGCAGCATTCCAAACGCGGACCCTCTGTTTTCCAGATATTGTAACTCAAACACATTTGGAATGAGCGGCCGCGGGCCTGTGCGCAGCATGGTCTGTGCGGCCATTTTTGTCAGCTGATCGAGCAGAACAAGTAAGATGACGCCAAGGCTAAAGCAGAGCATGCTTTTCGCTTTCGATTTTGTTTCCATCTAAACCCTCCCTTTTGGCAGTTTTTCGATTCTGCCTTTTAAGCATATATTTTATAATGATACCGAATCCGGCCTTTTTTTGTCACTTTATCGGTTGTTTCGATCTGAAATTTTCCAACATGACGGACAGATAAAATATCGCCGTTTTGACAATTATAATCGTTTTGCTGGATTTTTTTCGAATTTATGAAAGCATTCCCTTCAGATATTATTTTCTGTGCAGCAGATCTTGGCAATTTACAGATATCGGCAAGAATTGTATCTAATCTGAGTGAAGAGACAATTCCATCTTTTTCAATAAATCGGGGCTGATACTGAAAATCGGTAATTAAAATCTGCTCCACCGTTACGTTTGTATGACGGATTTTGCAGCAATGCTGTATGAGATAGTCAGTCACAGAATCGATGCAAAAAACGACGATACCATCGGAAAGAAACAGGATGTCACCGAGCATTTCACGACGGATGCCGAGATTCATAAGCGCTCCCAGCACATCCCGGTGTGTCAGCGCCTCTGCAAATTTCGGATGAGACGGCGTAAATCGGAGCGCATGTATGGGATATTCCCATACATAATAAAGAGCATCAGGGAGAAAAGCAACCATCTGACGCTCTGCATAATCATAACCACCAAAGACCTCAAAAGAACTGGAAAGCTCTTTGCTTATCTGGTGAAAAATATTTAACTCGTTCAAATTTAAAAAATTACTGAAGGTTACGATATTTTTATCATCTGCCCGTTTGGATAAATCCATCAAACGTTTCTTTAAATACTCTGCTTCCTGATCCATAGCTGTTCCCTTCTAAAAATCCATACGGATAGACGTCTGGTCATACGTGTCGATCAGACTCTGAAAATCACCGGATATCTCCACATTTGCAGGAGTAATAATAAATATGTAATTTGATATTTTCTGAAGATTGCCGCTAATCGCAAAACAGGATCCGGAAGAAAAATCAATAATCCGCTGTGCGATCTCTACATCCAGTCCTTCTACGTTCAATATAACTGGCCGGTTCATCAGAAGCGTTTCGGTAATCTCTCTGGCATCTTCGAATGCAGTCGGCTTGATCACGCATACTTCCAGTCCAGACGAAGTCGTTTTCTTCGACGACGGACGCATGGGCGTTACCTTGCTGGAAGCCTTCGTGCTGGAACGATCTCTGTTGCGATTAATATCGATTGGCTGATTGGAATTGCTGTCAGAGCTTTTGTAAGCCGGTTCTTCAGGTTCTTTGGACTGATTCCGGCGACGTTTTGGCGCTACCTCTTCTTCCTCATCATCGTAATAATCATCATAGTAATCTTCATCATCATCCGGATTCATATGCATTACATTTAAAAGGGAATCTACTAAACTCATATACCTCTCCTATCTTTTACTATTTTCTGCCATAATTCCGGCTTCCGAAAATTCCGGTTCCCACACGCACCATAGAAGCTCCTTCCTCAATAGCGACCGCATAATCTCCGGTCATACCAATGGAAAGTACATGCATGTCTATATTATCTATGTTTTTATGCTGAATGTCAACTGCTAATTGTCTGATTTCCTGAAAATATTTGCGGTTATCTTCGGCATTTTCCACATATGGAGCGACTGCCATCAGCCCTTCTACCTTGAGATTCGTAAGATGTGCCATCTCTTCAGCCAGTAAAATGGCATCTTCTTTTGTAACGCCAAACTTTGTCTGTTCTTTCGCAATATTAATCTCCAGCAGTACCGGCATGACGAGCTGGTGCTTTTTGGCCTGGATATTGATCTCTTCAGCCAGACGATAGGAATCTACAGAATGAATCATACATACTTTGTCAATAATATACTTTACTTTATTTCGCTGCAGATGACCGATCATGTGCCAGCGGATATCGTTTGGCAGCTTGTCATATTTCTCGCAAATTTCCTGTACCTTATTTTCGCCAAAATCACGTACGCCCGCATCATAGATTTCCTGCAGCATTTCTACCGGTTTGGTCTTGCTGACTGCGATAAGAGTAACGTCGGAACGCGTTCTACTGCTTTTATCACAGGCAGCCTGTATTGTTTTTTCAACGCTTTGCAAATTTTCTTTTAACATCCTTTCACTCCTGCTCCATTTTTATTGTATTTCTGTCTCAACATCCGATATTTTCACAAAAACCTTTCCGAAATCGTCAGCGGCACTGTCTGAACCTTTATTACCGGGCGCCGACAGATCTGTTTAATTGGTAGTGATCATCTGTCCGTCTTCAATCGTATCTCCTTCCAGCGCAATATGATCATACTGCATAATGCCATACTGCGTTCCCGTTTCCACGATCGTATAATTATCATTGCTAAAGAGAATATCGATCTGTCTGAATACCGCGTATCCACGATTGATATTATAAACGCCTTTTAGTTTGGCGGTATTCAGGATTTCGTAGCGGTCGGTGGAATTCATGCGCGCAATTCTGTCGCCGCGTTTTATTTTTTCGTTTGAAATATAAGCGATCCAGTTTTCTTTATTGGGGTCCTCATTTCCATTTTCGTCCGGATTTTTATCAATATAATAGGCGGTTACCGGTACAAATTCCGCTTCTGTAAAAGTTCCGTTTTCTTTGCGATGCTCGACTAAAAGACCGGTCTGACCGGACGTTCCGCTGCCTGAAGTTAAATATTCATTTGGTACGAGTTCAAACGTCTTTGTAGTAATGGAGCTGTTTGGAATTTTAAGACCCGTTTGCTGATCCAGTAAAATATTAATATCGATATATCGTTCATAAGCATATCGAATCATACCGTTTCGCAGAGTTAAAATCAGATAATCCTGCCCGTTTTTTCGCTCTATCGTATAATTTGCCCAGGCAGTCGTCTGATCCTCTTTAAACCGAATCTGCGTGATCTCTTTATCCTGCAGCTCGTTTTTCATGACAGGATCCAGTCTGACAATAATCTGCCACTCTTCGTCTGTGACCAGCTTATAGACAGGCTGTCCCATCTCAACCGTACCTTCGGTCTTTAAGCTGACTTTCCTGTGCGCGGACTGATCGAACAGATCTTCGCTCAGATCGTTAATGGTTATATTTTCCATTCCGTCCGTATAATAAGCTACCACGCCGGGCTGCTCCGCGCGATACAAATGAAACGTCTGATTATCTTTGGCAAACTCCGTATATTCCGATATCGTGTTTAACGCGCCCAGATTGAGAGCTTCCATGAGCTGTCCGCTAAGGTCCGATTTAAAGCTATAGGTCGTATAGTAAGAGCTTTCCTGATAACCTTTTGCAAAGTCGCGGATAGAACTTTGAATATCGCTCATACTATCTCTGGTCAGTACCGCATTTGATGAGACGACATCGTTTAACCGCTCGGACACGTTTCCATTTTCATCGACCGAACACAATAGCGTGCCTTTGGAGGCTTTTGTGTTGTCTTTCAGGTAATAATCCAGTTTTCCGCTCTGCGACGCGTTTACAACCGTTTCTTTTCGCAGAATCAGACCGGTGTAGGAAGTATTGACTTCAATCGTACCTTTTTCTACTTCATAGCTTTTGATATGAACAGCGGTAAGATAACTGTAAATATTATAAACCATGTAAAACGCAATAAATAAAAATACAATAATTCCGATATTCAGATGCATTCCGCCAGGAAATCGGACAATCGTTCTGTTTCTTTTTTTCTTCCTTCCGGTCAATCGTTCTTCCCGCTCTTTCTAAAAATTTAGCAATTGTTAAAATTCCATCCGTTCCAGAATTTTCATGTATGAATGGACGGAAAATGTTCATACTATGAGAAAAGGAGGTAACTGTTATGAACTCTAAATATTTAGATTACACACTGCTTACTCTGGTAATTATCGGTGCGGTAAACTGGGGCCTGATCGGATTTTTCCGATTTGATCTGGTAGCGTTTCTTTTCGGAAATATGTCCTGGCTTTCCAGAATCGTCTATGCATTTGTAGGCATTGGCGGATTATATCTGCTCAGTGTCTATGGACGCATCCGTTCGATGGATCAGGCATAAAAGACAGTAATGCAGGTGTGAACCATAACGCAGAATCCAGCCCATATCCACATAGACGGCAGTAAAACTGGCGATGTGCAGCGGGCTGGATTTGTCTGTGTCATGTATCTGTTATAATGATACAATTACTTTTGCTTTTGCGCATTCCGGCAGATCGTGTTCATCTTTGGAGATGCTTAATATAAATCTGACATTGTATTTTTCGCTGATAATATCCAGCTTTTCAATCGCATGCTGCAGCTGATCGTCTTTGAGGCCTGCAATTGTTACAAAACTGTCCAGATACATTTCCTGCAGATCATGATCCTGTGATACAATGCCACAGATAAATCCTAAAAATTCATCACAGTTTGAAACTGGAAAATCTGTTACATTGATCAGACGTATCTTATTGTTGAGCTCATACATATGTTTCTGGCTTTTATCCAGATACACCACATTTCCCTGCGCATCCCTGACCGCTGTATTTGCCTTATCCAGCAAATGTTTTGTCTTTCCTTTTCCTTTTTCGCCACAAATAATTTCCACCATTACTCTTTTCCTCCTGCATGTTATTAGCTGACGCTTCGAACCTTTCCAAGTCTGATAGGATTATTATAAGATACTTTTCTATAAAATACAACTGGTATTTCTAAAAATGCGCGATTACCATCGACGTTCGCACCGCGATCTGGCACACACTGCAATATCCATAAGAATAAGCAAATGTTACCAGACCATCCGGCAGAATCTTTCCAAACGAAAAATGAATCACTGTTTTAACAGATCCGACATCAGTGTGTACAAATGCTCGCTGCTGTCGGCTTTCATGACAATGCTGATACGCGGTTTTTGAGACGCGTTCTGGCTGTACAGCGCCAGACAATAGCCGGCTGCGTTTGTCGTGCCTGTTTTTCCGCCGAGTACGGTAACTCCTTCCGGTACAGGTACTTCACCGGTCAGAAATTTGTCGGTTGTCTCCCATTCCTGCGTTACGGCAGCGCCAGACGCATTTTTGTATACCGCGGTATGCTTCGCCGTATGGACAATCGTTTGAAACGGTTCATACGTGAACGCCGCATGTAATAACAGATACAGGTCATAGACACATGTGTAATGCTCTTCCTCGTGCAATCCATGCGGATTGGTAAAATGAGAACGCGTAGCGCCGACGGCTGCCGCTTCTTCGTTCATAAGCGACGCAAAGTTTTCGGAGCTGCCGGACACATGCTCTGCAATGGCATCTGCAGCGTCATTGCCGCTTTCTAATAAAAGTCCGTACAAAAGCTCTTCCAGTGTCAGCTGATCGCCTGCTTTCAGGCCGCAGACAGAAGAATCGCCTGCCTGGTTTGCAGCCTGTTCACTCACAGTGACAACGTCTGTCAGATCTGCGTGTTTTAACGCCGTCAAAGCGGTCAGTATTTTTGTCGTACTGGCCGGATATAATTTTTTATAAATATTTTTTGCAAACGGAATCGTTCCCTGGTCCAGATAAAAAACACCTGCAGCTTCTGCTGCGGACGCGTCTGCAAGCTCCGCGCCTGCGGACTCCGTTTCAGAGATACAAAGCTCCTGCGCAAAAAACGGAATCGTTTTGAAAGACCGGGTTTCCCGGGACGGTTCAGAACCATCCTCTTCATTTTGCGGCTGTATGTAATGAATGGAAGTTCCATAAACGTCATATGGATGTTCAAACTCATAAGTTTTCGTCCCGCATGCACTGAAAAACAGCATACCGGCTGCTGCGGCTGCCAGAAGGCAAAACCGTTTGCGATGCAGGCGTATCTGAGACCGCCGGATCTGTCCGGATTTTTTATCTGTACATTTCACGCCACTCCAAATCTCCTCTGTCTAATGCTTTGATTAATAATTCTGCCGTTGCAAGATTGGTTGCCAACGGGATATTGTACGTATCGCATAATTTTACAACGTTATTGACATTCGGCTCATGAGATTTTGGCGTCATTGGATCGCGCAAAAAGATGACAAGGTCAATATCGTTCTGCTCGATCTGTGCGATTAACTGTTGCGCGCCGCCCAGGTGTCCGGCCAGATATTTGTGTATCGAGAGGTTTGCGACCTCTTCGATCAGCCGTCCGGTCGTGCCTGTTGCAAATAGTTCGTTTTTACACAAAATTCCCCGGTACGCAATACAAAAATTCTGCATAAGTTTTTTCTTCGAGTCATGTGCGATTAAACCGATATTCATTTTGTATACCACCCCCGCTAATATTTTTTCGGCTGCAAGCCCACATTTAGTACAATACCGATTCCAATATACAAAGTTACCAGTGAAGTCAGTCCATAGCTGACAAACGGCAGGGTCAGTCCCGTATTTGGCAATAATCCGGTCGTAACTGAAATATTGACAAAACTCTGAAAGCCGATCAGCGCCGCCATACCGCAGCAAATCAGCCGTCCGGCCAGATCTTTCGCTTTTCTGCCAATAAAGATACATTCCAGCGCAATTAATGTCAGCAGTATAATAATTGCAGCTGCCCCTACAAATCCAAGCTCTTCCCCTGCGACGGAAAAAATAAAGTCTGTATGGGGTTCTGAAATAAAGTTGCCGTTTTTTACGGAATCAAAATTGTCGTTATTTAACCCTTTTCCCCAGAGCTGTCCGGAACCAATTGCCATAATCGAATTTTGCTGCTGGTAGGCGCCGTCGGGATATTTTTGCGGATAACGCCAGGCAAGAATTCGCTTTAGCTGGTAGCTTTTAATAATCTCCTGATCCGGCTGCATGATCAGATATAATACGACAATTACTGCCGGGGCACAGACCGCAGCCACCCCACCAATTATTTTATAACTTATTCCGGCAACAAACAAGAGGGTAATAAAAATTAATGTAGTTACTATTGTTGTAGATAAATCTGATTTTAATACAAGTCCCAGAGGAAATGCGATCAGTACCGCAGAAACAGCCAGCGCCCGAAACGTACTGATCTGCTCCTGATATTTCATAAAAAACGCTGCAAAAAACAATATGATCACAATCTTAGACAGTTCCGACGGCTGAAACTGTATCGGACCAATCAGCAGCCATCTGCTCTGCCCGTGCGATTCCTCTCCTTTTAAAATGACGGCTACAAGCAGCGCAAGGTTTGCAAAATACGCGGGCCATACGAATTTTAATAAAAACGAGTAATCGAACAAAGACAGCACGAGCATGCATCCAAGGCCAAGGAGCATCCCAAGAAGCTGACGATCCTGCAGGGAGTGTCTGGCGCTTCCTACGACCATAATACCGATCACGGTAATGCTGATCACGTACAGACACAGTCGGATCCGATAATTTCGAAACGAGTACATTTTGAACATAAATAACGCCTCCGGGCTTTCTCAAATCGTAATTAAATGATCAGGTGAAATGTTTACTGATATTCCGGCTGATGCTTGACGCACAAAATCGGTATATTTGCATATAGTGCCGGTACGCTTCCGTTATGCGTTTCGGAAACAGTGCGTGTGATCTGGATATCCAGACCTTCGGTATCGATTTCCATGTATTTGGAAATCACCTGAATGATATCGTTTTTTATCATTTCCAGCATATCCGCAGAACAGTCTGTCCGGTCTGAGATCAGAAGCAGTTTCAGACGGTCCATCGCCACATCTTTGGAATTCCTTCGAAATATAAATCGCAAAAATCTCATACAACTGCCTCCTATACACGTTTTGACAGACCGCGGAAACGCTGGAACCATACCTTTTTCTGGTTCAGATCCAGGATCGGTACTTTTTCACCGTCAATCCGGCGGCAGATATTATGATATGCCTGTCCGGACATGGAATCCAGTCCGGATAACGGCTCTCCCTGGTTTGTGGAGATGACGATGTTTTCGTCATCCGGTACGGCGCCGATCAATGGAATCGGCAGAATCTCGCAGACGTCTTTGAGCGACATCATATCTCCGCGTTTTACCATATCCATGCGCACACGATTGATTAACAGTTCGATCTGCGGCATCTGCGCATTTTTTAACAGGCCGATAATCCGGTCTGCGTCGCGGATGGCAGATACTTCCGGCGTTGTTACGACAATGGCGCGGTCTGCTCCGGCAATCGCGTTTTGAAATCCCTGCTCGATACCGGCAGGACAGTCCAGAAGTATGTAATCAAAATCCTCCCGAAGCTCATCTGTCAGCTTTTTCATCTGCTGTGGCGTAACTGCTGTTTTATCGCAGGTTTGTGCGGAAGGTATCAGAAAAAGAGTCGGATGGCGCTTGTCTTTGATGAGCGCCTGTCTGAGCCTGCAGCTGCCCTTAATGACGTCTACCAGATTGTAAACGATCCGGTTTTCCAGTCCCATGACAACGTCCAGATTACGCAGGCCGATATCCGTATCGATCAGTACGACCTTTTTTCCAAGCATTGCCAGCGCGCAGCCTACGTTTGCCGTCGTTGTCGTCTTGCCGACGCCGCCTTTTCCTGATGTAATTACAATAACTTCACACATAATTAGAATCCTCCTGATTTATGAATGTTCAAATAAATCTTTTGTACAAGGCTCCATTATGACATGTCCGTCCTGAACACGCGCTATCTGCGGTGAAAATGATTCTCCTTCTTTTTTGCGGCGGAGAAAGCCGCCTTTTTTCTTTCCGCTGTTTTCCGGCGGAATAAACAGGATACGTCCAATCTGGACCTGTCCTGTGTCTATAGATAATGCTGCGATAGTTGCAGCGAAATCCCCATAAGCTCCTGCATGTGCAAATCCGTTCAGCTCGCCGAAAACGATCAGATTACCGGCGGCGGTTACTTTTGCGCCTTTTGGTACGTTGCCGATGACGACAAGTCCGACGTCGGAATGCAGTTCGTCTCCAGGCTTTAGAGAACCATAGTGAAATATGGCGTGATTCGTAACTCTTTCACGAATCAGAGCCTCGGTCTCTGCGAGCAGACAGGCCTCTTTGACCTGTTCCTGTTCCATAATGCAGATAATATGAATGCTCGTATGCGATTCGATGACCGCGATCAGCTCATACTCCTGCTCCGGCGTCAGTTCGTAGCCTTCGAAGGATATTCCGACAGTTGCGTTTTTAAAAAAGTCTCCGGAATCCGCGAATTTTTCAATCACTGCATCGAGCAGCTCCTCAAACGTAACGTCCGGATTCAGTACAAGATGTATGCCATAGGATTTGCTTTTGATAACGACTGCCTGTGTCAAAACTCTGTTCTCCTTTCTGCTAGTCAGTAATGCCATTCGCGGAATCTCCCACATTTTTCGCCTGCCCGTTCAGCAGCTTGTCCGTATCCTCCAGCCTGAAATAATATTTCAAAATCTGCGCAGACACGTCCGCGGCATTGTGAGACGTATAACCGTAAGCAATCCTTGTCGCAATGGAAATTTCCGGATCCTTAAACGGCGCGTAGCCTACGAACAAAGCGTGATTGCCCCTTGTCAGTACCTGCTGCGCGGTACCTGTTTTACCGGCTACAACCATTGGGAAATCTTTAAATTCCGCCAGGTTTGCCACAACGAGACGGTTCCCGTTTTGGATTGCTTTCCAGTGACTGTCGTCCATATCCATTTTATTTTTGACGGTCGGTTCGTAAGATTCGATGACTTTTCCGTTATGGTCCGTCATCTGTTTGAGGAGCGTGTAATTATAAACGGTTCCTTTATTTGCCACTGCAGTCACATAACGCGCCAGCTGTACGGTTGCATAGTTATGATTGGACTGACCGATGGACGCCATAACCGGGAACTGGCTGGCAATTTCCGGTTTGTTTTCCGGGATCTCGATACCTGTCGTATCCCCCAGACCGTAAGCCTTTGCATAGTCCGTAATCTTACGAATACCAGTCGGATCGCTGTACGTATTTCCCACAAGACTGAGGTCATAGCCAACCTGGTAAAAGAAATAGTTGCAGGATACGCGGATAGCGTTTGTCACGTCCATCCATCCATGTCTGGAAGCAGGATAAATCCAGCATTCCGGTTCGTTATCAACCAGCTTGAATTTTCCCTGGTTATTAATCTTGGTAGAAGGCGTAATAATCCCTTCGGAAAGGCCGGCCGTTGCGGTTACCATTTTAAAGGTAGATCCTGGCGCCGTACGTTCCTGTGTCGCATGGTTGTATAAAGGCCGTGCTTCGTCTGTCTGCAGCTTTGCAAAATATTCGGCGTCTACTGTGTTTGCCAGCATATTGTTGTCGTATCCGGGATAAGAAACAAGCGCTTTTAATTCGCCGGTTTTTACGTCGGTAATGACGCAGGACGCCGTACACGGATCCAGCGCCAGCTGTCCGGGCGTAATTTCCAGATACTGGACTTTTTCTTTTAAAAAGGTAAACGCCGATATCGTGCCGTTTTCCAGCTGCGCACGTTTTTCTTCGTCTTTTTTAATGAGCTTTTGGTCATATAAAATCAGACATAACTGTGTCCCGCTTACCATATCCTGCCGGATCAGGTACTGATATATTTTCTTTTGAAAGCCTTCGTCTTTTTTCAATTCTTTTTCGATATAATGAATCAGATCCATGTAAATTTCCGAAGAATCGGAATATTCTTCTCCTGTCTGGAAGATATTGTAATCGATCCAGCCCATATTGATGCAATAGGCCAGATATTCTTTCAGACTGATGGATTCTTCTTTTGTCCACGCCAGATAAGTAGCGTCTGTTTTATCGATCTGATCGTCCAGCAATACCTTTTTTTCCAGCAGCATCGAAACGATATAGCTGTAATAATTCTGATATTCTTCCGGCGCCAGCTGATAGACTTCCGGCGTACCGCCTGTGCACTGTTCCCTGATTCTGGAAATTACAGCCTCCAGATGGCTTTCATAAATCGCCTGTACCGTCCGCTCCGTTGCGCTTGCTTTTTTATGCGTAAAATGCGAGGTATCGATGATATTGTTCTGAATCAGCGCATAATACACGTCATAAATCGGTATCTTAATATCCGAGGCCTGTCCGGTTGTGTTGACATATTCTTTGACGTTAATAATCTTATTGAACAAAATACCGGCCAGTTCCTGCTCTAATAAATGGTAAACGGCCTTTTGCAGATCCGCGTCGATCGACAGATAGATGTTGTTGCCTGCCGACGGTTCTTTATGATCGGTAACTTCCAGCTCTTTTCCCATAACGTCTACGAAAACAGTTTCAGAGCCTTTGGCCCCCTGCAGTTTTTCATCCATAATCTGTTCGATACCGGATTTGCCAATGACATCGGTCAGTTCGTAAGAATCGTTTACTTTCGACAGTTCTTCGTATTCTTCGGTCGATATTTTTCCGGTATAACCGATGATCGACGCAAAATAAATGCTGTCGTCATATTTACGGATATAATCCTCTTCGATATCCACGCCCTGCAGATCCGCTTTATTTTCCCGGATATAAGCCATCGTCTTGTCGCTGATATCTGCGGCAATTGTCGTGGATATATATTTCTGGTAGCCGTTTTGCGCCAGCGCATAGCGAATTACCATAATTTTGTATTTCATTTCCGGCGAATAATCCGTATCAGCCAGACCATATCGTTTTTCGCTGCATAAGTATTCGATGATCTGATCTTCGGTCGCTTCTGCGGTGTTGTAGCCGAGCTTATCGTCAAAGCCAAGGTCTTCAATTTTCTTTTTCCCGTAGATATCCGCCCGAAAACGCATCAGCTGCGTGTCTTCGACGGTAAATGCGTAGGTTCCGTTTTTCTTTATGCGGATATTAAAATCGTTTACAAAATCGTCGCCGTTTTCTTCCAGTACCGTTAATACTTTTGCAATAATCGTATTTAAGGCCTCGTTGCGTTCATCCGTACCGGAATACGTACCATTATCTTCCAGCGTTACCTTATAAGTTAACTCGTTATAAGCGAGCGTCTTTCCGTTGCAGTCCAGAATATTCCCGCGCGTTCCGTTTAAAACGCGTTCCTTACAGATGCGAAGCGTATAATTATCCTGATAAGACTGTCCGTTTACAATCTGCAGCGTAAACAGCCGGTGCAGCAGCACGCCTCCCATCAGCAGGATCACCAGGGAAAGCACGAGCAGTCTGGATTTAAAAAAACTTTTTAGAAAATCTTTGATGGAATCATATTCATACAAATTTTATACCACTCCTTTTTTCCACAGCTTCCAGCTTCTGATTGATTTTTAACAGCGCCGGATATAAAAAGATCATAATCAGCACCGTATAGACCAGCTCCGGTATAATCACATGCAGCAGATAGTAGCCGAAATGAAACTGTCCGCGAAACATAAATTTTAAAACGTAAACCGCCACGTTATAGACAATATCGCTGACGGAGATTAAAAGCATCGGCAGCTTGATATCATCCGGAAAGAAAAATTTGCGGAACATGCCGTTGCAGTAGCCGGCATACATAAATACAAGCGCATAAAATCCAAAAATCGTTCCATAAAAGGCGTCAAATATCAGCCCCGTAAAAAAACCGATGTACATGCCTTCCTTCCGTCCGCGCATAAAGCCGAAAGAAGATACTGCCACGATCAAAAGATTGGGCGAAATAGAGGCTAATGCAAGCGCCTGGAAGAAGGTCGTCTGCAGCAAAAAGCAGACAAAAATGATCAAAAAAACAGTAACCTTTCTTCTCATGTCTTATGTCCTTTGAAATTTCCATTAATTTTCCGCGGATTGCACAGATTGCTTTTTGTCCAGAATCACAAGTACGTTTTTAATATGTTCAAAATCTACCGCAGGCGTGATGGTTCCGGATTTTGTCAGATTATTGGCATCGGTATTCAGTTCGCTGATCTGTCCGATCAAAAGACCCGGCACATATTTACTGCTTGTATAAGAAGTTACGACCTGGTCTCCGATCGCAGCCTTGTCATCCTCGTCTGTCAGATCGGTAAATCCGATGACCTGCTTTTGACTCATCATTTCCAGATCGCCGTTAACAAAACATTTGTCGGACGTCGTCAGTACCATGGCGCTGACGCTGTTGCGGTCGTCGATAATCGAGCGGACGTTTGCGAAGTTGGGACCGACGTTCGTTACGATGCCGACCAGTCCGCTCCCGGCAATGACGTTCATATCGACCTCGATACCGTCTTTGGAGCCTTTATCTATAATAAACGTATCGAACCAGTTTCCGGCATCCTTACCGATGATACTTGCGCCGATTTTTTCGTATTTGTACTGCTCATCCAGATCGAGCAGCCTGCGCATATCTTCAATATCGTACTGCTCCATCTGATACGTGCCGAGCTCGGTCGTCAGTTCGTCTACCTGTGCCTGCAGCTGTTCGTTTTTTTCCATAACGTCCCGCAGCTGTTCCAGGTTATCCGTCAGGCTGGTCACCCATGTGCCGATTTCATTGATACCTTTTTGCATGGGAATAAACACATAACCTGCCGCCGTATTTAACGGCGTAAACGGAACGTCAAACAGAAAGCTGGCAAACATGGCTGCCACACACAGAACGGACAAAAACCAGAGCATATATTTTGCCGGTATGCGGCGGCGTGCTTTTCTTCTTCTTCTCATGCAGACGTCCCCTATTTATAAATACTGGATTTGAGGCTGTAAGCCAGATGTTTGTATTCGTTGTCGGATACAATTTTAATCAGTCCCTGTGCGACGCTTTCCTCTGGATTATCACAGCAGTTGACCTTAATGTTTGTAATCTGTTTAAACAGCTCGTCCAGCTTTTCAATCTTGGAGCCGCCTCCGGTAATATAGATGCCTGCATAAATAATATCCTTTGCAAGCTCTGGCGGCGTTTTTTCCAATATGAGCTTGATATTTGTACAAATATTTGTCAGATGATCGCGGATTGCCTCGTAAACAATCGAAGACGTAATCTCCATTTCAATCGGAAGACCGCTGACAACGTCCCGTCCGACGATCACCATCTTATCTTCTCTTCCTTCCAGCGCGCAGCCCAGCTGTTCCTTTAACGAACAGGCGGTTTTTTTGCCGATGACAAGGTTATAGTTTTTTCGGATATAGCTGATAATCGATTCGTCCAGCCGGTTGCCGCCAAAGTGCAGCAGATGACTGATCACCAGTCCGCCCAGGGAAATAATGGAAATTTCTGTCGTATCCGCGCCGATATCCACAACCATAATACCGGTCGGCTCATTGACGTTCAGACCAAGCCCGACGGCATCCGCGATCGGTTTTTCACATAAAAGGACGCTTCTTGGCTTTGCCTTGCTCTTAAAAAAGATATCGGAAAACGCCTTCTTTTCTACCTCCGTAATATCGGTCGGTACCGCGACGACAAACTCTGCGCCGCGTATTTTGCCTTTGGCGTTTTTTTCGAGAAACTCAAACAGCATGGTCTGCATATTGTTATAATCTGCGATTACACCGTTGACAATCGGAAACGTCACCTGTATCTGATCCGGCGCTTTTTCATACATCGCATAGGCGTCATTGCCATAGGAATACATCTGATTTTTGTTGATAATTGCAATCGTATTTTTTTCGTTCAGAATAGTTCCACTGGCTTTACAGTAAATTTTTAAATTGGCAGTGCCCAAATCCACTCCATAAATATTTGCTGACATCATTCTTGTCTCCTATTCAGGGATCAAAGCAGTCCCTTTTCTCTAAAACTGTAGTAATCATGATCGCCGATAATGATATGGTCCGACAGCTTCACATGAAGCAGCTTTCCACATTCGGCAATACGTTCTGTAACCTGTATGTCCTCACGACTCGGCTGCGGCCTGTCGCTTGGATGGTTATGCAGAATAATGATCGAAACGGCCTGCAGCGACAGCGCATGGATAAATACTTCTCTTGGCGATACCAAAGAGGCATTGACACTGCCAATGGTCAGCGTCCGCTCTCCCAGATAACGGCATTTGCTGTCCAGCATACAGACGACAAAATGCTCGATGGGTTCGTGCCGCAGCTTTTCCATATAAAAATCAGCGACAAGCTGCGGCGAGGAAAAGCAGATATCCATATTCCGGCTTACGTTTGCAATCCGTCTGGATATTTCCGCGATGCATTTTAACTGAATGGCTTTTACTTTGCCGATTCCCTGAAATTTCATCAGTTCCTGTATACCGTAGTCATACAGGTTCATCAGGTTGCGGTTTCCGCCTCCTAAAATCAGTGCTCCAAGTTCCATAGCCGTTTGATGTCTGGTACCCGTCCTTATAAAGATGGCTAACAGCTCTGCGTCTGTCAATGCCTCGGGGCCGTAGTACATGCATTTTTCATAAGGCCGTTCGTTCTTTGGAAGTTCTTTTACGGTTAAATGTTTCTGCATAATCGGATCGGTTCCTTTCTACTCTCTCTGACAGGAATTGGCAGAAGGAACTTACAATTCTATAATATTAACATATTCATCCAAGTTTAACAAGATTTCGCTCATAAAGTTTTTGTAAAGACATTAAAATTCCATATTTCGCATGGTACCAGGTCAGTCCGCCCTGAAAATATACGTTATAGGGCTCTTTTAGCGGCCCGTCTGCGCTTAATTCAATCGAAGATCCCTGCACGAATGCGCCTGCAGCCATAATTACCCTGCTGTCGTAGCCCGGCATGTCCCAGGGCTCGGGCGTGACATAGCTGTCAACCGGCGCCGCGGCCTGAATGCCTTCGCAAAATGCCAGCAGTCGTTCCGCAGAGCCAAGCGTAACGGCCTGGATAATATCATACCGTGGTTCTGATTTGTCCGGAATAACCGCAAATCCAAGCTCTTCGTACAGATTTGCCGCAAAAATGGCTCCTTTGAGCGCTCCTGCCGTTACAACCGGCGCCTGAAACAATCCCTGATAAAACGACTGCATCACGCCAAGAGAAGCGCCGACTTCTTTGCCAAGGCCCGGAGAAGTCAGCCGATACGCGGCGTTTTGCACGCATGTCTTAGTCCCTGCAATATAGCCGCCGACCGGCGCCAGTCCGCCGCCCGGATTTTTAATCAGCGAGCCTACGGTCATATCCGCCCCAAAATCCGACGGTTCGCAAAGCTGTACAAATTCGCCGTAACAGTTATCGACCATACAGATCAGATCCGGCCGGAGCTTTTTTACGAAAGCAATCAGCTCTCCGATTTTTTCCGACGATAACGTCGGTCTTGTCTGGTATCCTTTGGAACGCTGTACCGTTATCATTTTAGTGTTGTCATGAATGGCATTTTTAATTCCTTCATAATCGAAATTTCCATCGGGAAGTAAGGAAACCTGCCGGTAAGTGATTCCGTATTCGGCCAAAGAGCCTGCCGACGGACGAATACCGATGACTTCTTCCAGCGTATCGTAAGGCTTTCCGGACGCGGACAGCAGCTCGTCGCCGGGTCTTAAGTTGGAAAACAGGGCCAGGGCCAGCGCGTGCGTGCCGCAGGTAATCTGCGGTCTTACAAGCGCGTCTTCGGTATGAAAACAGTTTGCGTAAACTTTTTCTAACGTATCTCTGCCGTAATCGTCGTATCCATAGCCGCTGCTTTGGTTAAAACAGGCCGCGCTGACTTTGTTTTTCTGCATGGCATAAATCACTTTTAACTGATTGGTCTGTGCCGTTTCATCGATCTGTGCAAAACGATCGTGCAGTTTTTTTTCGATAGTTTCCCCAAAAACTGCAACTTTATCACAAATACCCATATGTTTGTATCTGTTCGTAATTTTTGTCTGATTGGTAACATCACTGTTCATGACTGTCTTAGGATTCCTTTCTCCCTCAATATAGCATTCATATGAGATAATATTTTGTCGTTATCATAAGAAAACATGTCTTTATTCACCCATATGACATCTTTTTCCCGTCGAAACCATGTCAGCTGCCGCTTGGCAAAATGTCTGGTATCCCGTTTGATCACTTCGACAGCTTCTTCTAACGTGCATGTGCCGTCAAAATATGGAAACAGCTCTTTATAGCCAAGCCCCTGCATGGAAACAAGCTCTTTGGTATATCCCATATCTTTTAATTTTCGAACTTCTTCCACAAGGCCCTGCGCAACCATTTCGTCCACTCGTTTGTCGATTCGTTCATAAAGATGCTGCCGGTTATCGTTTAATACAAAATAAGCCGCGCGATAAGGGGTCTGTTTTGCATGCTCCCTTTCATTATGCTCAGAAATACGCGTTCCTGTCAACTTAAAAAATTCTAAAGCCCGAATCACGCGCTTTTTGTTGTTGGCATGAATGATCTGTGCAGATACCGGATCCACCTGCTTTAACCGGTCATGCAGATACTGCACGCCGTTTTTATCCGCCAGTAATTCCAGCTCTTTGCGGTATTGATCATCGGTATCCTGTGTGGAAAAATCGACGTCATATAAAACCGCCTGGATATAAAATCCCGTGCCTCCGGCAAGAATCGGAATCTGACCGTTGTCGTATATTTCCTGCATGTATGCTGTCGCATACTGTTTGAAGCGGACGACATTAAATTCTTCATCGGGAAAAAATTCGTCGATCAGATAATGTCTGACGCCCTGCATCTGTTCGTTTGTAATCTTGGCGGAACCAACGTCCATATACCGGTATACCTGCATGGAATCCGCAGATATAATGGCGCCGTTTACCTGCTTTGCCAGCCGGACAGACAGTTCGGTCTTTCCGACGGCGGTCGGCCCCGTCAGGATAATCAGAGGTTTTTTCATAGTAGTATCCCTGCCTTTTTGTCTGATCCTTTGCAACCATAATCTTATCTTTTCTGAATGCCGGATCTGAGATCCTTACACGATTCGTTTGAATTTTTTTTCA
Organism: uncultured Eubacterium sp.; assembly: GCA_910577225.1. GTDB lineage: Bacteria > Bacillota > Clostridia > Lachnospirales > Lachnospiraceae > Eubacterium_J. The sequence continues at coordinate 150,953 of CAJTMV010000004.1, read as the reverse complement.
ATATCCGTCTTTGTCATTGCGATAATCGTCGGCCTTCCGTGCGGACAGTGATAAGGATTTTCCAGCTCCAGCAGATCTTTTAAAAGACGCTGCGCTTCTTTGGCAGACAGCTGCTGACTGCCTTTTACGGCGGCTTTACAGGACATGGAAGCAATTTTTTCTAATACCAGATCTGGCGTATGGCTTGCGGTATCCCGGGATAATCCGTCCAGCATTTCCAAAAACAGCTCTTTCTGATTCAGGTTGTACAAATTTGCAGGCGCCGCGCAGATGGCATATTCCCTGCCGCCAAAAGGACGGACTTCAAAACCGATCTGTACAAACTGTTGTTCATATGCTTCAAACAGCTCCTGTTCCTGCATCGTCATCGTAATAACGACAGGCGGACTGATCTGCTGGGAGGTAAATACCCGGTCTGCCAGCTGCCGGATCATTTTTTCATACAGTACTTTCTCATGTGCGGCATGCTGGTCGATAATAAACAGCTCCTGTTCCACCTGCACCAGCCAGTACGTATCAAACAGCTGCCCGATCATACGGTAATTACGGCGTCTGGCTTCCTGAATAAAATCGGCGTGACAGCCGCCGTTTTCCGCAAGCGTCAGCTGCTCGTAAGAAGACGCGGCTGTTTCATAGCTGATCTGCGGCGTCTGATGCAGATCTTTTTGGGAACCGGCATCCGGCGGCTGTACCGGCGGCCGGACTTTTTTTCCATCGTCAGGTTCTGTCCGTGGTTTTGGCAGCGGAAGGCTGCGGCTGGATGTTTCTGTTGCTGCCGGCGCCTGATTCTGCCGCGGCTTTGTATCAGCGTCTGCATATTTTCGTTCGTACGGACTGTCTTTTTTTACCGATTCTGCAATTGCCTGCAGACGTTTTGTCTCGAACGGTTCCGGTCTGCGCTTCAATGGCTTTGCCGTCGGTTTCTTTTCGGCGGATTCTTTTGCCGGAGGCACTTCCTGGATCAGGTCTTTTTGCTGCAGCGCATGGCAAAGGATCTGCGTCAGCTCTTCGTAAATACGTTCGCTTTGCTGAAACCGGATTTCCATTTTCGCCGGATGTACATTAACGTCGATCATGCTGCTGTCCATCTGGATATGCAGGACGGTAAACGGATACTGGTGTTTCATTAAAAACGGTTTGTACGCGTCTTCGATGCATTTGGTAATCAGCGTGCTTTTGATATAACGGCCGTTGATAAAGTACATCTCGTAATTACGGTTTCCTCTCGCAATAAACGGCTTGCCAATGTATCCGTCGACACGAAACCGTTCGCATTGTGCCTGTACCGGAAGAATTCCCGCCGCGATGTCTCTGCCGAAAATATGATAAATAATATCTTTGATCTGCGCGTTGCCGTTTGTATGCAGCTTCGGCTGGTTATTGACGATCAGCTGAAAGGATATGTCCGGATGGGAAAGCGCCAGCCGTTCGACTAACGTGCTGATATAAGACGCCTCGGTCTGTGCGGACTTTAAAAATTTACGTCGGGCAGGCGTATTATAAAACAGATTGCGGACCAAAAATGTGGTCCCTTCAGGCGCGCCGATTTCTTCGAGACTGATTTCTCTGGAACCTTCGATCTGATAGCGGGTTGCGGAAAGTCCGCTGGCTGTTTTTGTAATTAACTCTACCTGCGCGACAGAGGCGATACTGGATAACGCCTCGCCGCGAAATCCCAGCGAAGAAATCGTCAGCAGATCTTCGATCTGCGTCAGCTTGCTTGTCGCGTGACGAAGAAACGCTTTTGGCACCTGGTCTGGCGATATGCCCTGCCCGTTGTCCGTAATACGGATCAAGGAGATCCCGCCGTCTTTAATCTCGATTGTAATAGCGGTCGCTTTCGCGTCCATGGCGTTTTCTACCAGCTCTTTTACAACCGAAGACGGCCGTTCCACGACTTCTCCGGCTGCGATCTGATCGATTGTTTTTTCATCTAATACGTGTATCTCTGGCATAAATTTCCTCCTGCATCGCAAATTACCAGCGGTTTTTCACTTTATTCTGCAGCTCGTTTAGCTTATTCAGCGCGTCCAGCGGCGTCAGCGAGCTGATATCAAGATTTTTTAATTCTTCGATAATCATATCGTCCTTAACGGTATCAAACAGGGAGATCTGTTCCATGTCCAGCGTATCTTTTTGCGCTGTCTGCTTTTTTTGTCTGGCCGACGATTTTTTTACGGTCAGATGTCTGGCGATTTCAGTAATATCGTTGGCGCTTAACTCTTCCACGATTTCTTTTGCACGCGCAATGACGCTGTCCGGCACGCCGGCAAGTTTGGCGACCTGGATGCCGTAGCTTTTATCTGCGCCGCCTTTTACGATTTTACGCAGAAAAACAATATCGTCTCCTTTTTCTTTTACCGCGATGCAGTAATTATTTACGTTATCCAGCTTGCCTTCCAGCTCGGTCAGTTCATGGTAATGCGTCGCAAACAGTGTCTTTGCGCCGGGCAGCTTCGGACTGGAAATATGCTCGACGACCGCCCAGGCGATGCTTAAGCCGTCAAACGTACTTGTCCCACGCCCGATCTCATCCAGGATCAGCAGGCTTTTATCGGTTGCATTTCGTAAAATATTGGCGACCTCGTTCATTTCTACCATAAAAGTACTCTGTCCGCCTGCCAGGTCGTCAGAGGCGCCGACTCTTGTAAACACGCGGTCCGCCAGTCCGATATCCGCATACTTTGCAGGCACATAGCTGCCCATCTGCGCCATCATGACAATCAGCGCCGTCTGCCGCATATAGGTCGATTTTCCGGCCATATTGGGGCCTGTGATGATCGAAATGCGGCTGTCTGCATTGTCCAGATACGTATCGTTTGTAATAAACATATCGTGACTGATCATTTTTTCCACGACCGGATGTCTTCCTTCCCGGATATCGATCACACCCTGCTCATTGATATTCGGACGGCAGTAGTGATTTTCTTCCGCCACAACGGCAAGCGATACGAGTACGTCTAATACGGCGACCGCTTTGGCGGTCTGCTGAATACGCACGACCTGGTCTGCAATGGCTTTGCGTATTTCGCAAAAATAATTGTACTCCAGTACGACCAGCTTATCTTCCGCGCCCAGAATCATATCTTCCAGTTCTTTGAGCTTTGGGGTAATATAACGCTCGGCATTGGCTAATGTCTGTCTGCGTACATAATAATCCGGCACAAGATTTTTATAGGAATTGGTTACTTCCAGATAATAGCCGAACACTTTATTGTGTTTGATTTTTAGATTTTTAATGCCGGTTTCTTCCCGTTCTTTTTTTTCAATATCCGCCAGCCAGGTCTTGCCGTTGGTACGGGCTTCCCGCAGCTTGTCGATATCTTCTTTATATCCGTTTTTAATAATACCGCCTTCCCGTACGGAAATCGGGGCCTCTTCTTCGATCGAATCGTCGATCAGCTTTGCGATATCGGAAAGCGCATCCATTTCTTCCTGCGTCTGCACAAGCAGCGGACTTTGAAATTCTGTCAGTATTCTTTTTAACGGCGCAATCATTTTTATGGAACTGCTCAGCGCCAGCAGATCTCTCGGATTTGCGGTCTGATAGGTAACGCGCGTAATGAGTCTTTCAAGATCGTGAATCGGCCGCAGATATTCGCGCAGCTCTTCGCGGTCGATCAGATGATCGTTCAGTTCCCCGATGGCATCGTAACGGCTTTCGATCTTTTCCCTGCAGATTAACGGCTGTTCGACATAAGAGCGCAGCGTCCGGGCGCCCATCGCCGTTTTTGTCTTATCCAGCACCCAAAGCAGGGAACCTCTTTTTTGCTTTTCCCGTATCGTTTCTACGAGTTCCAGATTGCGCCTGGTCGAGCTGTCGATCACCATAAACATACCGGTTGTGTAGGGATGAATGGACGACATATGTTCCATTTCGTTTTTTTGTGTTTCGTACAGATATTTTAATAAAGCGCCCGCTGCCGTCGTGCCGTACGGATAATCTTTTAGACCGAGTCCTTCCACACTGTTAACCCCAAAATGCGAAAGCAGCGTGGACGTGGCCGTTTCATCTGAAAAATACCATGCGTCCAGCGCGGATATGCTGATATTTAACCGCGTACAGATTTCCTCGATATCGGTGCCGCTCATATAAAAAGCCTCGTTGCAGACAATCTCCGAAGGTGTGAATTTATTAATCTCATCACACAGCTTCTGATCCGATTCTACCTGCGTCACATAATAATCGCCGGTTGTCACGTCCGCGATGGAAAGCCCGTAATAGCCGTTTAAATAAACAATCGACATGATGTAATTGTTTTTGGACTCATCCAGCGCCTGCATATTTGTATTCGTCCCCGGCGTTACGATGCGGATCACTTCACGATGGACGATCCCCCTTGCATGCTTTGGATCTTCGACCTGTTCACAGATGGCGACTTTATATCCTTTTTCTACGAGCTTGTTCAGGTAACCTTCTACCGAATGATAAGGCACGCCGCACATCGGCGCCCGTTCTTCCAGACCGCAGTTTTTACCTGTCAGCGTCAGCTCCAGTTCTTTGGACGCTTTGACTGCATCGTCATAAAACATTTCGTAAAAATCGCCCAGTCGATAAAATAAAATGCAGTCCTTGTAATCTTCCTTGATCTCCAGATACTGCCGCATCATCGGCGTTGCTTCTGTTTTGATTTCTGCCATCGGTTTGAAACCTCACTATCTTTCATTAATTTATCCTTTGCGGTGGTATTGTTCAGCGTTCAAAGCCGTTAAAATACCGGCGTCGAGACGAAGAACAATCGCGGTTTGTTGTCTGGTCTGCTGACAATAAACGTATTATAGTATAAGTGGAATAAAAAAACAATCGGAAATCTTGCAACTTGTGAAAAGATTGCTTATACTGTTACCTAAATAACATGCAATGATTTTAGCGCGTGTCTGAAAGGAGTTATCATTATGTTTTCATTTCAATATTATACGCCTACCAGCGTGATTTTCGGCAGACATACCGAAGGCAGGGTCGGCGAACTCGTGCAAAAGACCGGCTGTAAGAAGGTTCTGATTCATTACGGCAGCGGCAGTGTGATTCGTTCCGGTTTGCTAAAGCGGATACAGGAAGCGCTGGATGAGAAAGGAATTTCTTATGTCATGCTTGGCGGCGTTGTTCCAAATCCGCGGCTGTCGCTTGTCTATGAGGGGATCGATCTTTGTAAAAAAGAGCAGGTGGATTTTATTCTCGCAGTGGGCGGCGGGAGCGTCATCGACTCGTCAAAAGCGATTGGTTATGGAATGACCAATGCGGGCGATGTGTGGGATTTTTACGAACATACGAGACAGGCAGACGCGTGTCTTCCGATCGGAGTCGTGCTTACGATCGCCGCATCCGGAAGTGAAATGAGCAACAGCAGCGTCATTACGAAGGATCAGGGAATGGTAAAGCGCGGATACAATCACGATGTGTGCAGGCCTGTCTTTGCAGTGATGAATCCGGAGCTTACGATGACGCTGCCGGCGTATCAGACGGCCTGCGGATGTACGGATATTTTAATGCATACGATGGAGCGTTATTTTACAAACGGCGGAAATATGGAGCTGACGGATGTGCTTGCCGAAGGGCTGATGCGCACGGTGATGAAACATGCGCGGATACTAAGGGATGATCCGGATAATTATGATTCGAGGGCCGAGGTGATGTGGGCCGGAAGTCTGTCGCATAACGGACTGACCGGATGCGGCAGCGATGGCGGAGATTTTGCCACACACGGGCTGGAGCATGAAATCGGCGGTATGTTCGACGTTGCGCATGGCGCGGGTCTGGCGGCGATCTGGGGCAGCTGGGCAAGATATGTAAGAAGGGACTGTCTGGACAGATTTTACCGGTTTGCGGTGCAGGTAATGGGCGTTGTGGACGCCGGAACCGATACGGATGCCAAAGATGCCGTTGCATTAAAAGGCATCGAGGCGATGGAGGATTTTTACCGCAGTATCCAGATGCCGACAAGTCTTACGGAGCTTGGGATCTCGCCGACCGACGAACAGCTGCAGACAATGGCGCATATGTGCAGCGTGGCGGCCGGAGGTGTGAAAGGTTCTGCGAAAAAGCTGGAAGAAAAAGATATGCTGCAGATTTACCGGATGGCTGTTCAAAGCTGCTGACGGTAAGACTGACTGTTGATTTTGCAAAAGAAACAGACAGCCCGGAACAGGCGGTGTAAACTGTCTGTTCCGGGCTGCCTGCAGCGGTTGAAAAGCCTGCAGGGATACGTTTCTGTGTCTGGAGCCGGCAATTATCCCAAATCATACTTCACGACGTCCATGCTTACCGCCCCGTCTGCGAAAAATGAAATACCGTCCGCCTCCTGACTGGTATACATCGTTGCCGTCAATACCTGTTCTCCGTCGTTTACGAATACCTCCACGCTGTACCGGTCCAGAATCAGACGCAGCTTCAGGCATCCGTTTGTATGATTTACAAGGCTGCGGCGCTGATGAATAATCGCACGCCGGGAGCCGGAAAATTTACGGTCTATTTTTAACACAGACTCTTCAGGCCGGAAACTCAGGGAAGTATAATACTTCTCATTTTGTGCGAATCGGACCGCGAACTTTCGATACAGCCGTTGTCCCTGCGCAGGCCTTATCTGAATCTCAAGATCCGTCCTGCGTCCCCGTATTCCTTCCAGATTCACAAATCCGGCAACCGGAACGTTCTGATAGGCCGTCTGTCTGCCGCGCAGCTGTTCCAGTTCCTTTACCGGCAGCTGATACAGTCGGTTGTTTTTTATATGCAGTTCCCTTGGCAGGCTCATCTGTCCGTACCAGAGCGGATGCTCTGACGTACGCAGTCCGCAGGTATCCCAGTTTTGCATCCAGCCGATCATAATTCGTCTGCCGTCCGGCGAAAGGACTGTCTGCGGCGCATAAAAATCGATGCCGTAATCGATCGACTGACTGCATTCTTCTGTAAACGTATCGGTCTGTTCTTCATAGGTTCCGATCAGACATAACGTACCGTTTCCATTATGATATTCGAATCCCTGCGGCATCATATCCTGCGGACTTGTTAAAAGCACCTGTTTGCCGTCCAGCGCGAAGAAGTCCGGACATTCCCACATCAGCCCGAAACGGTGGTTGTTTGTACACAGCACTTTTTTATAATTCCACTGAAATCCGTCCGGACTCGTAAACAATAAGATCTGTCCGCTGCCGTCCGCCGGCCGGTTGCCGATGATACAGCAGTACGAACCGTCCGCTTTCTGCCAGATTTTGGGATCACGAAAATCAAACCGGCTGAATCCTTCCGGCAGATTCTGTTCATTCAGTACCGGATTCTTTTCATATTTTTCGTAATCGACGCCGTCTCCGACCGCAAGGCACTGGGTCTGGACTTCCATCATCTCCCCGTTTTTCTGCCGTTCTTTCACGACTCCGGTATACATCAGCAAATGCCGGCCGTCTGCGAGCGTTATCGCGCTGCCGGAAAAACATCCGTCCTTATCGTACCATTCGTCCGGAGCGAGCGCCGCCGGAAGATATTCCCAGTGCAGCAGGTCTTTGCTGACCGCATGTCCCCAGTGCATCGGTCCCCAGTGGGAATCGTATGGATGGTACTGATAAAACATATGGTATTGTCCCTGATACAGGGAAAAGCCGTTGGGATCGTTCATCCAGCCTGTCCGGGCAGCCAGATGAAAATCCGGTCGTTCTTCCGGTTTGATTAACTTTTCGGAAGCCTCTTCATATTTGCGCGCTTCCCGTAAGGTCTGACTTGTCATAGCTGTTTCCTTTCCTGCTTTACACAGTATCGCTGATTACTCATCGCCGATTGTAACGATTTTCTCCATCTGCTTTGTCATACCTGTTTTTAATATCCGACAGGACGAATAATCGTCGCTATTGGTCAGCAATACGGCTGAAGTCGCAGGATACCCGTTCGCACGGATTTTTTCCATGTCAAACGTCATGAGTTTTTGTCCGGCCCGGACTTTTTCGCCTTCACTTACAAACAGCGTAAATCCGTCGCCCTTCATTTTTACAGTATCCACCCCGACATGTATCAGCACTTCCATCCCGCTGGGACCGCTGATACCGACGGCATGCTTTGTTTCTGCCAGAGAAGATATCTCGCCGTCAAACGGTGCGAGGACGATTCCAAGCTCCGGCTCTATGCCGACGCCGTCGCCCAGCACGCCGGATGCAAACGTTTCGTCCGGAATCTGGTCTCTTGGTATGACATTCCCCTGTATCGGGGCATAGATTGCTTTTTCATCATTTGCTTCGTCATTTTTATCCGCGGCAGGTTCTGCCGACGGAGCCGGCTGCGCTTCGTCTTTGTAGCCAAATACCCAGGTCAGCGTAAAAGAAACTCCGATTGAAATGGCCATCATCAGGATATACTGCAGCGGCATACTCAGACATAACAGTACGCCAAACAGTCCGGTAACGCCGGTTCCGCTGGCGCCGAGGCGGGCGATGGACGCAAACAGCGCGCCGCAGGCGCCTCCGGCACAGCCGCAGACAAACGGCTTAAAAAATCGCATGTTTACACCGAATATTGCCGGTTCTGTAATACCCATAAACGCGCTAAACGCAGACGGAAGCGCCATGGATTTTATTTTTGTATTTTTTGTCTTTAAAGCAACCGCAAGCGTCGCCGCCCCCTGCGCGAGGTTCGCAGCAGATGCCAGAGGCAGCCAGTATGTAACGCCATATTTGGCAAGCTGACCCACATCGATAATCGTATACATATGATGGACGCCGGCCACAACTGTCGGCGCATAGAGCGCGCCCATAACGAAACTGCCGATGCCAAGCGGAAGCGCGATCAGCCACTGAATACCGCTGATAATTCCATTTTCAATAATTACAAAGACCGGACCGATGACGGAATAGGTCAGATAACCGGTTGCAAATACGCTTACCAGAGGCGTAACAAACAGATCGAACATTTCCGGCACTATTTTGTGCAGCTTCTTTTCGATCAGACACATCACCCACACTGCAATGATGACCGGAATCACATGTCCCTGGTAACCGATCAGATCGATTTCGTACAATCCAAACCAGACGCTCTGACGGACGTTTACACCTTCGGTCGCAACCGTCCATGCATTTTGCAGATCCGGATGAATCATCAGCATACCGATAACTGCGCCGAGATAAGGATTGCCGCCAAATGCCTTCGCAGCGCTTGTCGCAATTAAAATCGGCAGAAACGTATATGCCACATTACTGAATAATTTTGCGAATACAAACAGAGAACCCTCGGTGTTCAGGGTTAAAAACCCGTTATTTACCATAAAGTTCAGCGCTTCCATAATGCCCATTAAAAATCCGCTGGCGACGATAGCCGGTATGATCGGCACAAAGATATCGCCCAGTGTTTTAATCGCTCTTTTGAAAATATTCTGCTGCGCTGCAGCGGCCTGCTTTACGTCTGCTTTTGTAGCCGCGGAAAGACCGGACACTTTTAGAAATTCATCATATACTTTGTTGACGGTTCCGGTTCCAAGAATAATCTGAAGCTGACCGGAAGCGAAAAATACGCCCTTGACGCCGTCGATTTCTTCAACGGCTTTACTGTCGCATTTGTCGTTGTCCGCGATCACAAGGCGAAGCCGCGTCGCGCAATGTGCGGCGGAGATTAAGTTTTCTTTTTTTCCTACTTTGTCATAGATTTGCTCTGCGACTTTTCGATAATCCATAATTACCTCCCTTTGCATGCTGTTTTAAATGTTACTGTCATTCCGTCGTATGCAGCTGTCATCCCGTGTTCTTTTGCAAATGTCTCCAGCTGCTCATGAGTCATTTCACCGTTATGTGAAAAATGACTGATAACCCTGACTGTATTCTGATCGATACAGCCATGCTCGCTTAGCCGTCTGACGAACGCTACATCGTCCGCAAGTCCCATATGATAACCCGGAATCTGCTTTTTCCCCATCGTTGCGTCCAGCGATATCAGATCGTACCTGCGGCTGCAAATGCAGTCCCACGCCTGCGCGCTAAGATTCATACCTGTATCATGTCCATACAGCATACACGTTCCATCTTTTTCGATGATGTAAATCAGACAGGCTTCTCTTGGATCATGATCTGCCGCGACCGGAATGATATGATAATCACCCGCCATAAAATCACAAAATGGCGTCACTTTTACAAAACGGACCGCATCATCCAGCGGATGCGCCAAAAACCGGTCGATCAGCACCGCATCGTAAAACGCTTTTTCCACCGCTTCATTGCCGTATACATGCAGTATTCCATTTGCGCCATGCCCGAAATGTTCATGCCGGTGAATCAGATCGGTCGGAAAAAAATGATCCATATGCGAATGGGTAATGAGAAGATGCTGTATCTGCCCAAGCTGCAGAGAATACTGCAGCGCATGCGTATACGTATCCGGAGGAAAATCGATCAGAATCGTTTCATCCAAAAGCGCCTGCGTTCTCGTACGAAGCTCTTTTCCTCCCAGCTTTCGCGCCCTCTTACAGATCTCGCAGCTGCAGAACAATGCCGGCCAGCCCTCCGCTGCTGCCGTGCCTAAATATTGTATTTTCATAACGTCCTCCTTTCCCACAGGATACCTGCGGCAGGCAGTCATTGATTCCGGGCGGTTCATTCCCGGACTGCCGCTGTCGGGTTGCCTGTTTTTTATTTTCGCAACACCTGGAAATTCTTTAAAATAACCAGTTAAGTTACCAGTTAAGTAACCGGTTACTTTATAGTGCTTATTTTATCATTGATCCATGGCATTGTCAATAGTTTTCTCTATGAAAAACTCAAAAAAATAACCGGTTACTTTACTGGTTATTTTATCGTTGCTTTTTCTCTCTATCCTTGCTATAATACCGTTCAGAAAAACATTTTATCAGATCCGGAGGTATTTGCATGGATAAGAAAAAGATCACGTTTGCGGACATTGCAAAATATACCAATTTTTCGAAAACTACCATATCCCGATACTTTAATCAGCCGGACTCTCTTACGGTAGAGAATCAGGAAATTATTGCCAGAGCGCTGGCCGATTTAAACTATCAGGAGAATAAGCTCGCAAAAGTATTTGCAAACGGAAAGAGCGAATTTGTCGGCATTATCGTGCCGAATTTATATCTGCATTACTATGCGGAGATGTTAAATCAGATTTTAAATACATATGAGGAATTTGGCTACAAATTTTTAATCTTTACGAGCAAAAACGGAGAAGAAGCCGAGCGGAAATATCTGAACGAGCTGCTTGCCTATCGGATCGAAGGCATGATTATCCTAAGCCACACCATTCCCTCCAGAGAGCTGGCGGATCTTGGCATTCCGGTCGTCGGCATCGAACGGGAAGACGAATATATCAACAGTATCAACACGGATAACTATATGGGCGCCGTACAGGGAACAAGCCTTTTAATCAAAAATAACTGCGACGTATTGGTGCATATCAACTCAGAAGTGGCTAAAAATGTTCCTTCCTATGGGCGTATTCAGGGATTTTTGGATACCTGTCAGGAGCATCAGATTCCGCATGAGATTATTTTAAGAGATTTGGGACATTCGCATCAGGAAATTCATAAGTGCATGCAGCAAATTTATGAATATGTCAAAAAAAAGTATCCCTGCCAGAAAAAAGGCCTGTTTCTGTCTAACGACACGCATGCGAACAGTATGTTAAATATTATCTTTCGGGAATACGGTACGCTGCCGAATACGTACCGCCTGATCGGATTTGATGATTCTCCTGCTTCCAGCCAGGCAATCCTGCCGATCAGCACCATCGGTCAGCAGATCGACCGGATCGCCTATGAAGCAATGTCGTTACTCGTTACGCTTATGGAAGAACGAAAAAAACGCAGACCAAAACCGCAGACTACGCTGATCCATAAAAATATCACGCCGGTTTTCATTCGACGGGAAACGACAGATGAATAAAGCGTTTCCTTTCCGGCCGGAGGCTGCCGCTATGCATTGTCTGGCGGCACATTCAAAAGCACCCGTGTCACAAACGCTCCGTCTCTGACAGAAAAGTCCGTCTCGCCGCGATAACGGGCCGCCGTTTTTAAAATACTCGATACGCCAATGCCTCCGCCGGTATCTGACTGAGGGATTCCTTTTAGGAAAGTAATCTGTTCGCTGCATGTGTTGACGCACTGAATACTGATTTTACGGCCTTTCTTTAGAATCTGTATCTGTATCAGCGGATCGGGTCTTCCGGATGAAAGACATCCATGAATCGCATTTTCAAATATATTCGCAAGGATCGCCACCCAGTCGATGTCCCGCACAGGCAGTGTAAACGGCAGACTGACTTCTGTTTCCACACGGATATCCTTTAGCTTTGCTTTGGACGCATAAGCGGATAAAATACTGTTTACGGCCTGATTCGCACAGATTTCTTTCAGACTGCCGTTTTCAATTTCTTCCTCATACTGATCGAGATAACCAAGCAGTCCGACCGCCTTTTCTTTTTGCGCGTATTCCCGTATCAGCAGCATATGGTGCCGCATATCATGGCGATGTCTTGCCGTCTCCTGCTGCGACTCCCGCATCAGATCCATCTGCCGGCGCAGCAGCTGTTCGTTGATTTTCATCAGTTCTTTTTCTTCCTGATAATGATGTTCCTGCCCCAGATGAATATATAAATGCAAAATGGTATACTGCAGCACGCCTGCCATAAACAATATCAAAAATGCACGCACCATATTAAAGACAGAAAATCCCTGCAGATTCGGCCAGTAAGCCATAATCGCCCCGAGCATTACGGATACAAAGAGCGTCACAGAGCTGCACAGATCCATTTCTTCAATTAAAAAATCCACGCTTCCCAGAAACTGTTTACGGAATTTCTTCCAGGTAAACCAAAGAATCAGGACCATACAGATCAGACGTACCAAAATATCGACGAAAATATTATCGCCAAATCCCCAGCGCGCCACATCTACACCACAAAATGTACAAAGGGAAAACACATAAAACGCCAGAGCCATTTTATAAAGCGACAAATAAATAACTTCTCCGCTCATCAGCATACAGAAGATTCCGATAACAAACAGCGTTGAAAACGCGGCATACTGAACAAAACTGTCATTCGCATATACATACCAGATACTGTAGCCTGTAATCAGCGTCAGACCAAACGCCAGATAACAGCCAATCGTTTTTTTCATCGATAATTTGGGACGGTCCAGCATCAGAAAAAACGTGAGCATCAAACCTGTGCTGATCGTATTGCGTAACAGCGCGATCCAAAATGAGCCTCCCAGCATACCTGATTCCTCCTTCATTTCGACATGATTTCGTATATAGTAACACGACGAAGCCGGCAAATTCTATTCGATCGGCATAAATCGCAGTTTTTTTGGTACAATTCGTATTTTAAATCAAAAGCGGCGTTTGAAACCGTTTGTGACGCGATCTCAAAAGCCGCTGATTGAAAGCACTGCACTTTACTTTCCCAAAAACATGCTCACGATTCCGTGTGATGATTATCCGAAATCTGCCGGCAGCTGCCTCGTACGACCATAAAATGAGGCACAATAATCTTTGTAGCCAGCAGATTTGGGTTTTCGATATGATTAATCAGCTGAGAGGCCGCCTCCATCCCCAGCTGGTAAGAGTTTACGTCGACAGAGGTCAGCTGCGGAGAAGTAATGCGTGCCAGCAGGGAATTATTAAACGATACGACAGACAAATCTTCCGGTATGGAAAGTCCCATACGGATGCATGTACGCTCCAGCGCGACTGCCAGAATATCGTCGCTGGCAACGACAGCCGTCGGCCGTTCTTCCCGCTCCAGCAGCTTTTCAAAAAGTCCGTTTTCATCAAACGCCAGACGATCCGCCTCGATACAGTAATCCGGATTGAACGTCAGACCATGCTTTAGCAGCGCATGCTGATATCCTTCTCTTCGCTCGGCTGAAAAATACATCACATGCTCGCTGCCTACATAAGCAATTCTTCGATGTCCCAGCTGATACAGATATTCTGTAGCTTCCTGTCCGGCTAATACGTTATCGTTATCGATATAAACGGTCTGGTTCGCATATTGCTTCGCTTTTCCGATCAGGACATAGAGAAGGCCTTCGTTATACAAATACTCTGCAATCGCGTCGTCCTGCTTGGAATACAGCACGATAAAGCCGCCCATACGTTCATCTTTTGCCAGCGTACGGACAGCCTGCAGGATTTCTCCGTCGTCTTTTCCGGTTACTACCGCGCTGATATATTCACGACCGTTGCAAAACTGGCTGATTCCGCGGACTGCTTCCAGATAAAATGCATTCTCGTATACATCTCTGGAAGAAGGCGGAAGAATTACGCTGATTAACTGCGGCGGCTGGCCGGCGCCAGCCGGCTGAATATTCGGTTCATAGCCAAGCTCTGCCATGGCACGCCGGACTTTTTCTTTTGTCTCCCTGCTAATGGACGGATGGTCCTTACAGGTTCTGGATACTGTGGACGGGGATACGCCTGCCAGTGCGGCAACATCTTTGATCGTAACAGCCATAAATTGTACTCCTTCTTCTTCCATAAATAAACGCGCTACCGTATATATAGAATATTATATAAAAATTCAGAAAAAGTCAACCGTTCGGCGATCTTCGAGTAGTCATTTTGTATAAAATTATGGTATCATTGGTATGCAAAATGTAAAAAATTAGGTGAATTACAGATTTTGCATTGCGTTTTTGTTATAAATGATGTACAGTTATTTTAACGGTTTGCGTAAAAGACGCGCAAAAACAGCGCAAAAAATAACGTGATTATTTCGTTATTTTTGCACAATTTTGTGCGAAACGCAGCTAATACTACCTAAATAAACGATAAAGAAACGGAGGATTCTAAAAATGGGCAGTATTTCAATCATTGCTCCCCTGACGGGAGAAATCGTTGCACTGGAACAGGTTCCGGATCCGGTGTTTTCAGAAAAAGCGCTGGGAGATGGTATTGCCATTCTGCCAGAAGACGGCAAAGTCTACAGTCCGGTCAACGGCGTGGTTGCGACTGTAGCGGCAACCAGACATGCATACGGTTTTCAGTCAGAGGACGGCCTGGATGTACTTGTACATGTCGGCCTGGAAACCGTCGGCTTAAACGGCGAAGGATTTACGGTACATATCAGTGAGGGAGATCAGGTAAAGGTCGGAGATCTGATCGCCGAAGCAGATCTTTCCTTTTTAAAGAGCAAAAACCTGAACCTGATTACGCCTGTGCTCATCTGCGACGGTATGGATGACAAAAAGATGCAGTCTTGTTCCGGCAAGGTAAAAGCCGGACAGGATGCGGTCATTACCGTAACGGCAGACGAAACGGAAGCGCAAAAAGCGCCGGCGCCGCAGCCGGCAGCCAGACCAGCCGACACGCAGACCGCTGCGCCGGAAAAGAAAAAAGCGGGCATTAATTTTGATTTTCTTCAGAAACTGGGCAAAGTATTAATGACCGTTATCGCGGTTATGCCGGCGGCCGGCCTGATGCTCAGCGTCGGCAAACTGGTACAGATGGCGGGAGGCGACATATCGGCTATCCAGCTGGTCGGCAGTACCATGGAAAATATCGGCTGGGCGATTATTAACAACCTGCATATTTTATTTGCGGCTGCGATCGGCGGCTCCTGGGCAAAGGAACGTGCCGGCGGCGCATTTGCAGCCATTATTTCTTTTATTTTAATTAACTGTATCACTGGCGCCGCATTCGGCGTTACAAGCGCGATGTTAAATGAACCCGGCGCTACCGTAACCTCTTTATTCGGACAGGAAATGCTTGTCGAAAATTATTTTACGTCCGTACTTGGCGCGCCTGCCCTGAACATGGGTGTGTTTGTCGGTATTATTGCCGGCTTTGTCGGCGGCGTTGTCTACAACAAATATTACAACTTCCGCAAGCTGCCGGATGCCTTATCGTTCTTTAACGGAAAACGTTTTGTTCCGCTTGCCGTGATTGCCTACTCTACGGTAATTTCCCTGGTAATGGCAGTGCTCTGGCCGGTTGTACAAACAGGTATTAATTCCTTTGGCGTATGGATTGCAAATTCTTCTACTTCTTCTCCGGTATTTGCGCCATTTATTTACGGAACACTGGAGCGTCTGCTGCTTCCGTTCGGACTGCATCATATGCTTACGATTCCAATGAATTATACTTCTTTTGGCGGAACCTATCTGATTCAGACAGGCATCAACGCAGGTTCTGAAGTATTTGGACAGGATCCGCTCTGGCTGGCATGGGTGACAGACCTGATTAACTTTAAAGACGCGGGAGATCTTGCTTCTTATGAAAATCTGATGGCTACCGTTACACCGGCTCGTTTTAAAGTCGGCCAGATGATCGGCGCTACCGGTCTGCTGCTTGGTATCGCGCTTGCGATGTTCCGCCGCGTAGACCCAGACAAGAAAAAGAATTACAAATCCATGTTCTTTTCTACCGTACTGGCTGTATTTTTAACAGGCGTTACGGAACCTCTGGAATTTATGTTTATGTTCTGCGCACTTCCGCTGTATGTCGTATATGCGGTGCTGCAGGGATGTGCGTTTGCAATGGCAGGCGTTATCGACTTAAGACTGCACTCGTTTGGAAACCTGGAATTTTTAACCCGTGTGCCAATGTCGTTAAAAGCCGGTCTTGGCGGAGATATTATTCATTTTGTTATCTGCTGCGTGGCCTTTTTTGTCATTGGTTATGTTGTCGCTTATTTTATGATCGGAAAGTTAAATTTCGCGACTCCCGGCCGTCTTGGCAACTATACGGATGATAACGAAGATGAAAACGCGTCCTCTTCCAAATCCAGCGGCGGCAGCGGCGCAAACAGCCAGCCGGAACGTATTATCGCACTTTTGGGCGGACGTGAGAATATTACGCTTGTAGACGCCTGCATGACCCGTCTTCGCGTAACGGTCAAAGATCCGGAAAAGGTAGCTGATACCGCTGCATGGAAGGCAGAAGGCGCGCTCGGACTGGTGAAAAAAGATAACGGCATTCAGGCCATCTACGGTCCGAAAGCAGACGTACTCAAATCAGATATTAACGATATTTTATAATGATTCAACGCAGGATTCTCATATCCTGTAATTATGATTCAGGAGACGATCGTTTATGAAACTGTTAACTTTAAATACACACAGCCTGCAGGAAGCGCATTATGAAGAAAAACTGGAACGGTTTATCGAAGCAATGGTGCAAAAGCAGCCGGATATTCTCGCCCTGCAGGAAGTCAATCAGTCCGTGACGGCTCCATGTGCGGATGCGCAGCTTTTGGAAGGATATTATCCGTGTAACGGCGAATCCGTAACGATCCGGGAAGACAACCACGCGGCACAGACTGCCAGCCGGCTTCGTGCACGAGGTCTTAACTACTCCTGGACCTGGATCTCTGCCAAGATCGGATATGGAAAATACGACGAAGGAATGGCGCTGTTTTGCAAAGAAAACATCGCCGCGGCCGAGTCGTTCTTTATCAGCGGCTGTCAGGATTACAATAATTGGAAGACGCGCAAGGCGCTCGGTATTCTTCCTAAAGGCGGCAAAGACTGGTTTTATACGCTCCATATGGGATGGTGGCAGGATGAAGAAGAACCGTTCGCCGCGCAGTGGGAACGGCTTGCCGCTCATCTGCAGGACAAAAAGAACGATCATTCCAATCTCTGGCTGATGGGTGATTTTAACAGTCCTGCACAGTTTCGCGGACAGGGATATGACTGTATCCAAAAAAGCGGCTGGTACGATACGTACCAGCTGGCACAAAAAAAGGACGGCGGGATTACTGTCCGCGGCTGTATCGACGGCTGGCGTTCTTTTTGTGAAAGTGAAACGATGCCGGATGGAATGCGCATGGATCATATCTGGTGCAGCCGCTCCATACCCGTGCAAAGTTCCACGGTGATATTTAACGGGCAAAACGAACCGGAAGTGTCTGATCACTTTGGCGTCATGGTTAAGACCGGTATAACGTCTGCCCCGTAGTAAAGGAGGACTTATCTATGAATCGAGCAGCGGGAATTTTACTCCCGATTACAAGTCTGCCGTCAAAATACGGCATCGGCTGTTTTTCCAAAAGCGCCTATGATTTTGCTGACTGGCTGAAAAAAGCTGGTCAGACTTACTGGCAGATTCTGCCGCTTGGCCCGACCAGTTATGGCGACTCCCCTTATCAGTCCTTTTCCACATTTGCCGGAAATCCTTACTTTATCAGTCTGGAAACGCTGATCGAAGAAGAAGTTCTGACGAAGGAAGAATGCGACGAGGCCGATTTTGGAACACGGCCAGATGACATCGATTATGAAAAAATGTATCAAAGCCGCTACCCTTTGCTGCACAAAGCCTACGAACGCAGCAACATATCCGAAAATCCGGATTACCAGCGGTTTGTGTCTGAAAACAACTGGTGGCTGTCCGACTATGCCTTGTTTATGGCATTAAAAGACCGTTTCGACGGCGTGCCATGGAACGAATGGCCACAAGACATCCGTCTGCGTTATGGTTATTCGATGGATTACTACCGCAAGGAGCTGTATTTTGAAATTGAATTTCAGCAATATATGCAGTTTCAGTTTTTTAAACAGTGGAAGGCGTTAAAAGCATATGTCAATGAAGCAGGCATTCGTATTATCGGCGATATTCCGATTTACGTTGCAATGGACAGCGCAGATGCCTGGGCGCATCCGGAGCTGTTCCAGCTGGATGAGAACAACGTACCATATGCGGTTGCAGGCTGTCCGCCGGACGGCTTTTCTGCGGACGGACAGCTCTGGGGGAATCCGCTCTATCGCTGGGATTATCACCGCAGTACGGACTACGCATGGTGGATGTCCCGCCTGTACTTTTGCTTTCAAATGTATGATGTCCTGCGGATCGATCATTTTCGCGGTTTTGACGAGTATTATTCCATTCCGTTCGGCGAAGCATCCGCGGTCAACGGACATTGGGAAAAAGGTCCGGGCATCGAGCTGTTTCGCTGTATGGAGCGCCATCTGGGTAAACATGACGTTATTGCGGAAGACCTTGGCTATGTAACAGATTCCGTGCGTCAGCTCGTATCTGACAGCGGTTTCCCGGGCATGAAGGTACTGGAGTTTGCGTTTGATTCCAGGGATTCCGGCTCCGCCAACGACTACCTGCCGCATAATTACATCGAAAACTGCGTCGCATACACCGGTACGCATGACAATGAGACAATTGCCGGCTGGTTTACTTCTATCAAAAAAGAAGAACGTCAGCTTGCAAGAGATTATCTTTGTGACCAGCATACGCCGCAGAAGCTGCTCTATCGGTCGTTTATCTCGCTCGTAATGCGCAGCAGCGCAAAGATGTGTATCATTCCGATGCAGGATTATATGGGTCTGGACAACGACTGCCGCACCAATAAGCCTTCTACGGTAGGTACGAACTGGAGATGGCGGATGACAAAAAAAGACCTTTCAGACGCGCTTTTGGAAGAGATTGTATCTGTTACCAAACGATACGGACGTATGAACTGGACAGATTAAACATCCGCATATAAAAAACAAAACAAATCTGACCGATTGTTACAGATTTGTTTTGTTTTTTTATATACCATGGGAACCAGCACCGGAATCCGTTTGCTTTGTAAGATTTTCGCCCAAAGGAAACGACTGTTGAAATCGCTGCATCAGAGATTTATTATGACTAAAAAATATCGTATAGCTGCTGTCCCAGGCTGACAGCTCCACGGATGCCAGAGGATGCTGTATACCGTATGCCTTGTTCCAATCGTTGTCAGCGTTGCGAATGCAGGGCAGCGGATATTTAAGCACGTCTTCTATGGAACAGGTAGGAGCAAAGCCGGATAACACGGCCCATATCCACTGAAAATCGTCTTCATATATGAGCCTGGTCAGTTCTCCTCCGCTCATCCATGTATAACCGCCGTGTCAGGACTGGTACAAACGGGCAGCGTGTTTGGGATTTTCAGGGTATGCCTCACAGTCGGTAATCAGCCAGTTATAATCTTTCTGAAAATCGTGCATGGACTGAAAAATCTTTTTTAAATACGTATATCCGTTCTCTCCCTGATGAAGCAGGATTCCCTGCGGCATTTTATTTTCCTCCCATACGCCTGCTAACGGTCAGATTTGTTCAGCATCTGTCAGCCTGGCTTTTCTGAATCACAATACAATAGTGGATTTCGCGCTCCAGCTCCTCTTCTGTAATCCCCTGATCTGGCTGTATTTTTACATAACCGGCAACCGGCTGTCCCTGTCCGGCTTCACAGTGATACAGCTTTTCGATAACATCCGTATGCAGTTCTTCCAGCCGGATGTACGATTTTTGAATCTGCGGCGGCGGATACGAGCTTCCCATCCAGATATGCCACAATTCGATCTCCTGAGCGGATGTTAAATGTTCCCTGATATAAGTAATCAGACGCTGTGCGCGTCCTTTCGTGAAGCCTGGCCATTCCAGACAGGCGCAGTAGTTCTTTTCCGTTAATACATCCTCAGATTTTTCCATGGCGCGAATGGAAATATCGTCGTCAAACCCGCTGTCTTCCAATATGCCTGTGTCTTCCTTTTTTACATAACTGTCCGACCAGAGCAGCATATGCGGATCGTCTTTATCGACGGCATCCAGATCCAGAATATCTGGAATTTCGATGCCTGCTGCCAGCGCTTCGTTTACAGACATCATCCGGTTGTGCGGACTTTCCCACTCTTTTAACGGAGCATCTGAAGCGAAATAAATAAGTGCGCTCATTTCAGGTTCCTCCTTTTTCTGCAGCGTTTCCATGTATCCAGAGCATTAGATTAACCAGACCGGTACATACCAGTTTTTTGCATCCACAGGCAGCAAATCGCTCGCCATGCATATGACATTTCCTGTTCCAATCTCTACTTTCAGGGATTCCAAACCTCCGAACGATTCTTCGCGGGTAACAGGCTCTAATACGTTAAAATTCTTAATGGCTGTTTTTCCCGGAGACGCTGCTTTTTTGATCTCTATCGGAGAAAGCACGCCGTTTTGATAAATCAACAGGTCTATTTCTTTTCGGTCTTTATCACGATAATAATAAATAGGAGGTTCTTTCCCTGCGTTCAGATAACTCTTATAGATTTCTGAAAACACATAACTTTCAAAGAACGCCCCAGACATGGCGCCTCTTTCCAGTGCCTGGGAATTTCCCCATTTTAACAGATAAGCTGCAAGTCCGGTATCTAAAAAGTGCAGGAGCGGCATTTTAACAACGCGCTTTAGCGCATTGTTGTGGTATGGCGGTACAAGGGTGATCACATGAGACGATATCAAAACGGAAAGCCATTTTTTCGCTGTTGACGCTGAAATACCGGCAGCGCCTGCCAGTTCTTCATATATGACAGGTTTGGAGGTATGGGCGGCAACAATCGTCATAAAATTGTAAAACTGCATTTCATCTGCAACCTGTGCAAGATCGCGAATATCTCTCTGCAGATACGTGTCTACATAGGAGCGGTACCAGGTCTCCCAATCTACGGTTTCATCTGCGTAAAGCTCTGGCATAGACCCTTTGAAAATTCGGCTGTAAATTTCGTTTAAACTCTTAGGAGTTCTTACCGATAA
Source organism: uncultured Eubacterium sp. (assembly GCA_910577225.1). Classification (GTDB taxonomy): domain Bacteria; phylum Bacillota; class Clostridia; order Lachnospirales; family Lachnospiraceae; genus Eubacterium_J. The sequence continues at coordinate 129,482 of CAJTMV010000004.1, read as the reverse complement.
GCGTTTCATCAGGTATGCCGCGTCTGTCTGATACGGTTCGCCTGGCTCCTGATAAATTTCCGCATCCGATAATCCTAATAAATTCACAATACCAGCCCGCCCCGCAAGGCTTTCACTTACATTTTTCATCAAACGAAAGACCTGAGATCCGGTAATCCAGAAGCCGCCTTTCATTTTTGTTCGGTCCGCACTCATTTTGATGTAAGGCAGCAGCTCCGTTGCGTACTGAATTTCGTCGATCAGAACCGGTGGAGAATACCTCTGTAAAAATAGTGCCGGATCACGCTTTGCCAAATATCTGACATCGGGATCATCCAAAGTTACATATTTCCGCTCCACTCCTGCGCTTTGCTGTATTTTGGCCATTTGTTGCAGCAGAGTCGTTTTTCCAACCTGCCTGGGGCCCGTCACTAACAGCACGGGAAACATTTTAGAGACCCGTTCAATCGTATCTTCTGCAGCTCTTTTAATATATGCCATGACAATCTCTTCCTTATTATTACAATCTATGCCATCCTGAAAATCGTATTCGTCCAATTTTGCACAGGTCAGGTTCCGATTTTTGCTCAGCCGATGTACATCGCGTCTCCAAAACTAAAAAACCGATATTTTTCCAAAACCGCCTGTTTATATGCCTCCAGAACATGTTCTCTTCCTGCCAGCGCGCTGACAAGCATAATCAGCGTAGATTCCGGCAGATGGAAGTTTGTAATCAGTCCGTCGATGCATCGAAACTGGTATCCTGGATAAATAAAAATCTGCGTCCAGCCGCCGGCTGCTTTTACATGTCCGTCCGCATCTGCCACAGATTCGAGCGTGCGGGTACTTGTCGTACCTACGGCTATGACGCGGTGTCCGCTGTCTTTTGCGCGGTTGATCTTATCGGCCTGTTCCTGTGTAATCTCATAATATTCCGAATGCATATGATGATCGGACACCTGATCCACTTTCACCGGCCGAAACGTCCCAAGCCCCACGTGAAGCGTTACCTGCGCGATCTCTACGCCTTTGTCCTGAATCTGCTCTAACAGCTGCGGCGTAAAATGCAGTCCGGCAGTCGGCGCTGCCGCGGAGCCTTCCTGTGTCGCATAGACGGTCTGATAACGCTGCCTGTCCTGCAGACGATGCGTGATATAAGGCGGCAGCGGCATTTCTCCAAGCTGATCCAGAATCTCTTCAAAAATCCCATGATAGGAAAACTGAATGATCCGGTTGCCTTCTTCTGCGATATCGATCACTTCTGCGGTTAACAGGCCTTCGCCAAACTGTATTCTGGTTCCGGTTTTTGCTTTTTTCCCCGGCTTTACCAGCGTTTCCCAGCAGTCGCCCTGTAAGCGTCTTAACAGCAGCAGCTCGATGCCGGCCTGCGTGCCTTCTTTTTGGCCGTATAAGCGTGCCGGAAGTACTTTCGTATTGTTAATGACCAGACAGTCTCCCGGATCCAGATAATTTGTAATCTCCCGAAATACATGATGTTCTATGGAGCCGTCCTCCCGTCCAAGCACCATAAGTCTGGAGCTGGAACGGTCGGACAGCGGATCCTGTGCAATCAGTTCTTTCGGAAGTTCATAATAGAAATCTTTTACATCCATAATGATCTATCCATCTTTATTTTATTTTCGAAGTTCGACGCCTGTTTCTTCGAGCGCTTTGATAATCTTTTGAACTGGCTCGCTGACTGCCTCGTCGTCCAGCGTACGGTCTGACGCGCGGAAAGTAATCGAATAGGCCAAAGATTTATATCCCAGCTTAATCTGATTCCCTTCGTAGATATCAAACAGCCGATAGCTCTCCAGATAACTTCCGCCGTTGCTTTCAATGATTTTTTCAATATCGCCGGCTAAAATCTGCTTCGGGCAGACCATACTCAGATCTCTGGTAACTGCCGGAAACTTTGCGATACCGGTATATTTGCGGTCAAAATCCGCCATCTTTACAACGAACGGCATATCGATCACTGCTACATAAACCCGCTCTTTCATCGAGTAATTGGCCGCTACCGTCGGATGCACTTCGCCAAAATAGCCAATGACCTGACCGTCATAGCAAACGTTTGCCTGTCTGCCCGGATGCAGGAACGGCTTTTCGGCGTTCGGATCGTATTCCGGCTTTTTATGCATACCTGCCTGCTGTAAAAATTCTTCGATAACGCCTTTCATCGTGAAGAAATCACCTTCTCCGTACATGCCGAGCGTAAACTGCATCCGCTCGTCCGGCAGCTCGGCAAGCGGCAGCTCTTTTGGCAGATAAATATTGCCAAGCTCGTACAGGCGCACATCTTTGTTTCTTCTGTTGTAATTTGTCGCTAAGGACGTAAGCATTCCGTTCAGCGAAATCGTACGCATAATGCTAAAGTCCTCGCCAAGCGGATTTGAGATCACGACTGCCTGGCGAAGCGGCGAATCTTTTGGCAGCAGCAGCTTGTCAAATACTTTCGGACTTTCGAACGAATATACCATACCCTGGCTGAATCCGCAGTATTCCGCCACATCTCTGGCCACTGCCTCTACACGCAGCTTAAACGACAGCTTACCGGTAGTTGCTTCACCGGACGGCAGTGTCGTTTCGATTTTATCATAACCATAAAATCTCGCTACCTCCTCTGCCAGATCCGCACCGCATTCCAGATCCTGTCTCCGGGACGGAATCAGTACTTCGCTCGTATTTGCATCATAGCCAAGATCGATCTTTTTAAAATAAGCAAGCATTTGCTCCGGTGCAAGACTGGTGCCGAGCAGACGGTTATATTTGTCAGGCTCAAACAAAATCCGTCTTCCTTCTTTTTTGTCCGGATAAACGTCTACGGCGCCTCCGACTACTTCCCCTGCGCCAAGCTGTTCGATCAGCTGGCAGGCGCGGTTCATAGCATCCATCGCATTGTTTGGATCCAGTCCTTTTTCAAATTTGCCAGACGCATCGGTCCGCATACCGATCTTTTTGGACGAGCGGCGGATATTGGTGCCGTCAAAGCATGCGGCTTCAAACAGCATAGTCGTGACATTGTCCGTGATCATTGAATTTTCACCGCCCATAATCCCGGCAATGCCGACTGGTTTGTCCGCGTCGCAGATCATCAGCACCGTATCGTCCAGTACACGTTCCTGTCCGTCCAGTGTGACAAATGTCTCGTTTTGCTCTGCCCGCCGTACGATAATCTGTTTTCCTGCAATCGTGTCCAGATCATAGGCATGCATTGGCTGGCCGTATTCTTCCATCACATAGTTTGTAATATCGACGATATTATTGATCGGGCGAATCCCCTGTGCCATCAGCCTGCGCTGCATCCATTCCGGCGACGGTTCGATCCGGATATTTTTTACGACGCGGGCTGTATAACGCGGACAAAGTGTCAGATCATCCACGCGGACTTTGATATAATCGTTCACATCCTCTGCATTTCCGGTCGGTGTCACTACCGGAGGCTGAAAAGGCAGATCAAACGTTGCCGCTGCTTCTCTTGCAATACCAAGGACGCTAAAACAGTCCACACGATTGGACGTAATTTCATACTCGACAGATACGTCGTCCAGTCCAAGCTGTTTTACCGCGTCTGCGCCGACGGTTACGCTGTCGTCAAAAATGTAGATACCTTCTTCAGGCGCGTTGGGATACATATCTTTGGAAGAACCAAGCTCTTCGATGGAACACATCATCCCGTTTGATACGACGCCTCTTAATTTTCCTTTTTTTATTTTGATGCCGCCCTCGGTCTTTGAACCGTCATGACCGCCTGCCACGCGGCCGCCATCCAGCACAACCGGAACTTTCTGGCCCTCTTTGACATTTGGCGCTCCGGTTACGATCTGCACAGGCTCTTCCTGTCCAACGTCTACCTGACAAACGACCAGTTTATCTGCATCCGGATGTTTTTCTATTTTTTGAATCTGTCCGATCACGATGTTGCAAAGATCTTTGTCAAACGCTTCATATCCTTCTGCTTTCGTACCGGACAGCGTCATGGCGTCCGCATATTCCTGCGGTGTCGCCTGCAGTCCCGGCACCAGATCTTTGATCCACTTTAAAGAAGTATTCATGTCATTTCCTCCAATATTTTCTTACTTTGTCTTTCTATCTGTTAAAACTGTGACAAAAATCTGTCGTCATTTTCATACAAAAGACGCATGTCGTCAATTTCATATTTCAGCAGCGCAATTCGTTCCAGACCGACGCCAAATGCAAACCCGGAATACTCCTCTGGGTCGATACCGCTCATTTTAAGTACTTTTGGATGAATCATCCCACATCCCAAAATCTCAATCCAGCCGCTGCCTTTACAAAAACGACAGCCGCTGCCCCCGCATTTAAAGCAGGTGACGTCCACTTCCGCGCTTGGTTCGGTAAATGGGAAATGATGCGGACGGAACTTTACTTTCGTATCTTTTCCAAACAATTCTTTTGCAAACTCCGCGAGCGTTCCTTTCAGATCTGCAAACGTAATGTGCCTGTCGATGACCATTCCTTCAATCTGATGGAACGATGGGGAATGCGTGGCATCGACTTCGTCGGAACGAAATACTCTGCCCGGAGCAATCATGCGAATCGGCAGCGGCCGGCTCTCCATGGTACGTACCTGAACCGGTGAAGTCTGTGTACGCAATAAGATCTGATTGTTAATATAAAATGTATCCTGTTCATCCTTTGCCGGATGATCCGCAGGGATGTTTAACGCTTCAAAATTATAGTAATCATACTCTATCTCCGGACCTTCCACGACTTCGTAGCCCATACCTACAAAAATACGTTCCACTTCTTCCAGTGCGATCGTATTCGGATGCCGGTGCCCGATACGGTTTTTCTTTGCCGGGAGCGTTACATCGATCACTTCCTGTTTTAAGCGGAAATTTAATTCAGCCTCTTCCAGCTTTTTTTTCGTCTCTTCCAGCATTTCTTCGATCGCAGCTCTCGTCTCATTGACAAGCTGGCCGACTGCCGGCCGATCCTGCGGCAGCACGTCTTTCATACTCTTTAAGACGGCGGTCAGTTCTCCCTTTTTGCCAAGAAACGCTACCCGAACGTCGTTTAATCCGGACAATCCCTCCGAAGCCTGTATCTGACGAATCGCCTCTTCTTTGATTTTTTGCAGTTTTTCCTTCATATGCGAATTCTCCTTATCGAAAAAATAAAATAAAAAAACCCCATCCCTAAAAAGGGACGAAGTTATTCCGCGGTACCACCCTGTTTCCTGATCGTTTCTCCAGATCAGGCACTTGACATACGTAACGTGTATGAACGTTCCGAACTACCGGTCTGACGTATCAGACGTTACAGGTTCATCCAGACTGCTCCAGTGTGAAATCCAAAAACTGCCCGTCCCGGAAAAAGCTCTCAGCGCCTCACTTTTTCTCTCTGTCAGCGGTATCAGCCTTCAGCTGCGTTATGCCACCTTCTTCGCATTTACATATTCAGACTGCACCTATTATAGCGCAGAGTATCGCTGAGTGCAAGAAAAATTTGTGAGAAATTGATCGGGAATTTAAAATCAGAGAAAACTGGCGAATCCTTCCGGCAGCGTTTGCCTGTCGTTAAAAATCGCGCTGTTCCAAATTTGTCTGCAGGAAGGTGTTTAAAGAAAACCTCGAAATGCAGATTTTTTGTATTTTATCTGATACAGCACGTAAGTTTTAAAGAAAATACGTATAGCATTAAAAGAGCAGCAGTATAACTGCTGCTCTTTCAAAAACATACTATCACAATTTTGTTTAACCTGATGTTTTTACATACGCAAATGTAACATCTGGTTTCCTGTATGAATTTACGTTATTTCTTCTTTACCGTGAGCTTGCAGGAAACGCTCTTTCCATTTACCTGCGCCTGAATCGAAGTTGTGCCGGCTGCTTTTGCCGTTACTTTTCCTTTTGCTGTTACAGACGCTACCGCCTTATTTGAAGATGTCCATGTAATGTCACCTTTAAGGCCGTATGCCTTTGCTTTAAACGTATAAGTCTGTCCAACTGTCAGCTGTTTTGTGGAAGCTGTCATCTTAATCACAGGATTTTTAACGGTAACTTTGATCTTTAACTTATAAGTCGTATCGTTCTGCGTTACCTTTGCGGTAATAACAGCCGTTCCTTTTGCCTTTGCAGTTACTTTGCCGTTTTTATCGACAACAGCCGCTTTTTTGTTGTTCGAGCTATATACTACTTTTGCGCCTTCTGCCAGTCCATTGATCTGAATGGTAAATTTCCGTCCCACATATGCCGTCTTTTTGTCGGAGACACTTGGAACTTCCGCCGGTTTGGCAGCTTCTACAAAACGTGGCGCAGTGTCGATTACAAGCGGACCTTCCTTGCCGAGTTTTGTGACTTTCTCAATCAGGGAAATATTATCTGCAACATTTGTATTTACAGAAGATACGCGGTCTTCTGCAAATGCCGTATATTTGTTTCCGCCCGTTGCCAGATATTCGTTTGTTACAAGCGTATAAGTTTTTTCCGGATCGATTGGCGTGCCGTCTGCAAGACATACGTCAAATACCTGCTGATCTTCCGGAAGAGTCAGGTCGTATTTTGCAGTCAGACCAGACATCTGCATATTGGAAGAATCGTTGCCTACGACCTGCTCTAACAGTTTTACGATCTGTGTGCCGGTCATTTCAATCTTATAAATCAGGTTGCCAAACGGAGCTACCGTATAAATATCGTTCACGGTCAGTTTCTTTGCTTCAAAATTGGTACGAATACCGCCGTCGTTGCAGAATGCGAAATCCACACCTTCCTCATAACGCATCATATCCGTAATCCAGTTACCCATTACAGATGTAAGCGTTCCTTCGATTAAAGTCCGGTCCAGCGCTACCGGGAGTTCTGCGATTTCCTGATTCAAAAGCGGAGCTACCTCGTCCACTGCCGTGTTGGAAATCTTAAGAATTGCTTCGTCAAAATCACCTTTGTTTGCCTCTGTATATTTTAACTGATCAGAGTTCTCATAAATATCCATATATTCCGGTGTCGTTACAGACACTTTGTTGTCAGCGCCGATTGTCATCGTTGCCATTGCATAGCCTCTTGCTTCCCGATTGCCCTGGCCGTAAGGAATGCCGTTGCTTCCTGTGCCGACTTTGATCTGATGGGAATGTCCGCCAAACACGACGTCAATATGGCCGGCTTCAAACTTCTCTACCGCTTCCTGCGCATCGTCGTGTGCCAGTACGATCACTGCGTCTGCTTCTCCTTTTGTCTTTAACTCTTTTGCAAGGTTATTGACTAAAGTCGCATCCTCGCTGATGGTATAAGGCGCAATCCGCTCAGCCATAATATCTGCCGAATACTCGTCTGCCCAGCCGATGACGGCGATCTTTTTGCCGCTTCTTTCGATAACCGTATATGGCTTTGCAAAATCAACCGGTTTTCCAGTTTCTTTTACAAAGATATTGCAGGCTAACATTGGTATCTGGCTGTCTGCAAGCGTTGCCTGGCTGGTCGTCACTTTTTCAATACCCCAGTCAAATTCATGATTTCCGACTGCCGATGCGTCAAATTTCATTGCGTCCAGCGCCTGGATCAGGTATTTTCCAAACGAAAGATTTGACAGCGGCGTTCCCTGGAAAGTATCTCCGCCGTTTAATGCAATGACTTCTCCTTTTGCACGGTAATCGTTAAACAGCTTTGCCATATAAGCCATCCGATACTGATACTCTGCTTTGTCACTGCCGGGTGTCTCAACAAGATGTCCGTGAATATCTGTCGTTTCTAACAGGGTAATGACGACATCCCCTTCTGCTGCCTGCACCTGATCCAGCGGCACGCCAGCCACGCCAAGCATCAATGCCAGTGCCAGAAATACAGACAACAGTTTTTTCATTTTTTGTAACATAAATTCCCTCCCTTTCCTTGTTGCTTTTTAAATTTGGTGATTTTTACAACGAATGACTCATTGTGATTTTTATTCTATAGTAAAATTTTCCAAAAAGCAAGTCTTTTCTATTTTTAAGTTATTTGTTTTATACACAATACCTCCTGTATCTCTTTGATGTTAATATCAAACCTGACCAGCTCATCCAGTGACACCCCGTACAGAACCGCAAGCCGTTTCGACTGACGGATATCCGGCAGCGTTTCATCTGTTTCCCATTTGGAGATTGTCTGTTCTTCTGTCAAGTAAGGACTAAAAACTTATTTTTTCTGCCAACATAACCACCACTCTCTCGTTTATACAAAGAACAATACAATTTTTCATCTCCTCAAAATCAGGGCTACTGCTTCTTTTAAATCATCACTAAATTCTTCTAAATCATCCATTGAGATAACTTTATCGTTAATTAGTCCTGCAATGTCCCAAAACATGTCAGATTTTCTTAACTCAATACAGACACCCGGCATTTTCCGATCTCTCTTAATCCTTTTCTCTATTTCCCAAAACTTGGTAGATGCAGGCAAGTCGCTACATAAATAGTCCGCATATTCCTTGACCAGCTTTTCCATATAATGTTCCTGCCATCCACCAATTTTCTCTCTATATAATTTCCAGTCCCTTTTTGAAGGCTCAACCATTTTTCACTTTCTCCTCCTAAGCATTAAATGTAATCATATATACCGATCAAATGCTGATTTTTGTCTTATACATAACAAATCCTAGACCGCAATTTGAATAAAATATTTATCCCATTGGCACATTTCACATTATTCCTTACTTTATTCCATCCTTATATACCTTCTATACAATACTTCTAATTCCATGCACGCAAGTATCTGTTTCTGCCTTTCAGATAACAGCGTCTCTTGCATTTCTGCTGATTTTTCTGCTGATTCTGCTAATTTTTCTGCTGTTTTTTTTGCTGATTGTTCTCCATGTTTCGGAATCATTTTTAGATAAAGCGTCACCTGATTAAGAGCTGTATTTTCTATCAGTTCTGGTTTTACCCAGCCTTCCTCTTTCCAAGTTGCCAATATGGATGGAAATCCGGACCCCGCATTGTCCCCAAATCCAACCATTCTCAGTATGGTCTGCATGTGCGGGTTTCTTGATTTTGAATTTCCTCCCCGGTAAATATCCTCCAGTGGAATCTTCAGAATACCCGGATTCGTAAATTCAAATCCATTTGACTTTTTTATCACTTTCAAAACACCTGCATCCATCAAATAATTGGCATGTATAATAAGGTTTACAAATTAATCCTTTTTCCTTATAAAAGGGTAATCCGTGAACCTTATGTCAAGGGACTTTCGCGGCATATCCTCACCCGGCCAAAAACGTGCCGGGCTGCGGTATCCCACGGTTCCCCTGACAACGGTTCCGCTCCTTGCGCATGGTGATGCAGGGTTTAATTGTTTTCGGTTTTCTTTTCGGCTGCGTGAATGCCCAGCTCTTCCGGCTGCTTCTCATATGCTGGTGGCGCCGGTGTGTTTGGGATATCCAGTGGGTAGGTCCCACTCGTGACGAACTGATAGTATTCATTTGGCGAGAGTTTTGCCAGGCGCCACTGGTAACGCTGATTATTGTAATAGTCCATGTAATCGTCCACAACCGCCCTGACATCTCCATAGCAGGGACAGGCCGCGATCCTGTCTTTTATGTGGTCTTTCATGTGGCCGAAGAAGATTTCCTGCGGCGCGTTGTCCCAGCAGTTGCCTTTGCGTGACATGGACTGCCTGAGCCCTTTGTCCTGCACGATATTGATAAACTTGTGGCTTGTATAATGGCATCCCTGGTCGCTGTGGATGACCGTCTCGGCATGGAGCGAGATGCCATGCCTTTTAATAAGCAGCTCTACTGTTTCCAGGACGAAGTCCACTTCCAATGACGGGCTGAGGGCATACGACAGGATCTGCTTCGTGAATGCGTCCAGTATGGTCGACAGGTAGGCGAACGTCCCATTGTATGGAAGGTACGTGATGTCCGTCAGCAGAACCATCCGCGGGCCGTAGCATTCAAACTCGCGCCGCAGCAGGTTGTCCGCCACGCTGCTGGTTCTCAGGGCCCTGGCCATCCTCCGGTAGGGGTTTGCCTTGCGCACAGGGCATGACAGGCTGTATTTGTCCATGAGCCTCCGTATTTTTTTGAGGTTCATGATGACCGGGGGCTCCATATGGAGGAGGGCCATATATATGCCTTTTGCCCCTTTGGAATAGCCACGCATGCGGCAGGCTTCCAGTACCAGGTCAAAATCCTCACGGTCCCTCTGCTCCTGCGCTTCCCTGATGGGTGCAGCCTTGAGCCAGGCGTAGTATCCGCTCCGGGATACGCCGGCCATGGAGCATAAGGAGCTGACGGACAGCGAGTTGCCTGTGGCCTGCAGGGTTTCCTGGATGATTTCATAGGCACAAGAGGATTCATTCATCAACAGTGCACCTGCCTTCCTGTATTCCTGATTGAGGAAATTTTTTTTAGGAACTCCATTTCCTGCTTCAGGTAATCGACTTCATGCCGGAGCTGCTTCAGTTCGTCATCGCCGGATGGATGGCCTTGTACTTCCAGGACATTCTCCCCGTTGCTGCGGCTGCTGTAGCCCTCGCGGAATTCCCCATGCTTTTTGAATTCCTCGCGTATGTGCTGCGGGATGCTAAAGAAACGTCTCTCGCCGATCAATTCAACGCTGAATCCGTGGTCTTCGAGGATTTTTCTGGGCGCTCCACCAGCCCTGCAGGCTTCCATGAATAGTTCCTTGAACTCCCTTGTAAGGGAAAGGCGCGTGGCCGTGACACTATAAACATATGGATTCTGGCGCAGCTTTCGTTGCTGCTCTTCGGTAAACTGTCTTCTGCTCATGGCATCCTCCTTCTGTATCTATTATACCATGCCAGAGCAAGAGACTGTCCGATTTGAAAGGGAGGATTCATGCTAATGTCCAAGGGATCGGGAACCAATTAGTGTGACTGTCCAATCTGTCGGAACCGACTTGACGATATGTCTAAGATGAGGGGACTACACTAATTAGATTGTCCACGGTTATGGGTACATTATATCGGCAAAGTACACATTATACATAAACTCATACACAAAACAATAGATAATACTTTTTTCATACAAAAATTCCTCCTATTTTATTACACTCCGATCATGAAAATTGTTATCACTTTTTACATGCTCTTCCATCATCTAACTCAACAATCTGATCCATTTCATTTAAAATATTTGTTCTATGCGTAACCACAATTACAGTTTTGTCAATTAACCTTGTATGTAGCAATGAATTAATCTGCTGTTCAGAATACTCATCCGTACTGGAAGTCGCCTCATCAAAAATCACTATAGGACGATCATGTAATAATGCCCTTGCAAGTGCTATCTTTTGCTTTTGTCCGCCAGAAAGCATTGCTCCATTCTGTCCCACCTGATAATCCAATGATACCTCTGCTATAAAATCCGTCAGCCCGCTATCTTCGCATATATCAAGAACTTTTTTATCCTCTACTTGTCTGTAAAGACAAATATTATTGCGAATAGTATCATTGAACATATATATATCCTGACTCACAACAGAAATTATATTACGGTATTTTCCCAATTCCATATCTGCTATATTACTGCCAGACAATAATATTTTACCTTCTGTTGGCTCATACATACGCAGAAGTAAATCAATAATGGTACTTTTACCAGAACCATTTTTCCCTATAAATGCTACCTTACTCCCCCGTGGAATAAGCAGGCTAATATTTTTTAAAACCAATTTCTCTTTATCATAAGAAAATGAAATATTTTGCAACTCAACATCCCCATACTGCGGCAGAACAACAGCATCCGCATTAGTATTTTCCTCTTCCAGATCCATAAACTCATAATACCGCTTCGTAGAGGGAATTATCCCTGATAAAAGATAGCCAATATTTAATATTGCCGAAATCGGTCCTGTAACATATGCACTGTATGTAATAAAGGCAAATACATTCCCCACCGAGAGCTGCATATTAAATACCATATCAGCACCTACTACATATATTAAAGTTGTTAAAATTCTAACCAATATGGTATCTGTCGTACTGTTCCATTGGCTAAGTATATGTACTTTTTTCTGACTATTGATCACTCGCATCTGTTTATCAGAAAATTCTTTATATTTATTCTCAAAAATGCCAAACAGTTTAACTTCCCGTATACCTCCAACTGTATCTCCAAACCAGCCTGCATACTTTTGATTTTCATATATAAACCTATCTATAAGTTGTTTCCGCTTTTTTGCAAAATATCTCATTATCACACATTTTATTGGTATAAACAGCAGGACTAATATTGTCATGCGATAATCCAGGATAAATAAGCCAATTATCCCTCCAGTCATACTAAATGCTTGTGTAAACACAAAAAATACGCTTTCATCGGCAATAGAAGTCATGTTGCCAATATCCACATTTATGTTATCAAATATTTCAGCATAATTCTTGTTACTAAAAAAGCTAACATTCATTTTCATCAAATGAGAAAAAGAGCGTTCAGATAACAAATACTGTATTTTTGCCGAAATATCAATTCTCATTTTTTCTTTTAATAGGTTAATAGCGGAGCATATCATATATACTGCAAAAGAACATAACACCAATTGAATAAGTAATGTTTTATTCCCACCAATAAACCCATCATCCATAATTCTGCTGCTCAGTAATGGTACGCATAGATTTAGTCCAGTAGATACGACCAGACAGATCATAATTACAGCAATTGTTTTCTTGTAATTACTGATAAGCACTATTAATCTTCTTACTGCCTCTTTATTGCTCATCATTCTCTCTGCCTTCCTCTTCTAACAATTCTATTATATAGTTCCCAACGCTTTCTATGGAATCCGCAACAGTCCTACTCCCATATTCACTTGATATGGTCACATTCTTTTCCGCTGTGTCTAGGATAATGTCTGGTGATAGTTTAACATTTTTCGCTGCTGATTTTTCATCAATTCCACTAATATCATACAATAATATATCCCCCAGTTTATAATGCAGCTCATTCCTGATAAAATTGCTAATTTCATCTACATCCGGGATTTCCGTAGGTATATATGTTATTCCATATAACTCATATAAAATGCTATGAGAAATACTATATGCATGGTAATCCTTTTCCTTAAACATCTTTTCAAGTCCATAGATGTACTTTAATGCACATACCCCCTTTATAAAAATTACCGGAACCCCTGATATACCTTGTTGGGCTATCTGGTTATAATGTATCTGTTGTATCCTGTTGTATTTTGACCAAACATAGCTATCACTGCTTGCATAATCAATCACATCATCGCCAATATATATGATATTTTTACCAGCTTCTAACCACCTTTTTATATCATCTGCTTTTTGCGTAATGACAGTATCCGCAATGTCCAGTGGCATTTCCACTTCTTTATTAATTATCTTGCACACACACCATTCAGGAATCAATTCACTTATATTCTGTACATATGCCTTTGACACCCAATCAATTCCAAAGCAATTAATTTTCAGCAACTCGTTTCCAAACATATTTCTAATTGCTATTGGACTAATTCCTTTCTCATACACATTAATTATTTTTGCTGTGATTTGTGGAGCAGCTACACTATTACACCAACTTGTTGTTTTTTCTATACCGTTTATGTAGATTTTTTCACTACCCTGAGTTTCAAACAATCCGAAACCTAAATTGGTATCATACCTTGCGACACATCCCTTTACTCCTTTTTTCTCAAAGGATCTAACACATAATACATTCGTAAAACTTGCAGGATAGGTTACATATCCGTCATTAGAGGTTGCACCTATAATAACAATTCCATTTTCTGCACAATGATTAACGGCATTCAATAAAAGTTCCTTATCTTTAAAAAAAACACTCCCTAAACTCAAATTTATAATATCAACATCATTTTCTATGCACCACTCGAAAGCAGTGCATAAAGATTGAACATTCCCCTTGCACTGCCTGTTAAGAATTGACACGCTGCTTATCAAAATATCTTTTTCTGCATGTTTGGCTATTACTTTAGCACATCCTGTACCGTGAGAGTTTTTCTTACATACATTGAAAGTATTGATAACTTTATCATTACCGATTTGCACGTTCTTAAATGTGCAGATTTCATCCTCGCATACTCCGTCATCAATGATGCAAACATGAATCTTTTTAATTGACATTCTTTTCTCCGATATTACTTACAATATATTCTAATAGACAATCATATTTATCAAAGTTTCCGTCTAATACAAGTGTATTAAAATCAATATGAAATTCGTTTTCTAATTCCATATAAAGTTTCAGCAAATCTCTTGCCTGCATACCTATACAGTCCCTTAACAAGCTCTTTGAACGTTGTTCATCTGATAGTTTGTAAACCGCAAAAGCCATTTTTTCTATAAACACATTATCTAATCTCTTTTTAATGCTGTCTCTATTATCTTCCATACGCACCTCACATAACATCTAATGAACCGTATTCTTCCAATATATCCATGATCTGTTTAAATAGCAAACCACTCTTAATATCTGATTCCCCAAATATCTTATTTTTTTCCAATAAATCATCAAACAGCTTGTCTACATGAAAGTATTGTATCCATGCTTCCTGCAGTGATGAATCAATAACTCCCGTATAAGTAGCATAAAATAAATCAGGAATCACACCAAAACGATATTTACAATATTTTTTCTGCTCTTCCAAAAACTCATCCGTATACTGCATGTTATACATATTTAATATAGATACATCTGGCTTTATAGCGTTAAAAACCGCACTTGCCATTATTCCAAAATTCATTTTATGTTTTTCACTTAATTCCATCATCTCGCCTGGAACGCCTACTATGACAATATCAGGTTTTTCTTTTCTAATTAGACTACTTATATAGCTATTAAACTCAAATACTTTTGCTGTATAATCCAAATTTTTACTATACATATATTCCGGGAAAATATGAGTACCAAATAATTTCCCCTCTCTACGTGAACTTATATATAATACTTTATACCCTGCATTTTCAAACGAGCTTCTTAGATATAACCCCACCTGAAATTTCCCTACATATGGACCTATACCGGAAATTGTAATAATAGGAATATCTATATTGTTTATTACCTTACTATCAACGAAAGCTGTTTCATCACAAACAATTTCAAGTTCTACAGTTTCTTCTTTGCACGCTTTTTTTAACACCTCATAATTAACATCCAAATCATCTCTTGCACAGACGATTTTTATCTCATTTTGTGCAGCCACATTGACAATTCTTTGAATCACATCATTTTCCAGTTTTCTAAACGAGTTAATCAATACAAGCGTATCAATATTTTTAAACTCAAATTCATTTAAGGCATGTAATTGTTTTTCCACACCATCAACATTCCACCCTGCTAAGGTTATGTAATATGAAATTTTATAACAATCTTTTCCCAGTTCAATATTCTGATTATCCGGAAGAGAAAGAAAGTCCTCATCAACTGGAAATACAGCTATCTTTTCATTTCTCATGAATTTACTCCCCCTTTATCCTTTTTCCAAATGTTGAACCACACTCTTTTAATGCAATATAATCCTTTAATGACTGCTCTGCTGTATATCTTGAACCGTTGCATTTACTTAATCTCTTACTCTTTGACAAATAATCCCCATCAACAGCCGAGCGTAGGCACTGTGTACAAAATTGGAATGCCCAACATTTTTTACATTCATCTTCTGTTAATTTACCAATATTCAACAACATTTTAATCTTTTCAATATCCAGACCATCATCTAAATTTCCTATTCTGGTACATTCTATACTCTCATCAACCCTCTCACAAGGATAGAAATAACCATCTGCATTAACAAAAAACTTATGTACCCCAATTAAGCAAGGTCCTCCCGGATGTGAATATTTTTTATTTTTTTCCAATCCTATTGTTCTTTTTCCTACCATTTGCTCTACCTGCTCAATATAAGCTATTGTCAGTTTACTACCTACATTATCCAATTTTCCGCAGCTCCATAGAAAATTTTTAAACATTTCATAGCTATATGCTATCTTAAAAGATTCATCCTGTTTCAAATCATTTTTTAATCCCTCTGTGCTAATTAATACCCCTCTAGCATTATTCTTTTTAAGGGATTCGTAATTCATAAAAAATTCATTTGAGCAATTAAAATCATTTGTAGGATCTAAGACGGCATTAAAACTAATATGTTCTGTATATTCAGGATATTTTTTTAGAAAATGTTCAACATTCTTCATGACAACATCAAACGATCCTTGTTTTCCATCTGCCATAACCCTGTTTTTATCCTGTATTTTTTGTGGACCATCAAAACTTATCGTTACATAAAAATCATTTTCCACAAAAAAATCCATCACTTCTTCTGTCAATAACGTAGCATTAGTCGTTATAGTAAAACTTAAATCCTTACCATCAAATATTTTCTTGGCATAATCCACACATTTTTTTATAAGTTCCATTTCAAGAAGTGGTTCACCGCCATAAAACCCCACACTAATAGCAGCAGATAGACTACTATGTTTATGTAAAAAGTCAATCGCCTTTTGAGCTGTTTCAAAACTCATCCTTTTATTACTATGTACTCTGTTTTCGTAACTTCCAGAATAGACACAATACTTGCAACGTAAGTTACAATTTTGAGTAACTTGCAAAGTGACTGTTTTCATACTATTTTTAAGTATATCCTCTATATATTCATTTTGATGATACTTTATCTCATAATCATAAATTGTTTCGCTAAAAATATCATATTTTAGAAGCTTATTTACCTCATTCTCTAAATTATTTGGGATCTGTATATAATCTTCCTCGTCCAAATTTTTTAACAATTCATATAACTCCTTACTTATACCAACTATCATTCTCGTATTCACATCATACAAATAAAATCTGATATATAATTTGAAAACAAATATAAATGGTTTTTTAATTTTCATTTTAACCTCCATTTGAAAAGAAGTTAGACTGCATATATATTAGCAGTCTAACCCCATTTCCACACATCATAACCTGATTACATCACGGCATGACTACATCGCAGCATGACTACATCGCAGCATGACTACATCGCAGCATGACTACAATAAGAACGGTACAGATGGGCTTTTTATCTGCGAAGTCTGAGTAGACTGAAATGTAGTTCCTGTCGGATCATGGCTTGTGCTGCTGCATTTACAAGTAATCGGAAGACAGTAGCATGAAACACAAAATGCAGATAAAGTATTCTCATGTGCTACAACTTTTTTACCTAATCTTTTCATTCGTTTCACCTCCTTCATAGTTCATTCTATAAGAAATTTTCTTATTAGTTTATACTGCAAGAAAACCTTATAGTTTCATTAAGCGATTTCAACATCATGCTTTTTGGTAAATAAAACTATTCTCCTCAATATAATAGACTATATTTTCAAATCCAGATTAGAACCAACTTGCATGTGATTCTTTACATTGGTCTGTTCCACATTATTATCCTTTGCAATTTCAACAATTGTCTTAATATCTTCTTCGTTCAGTAAAACTGTGTTATCTTTTGAGTCAGTAATCTTTTCATCCAAAAACTGCTCTACCTTGTCTGGAGTTGTTTTTTCATCTTCCTTTATAGTCAACTTTTCTTCTAAAACATCTTGTAATTCTTTTTTCTTTTCTGCCGCCTTTTCCTTTGTCTTTTCAATCAACTTTTCAGAATTCTTCCGTCTTTCTTCCCGGAGCTTGTCGCTCATGTTTAGCATAAAATCATTTCTGACAAGTGCAATTTGACGATATTTTCCGTTTTCGTCTATATAATCATGCTTAAATACAACACTCCATCCACTGGCATTCATTACACTGTCCAACATATTCACAGCTGATTCAACACCTCTAATCAGTTCTTTCATTTCTTTTTCTTTCTCTGGATCTTTCTGCATCTTATCCAAAAGTAATGGATTGATTGTCAAAGTTTTACCACTTTTTGCTGATGAAAATGTATTTCCAATCTTACACTCAACGCTTGGAACAAGCTTTGCCAGTTCATTCATATAATCTGCTGTACTTTTTGACTTGCTGCTATTCGCTGTTTCCGTTTTCTGTTCCGTATCCTTTTTCTTTATGCCATTCGCTGTGCTATTATCCGCCATATATTGCGTAGCATAACTGCCGTAACTGTTCATAATTTCCATTGCCATATTATCATCCTCCTTGACTTATAATATCTATACTTTAAAGTCCACACCTCCGAGAGTGCCATCAAGCTGATCCAAAATACTTGTATCAAATGCATCACCCGGTTTCCATCCCGGATTATTTTCTCTTACTAATGCTTGCAATCTTTCAGCATAATCTCCTGCCATTTTTATCAATGTCCATGATGCAGAGGCACACTGTTTAGGCGGAATTGTACTCAAATAATTATTAACCACATCATGTCTTTTACTTCCTTCTGGTATTCCCCATCCGTTAGTACTAATAAAATCTTGTTTAACTACCTCCGCTAAATCTGCTTTTACCTGCTCTGATACAGATACGATATTGCGGCAATCTGTTCTTCCTTTAAGACATCTTTCAGCCTGTTCCTTTGAAAAGCAAGGGACACCATCTTCATTGTAATACAAATAACTATGTTTATACTTAACACCGCTGTTTGCATTGGTTGTTGTTTGACCTGATATATCACTTCTGTTTACTTTTTTTTGTGAAAAGAATTTGCTCATTAAAGAATTTTGCGAAAACCATCTCGTACTATTTCCATTAATATTCATACACCAATCTCCTTTTTAAAATAAATTGCAGTCACATTGCCCTTTATATTAATAACGATAATTCACAGTCAATGTTAATGTAGCTGTTGAAACATCTCCCATAGTCACAATCCATACTTTCCAACTTCCAGAGGGATCATATCCATCAAAAGACGAAAAAGTGCTTGTGCCGCTTGCACTCACTATATCATAATCCCAATTTCCATAAGGATCTTCAACAAAAACATAAAATGGATCGCTTCCTGTACTTACACGTGAATATACCGTCACAGATGTAATACTCGGATTAGTTCCAGTTACAGAGCCAGATGAAAGGGTTGCAACTGTTGATGGATTACCATAAACAGAATTTAACTTCGGTGTAATTTTCCTGAAATAATTCGTAGAATATACCGATGCAACAGATTCCTCTGTCATTGTAACCGTTTCATCATTTGGTGCTATCTCTGCCGCTGATACAGGCATAACAAGCATCATACACATAGCAATACATGTAATAAAAGAAATTAATTTTTTCATGAGCAAATACCTCCTTAAATCTCTAACATATGTGACTGCAAAATATTTATAGCTGATTATCCAAACACCTTAATCCCTGCCAAATGTGTTGCTAAATCACTCTTGACACAGCCCCAAAAACAATTATGTGTTATCTCCATATGCAGAATAAGCATATTGATAAACAAAATCGGTAGCATACAAATCATTGCCCGGAGTTGCTATTACGGTACAAGTATCGTAGTAATGCGTTGAAGGATTGACATAATAACATTCTAATCCAGCTTTAGGCGGTAACGTAACTGTTATAGTAAATCTTCCTGATGCATCCGTCACTCCTTCTGCCGGAACAAGCCCATAGCGTGAATCCCCCTCCCATGCAGGGTTTGCAAATGCCACTAAAACAGGTGCATTGGCTAAATCTTTGCCTTCCGTATCTTTAACTATACCTTTTACAGTCAATGTGCCTCCTGTCACACGGTATAACCTGCCATAACCATATGTAACATAAGTACCACCCTCAAATCCTGTAATGGATATCGATCCCGGTTCCAGCGATTTAACAGAAAAGTTAATAGATAATGTATAATTCTCAATACTGTCCTGAGCAAATCCGTTCAAGGCTCCACCATAGCAGACCTTAAGATAATATACATCTCCTGCTGTTACTGCGTTCTTTCCGCTGGATAAAGAAACCGGAGCCATCTGATATGTACCATCTGTTGCAATATTCTTATATGCCAACACTGCATGGCTATTTGCTGATGATGAAGAAATATTTAACTGCATTTCATCATAGCCGGACGGTACAGTAAACATATACCAATCGCTATCTATTGGCGAACTAATATTTCTGTCACTGATTGAATCAGATGCACTCGAAAATACAAATTCGCCTGCTCTCCGTGGCTGTTCATCCGTCTCATAATCATCATAAACATCTGTCAATGCATAAGTCAGGGTATATGCCTCTGTCTCACTTCCACCAACAAATGAATTTACCAAAATTTTATATTCTGCCTCTGTCCCAGTTGTGTTAATAACTGCAACATCTTCCACCAATGTTTTACCGTTCACAACATTAGTCACATTCTCAGAGGCATCTATACTATTGTCATCTTTGTCAAATATATATAAATCATAGTCTATTGCTGCATTACCCGGCTGCTCCAACTGCGCCTGCATCATACAACCATTGGGAACTGTAATGGTGTATAAAGCCCCATCTGATGTATCAGATAAATAGCCGGTAACATATCCTGCGGACACATTTCCAGACATTCTTGCTGACTGTGCCGAAAGATTTATACTCTCCTCCATCATCTCTGCTGTCAGTGCTGGAATATTCCTTGCACTTTGAGTCTCTTTAGCGTGTACTATACCTGCATTTCCAAAAAGTATTGCACATGTTAAAATTCCACATAACACTTTTGTAGCTTTCATAATAATTCCCCTTTCTCATGTTTTATATAAAATTGTTAAACCGCTTTAACAGTTCATCTAACTGTCTTTGCTCCCGACCAGTTCCATTGTAATGTTCAATCGGATCAGAAACAAAATAATCCTTGAACCCTGCCAGTGCCTTTTCAAAACTACTTCTAAAGTTTTCTTTACTGCTTACATCAAGATTGGCAAACATCTTATAAATGTCACTGTTTGTTTCCTTATTTACCTCCACGCTGTTTTTTCCTGTTGTACTCCTTGCCTTAGAAACTCCCTTTTTGTAATTGGGTGTTCCATGCTCCCTATATAACTTCTCCTGTTCAATCTTTACCTGCTTGGCAGCAAATTCAATCATGCTGTTTACCTTATTGATCTTCTCTTCTGCCTGCTTACCATACGCACTTGTTATCCGCTCTGCTACTTCATCAGTCAATCCCATTTCTTTGCAAGCATAGGCAAGCTGTGAAACTTTAAGACCAAGCTGTGCGTATGTTCCCGGCTCCAATGTAGAACCTAATGCCTCATCACCTGCCTGATAGCTACCATTTACATCAGGCGTAGCCTTTACAAAGCCCTGCTTCTCTAAGTCCATAATAACACTTTGCAGCTTCTCACTTTGCTCTTTCGTCACGCTTGCACCATAAAAACTAACCATACCATTCACGCTGTCTCCGTTAATGATCCTGTGCATTGAAGGGTTGCCTTTTCCTCTCTGCTGCCCTTTTATTCTTTGACGTACTGTTTCCGATATTCTCTGTGCCTCCGGCGAGTCTTTTGAAATCTCAACAATTACACCTAAATCCTTTCTTTCCGAATCAGGTGTGTTTTTGACCTCTTCCTGTAAAGCACTTGCTGTTTTCGGTTCATATTGATGACCTCTTGCTGCTCCTACATTTGAAACATCCATAAATTCGTCCTCCTTGATAAAATAATTTGAAATCCATTTCATTCATAGCCATAATACTTAATGCTCATCGCTTGATCCAAATCCTGCCTGTTTCTTCGGTCTTTTAGGCTGATGTAAAATAAACGGACAGATTGGCGGATCACCGCCATCATTCTTTTGTACTTCCAATCTAACTACCTTTTCGACAATGCTCAGCAAACCTTTTTCCACTTTTTTCTTCATTCACATTTCACCTCCTGTTTTGTTATTTTTCCGAGTGCTAATAAAAATGCACTTAAAATCAATCCAAAACTCATAAATAAAACATAACTTTCTTTCATTCCCAACAAATAAAGCGCAGTGATACTACATACTTCCACTATGACAATCTCTCTTGCAATCTTTTTACTTACATTATACTCATCTTTACTCCAATCCATATTCGGATGATTTACAGCGCCTATTATAAAAATAAGAACTCCAGCTATCAAAAGCAAAAGCATATTAATATCCATATTCCTCAGCAAAATTGGATAAAAACATTTTATATATGCAATATAAATTCCTATTGTACCTATAAAACATCCCGAAAAACTTTTTGCATGGAACCCTCCAGTATGTCCTCTAATACAAGAGAAACAAAAAACAAATAAAACTGTTTCCAACAAGGCTCCCCATTTGATTGAAATCATAAAAATGACTGAAAATCCTACTATTTTTTCAATTAAGACTTGGATTGAATAATGGTACATTTCTTTGTCACAACTTCTTATCATCCCATTGATCAATAAACGCTCTGTGATCATATCTGCCATAAGCTCTGTCACTCTCCCACCTCCTAATCCTAAGTATCAATTTCCACTTAGTAACACCATATACTTTTATTTACCATATCGGCGCACCAAAAACTTATTTTATATCTATTGCAGAATCAGGAATTTTTTGACAGAATTGGAAATTTAATAAAAAAGCAGATACAAGACTGTACCTACTTTCTTTTCTAATCAGGAATAAGAATTGCAAAACGAAAACTCTTGCTGTCATGTTTTATCACACAGGAACCACCATATTTTCCTACTGCTTCCTTAATATTCTCAATACCAATCCCATGCATATCTGCATCTTCTGTTTTACTGGTTACAAATTTATTGCCATTGATTAACGGCTCATTTGCCATTGTATTTACAACAGATATGATAATCTGCTTCTTTTCTTTCACGAACTTTAACCTGACCACAGCTTCATTACATTTTTCGCTTGCCTCTATTGCATTATTCAATAAATTAGAGAGTATAAGAACAATATCTTCATCTTTTATTTTTAAATCGGATAAATCATTGACCTTTACCACAAATACAATGCCTTTTTCCCTCGCTTCCTGATATTTTGAATTTAATATTGCATTTACTATCACATTATTTGTATCAATCAAGTCCATGTTCGCTAATATTTCTTTATTATACTCTTCTAAATAATGGTTCAATTCTTCTACTTTATTATCACGGGCTAACGCAGCAATAAATGCCATTTGATTTTTGTATTCATGTTCTCTTTTTCTCTGCTTATCATAATTTTCCGAGATAGTTCTATACATCCCGGTTTCATTTATTACACGTTCACGGAATAATCGATTCTCTCTTATCAGCATTTCTCTTTTTAATATATCATTACTTAAACCAAAAACAATGATATTCATTAATAGCAGACCAAAAGCAATACAGATTAAAATATTTTTCTGACTGTTATTTAACGGAATTTGAAAACCTGTCAAAAGCGCAACCAGTACAATAATCGTAAATACCGGGAAGGTAGCAAACCGCACCCACTCCATTGCTGTCAATACTTCGGCAGACTTTCTCACGACATATCTTTTTACGAGCATAATAAAACAAAATAAAAAAATCTGGCTCAACGTCCCTAACATTAAATTTACCGCAGGATCAGATAACCGTTCCATTGTTATAGCGGGAAAACATTTAGACATAACTATAACAGAAATGTAATCAATAACCAAACCTACTCCCTGATAAAATAAAACTAATATTACTGCTTTGACAATTTTTTGCTGAAAACTCATCCACATACAAATTGTGCTTAGAGCAATAATAAATATTTCTTTCAAAGCAAAGTTGTTGGCAAACATCACGGAAACCATATAAACCATTACTGTAAGGAACATAAACATTCCATATCGGTACAGATTTTTCGTGAAATCCCGCTTTTCTTCAAAAGTCTCCACAAACATTTTACACAACACCACATACAATATTGCATAAAAAATCCCATATATCTGCGTTTCCATTAAATTTCACCTCTGTAACAAACAAACTCATTTCTTGTATCTAAATATCTTGACTTAGATATTCCCAAGCAATCTCCATTGGATAACCTGACCTTATATCGTTCTATGCTTTCCACATACTTTAAATTTACCAAATAACTTTTGTGAATTCTGCAAAAGCCAGCCTCCCGTAATAATTCATCAATTATATCTAACTTTTCATATGTGGTATATCTGTCTGTATCATTTGTTACCATATGAAATATCAATTTATGCAAATTACTTTCAACATACAGAATATCTTCGTAATAAAGTTCAACGATACCTTCTTGAAATTCAAAGGTATGTTTGTATTCCTCATAATTCATTTTATATACAATGGTATTTAGACATTCATAAATAGCTTTCTCTAAATATTCATCTTCTTTCAACAAATAGCGTACTGCGTCTACCTTATATCCTTCCAATGCATATGTAACAAAGGCTGTGACAAAAACGATATAAGTATCTTTCGTAACTCGCCTGATTCTTTTAGCAGTTTCTATTCCGTCAATTTCTTCCATATTTATGTCAAGAAATATCATATCAAATTTGGATATGGCATTTCCTAAATTCAACAACTCACTTCCCAAATCAAAAATTTCTATTTTATAATGATAGCCTTTGGCTTCCATATATTTGATGATCAGTTGTTCTTCTCTTGTGCGAAAATATTCCTCATCATCACATACTGCTATATAAAACATTCCTTCACTCCTTATATATTTATAACTCAACTTTCCCACCAGCAAAACTGGGTTAAACGCTTGAATTTACAAGCAAAATAATATAAAAATTGGTGTCTTGACATTAAAACAGCACCAAATCTCTGGTATAATAAGATTACCACATCAAATTTCCCAAAGAAGAGGTGCTAATCTTATGATAAACCAAATGAGCCAAAATGAAAACACCCAAAATCAGTTTTCTAATGCAATCAGGGAATTACAGATTGGAAAACTGCTGCGTAAAGCAAATATAACCAAGTCCTGCGGTGTTTCCGCATACGAAGTATTCCAGTTCCTGCTGCTTTTAGTGTTTCAGGGCAGGAACCTTTTTCGTTTTCTGAATTCAAAACGGAAAGACCTGGCTGTTTCTAAGAATACTTACTACCGCTTTTTAAATGATGCTTCTTTCAATTGGGCAAAGTTCCTCCTGCTGCTGTCTGCAAAAGTGACCGCCGTATTCAGCAGCCTTACCAGGCCGGAACGGGTAAAGGTTCTGGTTCTGGATGATTCCGTGGTCAAACGTAACCGCAGCAAAGCCGTGGAACTCCTCGCACGGGTATATGACCATGTAGAACATAAATACCAGAAGGGATTTACCATGCTTACGCTGGGATGGTCTGACGGCTATAGCTTTGTGCCGGTTGGCTTCAGCCTGCTTTCTTCCGTAAAGAAAAGCAACCGCTATCAGGAAATATCTGATAAGGCCGACCGCCGTACCAATGGTTACAAAGCCCGTAAGGAAAGCCTTTTGGCAAAGCCGGAAGCTGCAATCCTTTTAATCCGGAGGGCATTGGCCGCAGGGATAAAGGCGGATTATGTCCTTATGGATACCTGGTTTACAACAGAGCCGATGCTGGCTAAAATATTAGAGGCCGGCCCTGATGTTATCGGAATGGTAAAACAGCTAAAGCAACGCTACAGCTATCAGGGAAAGCTCTATACCTTGCCGGAGCTGCGCAGGTTTGTACGCTTTGATAACAGTAAAAATATTTTTGGCTCGATTGTGGTGGCCACCAAAACCGGAATCTCCGTGAAGATTGTCATTGTGCGCAACCGTAATAAAAAGAGCGAATGCCTGTATCTGCTCAGCACCGACTGTAGCTTAAGTGATTCTGAGATTGTACGCATTTATGGAAACCGGTGGTCAATTGAATGCTTTTTCAAAGCATCAAAGTCCTTTTTAAAACTTGGCACAGAGTTCCAGAGCCGTACTTATGACGCTATGGTTAGCCATACAGCAATTGTATTCACCAGGTATATCATACTGGAATGGATACGCCGTAAGGAAAATGATGAGAAAACTTATGGCGAGTTATTCTTCATGTTCTGCGATGACATCCAGGATATGGATTTTATCAGTGCACTTCAGAG
Organism: uncultured Eubacterium sp.; assembly: GCA_910577225.1. Taxonomy (GTDB): domain Bacteria; phylum Bacillota; class Clostridia; order Lachnospirales; family Lachnospiraceae; genus Eubacterium_J. Next base: position 103,625 of record CAJTMV010000004.1, on the reverse strand, counting down.
CCTTATGGCTCTGTTCGTAGAGCAGTTTTCTGCTTTGTCAGCAGATATCACAGCTTGTATCAAAAGTAAAGTGACCGAATGGATGAACTCTCAGGCGGCATTTATACAAGCTTTGTTTGAAAATATCTGCTGGGAAAGTTGAGCTCTTTACTATTTTCCTGATTTTATTTTCTCTATCTTTTTCTTTTTTCTATTTCTGATTTCTGTCTTATTTCTTTTATATTTTTTCTCTTTCTGCTTTACTTTTCATTTTTTCAGTTTCTACCCGTTCGTCCGTTCGCTTTTTTCTTTCCTCATTAAAACTTTTCTGTTTTCAAACCCGTTTCTTTCCAGCCTGCATTAAAATTCTTCTAATTCCCCTCTGGCATTCATCACCAGCATTTTCTTCTCAATCTGTTCGACTTTTTCATTGCAGATCTTTAGTTTGCGAATTCCTTCCTCATACCAGCGAAACGAATCTTCCAGCGAAATTCCAGGATCTTCCAGACGCTCCAGACACTGTTCCACCTGTATCAGTATCTCTTCCAGACGCACATCTGCTTCTTCTGCGTTTTCCAACTGAGCTTTACTGTTTTCTATATTTTCATCCATCGATCATTCCTCACTATTTCTGCCCTGTCTGCGATAACTTCACACCCAGCCATTTACCTACGGCACATTTTAAATAATCTGCCCGGACGATTCCGTACGCACGACTCTGGCATGTATTTTCCCGTCGATGGTACGTATCGTAACCGGATCTCCGGTCTGTACCTGATGGCTCTTTGTAACAGGCTGTCCATTCCCATCCGTTACAAAAGAGAATCCGCGGCTTAATTTTTTTGCTGGTGAACCTGTTTCCAGTCGTTCAGCCAGCAGGCGGATCCGATACTGATCTTTCAAAAGCCTGTTTTCCATCCGCTGCGCCAGCTTTTCTTCCAAATCAGACAGGTACTGTTTTTTACTGTGCAGTACTGCCTGCGGACTCAGATATCCGAGCTTCGCCTGCAGCTGTTCCAGGCGAAAGCGTTCCTGTCGGATATGCTCACGCATACGCAGATGCAGCGTCATATGAATCATGCGCACCGCTTCCCGAAACTGTCCATAGTCATAGACGGCAAGCTCCGCGGCAGCAGACGGCGTAGGCGCACGCAGATCTGCCACATAATCCGCAATTGTCGTATCCGTCTCATGTCCGACTGCTGAAATAATCGGAACGCTGCATTCAAAAATTGCTCTTGCCACGATCTCTTCATTAAAGGCCCACAGATCTTCAATCGAACCTCCGCCGCGGCCTACAATCATCACATCCACGCCCATCTGCTCCAGCGCATGGATTCCATTGACAATGCTCTGCGCAGCTCCTTCTCCCTGTACAAGCGCCGGATATAAAATGAGCTGCACATACGGATTGCGGCGGCGGCTGATATTTTGGATATCCTGCACTGCCGCTCCGGTGGGCGCCGTTACGATTCCCAGTCTTTTTATATATTTGGGAATCGGCCGCTTATATTCAGACGCGAACATTCCCATTTCTTCCAGTTCTTTTTTCAGCGCCTCAAACTTAAGAAACAACGCGCCTGCACCATCCAGCGTAATTTCCCTCGCATAGAGCTGGTAGCGCCCGTCTCTTTCATAAACTTCGACAGAACCTGTCACAACGACATGATCGCCGTCCTGCATCCGGAATCTGAGTCCGTTTTTCCGATTGCCCGCAAACATGACCGCAGCCATGGTTCCGGTACTGTCTTTGAGCGAAAAATAAATATGACCAGAGCCATGGTATTTACAATTGGACACTTCTCCTTTTACGCAGATCTTCCGAAGCAGAAAATCCTGCGCAAACATATTTTTCAGGTACGTATTTACCTGTCCTACACTATATACATGCTTCATCATACAAGTTTTGCCAGTACTCCGTTCACAAATGACGGCGCGCCGTCACTGCTGTAAATTTTTGCAAGTTCCACCGCTTCATTAATCGCCACGCCCGTCGGTATTTCTGCCTCATACCTGATCTCATAAACGGCCAGACGGATAAGCGCCAGATCCACTTTTGCCATGCGGTCCGTTTTCCATCCAGTCGTCTTTTCATTTACAGACGCATCGATCTCTTCTTTCAGCCTGCATATTTCATGCAGCTTCTGTTCGATATACGCTCTTTTTTCCTGATCGGTCTCATTCAGCTCCTCCATGGAGATCTGAATCTGCTCTTCCAGCTCTTCTTCCGAATAAAATTCAGTCTGAAACAGCATCTTAAAAATCTGTTCTCTGATTTCTCTCCTGTTCATAACTTCCTTTCCAAAATCACTCAGACAGGCATCTGCCGCCCTTTTTTAGATCCCATCGGCATATGATAAAAGGAGTGCCTGCATGACACTCCAAATACAGCCGATAACCGGCTTCCTGAGGTTTATCTGCTGCTGCCCATATCCACGCTGGCAATTCGTACATTTACAGCATTCACTTCCAGACCTGTCATTGTCTCGATCGCCGTCTTTATCTTCTCCTGCACTTTTGCAGAAATTTCCGGGATAGAATATCCATAAGCGATATTCAGCGACACGTCCACAGTCACGCAGTTATCGACAACGTCCACTTTTACCCCTTTCGCAAGATTTTTTCTGCCCAGCTTACTGACCAGCTCATTCGTAATATTGCCCGCCATGGAACTCACGCCTTCGATTTCCGTAGCCGCGAGTCCCGCAATAATCGTAACGACCTCATCGGCAATATTTACTTCGCCAAGGTTATCTTCTTTGATACTGTATACCTTTCTATCTTCTGACATGTAATTCCCTCCTACACAAATAATCCGTTTGTTTCATACATTCGATGCTACTTATTTTAGCAGAGATACGGATAAATCACAACCATCTGTGAAAATTTTTTATAATAAATGGCAATTACAGGTAACAGTTCAGTCAGGTCTGCGCATTTACTGCGCTGACCGTATGAAAGAGTAGTGGCTGCAGGTATTCAGCCCATCGCGAAGCGATTTCAAATGGCTGAATACGTAACAGTTCCATGGGTTATCTGAACTGTTACAATTACAGGTTACTGTTCCTACTCCATAACTGCGCAAAACACATTACCTTGCATACGGTTCCTTTTCAGGTTATAATAAAAAACGATAAGGAGGTATGCCTATGATAAAGTGTTCCGATCTGTTCCATCTTTCCTTTTATAAAAAATCTGCATATACCGGCAGCATCCGGGGCATGCGGTTTTACATTGAAAAAGCGCAGGAAAACGACGATGTTTTGTTCCGCGTATGGATATTTCCCGGCCCGTTTTGTTTTGAAAAAACCGCCGACGACGTAAAACAATCCAAAACGTTTCCTTTTTGCGAGGAAAGCATCGCTGCCATTGCCGACTGGCTGAATGAACAGTATATGCAAAGTCCGTCTGACTGGCAGCAGCACCAGTCTCTGCTGCCAGATTCCGAATAATGGTAATCCGGCGGCTGCACTCAGGATGATACGGTCTGATTGTCGATCATCTGAAGCAGCTGTTCTTCACTGAGCACAGTAATGTTAAGACTCTCTGCTTTGGTCAGCTTACTGCCCGCGTTTTCACCAGCCAGCAGATACGTCGTTTTTTTCGATACGGAACCAGATACTTTCCCGCCGTTTTGTTCGATCATCTCTGCCGCCTGTTTCCGGTCGAGGTTCGGCAGTGTGCCGGTGATCACAAAGGTCATACCCGCAAACAGCTCGCTGGACCCTTCCTGCGCGATACGTGCCATATTTACGCCTTCTTTTTTCAGTCTCTGTATCATTTCCTGATTGGACGGATCTTCAAAAAAACTGCGGATACAGCCGGCGCTGACTTCTCCAATATCCGGCACCTCTGTCAGCTGCTCCGCATCCGCCTGCGCCAGCTGTTCCATTGTGCCAAACTGTTTCATCACTGCTTTAGCCGCAGCCTTTCCAACGTTTGGGATACCAAAACCGGTCAGCAGCTGACAGGCATCCCGCTGCTTTGCGCCTTCGATCGCATCCAGCAGTTTATCGGTATTTTTTTCCTTTCCGATAATCCCTTCTTCGATCAGCTGCTGTCTGTGCTCTCTGAGCACAAAAATATCGGCGATGTCTTTAAGAAATCCACGTCTTACAAGCTCCTCGATATAAACCGTTCCAAAGCCTTTAATATCCATGGCATCCCGACTGACAAAATTAATAATTTTTCGCTCTATCTGAGACGGGCAGTTTGGAGACGGGCATCGGATATCTGCCGTATCTTTCTCCCGTACTGTTTTTGTCCCGCAGACCGGACAGACATCCGGCAGCTGAAAGCGCCGTACGCCGCTGTCTCTGCGTTCTTTCACGACTTCCCGTATTTTAGGAATGATTTCTCCGGATTTATATACTTTTACATAATCTCCGATCCCTACGTCCAGCTGATCGATAAAATCCTGATTGTGAAGCGTTGCCCTTGATACGGTTGTTCCGCACAGACGTACCGGTTCGAAAACCGCAGTCGGAGTAATTCGGCCGGTTCTTCCTACCGAAACTTCGATATCTGTAATCCTGGCGATTTTTTCTTCAGGAGGATATTTATATGCAACCGCCCATTTCGGCACTTTTGATGTAGCGCCGAGTTTCGTCCGGTCTGAAATACGATTCAGCTTTACAACCGCGCCGTCGATATCATAAGACAGATTTCCCCTGTTTTCACCGATCGCGCAAATCGCGTCCCACACTTCCTGCGGCGTATGACAGACGCGATAATCTTCTATTACCGGAATGCCCTGCGCCTTTAAATATTCATATCCCTGTGTATGCGTCAGGAAATCGCCGCCGCGTACCTGCTGAATGTTAAATACAAACATCGACAGTCCGCGTTCTTTCGTGACTGCCGTATCCAGCTGGCGCAGTGTCCCTGCCGCACAGTTTCTTGGATTTGCAAAAAGACGTTTCCCCGCGATCTCCTGGCGCGCGTTGACTTTTTCAAAATCCTCATTCGTCATATAGACCTCGCCGCGTATTTCCAAATACGGCAGCGGCTGCTTCAGTTTCTTTTTTACATCTTTGATTACCTTTGCGTTCGCGGTTACGTCTTCGCCAAAATTAATCCCGTCTCCTCTTGTCTCCGCCAGCTTTAATACGCCGTCTTCATAACGAAGCACCAGCGACAGTCCGTCTATTTTATACTCTACCACAAATTCCGGATCTTCCAGCTGCTGTCTCATATCATCGACAAACTCACAGACTTCCTCTTTGGAAAATACATCCTGCAGACTCAGCATGGGTACATTGTGTCGTACCAGCACGCCCGCTTCACGTTTCGCGCTGCCGCCGACCCTCTGCGTCGGCGAATCCGGCGTTACCCATTCCGGATGCTCCTTTTCCATCGCTTTTAATTCTCTGAGCAGTTCGTCATATTCATGATCCGTAATCTTCGGATCGTCCTGGTCATAGTAATATTCCATATGCTGACGAATCGTCTCCGACAGCTCTTTGTATCGTTCTATATTCATTCTTCTTCCTCCCATAGCTGCTGATGATCTGCGCTGCTCGCAAATCTTACGGTGTCGTTTGAAGAACCCGCAAGCATCTGCTCTAACCTCTCCAGTTCCTGTGTCGTAACGCTGCGATATGCTCCGGATGGAAGATCACCCAGATGGATATTCATGATTCTTACTCTTTTTAGGCTTACCACACGATAATCAAAATATTCACACATTCTGCGAATCTGACGATTCAATCCCTGCGTCAGTACAATTCGAAAACTTCTTTTCCCGGTACGCTCTACTTTACATTTTCTGGTCATCGTATCCAAAACCGGCACTCCTTCTGCCAGTCCGTTCAAAAACGAATCGGTTACCGTTTTATTGACCGTTACCAGATATTCTTTTTCATGACGGTTTCCGGAACGCATGATTTTATTTACAAAATCTCCCTCATTCGTCATCAAAAGCAGTCCTTCGGACTGTTTGTCCAGTCTCCCAACCGGATAAATGCGCGTTGGATAATGTAAAAAATCCACGATATTATCTTTTTCTTTTTTCTGTGCGGTACATACGATCCCTTTCGGTTTATTCACTACGAGCAAAATACGTTCCTGCCCGGCTTTTACAAGTCTGCCCTGAAAATAAACCGAATCCTCCGAAGAAACCAGATCTGCGATCTGCGCCGTTCTTTCTCCAATTTTCACATTTCCAGCCGCAATCTGACGATCCGCTTCTCTTCTGGAACATACGCCTGCGGCGCTCAAATATTTATTAATCCTGATACTCTTTTCCATAGATTTCTGAAAACCTCTTTCCCTGTCCTGCAAAATAAGATATGAAAAAAGCGGTTGCCGTACTCTGCCGCATACCGGCTTTCTCAAATACAGCAATCGCTTTGTTTGTTAAAAACTTATTTTATAAATTCCGTTTTGGCATAGCCCGTCTGCCCGTTCCATGATACTTTTGACCATCCCTCTGCATAGCTCATAATAATGGTCACAACATCCCCCTGATAAGCAAGGCCTACCCGGTCTGCCGTCTCGCTCATGGACGTACGAATATTTACAGATTCGGTCAGCGTAATGGTATCGCCTTCATTGTAATACTTTACAGAGCCAGACCCAGATGTATTCGACGTATTGTCCTTTTCTACTTTCGACTTGCTGGACACAATATATTCTTTCTTTACGTATCCAAATTTTCCTTTGCTTCTGACTTTGAACCAGCCGTCCTCACTCTTGCCATAAAGCATCACTTTTGTGCCGGCTTTTAACGTCTGTACTACGTCGCTGTCGGTACTCTTCTTCTTACGCATATTTACCTTTGTCTTTGCGTAAGCCGTACGTTTCTGAACCTCTACTTTGGACGGATCCGATACAATATATTCCTTGCTGACATAACCGGTCAGTCCCTTTGCTTTCACCTGGAACCAGCCGTCTTTGCTTGTGCCGTAAATCGTAACTTTTGTACCGGCACTCAGCGTCTTTAAAATCTCGCTATCTGTACTGCGTTTTTCACGAAGATTTACTTTTGTCTTTGCGTAAGCGGTTCTCGTCTGCTTTCCGGACGTATCGTTATCATCCGGCTTTGTTTCGCTCTGGTCCGGCTCGTCTGTTTCGTCCGGCTCAGTGTCGTCGGACTGCGTATCATCCGGATTCGTATCGCCCTGCGCGGTATCATTCCCGTCGTCTGTTTTCGTATCTTCTTTGCTGTCGTTTTTGCTGTCGTCAGTTTTGTCCTTTTCAGGATCGGATTCGCCGTCGACAGTCGTCTCCGGACTAAAGCCTGCCACCCAGTCGGCAAGTACGTCCGGTATTTCAGAAGCGATCATTTCTTTTAACTTCTCATCTTTTTCCAGCGCCTTGTCATATTCGTCCCGGACTTCTTTATGCATCGCAATCACATCTTCGCCTTCGCCAAACTGGGTAATCAGCTCATTGATCTTTTCATCCGTCAGATTTTCCTTGTATCTGGTCTGGTTAAAGGAACTATATGCATTGTCAATATAACAATTTCCCTTCTCGTCTCTGCGGACATAAAACGTATCCATATTTGGCGCAGTCGTCTTTACGTCCTTGAATTTCATCTGCACAACGACCGTTACGATATATTCGCCGTCAGAAATTCCTTTTTTTGAATAACAGTTAATATCTTCATAGGAATCGATACTTTTGCTAAAACACTCTATGTAGCTTTTTTCAGTATCCGAAATCGGAAACGCAATCTTTTCAATCGATTTTGTATCTCCTTTTGCGTAACATTCATAATACTCTTCAAACAAACCGTTAATCTGCGGATAAGCGTTTACTTCAAATTCTTCGGTATCCGCAGTCGTGTCATCCGTAGTCGTATCTTTTACTTTTGTATCCGGCTGCAGCGGTTCGTTACCGCCGGACGCTTTCTGCGACGTAGACACTACAACTGCTAATAAGATCAGCATCGCTCCGGTTGCGATGTATTTTTTGTATTTGGAACATATATTTTTAATTCTGTTTATATTAAAATCCGACTTGTTATCTTTATTATTTGAATTATTGGCTGCCATTGACTGCCTCCTTATCTGTCATTGAAAACTTTCCTGAAAATTGTTCTGAATTGCCAAATAGCGCATATGCTATACGAAGACGCCGTAACACGGTCGATTAGTCAGAAAAAATGCAACCGGCGGGAATCGAACCCACATTACAGGAGTCGGAGTCCTGCGTTCTATCCGTTAGACTACGGTTGCAAAAACTAATTTGTATTATAACATCATTTTCCAAAAAAGAAAAGACTAAATTTCCAACAATATTATTTTTTTTTGCCGCTTTGTTTTAGGCAAATCTATCAAACGCTGATTTTCAGAACCGCGGAAACGCAGACTGATATTTTTTTCCTCTTCATGAAATTCGCCGTCGACAAGTACGTCGATCATGGAAAGCATCTCGTCCGTCACCTCGCATCTGGCACGGCTGTCCTCGATCAGATCCGTCTCGTACGTATAACCGGTATAACACCAGATATCCTTCTGCGGAAAATGCGCTTTCACATGCCGGAGCAGTTTTACAAGCACCCGCTGGTTTTCCGGCTCAAACGGTTCTCCTCCAAGCAGCGTCAGCCCTCTGATATAATCGTGATTCAGCGCGTCCATAATCTGCTGCTGCGTCATTTTTGTATAAGGACTCCCATATTCAAAATCCCATGTTTCCGACTGAAAACATCCTTTGCAATGATGTGTGCACCCAGATACAAACAGACTCACTCTTACCCCGATTCCATTTGCAATATCTGTCTTCTTAATCGTTCCATAATACATGTAAAAGAGCCATCCTCTCATCCTTTTAATGTCGATTGACTGATTGTTTTTAAACGCAGGATTATTATACCCGATTCTTTTGTATTCGACAAGATATTTTTCAAATTTCCTTTCATTTTTCATAATGGCAGGTAATCAATTGACAAACAAAATGCCCTCATGTAAAATAGATGGCGTCCAAAAATTGTAATCGATCAAAGCAAAGGAGATTTTATTTATGAGTTTTAATTTTGTCAGGGAACTTCCGACTCCTGCTGTGGTAAAAGAAATGTATCCGGTTACGGCCGAACTTGCTGAAATAAAAAAAGAAAGAGACCGTATGATCTCAGACATAATATTGGGAAACGACGACCGTTTTCTTGTAATTATCGGCCCGTGCTCCGCAGACAGGGAAGACGCGGTCTGCGATTACGTCAGCCGGCTGACCGCCATTCAGGAAAAAGTAAAAGACCGTGTAGTAATTATTCCGAGAATCTATACAAACAAACCGCGTACCACCGGCGAAGGCTACAAGGGCATCGTATCGCAGCCAAATCCTGAAGAAGCCCCAAATATGTTAAACGGCCTGATCGCGATGCGTAAAATGCACATCCGTGCGATTTCAGAAAGCGGTCTGACCGCCGCAGACGAAATGCTGTATTGTGAAAACTGGAGTTTTGTCGACGATCTGCTGTCTTATGTTGCTATCGGCGCGCGCTCTGTCGAAGACCAGCTGCACCGGCTGACCGCCAGCGGCTTCGATGTGGCGGCAGGCATGAAAAATCCTACAAGCGGAGATTTTTCAGTTATGCTTAACTCCGTCTATGCGGCACAGCATCCGCACCACTTTATATACCGGAATTATGAAGTGGATACCAGCGGCAACCCGTTAACGCATGTCATACTCCGCGGCGCTGTCAGCAAGCATGGCAATACCGTTCAAAATTATCATTACGAAGATATCATGCGTCTTTTGGAACGGTATGACAACATGCATTTAAAAAACGCCGCTGCAATTATCGATGCAAACCATTCCAATTCCAACAAGCAGTTCCGCGAACAGATTCGAATCGTCACAGAAGTGATGCATAACCGTATCGTATCGCCAGACATTAAGTCGCTTGTAAAAGGCGTAATGGTCGAAAGCTATATTGAAGAAGGCGCACAGCATATCGGAGATCACATTTACGGAAAATCTATTACAGACCCATGTCTGGGATGGGAAGATTCCGAAAAACTGATCTACACGATTGCGGAAATGAATCGTTAATCTGACCAGTCAGAAGCCGTCCACCGGCGTATTACTGCTCCTTCGACATCTCGCGCGGATGTGTTTTTGTGTATACTTCCCGCACGGATACATGATGCATTCTGGCATATACCTGTGCGGCAGACAGATCCGCATATCCCATCATTTCCTGCACCGCATACAAATCCGCTCCATTGTTTACCAGATGTGCCGCAAACGAATGCCGGAGCGTATGCGGTGTAATTTCTCCTTCTATCCCTGCATGATGCGCATACTGTTTTAACAGCTTCCAAAAACCCTGACGGCTCATTTTTTGTCCGGAAAGATTCGTAAACAGGTTTGTGCAGGCCGGATCTTTGACAAGCAAAGGTCTGGCATTTTCCAGATAGTCCGTCAGCGAATGCTTCGCCGCCTGTCCAAACGGAATGACACGTTCTTTTTTGCCCTGTCTGCATAACAGATATTCCATGTTTAAATTGACGTCATCGATCTGAATTTCGATCAGTTCGCTCACACGGATACCGGTCGCATACAACAGCTCCAGCATCGCCCGATCCCGCACCGCTTTGGGCGAAGTGCCTTTCGGCTGCTGCAGCAGCCGTACGACTTCTTCCTGCGACAAAATATACGGAATGCCTTTTTCTACTTTTGGCGCCTTTAACTGCTCTGCGGGACTTCTTACGATAACGCCGCTTTGCGCCAGATAGCGGTAAAATGCTTTCATGGAAGCCGCTGCTCTCGCAATGGTTGCCGGACGCTTTTGTTCGGACGACATTTGTCGCATATATGCCTGCAGCACCAGCTCATCCACCTGTCCGGTCTTTGTAATATTTTGCGCGTCTAAATAATCCGCCATCTGATACAAATCCCGCCCATAAGACAGCACAGTATTACGGGCAGTTCCCTGCGAAGTCAGCGCCGCAATATATTCTGATACTTTTTCTCTGATTTCCATTCCGCCCATACCCCCTGATTTCAATCATTCTCCTGTCAGGATCGTCCCAAAATCCCTGCGTCCGGGTCTGACACATCTGCCGTTCACACGCAGGATCCGTCCGGTCCCATCCGGATCATTACATCGTGCGTATATAACTTTTTAGAAACATCGGATTCAGATAACTTTCCATCCAGATTCCGACAATCATGCACAACACTGCCGACAGCAGCAGATACAGACGCGGATTCTTCCATAGCTTTTGTATCCCCATCGGCATCGTAAATTCCGAATAACCCCCAAATAAAATCTTCCCAAGTCCAAAATACGCCGCACCGTAACAGATAATCTGCGGAAATACAGATAAAAGTACCAGCACCATGCCTTGAAATTTCATACATACCAGCGCATTTACAAATATATATCCTAAAGAAAACGCGTACCAGCCCGTTACACCAGTCAGTGCAAAAATACCAAACCGGGTAAACACAAACAAGGCGGTCAGACCAAATACTTTCATCCTTTTTTGAAACAAAAACAAAAAATATGCTCCGGTGTCCAGCTCAGCATATGCCAGCTGCCCTACGTAATACGGATTTAGTATTCCATACTCAAGCATTTTTGACTTTCCTACCCAGTTTGCCGTTAATATCCCTAAAAAGAAAAACAGCAAAAACCATCCTGCACAAAATCCTTTCCATGGAAGTTTCCAAAACTGAAAATGCGGTAACTGAATCGCCTGATGTCTTTTCTTCACTACATGTCTCTTTTTCTTTTTCCAATTAATTTAATTTATGCGCTTTTGTATTTATTATGCAGAAATTTTTAAGCGTATTTATTTTTATAAGCCATCAGAGCCGCGACTGTTTTTCCGTCCTGAATCTCCCCCGCGTATATTTTATCGCACAGCACGTCAAGGTCCATCGCTTCCAGTTCAATAAATTCATAAGGATCCAGATGCTGTCTGCCGGGTTTTAAATCTTTCGCCACATAAATATCAATAAATTCATTGTCATATGCGACCGTCGGTTTCAGTGAAATCAGAAATTCCAGATGATCGCTGCGATATCCGGTCTCTTCTTCCAGCTCTCTTGCCGCGCAGACTTTTGTATCTTCCTGTATATGATCTCTGGCGCCAGCCGGTATCTCAATCGTCATGCGCTCCAATGCGTTGCGGTACTGATGCACCATCAAAATCTTTCCATCATCCATCACCGGAACAACCGCCGCCGCACCTTTGCGGTGTGAAATAAAATCCCATTTTACAACTTTTCCGTCTGGCATCTTCATATAGTCCGTATAAAAATCCAGAATCACTCCCTGAAACTCTAATTTTCTGTCAATACGTATAATCTTATTTTTCATATCCATCATTTCCTTCCTGTTCGGTTTCCTTGCTGCCTGCTACTTTTTTATTTGAAAAAAGCGCCAAAACCATTGTCAAATGGTCTTGGCGCCTGTCATGTTTTCATTATGATTATTTTGCGTAATCTATCACTCTTGATTCCCGAATTACATTCACCTTGATTTGTCCCGGATATTGTAACTGCGACTCAATCTGTTTGGATATTTCTCTTGCGAGCAAGATCATATCCGCATCGCTAACCTGCTCCGGTACAACCATAATACGAACCTCCCTGCCTGCCTGAATAGCAAAAGATTTCTCAACACCTTTAAAGTTGTTTGTAATATCTTCCAACTGCTGAAGACGATTCGAATACGTCTCTAACGTCTCTCTTCTTGCACCTGGTCTTGCCGCGCTGATCGTATCAGCGGCCTGTACCAGACATGCAACCAAAGACTGCGGCTCCACATCGCCGTGGTGCGCTTCTACTGCATTGATAATAACGGCTGACTCTTTGTATTTTTTACAAATATCCACACCGATCTGAATATGTGAGCCTTCCATCTCATGGTCAACTGATTTTCCAATATCATGTAATAATCCTGCACGTTTTGCAGTTCTGGCATCGATGCCAATCTCAGCCGCCAGCAGTCCTGCCAGCTGCGCAACTTCGATCGAATGCTTTAACGCATTCTGGCCATAACTCGTTCTGAACTTCATACGTCCCAGCAGACGTACCAGCTCCGGATGAAGACCATGAATGCCAGCTTCCAGCGTAGCTGTCTCGCCTTCTTCCCGAATCATGTTCTCGACTTCTTTTTGCGCCTTCTCAACCATTTCTTCGATTCTGGCCGGATGGATACGACCGTCTACAATTAATTTTTCCAACGCAATACGTGCTACTTCTCTTCGGATCGGATCAAAGCCGGAAAGGATCACCGCTTCCGGAGTATCGTCGATGATCAGATCGATTCCGGTCAGCGTTTCCAGCGTACGGATATTACGTCCTTCACGACCGATAATACGTCCTTTCATCTCATCATTCGGAAGCTGGACAACAGAGATCGAAGTTTCAGCAACATGATCGGCCGCACATTTTTGTATCGCAGTTACGACATAATCCCTTGCTTTCTTTCCTGCTTCTTCTCTTGCCCTTGTTTCCATTTCTTTAATCATTTTTGCAGTGTCGAGCTTTACATCATCTTCTACAGTCTTTAAGAGATATTCTTTTGCCTGTTCGGAGGTAAGTCCGGAGATTCTTTCCAGTTCCTGTAATCGTTCCTCATTCAGCTTTGCGACTTCTTCCTTCTGCCTGTTGATCTCTTCTTCTTTGGCTGCAAATCCGGCTTCACGCTTTTCAATCGCATCCAGCTTCTTATCCAGATTCGATTCTTTCTGCTCGATTCGACGTTCGTTGCGCTGAATCTCTGCCCGCCGTTCTTTGATCTCACGGTCCAGCTCATTCTTTGTCCGAATGGATTCTTCTTTTACTTCCAACAAAGATTCCCGCTTCTTCGTCTCAGCCGTCTTTACCGCTTCATCAATAATCGCTCTTGCCTTTTCATCTGCGGAACCTATCTTAGCCTCCACGACTTTTTTCTGGTATGCAGAGGTTACAAAGTAAGTAACCGGCGCCGAAATCACAATTGTAATTAATACAGCAATGATGATTGGTATTGGTGACACAGGAGCACCTCCTTATTTAGTTTTCATTGTACATATAACATCACTCAATAGCAATCTGCAGGTATTCTGTATCCACAGACTGCAAATTATCGTTCAAGTCATAAATAACAACACTTTAATTTTATACTTTCCTCCGCATTATGTCAAGCAGATTCTAATCTCAGACTGAAACTATGATAAAAGCAGGTTACTGTACATACGAATCCATATCTTTTAACAGATGCATAATTTCAGAGCTGCGAAATCCTTTGCGCAGCAAAAACTGATACATTTTCGCCGTTTCCCTGTGTGTGGCGGTCTGCGGGTTGAACTGTTTCTTTTCCAGTATTTTTTGTATCAGAGCTTCCGGTTCTGTCTCTGTCTCCTCTTCCAGCGCACGCACAACGATATCTTCCGCAACGCCCCTGGCAAGCAGATCCATCCTCATACGCCCGATACTTTTTCGTTCCTGATTCAGGCGGACAAACGTACGGGCATATCGTTCATCGTCTATGTAATGATACGACTTTACATAAGCAACCGCTTCTTTTACAAGTTCATCCGGATATCCGCTTTCTGACAGCTTTCGGACAAGCTGCGCTTCTGTACGGTCCATTTTCTCCAACAAATGCATCGCGCGTTTTACAGCCCGTTTTCCGACCACTTCATGATAGAGCGTTTCATAAAGCTCGTCGCTGACAGCCGTCTGTTCTTCCAGACCATAGTTGCGAACCTCCGATAAATATAAGATCAAAGACTCTGCCTGTTCAAAGCAAACCTTTACCTTTCCTTTGCTGTGTGCAAGAGCCGTTATTTCTGTCACAATTATCATTATTTATTACCCTGTACGCTATCCTCAGCCGTTTTTTCTCCTGTCGTCTCCTGTTTCTTTGCCGGGGCTTTTGCTCCTGCATCTGATTTTTTTGCCGCAGCCTCTGCAGCCTCCTTTTCCGCCTCTTCTCTGCGAAGCTGTTCGTAATGCGCACGCACTTTCTGATCGATCTCATCGCAAAGCTCCGGCCGCTCTCTTAGCAGCTGTTTCGCGTTCTCCCTGCCCTGGCCAATCTTTTCTCCCTCGTATGCATACCATGCGCCGGACTTATTCACAATACCCAGATTCGCCGCTATATCCAAAATATCGCCTTCTCTGGAAATTCCTTCGCCGAACATAATGTCAAATTCCGCTTCTTTAAAAGGCGGCGCAATTTTATTTTTGACGACTTTAATACGTGTACGGTTGCCTACCATAATACCGCCCTGTTTGAGCGTCTCGATCTTTCTGACGTCCAGACGAACCGAGGAGTAAAATTTCAGCGCCCGCCCGCCGGTAGTCGTCTCCGGATTTCCAAACATCACGCCGATCTTTTCACGCAGCTGATTGATAAAAATAACGACGCAATCCGTTTTACTAATAATACCGATCAGTTTGCGCAGGCCCTGCGACATTAAACGCGCCTGCAGACCGACGTGGGAGTCTCCCATATCGCCGTCGATTTCCGCTTTTGGAACAAGCGCCGCCACGGAATCGACAATCACGACATCTACCGCCCCCGAACGAACCATCGTTTCTGTAATCTCTAACGCCTGTTCGCCGTTATCCGGCTGTGAAATATACAAATCTTCGATCTGTACGCCAATCTTGCGCGCATAAGCCGGATCCAGCGCATGCTCCGCGTCAATAAACGCTGCGATGCCTCCTGTTTTTTGTACTTCCGCCACCACATGCAGGGCAACCGTCGTCTTACCGCTGGATTCCGGTCCGTAGATTTCAATAATCCTGCCCTTTGGCAGTCCCCCGAGTCCCAGTGCCAGATCAAGGCTCAGCGAGCCGGTCGGCACGGTCGCCACATTCATATTATGCCCCGGTTCCCCAAGCCGCATCACAGAACCTGCCCCATACTGCTTTTCTATCTGAAGAATCGCCGCATCCAGCGCTTTCAATTTATCTTCTTTGCTCTCTTTGATTTCCTTTGATTCTTTCGCCATATTTTTCTCCTTCATTTCGGGATGTGAACAAGTGTTCGTGTATTTGTATTTATACTAGTACAATTTTCCATTCCTGTCAATGCACAAATTTGCTGAAACTGATATCGGTTGCTGGCGATGGGCGGAATATTGGGGAACGATTTACGAACTGTTTCTTTTAAAATTAAGATATCTAAGATTACATGGATATTTGTATTATAAGCTCTGTACGGTGATTCGTCAATAGTTTTTTCATTGATTTTATGCCGTCTGCGGATGCTAAATTCACTTTCGACGACAGGACAGTATATTTAAAATATCTGTTATTTCTGTAAGCATCGTTTCCGTATCCTTCGTTTCAGAGACAAAGCTGCTTTGCAATCCATACTCGCGTATTTTGTCTATCCAGCGAAGGATCTGTTCTTTTTTATAACCATCGTGTTCCAGCGCATGATAAACATACGCAATCTCATTTTCCACATCGGTATGGAATACCGCCGGATCGTCCGCATTAATCGTTACCATTGCATGATGCATATGCTCTGCATCTGTCAGCGCATTTAATTTAAAAATTGGATGGCGGCTCATCTGACAAATTTCACCAATCGTCAGATTTGAAGTTGGATTTGTCTCGATAAAAATTCCAAGCCGTTCGATCTTATCAATCAGCTTATCCTGGATAAACTGCAGCAAAGGAATATCTGCTTCACTTACAGACACCAATTTCACACGTTCACACCTACGCTCAAAAACCGGACAGTATTGTGTGCATAGCAGCTTTTTTTCATTCCAGAAACTATATCCGCTCAGCGCGCAGGCATCTTTACTATATTTACAAAATGTTCCGCTTATACGGCCAGCGCCTGCACTGTGTTCTGTCTCGTCTGCCAGACAGTCTTTTAATATTTGCTCATGATTTATATCAAACTTCAGCTCGTATGCTTTGTACAGCAACGCTACATCCATATTGTTTAAATTCTTCCTGTCATAAACATCATAAATATCTTCTGCCAGTGATAATATCCGTCCTTCCAGCACATTCATCTGTACCGGTGCATTCCATCCGTCATACATCATCCTGCCCCACAGCCACAGGTAATTTTCCAACTCTTCCCTCGCCTTGAGTTCTACAATTTCATTTTCCAAAATCCAGCGTTCTATGTCCATGCCAAGTACAATTGCATGTCCAAGCCGGTCTCCGGATTTGTAAAAAAAACGGCCAAGCACTTCATCGACATGACGCAGTCCGGACAATGGATGTCTGAAATCTTCCCCAACATGATACGTAAATCCAATATTTGCAATTTTTTGATATTGATTCGCTCCAAAATGAGACGTATGCAGCACCGGTTTTATATTATATTTTGTCCGTATCAGCTGAAATGCCGGGGACATGATCCATGGTTCTGCCGCATTTTCATTCGATGCCGCGTCGATCCCGACAATATATTCGTGCAGATATGGAACCTCTGAACGCAGTTCTTCTATGGCTTTTGCCATATTTGCCATCTTTTTTCTCAGTATCAGTCTGTGATCAGAATATTTTACAAGATCATCTTCAATTCCTCTCCAGCAAAAAAATCCCGCAATATCATCTAAGGATTCTCTTTTCAAAAAGTGAAACACAATCCCAATCGTCGGAAAATGAAATTCTTTAAATGCAATTGCATATTCCTTTTTCAGCTGCTCCATCAACAAATAATGTCCGGTTTTTCTTTCTTTTTCTGCTATCCTTTCCGCCTGCTGTACAGACACCAGACGTTCCAGCATCAGCATCCGATAAGCGGATAATATCCGTTCTGTCTGCTCTGCCAGTGACCGCTTTAAATTTTCCCGTACAACTTCATATTCAAGTGAAAAATCGTTATGTTTTCCATAATCCGGAGCCACACGCACTTCCAGCTTCTTTAAAAAAGACATATTCAGATGTTTGTGAAGCGCTGCCTGCATCAAAATCTTTGCGTCATGATCTGGATACGCCGCTTTTTTTGCATGGTCATAAAATCTTCGAAACAGGTCCAGTCCCTGCATCCCATTGCGCTGCGTACTTTTATGATAAAAAGCATTTTTTATTCGAATATAGTTTAAAAAGATTCTGCGAAAATACGGATCTCGTTGTCTTTTCTCATAAGCAAAACACTGATACAAAAAAATAATCTCCGATCCTGTATGCAGTTCTTTATAATCTTTATAAATATCCTGGAACAGATAATCTTCCCGATGCAACTGCACATGATGTCCGATATAAAAATCCAAAATCTTTTCGTATGTATCCGGTTCCTGCTGCATCCGCCTGCTGCCCGAAAAAGCATCTGCTACAAAATTTCTGATATATTCTGGCAAATATCGGTAACCATATTCATCAAAAGACAGGCGGCTTTCCTGCGTTCCATTCAAAAAACTGATCAGACAGATTCGTATAACTGCCTCAATAAATAATAACTTCAGATCCGTTTTTGAAAGATCGTTCCCGGATGTCAGAATTTTACGCCATAAATTTAAATCCATGTTTTTTTCCCACATCGTCTGAAAATCATAACCGGCATTTAAATGAAGATGTGTTTCTGCCATTCCTTTTTGCAATACTTTGCCAAGCAGTTTGTCCGATAAGGAAATCATGGAACTTTGTTCGTACAATGCGGTCATATTCAGACCACATTGTACAATAAACAAAGCTACCAGCGTATCTGTCGTTATAATTCTGGATAGCTGATTCCATATCTCCACTTTGTCAAATGCCTGCTGCAGACCAAAAATATCCTCTTTCTCACTTCCTTCCCTGTTCCATGTACGAATGGACACCATACCATCCCGAAACGTCAGCAATGATTCCGCTATTTTAACCAGATTGCAGATATAAAAGCAATACAGCTTATCCTCAATGCTTTCGCACTGCATATCTAATATTTCATCTTTCGGAAAAAACAATTCAAAAAGCATAGATACATCATCCAGATTTCTCGGCGTACAGGTACATTTTTCCACCAGATAATCGATCAGTTTTTTCTTTGCACTGCCAAACTGTCCCATCAGTTTTCTTCTGTTCGCCGCCTGTGCGATTCCGATATTATCTTCGCTAAGCATCTGGGCATACGCAGTAAAAAAATCAATAAAAATCCGGCTTTCTTCTCGTTCCTTATAACTATACGGCAGCAGCAGGATTTCCAGGATCTGTGTGCTTCTGTTTTTATTCATCGGTATTCACCCTGTAAGTTTCATTTGACAATACTTTGTTTAGATAATCCTTTTTGGCATCTTTTATCCATTTCTCAATATTATTTTTTAAAATAATTTTCATTCTTTTAACATTTTGCTCTTGTTCCATATCCTGTTCTTTTCTTTCATCTGTGTCTTTTATAATGTTATCTCTCACAAATCTATAAAGCTCAAAATATATATTATTTTGATTATAATTTATTTCCTGCAGATTGTTGATCACCGTACCAATAAATAAAAGTTGCTGAATCACTTTTGCAACATATATATTTTCTAATAATTTCAATCCATTGTCAACTTCCTGCAAATCACCTGCATCAATTCCAAGATCCATACATCTATAAATTTCTTCACACGTATTGCTGTATTCCACATAACTATCACTATACGATTTTGTGACTACCCTGCTGCCAGTCAACGCATCCCTGTTTATATCCTGTATGAGTTGAAGAAAGTTTATTACTGCCGGATTTCTCCTCTTTAGTACAATTTTACCTTCGAATTCCTCTCCGAACGCTGGAATAGCATTTCTAAAATTTTGTATTTCATCTGCATATTCTCCATCTCTGTATTCTTCCAGCACAGTCATACACTCCAATACTTTTTTCACATCCAGAATGATAATATATTTCATCTGCTCTTTATACCATTCTATGAGTGTCCAAACCTGCATCAGAATTTCCTGACATAAACTCACGGGTAGTTTTCTAATTATTAATGGTTCCAGAACATCATAGCTAATATACATTAGTATCTTATCCCAATTTTCAGATTGAATTTTAGGAAATAACGACATAACATTTATTTGATTTAACACCTGCGTGACTGTAACAAATTTTTTCTGTTGAAACCAGTTTTTTATCTTTCCCTCATTTTCCCGAGACAATATTCTGGCATTTAATTCATTTCTTCTTGTCAGTTTATAGAAAGCTCTGCGAATCAATCCATTCTGATTTTTTGCTTCCTCCCTGAGTCCAATCACAGACACAAATTTTACAAAATTTGCTCTCATTTCCGCGGCAACCCTTACCTCGAAAAGAAATTGCAAATATTCTTTTTCAGTCAGCAGACTTTTTTCCATATTTTCCTTATCAAATCTGTATATATGTTCGAAATATAAAAACATAATCTGACATATTTTTTTTAACCATTTCTGATCCCTGATATACCAGTTATAAATATCATCAAGACTGATATCCATACTTTTTATAGATGCAAATTTATAAAAATATTTTCGTATAAACCTGACATTCGTACTGTCCTCATCTTTTAAATCGTCAATATTAATCAGCAAATTCCCATACTGATTCAAAAATTCATCCAGTTCTATTGCTGTTCGCAGCAAATTTCTTTCCAATCCTCCTGCGGATAAAAAATCAATAAAATGATGCAGACCATGTATTTTTTTACGGTTGCCCCTATAGAGACCCTTTTTCTCCAGAATCAGCAAAATATTTTCCACAAAATATAAGACTGCATAAATCTTCATGCCTATGTCACTTATAAGTTCTTTATTATCTGCATACTCTTCTCCGTACTTTTGCAAAAAATGATTCAGATAATTATAATTCACATACAATTTCCAATCATTATATTCCTTTTTTATGATCTCTCGTATAAATACATCCGTATTGTTTATAATTCCTATGATATGATGGTTGTTTACGAATGTAGTATGTAGAAAACTGCATATATAATTATAAATCAGATTGACTTTTTCCTGCTCTGTATGCTGATTCCCATAAAGCAGATGAAGATTATTTACGAGATTATTAATAATCCAAAGTTCATTACTGATCTGCCTTGCCGTATCTCCGATAAACTCCAAATAAAAAATAATCTTTTCTTTTTTATAGTGTAAAAAATTTTCTGTACTATTCGCATTTAATCCGGTCAGTCTGTTGATCTGCATATTCAAAAGCTCAAATAAAGATACCGTGTTATTTCCGACAGAACAAACGAAATTTTTCCTGTCCTCAGGATGCTGAAATATTTTTAAATAATATCTCGACGATGGCGGCAATATTTTTCCCAGATACATCCGTGCCATATCAGATAATCCATCTTCCACATTTTCCTTCATCGGATTTACTGTTGGATAAAACATTCCATAGCTATCATAAAAAGTTTCATTCGTCTTTACCCAAAGATATTTTCTCTTGTCTTTTTGCAGCCTGCCCATCTTTTCATCCATTTTATTTTCAATTACTTCCAAAAACACATCTTCGTCCGCCGTTATAATAACAATCAGATTCGGATGCGCCAGATATACCCGGATTGCAGTCAACAGCTCTTCGACCTTATCTGGCGACAAATCAATATCATCAAAGAAAAAATAAATCAAAGGTTCTTTCATATGTTTTTCCATACCAGATGTGTTCTGTATACTTTCAATCAGGATATCCCAAAATTCATAAATGTTTTTGATCAGCTGATAACTGTTTTTTACCTGTTTTGCAGAATTTCCAATTGCCTCATAATAAGAGTCTGCACTTTCTGCTTTGTATTTATCTGAAAATTTCTGTTCCAGCAGCTGTTCGTATTTTTTTCTCAGCAGATTGGACTGTTTGTCCATCGGATACCTGCAGGCCTGGTAAAACTGCTGCGCGTCGCTTTTTTGCACATTCTTTTCTATCCGGTCTACCTCGTCTTCAAGTCCTGCCAGAATCCATTCCAAAATCCCGTCTTTTCCCGAAAATAATTCCGGCATAATAATCGGCAGCAGTAAATCCTGCGTTTGTTCCTGCACGCTCTTTTCCTCTATCAGCTTTTTTAGCGTAAAAATAGCTGACGTCTTCCCCGTCCCGCGTTTTCCAATAATAGAAAAGACATTATCATACATTAAATTGTATTGATAATGTCCTTTTCGGTTTGCCTGACAAATTCTCTTTCTGCACTTTTCTATGTTATCTAACAGGTCCTCATAATTTGGAAAAATATTTGCCAATCCCTCATCCGATAATATCTGTATACCAACTTTTTGTAGTTCTAATCCTTCTGTCCTTTCCTGTTCAGTCGTCACTGTTACGGTCTCCTTCTCATCTTTCGCTGCCCAGCCTTAATCATAGGCACATCGCTGGCCCGGAAATCACTTTCCTTTACCCGGACAGTATGCCTTGGGCGCTCCTGCATAAATTCATAAATGCTGTTCGTATCTGTCTGATCGGTTTTTATTCCCAGCTCTGTAAGCTGTCTTAACAAATAGTTTTCCATCATCTGCTGACTCCTGATATTTTGCGGTCTATTATAACATATTCTCTGTCACAAAAAAAGTGTTTTTCTAAAAAAGTATACCCAGGCTTCTCAAAAATATTATTTTTTATCAACTTTCCCATTATATTTTCCGACAAACCATATCACTGTGTAAAAATTCGTCTTAAAATACATTTTTTTCCAACGACTTTTAAACATGCTCCCTGCAACAAAACATACGAACATCATCACCGCTGCCGGCACCACCGCCTGTTTCAGATTCACTAAAATGTCAGCAGAATCATTCCATACAAAAAAAGTACACAGCAAAGACATTCCCATGCCCGCAAAAGAAACAAACGCCATATTTTTACATATTAACTTCGCTGAAGCATAATTATGCAGCCTGTTATATTTAGAGTCTGATTGTATATCTCCATACATACCGGAAAGATATTGCAGTACATGCTCTGCGCTTTGAATCTCCTCTTCCTTTTTTACATAACCTGCGTTCGCCAGCGCCCGTCCCACCTGTCTGCAGTTTAAATGATTATCTCTTAGATACTGACTCATATCCATCTTTAAAGGTTCGTCAAAACAGTTTTTGATCTTGTCTGTGATCTCAGACATTAACATACCTGCTACATATCCGAGAATCAGAAGGATGATAAAAAAATATCCGACCGCATCTTTGTACATATCATAAAGACTCTTCATATTACCTTGTATCATCATACAGGTAAATGACAGTATCCCAAGAAGTATGGAGCCCGGAAGTGCGTATCCCAGCAGATCATAAAGCGTAATTTTTTCTATTAAGCCAGACACCGAATTCGTCCGCCCCCTTTTTCTTTTGCATTACTTTTGTTTCGTACTATCACTGTGAATAAAACCTCTCTTATCCTAGCACTTTCCATTTCATTTGTAAATCAAAAATTGTATTTTTTTGATACAAATAAACGAAAGACACCCTGCCTGCGAATCCTTCCTCCTGAAACAATTATCTTTCCTTCGTACAATTTCTTACACGGGTCTGGCTGCCCTTCACCTAACTGCTTATAAATATCTTTCGCTAATATAGAATAAACCCAAAAGAGCAAAACGAGCGGCATATACAAGCCGCCCGTTTCGTAAAAATAACAGCAAATAAAACATAATCGCAAAGATTTTGCGCAACATTTCTTACTGCACCGTCATATACGTATATCCCATCAGACTCAGATCCACTTCTCTTGCAACCTCGCGTCCTTCCCGAATGGCCCATACGACTAACGACTGCCCTCTGCGCATATCTCCGCAGGCAAACACATGCGATACGCCGGTCTCATACCGTCCTTCCCTGGTCTTAACATTCGCGCGTTCGTTCAGTTTTACGCCAAATGCATCCGCGACATATTTCTCACTGCCTAAAAATCCGGCGGCAATCAGCACGAGATCCGCCTGAATCTTCTTCTCGCTTCCTGCCGCTTCGGTCAACACGATGCGTCCGGTCTTTTCTTCCTTTGTCTGCTCAAGACGTACGGTGCATACTCCGTTCAGATTTCCATTTTTATCTTTTAAAAATTCCCGGACGGTCGTCTGATACACCCGCGGATCATGCCCGAATACGGCGATTGCTTCTTCCTGGCCATAATCGGTCTTGCAGACTTTTGGCCATTCCGGCCATGGATTGTCTGCCGCGCGTGTATCCGGCGCCTTCGGCATCATTTCCAGCTGTGTCACGGACGCCGCGCCAAGACGAATGCATGTGCCGACGCAGTCATTTCCGGTATCCCCGCCGCCGATCACTACAACATGTTTTCCTTTCGGCGAAACAAACTTTTTGTCCTTCAGATCCGAATCCAGCAGGCTTTTTGTCACACTTGCCAGAAAATCGACCGCAAATAAAATCCCTTTGGCATCACGGCCCGGGGCATGGATATCTCTGGGATGTCTGGCGCCGCAGGCTAAAATGACACGGTCATATTCCTTTAACAGCTTTGCGGCCCTGATGTCTTTGCCAACATTTGCGTTTGTCACAAACTCCACGCCTTCTTCCTGCATAACCGCTACTTTCAAATCGATCACAGACTTTTCCAGCTTCATATTCGGAATCCCGTACATCAGCAATCCCCCGATGCGATCGTCTCTTTCGTACACCGTGACATGATGTCCCCTTTTGTTCAGCTGATCGGCCGCCGCAAGTCCGGCCGGACCGGAACCTATCACTGCGACACGCTTGCCGGTGCGTACTTTCGGCGGTTTTGCGCCGGCAAGTCCATGTGCGCAGGCATATTCGATAATTCCCCGTTCATTTTCCTTTGTCGTAACTGCGTCCCCATAATGCCCGCACGTACACGCAGCTTCGCAAAGCGCCGGACATACGCGGGATGTAAATTCCGGAAAATTATTCGTTTTTTTCAGGCGGTTGTATGCCTGCTCCCAGTTGCCGGAACAAACCAGATCATTCCATTCGGGGATCAGGTTGTGCAGCGGACATCCGCTTACCATTCCTTCGATCATCATACCGGCCTGACAGAACGGAACACCGCACTCCATACAGCGCGCGCCCTGCTTTTGCTGTTCTTCTGTAGTAAGAGGCTGATGAAATTCGTGGAAATGCAAAATACGCTCTTTTGGTTCCTGCGCCCTGCCTGTCTTTCTCTCGTAATCCATAAATCCGGTTGGTTTTCCCATTTCGTTCCCCTCCTATCTTCCTGCGTTCGCATAAAACGCTTCGATCTGGGCCTGCTCTGCATTGAGTCCTTTTTCTTCCATCTGGACAATTGCAAGCATCATCCGTTTGTAGTCATGCGGCACAATTTTTTTAAATCTCGGCAGATACTCCCGAAATCGGTCCAGTATCTGTTTTCCTTTTTCAGAGTTTGTCAGATTCACATGCTCCTGTATCATTTCCTTTAATTCCAGCACATCATATTTTGAAGTAATCTCCTCAGAAGAAACCATGCCTTTATTCAGCCTTGTATACAGATCGTTGTCTTCATCCAGCACATAAGCGATTCCTCCGCTCATACCTGCCGCAAAGTTTTTGCCGGTGCGCCCTAATATCACAACGCGTCCTCCGGTCATATATTCACATCCATGATCTCCAACCCCTTCGACTACCGCATGAGCGCCCGAGTTACGTACACAAAAACGCTCGCCCGCCACGCCGTTTATAAATGTCTTGCCGCTTGTCGCACCATATAGCGCCACATTTCCGATAATGATATTTTCATCCTTTTGGAAACGACTTCCTGCCGGTGGGTAAACAATCAGCTTACCGCCGGACAAGCCTTTTCCAAAATAGTCGTTGGAATCGCCTGTCAGCTCCAGCGTCAGTCCTTTTGGAAGAAACGCGCCAAAGCTCTGCCCGCCGGCTCCGCTGCAGCGGACGATAAACGTATCTTCTGCCAGTCCCTCCGGATACCGCCTGGTAATGTCGGAACCAAACATCGTTCCAAACGCGCGGTCCGTGTTCGTTACTTCTACGGCAATACTTCGTCTGGCGCCGGAAACAAGCGCGCTTTGCAGCTGTTTTAACAGTATCTTTTCGTCCTTAGTCTGCTCCAGGTGAAAATCATACTGTTTTTTCGGATCAAATATAACTGTTTCACCAAGATCTGTAATCGGATGATGCAAAATCCGGCTCAGATCGATCTCTTTTTGACGCTCGGACAAATCGTCCCGTACACGCAGCAGATCGCTGCGCCCGACAAGCTCATCGACGGTACGGATCCCAAGCTCAGACATAATTTCACGCAGTTCCTGCGCGATAAATTTCATAAAGTTTACGACATATTCCGGTTTTCCGTCAAAACGGGCGCGCAGCTTTGGATTTTGCGTTGCAATGCCTGCCGGACAGGTATCCAGGTTGCAGACACGCATCATGACGCAGCCCATCGTTACCAGCGGCGCGGTTGCAAATCCAAACTCTTCGGCTCCAAGCAGCGCCGCAATCGCCACATCGCGTCCGGTCATCAGCTTACCGTCTGTCTCAATCCGCACTTTATTACGAAGGCCGTTTAAGAGCAGCGTCTGATGCGTTTCAGACAATCCCAGTTCCCACGGAAGACCGGCATTGTGAATCGAACTGCGCGGCGCCGCGCCTGTCCCGCCGTCGTATCCGGATATTAAAATCAGCTGGGCGCCCGCTTTGGCAACGCCTGCCGCTACGGTACCGACACCGGCCTCCGATACGAGCTTTACAGAGATTCTGGCGTCGCGGTTTGCGTTTTTCAGATCATAAATCAGCTGTTCCAGATCTTCGATCGAATAGATATCATGATGCGGCGGCGGAGAGATCAGTGAGACGCCAGGCGTGGAAAGTCTTGTTCTGGCAATCCAAGGATAGACCTTTTTGCCCGGCAGATGTCCGCCCTCTCCCGGCTTTGCGCCCTGTGCCATTTTAATCTGAATCTCTTCGGCGCTGACCAGATACCGGCTCGTAACGCCGAACCGACCGGACGCTACCTGCTTGATGGCGGAACATTTGTTTAAACCGTCCGGCCCGATGGTCAGCCTCTCCAGACTCTCTCCGCCTTCGCCGGTATTGGATTTGCCGTGCAGCTGATTCATTGCGACTGCAAGTGTCTCATGCGCCTCCTGTGAAATCGAGCCATAAGACATGGCGCCTGTTTTAAATCGCGTAACAATCTGGTCTACGCTTTCTACTTCTTCGATCGGGATACCCTGTTTCGGATAACAAAACTCAAACATACCGCGGATATAGGCATCTTTTTCTTCCGCCTGTACCATCTGCGTATATTTTCGAAACATCTCGTAATCGCCCATCCGGGTTGCTTTTTGCAGCATATGAATCGTCGCCGGATGATACAGATGCTGTCCGGCGCCGCTGCGCATTTTATGACGTCCTTTGGAATCGAGCGATTCATCGACTTCCAGACCGAGCGGGTCATAAGCCAGCGAATGCAGATGATCGACATCGTTTTCAATATCGGTTAACGTAATGCCGCCAATTCTGCTTACCGTATTTGTAAAATATTTGTCTATCACAGATTTGTCAATCCCAATCGCTTCAAAAATCTTTGACCCCTGATACGACTGAATGGTGGAAATCCCCATTTTCGAAGCTATTTTTACAATTCCGGATATGACCGCCTGGTTATAATCGTCCACGGCTGCATAATAGTCTTTGTTCAGCATACGCAAATCTGTCAGTTCCTTCACCGTCTCATACGCCAGATACGGGTTGACCGCGCTTGCTCCATATCCGAGCAGCGTCGCAAAATGATGCACTTCCCGCGGTTCGCCGGACTCTAAAATGAGCGACAAAGAAGTCCTTTTTTTCGTAACGACCAGATGCTCATGCAGTGCCGCAACCGCCAGCAGCGACGGTATCGCCACATGGTTTTCATCTACGCCGCGATCCGACAAAATCAAAATATTCGCACCGTCCCGATACGCACGATCTGCTTCTAAAAACAGCCGGTCTACCGCTTTTTCAAGACTCGTATTTTTATAATAAATAATCGGAATCTCCTCCACCTGAAATCCTTCCACATGCATCGCCCGGATTTTCAAAAGATCCGTATTCGTCAGTATCGGATTGTTTACTTTTAATACCTGACAGTTTTGGGGCCGCTCTTCCAGCAGATTCCCATCGTCGCCGATATAAATACAGGTAGAAGTCACGATCTTTTCCCGAATCGAATCGATCGGAGGATTGGTCACCTGCGCAAACAGCTGTTTGAAATAATTAAACAGCGGCTGATGATCGTCCGCAAGTACGGCCAGCGGAATATCGATTCCCATGGCGCTTGTAGATTCCTCTCCGTTTAATGCCATCGGCAAAATAACTTCTTTCATCGCCTCATACGTATATCCAAATGCACGCTGTAATTTTCTCAGCTCTTCTCTGGTAATCTCCGGCACGCGTTCATTCGGAATTTTCAAATCAGACAGCTTAATCAGGTTGCGGTCCAGCCATTCCCCATACGGACGCTTTCCCGCGTAATATTCTTTTAATTCGTCATCCCCGATCAGACGTTTGTTTACCGTATCTACCAGCAGCATTTTTCCCGGTCTTAAGCGGTCCTTTTTCACGATTTTCGTCGGATCGATATCCAGCACGCCCACTTCGGACGATAAAATCAGCTGATCGTCGTCCGTAAGATAATACCGCGACGGACGCAGACCATTCCGATCCAGTACCGCTCCCATCAGATCGCCGTCTGAAAATAAAATCGATGCCGGGCCGTCCCAGGGCTCCATCATCGTCGCATAATACTGATAAAAATCTTTTTTCTTCTGCGACATCGTATCGTTATGCGACCACGGTTCCGGTATCAGAATCATCACCGCAAGCGGCAGCGGCATTCCGCTCATAACAAGAAACTCCAGCGTATTATCCAGCTGCGCAGAATCTGACCCTTCCGCATGCACGATCGGAAGCACCTTCGACAACTGCGCGTCGAGCGCTCCACAGGTCATAGTTTCTTCTCTGCCAAACATCTTATCCACATTTCCCCGAATCGTGTTGATCTCCCCGTTATGCACGATCAGACGGTTTGGATGCGCACGCTCCCAGCTTGGATTTGTATTTGTGGAAAACCTGGAATGTACCGTGGCAATGGCGCTCTCGTAACTGACATCCTGCAGATCAGAATAAAACATCCGAAGCTGATCGACAAGAAACATCCCTTTATAGACAATCGTGCGGCTGGAAAGCGAACAGACATACGTAAAATCATTGGACTGCTCGAACACCCGGCGTACAATATACAGTCTGCGGTCAAATGCCAGCCCTTTTTCCACAGCCTGCGGCCGTTTTACAAACCCCTGCATAATACACGGCATACAGTCCGCAGCTTTTTTTCCCAATTTTTCCGGCGCTGTCGGCACTTTTCGCCAGCCGAGAAACTCCATGCCTTCTTTTTGTACGATCACCTCAAACATCTTCATCGCACGGCGGCGTTTCAATTCATCCTGCGGAAAGAAAAACATCCCCACGCCAAATTCCCGTTCTCCGCTCAGCCTGATGCCAAGCGGTCTGCATGCCTGCGCAAAAAACCGATAGGAAATCTGCAGCAGAATACCGACGCCATCCCCGGTCTTTCCATCCGCATCTTTTCCTGCTCTGTGCTGCAGGTTTTCAACAATCTTTAGCGCCTGTTCCACTGTGGCATGTGTTTTTATGCCTTTGACATTCACAACGGCTCCAATTCCGCAGTTGTCATGTTCAAAAGAAGGATCATACATACCAGCCGGCTTTGCAGTACTTTCATTTTGCATGTATTTTGTCATAATGGTCGTTCCTTTCTGTATCAAACAAGAGTTACGTTTTTCTGGTAACCACTATACAACTTTTATCCGCTAAAGTAAATATGGGATTTTGTGGATATTGTCAGATTATTTGATTATTTATAAAAATATGATATATTATCGGATAATTTATGATATTTTTTTTTATTATCTCAGTTATGTTAACTTCTGGCAGCAGACTGGTTTTGAATTTCCTAATTATATTAAGCGGTGTTTTCACATGATTTTATAATTATCTGACAATTTTTCTGCGATCGCTGAACCTTCCGTTCTTCAGACATATGTTCAAATTGATATAAAAAAACGTGTTCGAACCGGAATTCCGTATACAGTATGCTTCACAAACGATAAAGCACATCTGTTTCACGAAAATCCGTTTCGAACACGTACAAATGCTGTTGTATTTTGATTTCTGATGGGAACCGCACTGCTTCGGCTCCGATCTTTTTTCATTCGCCGAAAAACAGTGGAGATATGCCGTCTGAAATTTTATCAGAAGTCATTCTCTGTTACCTTCTCCATTGTCCGGTCTCTGTTTCGCCTGTCCGCTCCGCCGCGACATCTGATTGCCATATGACAAAAACATCCCAGTAAACAAAACGCTCAGAATCGCCGCCGCATACTGCCTGAGACCTGCCTGGTTCAGCAACTCCAGCCAGTCTGTCTCCGTCCAGAGCACCGATACCAGATTCGCCGCCATATGAGCCGCCGCTGCCGTAAGCAGACTGCCGGTGCGGTTCACGATATGCGCCAGCAATATGCCAAGTACAAACGCATACACACATTGTACCAGATTAAAATGCATCACGCCAAACAACAGCGCCGAGCAGACCGCCGCCAGCGTCTCGCTGCCCTTCTCCCGCAGTCTCTGATACACGAATCCACGGTACACAATCTCCTCTGCCAGCGGTCCCAGCACGCATAAGGCAGCAATTTCAATCAGCAGCTCCTGCTGATAAAAGTTCTGCGCCACTCTTTCGTAACCGGTATCAGACAGTCCGAGCGCAGACTGCAGAATCATATATATATAATTGTTCGCCACACCGCAGAGTACAACCGCCGATACATAGCAAAACGAAGCCGGATACCGATAAACGCTCTTTTGCCTGCTCTGAAAACGAACGAACAGCCCACATCGAAAAGCATACCAGATAAAAAACAGCAGACTTACCGCAGAAGATAACGCCTGCAGTACCATCCCGGAATCCGACACTCCGGCTGCCTGAAAGAGCGTGTGAACGACGTTGATCAGAATCGTATATAGGAACGCCGGCGCTGCGGCATATAAAAGGTCTTTTCTATAACCAGTCATCGTCTTTTACCAGCTGATCCAAAAGCTGCTGCACCGTCTTATGTAATACCGGATGCTGATACCACGATGCGATTTCATTCAAAGGCTCCAGCACAAAGCTGCGGTTATGCATATCCGCATGCGGAATCGTAAGCTGCGGCGTATTGACTGTCACATGGTCATAAAACAAAATATCCAGATCCAGCGTACGCGGTCCCCAGTGCACTTCTCTCGTCCGCTTTGCATGCGCTTCGATCTCATGCAGCGTTTCCAGCAGCTGCTGCGGATTTAAAACCGTCTCGATACGTATGACGCAGTTTAAAAACTTATCCTGCGGCACGTCTCCATATGGTTCGGTTTCAATGATCTGCGACTGTTCGCACACTTTGCAGGAATCCAGCTCGTCCAGTTCCCTGATGCCCTGCAGCAGATATGCCTGCCGGTCGCCAAGATTCGACCCGACGGACAGATAAACGCTGTGACGCGTCCGGTCCAGCGATACGCACACATTTTTAATCGGAAGCCCGATCGGCGCCCATGGTTTTTTGACTTTAATGCGGATTTTTCTGACCTGATCATAAGTCAGCAAAATCTCTGCCGCCAGATGCTCCGCCGCTGCCTCTATCAGTCTGAATGTATGAGACTGCATGTAATTTGTCACAAAATGACAGATCTTTCCATAATCGATCGTATGTTCCAGATCATCCGTCTGCCCGGCTTTTGATAAATCCAGATCAAGATAGACAGACACAAGAAACTGCTGTCCTAAAATATTTTCTTCCGTATATACGCCGTGTTTTGCGTATATGCTCAGGTCCTGAATAATAATCTGATCCATAATGCTCACTCCCTCGTACCTTAATAAAATCGATGTATCCGTTTGTTAATCATAAAATACTTTAGCAGTTTTTATCCCATCTTACAAGCCTTGAAATAATTTTATTGACGATCCGGTGATCGCTTGTTACTGTTCATACCTTCGGTGCTCACAGTAACTGAATGCAGCCCATGGAAAGTTCGCCTGCGGCGAAGGTCTGGTTTCCATACAAGATCGCTTCTGCCATACGGATCGCCCGTACATTCTCCCTGACATCATGCACGCGCACAAACGCGCACCTTTTCATCACCGCAAATACCGTCGTAACAAGCGTCCCCTCCAGACGTTCGCCAACCGGCAGATCGAGAGAAAGGCCGATCACGGATTTGCGCGAAACGCCAAGCAAAACCGGATATCCAAGCCTGTGCATCTGTTCCAGACTCCGCATCGCTTCCAGATTATTTTCATAAGTCTTGGCAAATCCGATGCCCGGATCCAGAATGATCTGCCCGTCCGCAATCCCTGCCTGTTTTGCCAAAGCGATCGTTTCTTTCAGATCCGCAAGCAGCTCTTCCATAAAATGATCGTATGGACGAACGTCTATGCGGTTATGCATCAGACAGCAGGAAACGCCGGTCTGCGCGATCAGGCCGGCCAGATCCGCGTCATATTTAAGCCCGTGAATATCGTTAATCAAATCTGCTCCCGCTGCCAGCGCTGCCTTTGCAACCGTGCTTTTATACGTATCGATCGAAATCGGTATGTCAAAATTCTGCCTGATTTTTTCGATTATCGGTATCGTTCTGTCTATTTCTTCCTGTTCCGATATTTGCAGATGGCCCGGTCTTGTCGACTCTCCGCCGACATCTATGATATGCGCGCCTTCCTGTATCATCTGCTCTGTATGCCGCAGCGCCGCGTCTGTCTGGTTCCATTTCCCTCCGTCGGAAAAAGAGTCCGGCGTCGCGTTTAAAATCCCCATGACATACGTTTTGTTCGTGAAATCAAAGTTCTTCGTTCCTATTTTCATACTGTCGATACTTTCTTCTATTTTGATCTGTCTGCTTACCCGTTCTGTTTCATCATCTGAAAAAAGCGGTTTTGCAATAACTCCTGTTCCTCAAACAATCCTCTTGCCGCATAGGTCACCGTTCTGCTTCCCGGTTTTTTGATCCCGCGCATCGTCATGCACATATGCTCTGCTTCCAGCATAACCATCACGCCTTTCGGACTTAAGTGCTCCATCACCGCATCCGCAATCTGCGCCGTCATTCTCTCCTGCAGCTGCAGACGACGTGCAAATATTTCTACGGTACGCGCCAGTTTGCTAAGTCCCGCCACCTTTTTATCCGGAAGATAGGCGACATGCGCCTTCCCATAAAATGGCAGCAGATGATGCTCGCAGGTCGAGTAAAATACAATATCCTTTTCCAGCACCATGTCTGTATATTCCGTATGAAAGGTCTTTGCCAGCGGCTGACTGGCATCCTGCGTCATACCGGCAAATAATTCCTCGTACATTCTGGCAATCCGACAGGGCGTTTCCAACAGCCCTTCCCTGGAAGGATCTTCCCCGATTCCCTCCAGCAGCAGCCGCACGCCTTCCCTAATCTTCTTATCATCCATATTTCCTGCCTGCCTTCTTTGTCCGGACGCAGCTGCTTTTTGTAACGCATGCCGCATCCTTTTTTATTTTCTCCTGTTTCAGATCCGCTGTATTTTGCCGACATCTTTTTCCGGCATTTTGTATCTGCCTGTTTTACCAGCTCAATGATCGTCGTCCGCATCCGCCGTCTGTCTTTGTACAGCCGTTTTCAAGCCGGCCAGATAAGAAAACGACCCAAACGCCAGGACAACTCCCGTACTGCCGGCAGCTGCTTTTGCAAACGATACCGCCAGTGCCATATCCGGCATCCAGACGACTGCCGGATGCAGTTTTTCCGCAGTCTCCGCAAGTTTTTTTCCATCCAGCGCCCTGGAATGCGGCGGTGTCACGGTAATGACCTGCGCGGCATATGGCAGCATGATCTCCAGCAGCTTTTCGTATTCCTTATCTGCAAATACGCCGATGATATATACGACTTTGCGCCCTGCAAAACAGCTGCGTACGGTTTCCCGCAAATAATATGCCGCACCTTCGTTATGCGCGCCGTCGATATAAATATCCGGCCCGTCCGCAATCTTTTCCAAACGCCCCGCAAGACGCACGCTGGAAAGACCTTTTAACAGATCCTCCTGCGTCAGACGTATGCCCTGCTCCTGTAAGACCTGTGCAACCGCAAGTACGCACGACAGATTCTCTTTCTGACAGGCGCCGGAAAGCGCAAGCGTTCCACGCAGCGTTTCCGTCTCAAACAAACTGTTCGTTCCGTCATAAGAAAAATGACGAATGCACGAGCTGTCAGCAGTCAAAAACGGCGAACCCTTTTCCTCCGCGGTATGTTTTAACACTTCCAGTACCTGAGGCGGCTGCGCCGACGATACGCATGGACATCCGGCCTTTATAATACCGGCTTTTTGTGCCGCGATCTCCTCCAGCGTCTGGCCCAGAAGCGCCATATGATCCCTGCTGATCTGGGAAATCACGCTGCATACCGGATGTGCGATCAGATTTGTGGCATCCTGCGCACCGCCCAGTCCGGTTTCCAGCAGCACCAGATCGCAATGCTCCTGATAAAAATAACAAAAAGCGATTGCTGTCTCCACTTCAAACGCTGTTGGATGCGGCAATCCCTCTTTTCGCATATCCATGCAGGCAGCCTGTACCGTCTGGGTAAGACTGGCAAATTTTTCCTGCGAGATCATGTCTCCATTCACCCGGATAATCTCTTCCGGTTCAAATACTGCCGGAGACGAATATACGCCGGTCCGGTACCCCGCCGTCTTAAGTATACTGGCCAGCATTGCGCAGACAGAACCTTTGCCGTTCGTCCCTGCGACATGAATGATGCGAAGATGCTTTTGTACATTGCCCAGACGGGCCATCAGACTTCGAATACCTGCCAGTCCGTAGACGCTCCCATATCTGGCCGTCTGATTCAAAAACGCCCTCGCCTGCTGATAATCCATTCGCTATTCCTCCCATGCAGATTCGTCATTTTCTGCCTTTTTATCCCGTGTCATCAGCTCATACACCGCGTCCTTTACCGGCTTGTTTTCAAACAACGCTGCGTTTACCTGTTCAATAATCGGCAGATCCACGCCGTATTTTTTCGCCAGTCCCATCGCTGCCTTTGCACTATAAACGCCTTCCACAACCATTTTGACTTCTTCCATTGCCTGTTTCATACTGTATCCTTTTCCCATCAGGATACCTGCCCTGCGGTTACGGCTGTGCATGCTTGCGCACGTTACAATCAGATCGCCGATTCCGGTCAGTCCGCTCAGCGTTTCATACTTTGCTCCCATCGCAAGTCCGAGACGTCCGATTTCGTTAATCCCTCTCGTAATCAGCGCCGCTTTGGTATTATCTCCATAGCCGAGCCCGTCTGCCATACCGGCTGCCAGCGCGATGACATTTTTCAAAGATGCCCCGATCTCCATACCGGCCACATCCGGACTTGTATATACCCGAAACGATTCGTTCATAAAATAATGCTGTACCCGCTCCGCTGTCTTCTTTTTCTCCGCGCCTGCTACAAGCACGGACGGCATTCCCCTGCCGACCTCTTCAGCATGCGACGGCCCGCATAAAACGGCTGTCACCGCCTGCGGAATTTCCTGTCTGATGATCTGAGACAGCGTCATCAGCGTATCCTCTTCGATTCCCTTTGCCACGCTGATGATCAGCTGTCCTTCTGTCACATACTGCGCCATATCATGCGCGGTCTTTCTCGTATACATGGATGGAACGGCCAGTACCAGGGCATCCATTCCGAATACTGCTTCCTGCAGCGAGGAAGTATACCGGACCGAATCTCCCAGCTTTACGCCCGGCAGCTTTTCTTTATGCTCGTGATGCTGTGCAAGCGAACGTATTTCTTCGTCCAGCGCCGACCAGATCATCACTTCATGCCCGTTTTTTTCCAATACGACAGCCAGTGCCGTTCCCCAGCTTCCCGCTCCTATCATTGCTATTTTTGCCATAAATCTCCCTGCTTTCTGATTTTTTAAGACTTTTGATGTTCCTCCTGCCCGTCCTGTACAAAAACTTTATTCTCCGTGCCGCTCAGCAGACGGCGGATGTTAGACTGATGGCGAATAAGTCCAAGCACGCACACAATGCCTACGACAATATAAATTTCTGTCAGGGTAAAAGAAGGCGCTCCCAGTATTCCATTCTGCCCAAAAACCACGGTCTGTATGAAAAATCCGATACAAACCAGCAGCGAACCTACCGAAACATATCGCTTGACAAAGATACTGAGTACAAACAGCAGCAGACATACCGGCACAGCCCATGGACAGAATGCCAGCATCATACCAGCCGTTGTCGCAATCCCTTTGCCGCCTTTGAACTTTAAATGAACCGGAAAATTATGTCCCAAAACGGCTCCCAGCCCCGCATACGCTTCCAGTATTTTGATCCCGTCCGGATAGCGTTCGCGAAACAGCAGCCACACCAGCAATACCGCAAAGACCCCTTTAAAACCGTCGCCCAGAAAGACGAGAATACCCGCCTTTTTTCCAAGCGTACGAAAGGTATTCGTCGTCCCGATATTCCCGCTTCCCATACTGCGAATATCTACATGCATATGCTTCGCATAAAAATAACCGGTTGTAAACAATCCGAATAAATAGCCGATAATTATTGAAAGAATACGTGCCGCTGTCATTTTTTGTCCTCCTTGCGCTCACGAATAATAAATCGGATCGCCGTCCCGCGGAATCCAAATGCATCCCGAATCCTGTTTTCCAGATATCTGGCATAAGAAAAATGCATCAGCTCTTTCACATTTACAAAGATCACAAATGTTGGAGGTTTTACCGATACCTGCGTCATATAATAGAGCTTTAACCGTTTTCCTTTATCATACGGCGGCTGCTGCATCGCCACTGCCTCCGTCATAATTTCGTTCAGTACGCCGGTTGCCACACGCATATTGTTATTCTGAATGACCAGATCGATCATCGAAAACAGTTTGTTCAGCCGCTGTCCGGTTTTGGCAGAAATAAACATAATTTCTGCATAAGACATAAAACTTAACACCTGACGAATCTTCTCGGTCTGCCGGTAGATCGTCTTATCGTCCTTTTCCACGATATCCCATTTGTTTACCGCGATAATAATCCCTTTGCCTCTCTCATGCGCGATTCCCGCAATCTTGGCATCCTGTTCCGTCACGCCTTCCACGCCGTCGATCAAAAGAATCACGACGTCTGCGCGCTCTACCGCCGTTACCGCGCGGATAATACTGTAACGCTCGATCTCTTCTTTAATCTTACTCTTGCGCCGGATACCGGCTGTATCAATAAACACATATTCCTGGCCGTTATATTTTACTTCGGTATCTACCGCGTCCCGCGTCGTTCCGGCAATATCGGACACAATGACCCGGTCTTTGCCGCAGAGCCTGTTCACGAGAGAAGACTTACCGGTATTCGGTTTTCCCACAATGGCGATCTTTGGCCGTTCATCTTCCTTTTCTTCCTGACTGACGCCCGGAAAATATCGAATCACCTCGTCGAGCATATCTCCAAGGCCCAGTCTGGACGCTGCCGAGACCGGTACCGGCTCTCCGAGTCCCAGATTATAAAACTCATACACATCCATCATGAATTTATCAAAATTATCTACTTTGTTTACGACTAAGATTACCGGCTTTTTGGATCTGCGAAGCATATCGGCCACTTTTGCATCCGCGTCCGTCAGCCCCTGCCGCACGTCTGTAATCATTACGATCACATCCGCCGTATCGATGGCAATCTGCGCCTGTTCCCGCATCTGTGATAAAATAATATCCTTGCTGTCAGGCTCGATTCCTCCGGTATCTATCATTGTGAAATCCCGGTTCGTCCAGGACACATCCGCATAAATACGGTCTCTTGTCACTCCCGGCGTATCTTTTACAATCGAAATGCGGGAACCAGCCAGCGCGTTAAACAGCGTGGATTTCCCAACATTCGGACGTCCTACGATAGCTACGATTGGTTTACTCATCTTTATCTCCTATTCCTGTATCCATGTTGAATCACGTTCCACGACCGGATCCATATGCCTTTCAGATAACAACGCCTGATACAAATCCTGTCCGTTAGAGTTTACAATAACTATTTTGACTTGTAAAGCCTTTTTCAATTCCTCTACCGTCATATCGTCCAGAAATACTTCCTCTCCGCTGCGTAACAGGCTGCATGGCAGCAGCAGACGCTCCCCGAGCGGTTTTCCTTTTAACTGACGCAGGATATCCTGTCCGGTTAAAAGGCCGGCTACCGTAATCTGCTCTCCAAAAAAATCGTTTCGTATTGCAAATACCTGAATGTTTTTCTGCGGATACCGCTGCATAAATTCCTGCGTAAGCGTTCTGATAAAAGGCGCCGCCAGCTCTCCGGTCGCGATCGATATCGTATCCTGCCGGGGCAGACATGTCTCCTGCGCCCGCATCGCCTCCCGAAATTCATCCTGCAGCAGCCGCAGCATCCCGACGCCGTTTTCCAGCTGCACATACCCGTCATAACTTTCTTCCGGCGGCAGCTCTTGATCCGCCAGCAGATACCATTCATCCGACGCATGAACAAAATGCATCCCAAATTGCTCCATACACGTCTCCTGCCACCTGTGAATCATCTGTAATACCTCTGCCGCCTCCTGCTTTGTAAACTGCTCCAGCGGATACAGACCGTCCCTGTATCTGGTCAGTCCGGCCGGCACAACGGATACGCTCTGCATATGCGGGATATATTCCGTCAGTTCACGAATACTGCGTTCTAACTCTTCTTTATCGTTGATCCCTTTACAGAGCACAATCTGCCCGTTCATCGTAATGCCTGCCTCATACAGCCGGCGCATCTTTTTGAGCGCTTCTCCTGCAAACCGGTTATGAAGCATCCTGCAGCGCAGCTGCGGATTCATCGTCTGCACTGAAACATTGATCGGCGCTAATTTATAGGTAATGATCCGATCGATATCGTGATCCGTCATATTGGTCAGCGTCACATAATTGCCCTGCAGAAACGAAAGTCTGGAATCATCGTCTTTGAAATACAGCGTCTTTCGCATTCCTTTTGGCATCTGGTCGATAAAACAAAAAATGCAGTGATTGGAACAGGAGCGATAGTCGTCCATCAGACCGTTTTCAAAACCGATACCCACGTCCTCTTCGTATTCTTTTTCAATCTCATACTCCCATTCCTCACCATCCGGTTTACGAATCGTAACCGTTACATATTCTTCATTCATCTGGTAGTGATAATCGAAAACATCTTCGATTGTCGTATGATTCACAGCTGTTAAAATATCGCCCGACTTGATTTCCAGTTCTTCGGCAATACTGCCGGGTACGATATGATCGATTTTGTGTTCGTTTTTCTGCATCATCTGATTTCCTTTTTCTGTCTTTCCATTTTGTTTGCGATCTCCTGCCGACTGGAATTTTCCGGCGGCAGGTAACATTCTGTCTGCATCGCAGATATCTTTTCCGGCGGCAGGCATTATGTTTTTCTAAGTATAAATAACATTGGGTGAAAAATCAAGACATGATCTTTTGCAATGACTATGGATATTATTCATGGCGTGGAGGCTGCTCATAGTATTGATTCGGAGCGATATTTGAAATGTGGTGCTTTTTAGGTGGCTACGCGGACGTGTGCAAGACAGCCGGCAGGGGCCCCGGAGCGGGCAGCAGGGGACTGAGCGGACAAGGGCAACGCTGCGGTGAACTAATCGCTAACTCCGACTAAGACATTCGGCGTGTGAGCCTCATGCCTAAGTCTCCGTAAGCGCTGGATTTCACCTCCGCTAAAGGCGCCCTTTGGATGTCCTTTCAGTCCCCTGCTGCCCGCTCCGGGGCCCCTGCCGGCTGTCTTGCACACTGTTTTCTGGCTGTTTTAAAGCGAATAACATTTCATTCTTTCATGCTGACGGATATGCGCTGATGCCATGGATTGCAGATGAGTGCCTGCGTCTGAGTAAGCGTATAATTTCACTTCTGAAAAAACATCTCTTTCCCGTCCTTTCTGGGTATTGCTGCTGCCAGAGTTTTCCATCTGCAGGCAGCAGCGCTTGAATATGTCAAGCTGTGCAAATTTTACAATAACTGAGATGCATTCATCTAACGCTGGCCTGTAAATAGTGTCCGTGACTGCTGGCAGTCACGGACACGTCCGCGCAGCCATTTAAAATACAACACATTGTCTAATTCATTGCCAGTTCAGCTACCGGAACTTATATCATGAAAGTTTCGCACTTCTGTTAATTAAATGACATTACCCGTATACCGTAACCAAAAAGGCACATGCCATAGCTGCACATGCCTTTTTTACCTGTCTGATATTTTTTGCTTACGGTTAAACTGCAAAGGCAAATTTATATTTGTATGCTCCTGCAGATTACACGCACATATTCTTCTGACTTTTTTAACTACGTTACCCACCGTCTAAATCCAGTGGGATTGCGGCAGCCATTTTATCAAATCTGCGGAATCTGTAATGTAACGATATCTGCAAGACGTAGTGTACTCTTTCAGGATGTATTTATACAGGAACAAAAACCTGACGCTCCACAGACTCCTGTGAGACAGCTCACTGTCACTTCCGCATGCAAACCGCCGCGGCATACATATCATAAAACTGTTCTGCTTTTTCCAGTGTCAGACCGAAGTGTTTCTGCAATTTTATAAGACTGTGTTCTTTGGGAATATTTTCTTCCACATGATCCATAATAAATGCCCGTATCCCTTCTTTTCTGCCTTCTTCCAAAATACTTTGTCCCAGCCCGCTCATCTGCGTCACCTCCCGCCATAATTCTATATTATTGCTAAAGTCAATATAATCCTGGATTGTATCCATAAAATCTTCCTTGTGCGGATACATCACCGCATTCAGAAACCGCATCAGGGCATAATTCTTATCTCCTTCCCGCCCATGGTATTCCGTCTGCCCCAGGCGAATCGCCACAAAAGTCATTAGATCATAGTTTTGTACGGCCGGCCTGCATGCTCCTGAATTACAGGTATTTTTAATCTTATAAAATGACACCGTATACCGTTCTTCCAATGGCACATCATCCCTGCAGATCCATATGCTGTAACACTTTTCCAGTATTCCGTAATCGGTTTTATCTGTTACCAGTGACAGCTGCGAACCCAGCATCCTCGCAAGGTAATAAATCCCCCTCTTTTCTATTGGATAGCCGGGACGATACGTTTTTTGCGGCTCCACATCTATATGCACGCAAACGCCTGCTCCACGATCTGACAGGGCGGGATTTACTGCCCGAAAAACAAGATCAAAATACGTTACTTTCTCATTCAGCTGCACATACTCCGGATTATCCGCATGTACCTACGTATATGTCCTTCCGGCAGATACCTCTGTGTTTGCATTCATGGAGCGTTCCTCTATGAAATCCATAATCTCGCTCCGACTGTGCCCGTGGTATTCCTCTATCGTTTCCCCAAGAATTACCGCCAGTACTTCTCTTGCACGCAGGATTGTCTTGCACTGTGCATCCAGACCTTCGATGTCTGCCGTTATCTGCAGCGTGCTGAGTGCCTCCATACTTCCATTTATTTTATCCATATACATGCCCCTCTTTTTTGCTGTCGTCTTCTCTGCCTGTACTACAGATAGTAACATAAGAGTATATTTTTTGCAACGCAAAAGTGTCATGTATACAGTATTTTTTTCAACGCAAAAGTATCATGTATACAGTATTTTTTCAACGCAAAA
This sequence comes from uncultured Eubacterium sp., assembly GCA_910577225.1. Taxonomy (GTDB): domain Bacteria; phylum Bacillota; class Clostridia; order Lachnospirales; family Lachnospiraceae; genus Eubacterium_J. The sequence goes on along the minus strand of CAJTMV010000004.1, from coordinate 62,152 downwards.
GTGTCATGCATTACAGTATTTTTAACAACATGTACCTCCTGGTAAGACCTTCCATCCTTAAACGACTGCTGACACAATACGTCCGCATCCGTATCTTTATTCTGACAGCCTTCTCCTGTGTGAAAACTTTTCACAATTGTACCATAACCGCGGCAAAAAAGCATCCCGTCAGCGACTTTTTCCGGCATATTGCACATGATCGTCTTAATTTCTTTACTGTTCCATATCGCTTTTTCCCATGCGCTCCACCAGATGTTCGAAAAAAATCTCACGTTTCCAACCCAGTTCCTTTTCTGCTTTTTCCAGATTTCTCCAAAGGACCTCAACCTCCGCCAGCCGGAAAAATTTTGGATGAACCCATACCTGTCCCCTGCCATCGGTATGGTTTCTGCCAGTTTCGCTGATCCTGTTTCCTTTCCATACAATCGGAATGCCCGCTACTCCCACATGGCCCGGACACAACCCTGCGCATGGCCCCAGTCCCGCCTTGCATCCGGATTGCCAGGATCCAGACAGTCCGCTACGAATACATCCCCGCATACGTAATCTTACAGATAACAAATTCCTTTCCGCACCTTTCACTCTCATGATGGAATAAAATACCGCTGTATGCGTATATGCCGTAGCTTTCCTGATAATTTTTTCATCCGGTAACCTAAACAGCTTCGCCGTACCATATGGACTCCCTGGATAAAATGGCGTACTCTCTGTCTGCGTCATTACCTGAATCTTCCCGAACATCTCAGAGGTCGCCGCCTGATAAAAACGGATCTGCGGTTGAAGAAGGCTTTTATAATTTCCTATAAAATACAAAACACCGTCTGAAATACAGCGGAATGCTGTATTTCAGACGGTATCCATTCTTTCGTCTTACAAATTCATTCGTCTTACAAATTCTTTTTCGACAAATATTCATGTATCCCCTTCGCTGCCGCTTTTCCTGCACCCATGGCAAGAATTACCGTTGCCGCGCCCGTAACGGCGTCTCCGCCTGCAAATACGCCCGGCTTGGAGGTCTGTCCGTTTTCTTCCTCTGCAACGATACACTGCCAGCGATTGGTATCCAGCCCGCTTGTCGTAGATGATATCAGCGGATTCGGAGAAGTTCCAAGCGACATAATCACCGTGTCGCATGCGATCTCATATTCCGAACCAGGTACTTCTACCGGTCTTCTTCTTCCAGAATCATCCGGTTCTCCCAGTTCCATTTTAATAATACGGATTCCTTTGACCCATCCGTTTTCATCTACCAGTATTTCCTGCGGATTCTGCAAAAGATCAAAGATAATGCCCTCTTCCTTTGCATGATGCACTTCCTCGACTCTGGCTGGAAGCTCTGCTTCGCTTCTGCGGTATACGATATGTACCTCTGCGCCAAGACGAAGCGCTGTTCTGGCCGCATCCATTGCCACGTTGCCGCCGCCGACTACAACGACTTTCTTTCCTTCGGATATCGGTGTATCGTAGTCTTTAAACGATTTCATCAGGTTATTACGAGTCAGAAATTCATTGGCCGAAAAAACGCCGTTTGCCTGTTCGCCGGGAATTCCCATAAACTTCGGCAGTCCGGCGCCGGAGCCGATAAATACTGCTTCAAATCCTTCCTCTTCCATCAGTTCATCGATGGTTACCGCTTTTCCGATTACCACATTTGTTTCGATTTTTACGCCGAGTGATTTCACGTTTTCTACTTCCTGTGCCACAACGCGTTCTTTTGGCAGACGAAATTCTGGTATACCGTATACCAGTACGCCGCCGGCTTCGTGAAGCGCTTCAAAAATCGTAACGTCATAGCCAAGTCTTGCCAGATCTCCCGCACAGGTAAGACCTGCAGGGCCAGAACCGATCACTGCCACTTTACGGCCGTTTTTCGAAGCCGCAGGCGCCGGTTTGATCCCGTTTTCCCCTGCCCAGTCAGCTGCAAAACGCTCCAGCTTGCCAATCGATACCGGCTCTCCCTTAATCCCGCGGATACATTTTCCCTCACACTGGGATTCCTGCGGACAGACACGGCCGCATACTGCAGGCAGCGCAGAAGATTCTGCAATGACCTGGTACGATTTTTCAATATCGCCTTCTTTGACCTGCTGAATAAACGCAGGAATATCGATACCTACCGGGCACCCTTTGACGCACTGTGCATTTTTACAGTTCAGGCATCGGGATGCCTCTTCCATCGCTTCTTCCTTGGAATAACCCAGACATACTTCTTCAAAATTAGCTGCACGAACCTTTGGATCCTGTTCTTTGATCGGTACTCTTTTCATTACGTCCATTATTTGTCACCTCCGCAATTTCCACATCCGCCATGATGAGTATCTCCCTCTTTCAGCTTTAGCATGGCTCTGCCTTCCTGTGTCTTATACTGCTGCTGACGCTGCATCGCCAGATCAAAATCAACAAGATGTCCGTCAAACTCCGGTCCGTCCACGCAAGCAAACTTTACTTCTCCTCCAACCATCAGACGACATGCGCCGCACATTCCGGTTCCGTCTACCATAATCGGATTCATCGATACAATCGTTGGTATTTCCAGTTTTTTGGTCAGAATGCATACAAATTTCATCATAATCATCGGCCCGATCGCAACGCAGTGATCATATGTTTTTCCCTGATCCACCAGCGCCTGTAACTGATCAGTACCCATTCCATGGAAGCCATATGTACCATCGTCCGTAGTCACATACAGATTTGCAGCTACGGCCTTCATTTCCTCTACATAAAACAGCAGATCCTTATTTCTCGCCCCCATAATGACATCACAGTCCACGCCGTGCTCTTTGAGCCATTTCACCTGCGGATAAACCGGTGCGGTTCCAACGCCTCCGGCGATAAATACGATATGTTTTTTCTTCGTCTCTTCCAGATTTTTTTCTTCGCAAATCTCAGATACGCAGCCAAGCGGTCCGACAAAGTCACGGAAACTGTCGCTCTCAGTCAGTTCTTTCATACGCTCTGTCGAATATCCCACCGTCTGGAATACAATCGTAACCGTACCCTGATTCCGATCATAATCGCAGATCGTCAGCGGAATACGCTCGCCTTCTTCGTCGATCTTTACGATGACAAACTGTCCCGGCAGGCATGATTTTGCCACACGCGGCGCTTTTACAACCATCAGCCAGATCTTATCGGCCAATAATTCTTTTTTTACTATTGGGAACATAATGAACCTCCATTCTTTTCTTATCCTGTATCTATCTTATACATAAATATATCCACTGCAGAACCATTTCCTTGTAACCGTTCGAAATACTCGCTGAACCGTTACGTTTCCTTACCGGTTTGCATGAAATCATACCTGCGTACTGCAGCAGACATACTCCTATCCGTTATCTGTCATGAAAAATAAACAAGCTCATCTTCCGGTTTTTCCGCCGGTTCTATGGATATCGGATATAGCACCGGCCCTTTGCCGCGATATTCCATAGCAAACTCATATTTTACTTCTGCCGTAATGGTAATCCAGGAACGATGCGCAATCTGATCAGCCTGATCATATCTGCACTTAAATCCGATAAACTGAATATCTGCCTCACAGCAGGTCATTGCAAAACGTCCCGGTACAAACACACCGCGTTTGATTTTATGTTCCGGGCGATAAACAAGCGCCAGAAAACGGACTTTTTTTCCCTGATATTTTTTCGGATTGTCCATGGCATCCAGATACCAGATCCCATAATCCGCATCCGAAAGATCGATAATCTCCGCGTCCAGATCGAACGGCAGTTCTTCCATATCCCGATCGTCAATCGTGCCATCTTTTCGTTCATATACGATCTGCGCTCTGCGATTAAGCGCTTTTACCGTTCTGCGGAATTTTCCTCTTGGCGTGTTGTCGTCACACCGGTTAAAAATGACGACATCCACCGAAAACAGCTGCTCCATAATCATGGCCCGCATATTTGACAGATACATTTCAAAGGTGTCTGCGTCTACGGTTGCCAGCGACTGCACAAGGACCCATCCTTCCGGCAGCTTCATTTCCAGAAACGGCCCGACTTCCCAGGTACCATTATATTCAATAAACACCTGCTGCGGATGATACGTCTCATCCAGTTGTCTTAACTTTTCTTCGGTAAGCTGCTCCTGCTCCTCGATCATGGCAAGATGACCGGTAATGGTACCCAGCTTTGCCTCTTCATATTCTACCTCGCCATCTTCGCAGCAGATCACCAGGTTACGGGAATCTTTGCCAAATTCATTGTCATATAGCGTCTCATGAATCAGCGATGTCTTTCCGCTGTCCATAAAACCTGTAAATAAATATACCGGAATCTCTTCCATAAATCAGCTTCCTTTCTGCAATATTGGATCAGACCTGATGCCGATACGCTATGCCAGTTCAAACAGCTGTGCAAGTCTGTCCTGTTTCAGATCGCATCCAATCACGCACAGACGTCCGGTATATTCCGGCTGACCTTCACGGAGCTCATATTCCCCCGGAACCATATCAAAATAAATCCAAGTCCCGTCAGACGCCTCTACCATACCTTTTGCACGTAATATCGTACCGTAATCCTCTGTTTCAGAAAGTAATTTTAACGCCTGTTCGACGACAGATTTTTCATATTTATGCGGTGTTTCTCTGCCCCAGCTTGTAAATATTTCATCTGCATGATGATGGGCATGTCCATGGTCGTGATGATGATGAGCATGATCATGCTCTTCGTGTGTGTGGTCTGCATGATGGCGCTCATGCTCTTCGTGCGCATGGTCTGCATGATCATGCTCTTCGTGTGCATGCTCTTCATGATGATGTCCGTGCTCTTCGTGTGCATGCTCTGCATGATGGTGTCCGTGCTCTTCGTGTCCACATTCCTCATGATGGTGCGCATGGTCTCCATGGTCGTGATCCTCGTGATCCTCATGATGGTGATGCGCATGCTCCGCGGCTTCTTTTGCATGACGTGCTTCTGCCAGCAGCTCCATTTCCATGGAATCGCTTTGTTCCATTACTTTTAAAATGGCATCTCCGCTGATTTCGTCCCATGGGGTCGTAATCACTGCGGCTTTTTCGTTCAGCGCCTGGATCTGTCTGACGCAAAGCTCCAGTTTTTCCTGTGTCACATTCTGCGTTCTGCTTAATACGATCGTTGTAGCAAATTCTATCTGATTATTAAAAAACTCTCCAAAAGCCTTCATCTGTTTGGTCGCTTTTGCTGCGTTCACAACGGTTACCAGTGCATTTAATTTTACGTCCCGTTCTTTTTCCAAATCGATCACAGACTTCATAACATCTGATAACTTTCCAACACCGGACGGTTCGATCATAATCCGATCCGGATGGAATTTTTCCAATACTTCCTTCAGGTTCTTATCAAAATCTCCGACCAGCGAGCAGCAGATACAGCCGGAATTCATTTCCGTAATCTCAATCCCTGCATCTTTTAAAAATCCCCCGTCAATGCCGACTTCGCCAAACTCATTCTCAATCAGTACAATTTTCTGCTCCTGAAAGACTTCTTCGATCATCTTTTTTATGAAGGTCGTCTTTCCTGCGCCTAAAAATCCTGAAATAATATCAATCTTTGTCATGCTTCCATCTTCTTTCTTTTATTCTAATTCATAACATGTGCTGGCGTGAACACATACATATCTACTATACCATATCAGAACAGGTATATTCCAGTAAAATTTTTATAAATTCAGTACAATCTGTTACTGTTCACACCAGGACTTTGCACTCGCTGCAAAGTTCGTAAGAACACATAAATGCAGGACCTTACATCTCTTTTTATAACATGCCATGCCATATTTAATGATGTTCTCTACCCCGTCATCTTTCAGGTCATCCTCATATCTTGTATATTCGATCTGTTTCAGCGCCTCTTTACATGCCGCATCCAGATTTCCATCATGTGCGTATTTCACTTCTATCATAATTCCCGCGTTTCCTGTATCCGGTTCCACAAGGATATCCGCGTATCCTTCGCCCATTTCCCGGTTAGAGGAGATTCCCCATCGGGTTTTCACGCCAAGGATCCCGAGCAGCACTCCATGATAGAAGTTTTCTTTCAGATCTTTTCTCACTGCCGTATCACGGATGCGGATCGTTTTTCGAAGATACCAGGCGAAAATCTTCTCCACCTGTTCAGCGTCTTCCTGCAGCAGCGCATCGCAGAAGCGGTTCAGCGTATCCCCGTCGCCCCGGACATTTTCTTTAAAAAATTCCATAATCTGCGTCACAAAAATATCCCGAATCTCCAGATTCGGAACTGCCAGCTGCATCCGCCTTCCCTCCATCTTTCCCCGTCGGGTCAGATAACCAGTTGTATAAAGCAGACTCCAGATATTATCGATCGTCTCATAAATCTCTGCATACGTCAGTTCCTGATGGATTTCCTTTACAATGGTTTCTCCCGCTACCAGACTCTCAATATCCCGTTTTGTCGCAGCATTTGCCGATTCCTGAATCAGCCGTTTTACTACGTCGTTATTGCTGGTATTCATCCAATAATTCTCCGGCTGCACATCCGGCTCGCTTCGAATACGATCACAATAATTTAACACATCCCACGGGCAGTATACATGTGTATTGCCAAACTGATAGCCGTCATACCATCCTTTTACTGCTTCATAATGATCCAGTCTGTCATAATACCTCAAAAGTTCCTTCACTTCTTCATCCGAAAAACCAAAGTATTCGTCAAAACGCTTGTCTGCAATCGTCAATACCTTGAGATTATTCAGTCCGGTAAAAATACTCTCTTTTGAAATCCGCAGACATCCTGTCAGTACCGCAAGTTTCAGGCTGCTGTTTGTCTTTAGCGCTTCTTTTAGCAGATTCCGAATCAGAGAAACCATCTGGTCATAGTATCCATTCGTATGGGCCTTTGCCAGCGGAACGTCATATTCGTCGATTAGCAAAATAACCTTCGTATGATGATGCTTCTCCAGCATTTCAGACAATGTTCTCAGACTGCTGCAGAACGTGGACTCGTCCATGCTGCTGTCCAGAAGTCTTCGATATTCTCTCTTGTCGCTTTCACTCAATCCATCGCTCTCCAAAAGATACTGTACTTTTGACGCCTCCCTTCTCACCGCGTGGGCTCCCATCCGAAACGCCGTTTCAAAGTTTCCTGCGTCTATCCCTTTCAAAGAAATGGATACAACCGGAAATTTTCCCATATATTCCTCACATAGTACCGTCTCTTTTGAAATTTCCAGTCCTTCAAAAATGTTTTTATCTCCACGCAGTGAAAAAAAATGCTCCAGCATACTCATATTCAACGATTTTCCAAATCTCCGCGGCCGCGTAAACAGATTCGCTTCTCCCCAATTGTAGAGAAGATCTCTGATAAGCCCTGTTTTATCTATATAGTAAAAATCCTCGGAACGAATCTTTTCAAAATCTTCTATTCCGATCGGCAGTTTTTTCTTTCTCATTTCCATTTCTTTCCACGCCCCTTCCATCCTTCCGTTCAATTCTTTCCTTATTTCGTCCTGTTATAACAGTTTTATCTGTCTGTTTTCTATGGCCGTTTTTCAACTGTGTCAAAAATATAATCTTTGATCCATACGTCCTTAACGATTACTCGCAGTTCCTGTTGTTTTACCAGTCATAAAATAAGCCGGCGCATTTTACTGTAATGAAATTGTACAAAACTGCCCCAAAATCAGCTTGTAAACACATGCTCCAGACTATCTCTCAAAAAGAAATTAATTCGACGTATTCCTTATTAAGCCTGTCCATGTAATTTTCCTGCCAGCCGGCAATTTTATTTCTAAAAAGTGTCCAGTCCTTTTTTGTCACTCTCCGCTCCTGCAAAACCTCAAACCTCCCAATGAAACTATCAGCAATTTTTCTTCTCTACTTATTTTATCATAATCCGCTCTGTTTACCTACTATAAAAAAGCCCGGAGCCCGGCAGTTTCCACACTGCGCCGCACTCCGGGCCACACCGTTTCACTTTATGTGAAGCGCCATGATCCTATACCGTTACACGTAAACTCTCCACTTCCTCATATGTCAGCCCCGTATCTTCCACGATTTCATCGACTGGTCTGTTCCGTTTAAGAAGTTTTTTAGCAATTTCATATTTTTCTTCTTGTTTTCCTTCACGTCTGGCTTCACGTCGGGCATGATACAATGCCTGTGCCTCATCATGCCTTGCTTTCGCACGCAGCCGTTCCTTCTCACGAAATTCTGACGAATCCGTAATTGTATAATAAGCGTTAATCGCCTGACTCATAACCGGCACCTCCATTCCCTTAATCTTTTCTAACTCTTCTTCCGTATCTGCTTTAAACAGCGACAGCCATAGCAGCAGCATATTCTCCTGACTGATATCGTCTGGTAATTTGGGAAGTTCAAAGAAATGAAATCCCATTTTATCTGATAACAACGTATGACGTGTCACTTCAAGCGGCTGGAAAAACGAATGGTATTCGCCGCATGCAAACTGTACAAAATCAATAATACTGATAACAATGGTCCTCGGCAGTTCGGAATATCCCTGCCCGGACAGCAGCGCTGACGAAAACCCTCTCGCCCAGTAATACATCACCCTCTCGGGATAATCCCCCTCATTGCTGACCTGTACCTCCAGATCGACCTGCTGACCATTCACCGTCATATTGATGTCTAACCTGCAGAACTTATCTCCAAGGTTCTCCGGCGGCATTTCCGGATTTCTGATCAAAAATTTCTCAATACTTCCCAGGGATATTCCAAGAAGCTCTGCAACCAGTTCTTTCAAAAGCTCCGGATACCTTACAAACAGCATCTTAATAACAGCTACCATCTTGTGCCAGGAACTAAACCTGATAGAAATATATCTGTCACCGTTTACCATTTCTGCAGCTTCGATAGCATTGTCTAATAAATTTCCAAAAATAGTAGTAACATCTAACGGAAGATAAAATCCAAATTTACATTATCAACATTTATCTCCACTGAACTTCCTTTTTCTTTCATAACAGCTTCTTTATCTGTAAGAAGAATATTTAATAGTTCATTTTCTGTATATTGAACCGGAATAAGCAACTTTAATGTATCCCTAATCATCTTTACATACTCACCCGCCGCATGTTCCTGCTCTGTAAAGCAAAAACTCACCCGCCGCATGTTCCTGCTCTGTAAAGCAAAAACTGCTCCGCCGTAAAATTTGGATAATAACCAAAATCCTGTGGCAGATATCCCAGTTTTTCTCTATACGCTCCTCCCAGATCATGGATATTTACTCCGTTAAGTTATCTCTCCCTGAGATTCTTTCAGCAAAGCGCAAATCATCCTCATGAACGTCGTTTTTTCCTGCGCCATTTTCCCCAGCAATCCATAAATCCCATTGCTTAATGTTAAATTCACATGATCGATTGCCTTTTTTCTTTTAAATTCCTTTTGCAAGTCCGTCAGGACTCATTTATTCATAACTTTTCTACCCTGTTAAAAACTTTGCATATAGAAAACTTTGCATATAGTTTTCTTCCTTTCTTTCGATTTTGCGACTTGTCTCATTTCTCCCCTCTGTATCGATTTTAAATTATTACTTCAGATCCGATGCCCGCTATCTCTTTGGTTATCTCCGCGAAGCATTTTTCTATGCAGCGGCATTCTTAACGCCTGTCTTTCCCCGCCCAAAAAAACCATATGTCCTTTCCGCCTCCGTTCCGGATTCTGTTTCTCTTAACTTTTGGATAAATGAAAAAGCCGCTACGCCACACCACGAATGACAAGAGCGTTTTCTCCTGCTCAGAATCGCAATGTGATGTAACGGCTTTGGGATTCAGAACCATGCTGCCATACACCCGCCGAAAAGGACGGCATACGTTCGGCGGCGGTGTTGTCAGCCAGCCCTCTGGCGCAGGGATATGCGCAGGCCTGCCTGAACGGTTACCTTTTTATGCCGTTTTACGGATGGCAGCTCCCGCACGGTTCATATCCGTCGTCGATCAGTTTCTGCCTGTCGCCAGTATAAGTGTCTTTATTTTCTTCTTGCATGCTCTGTGCGCTGCCGCAGTCCGGAAGATGGAATTTCTTTGTGTTCGTATTCAATACATAATCCGCCCCGCCTGCCTGATCAGCATTTTTGTCCGGCCCGCTTTCTTTTTTCACCTGACTATCTCCCGTCGCATAATCGATCTGCACGCCGGGCTGAATATTAAAGACGTAGACATTGTAAGAAACGCCTTGTCCATCGTCTTCGACAGACAGCGCCTCCATCTGCACGCCGTCTGCAATCAGATGGTCTCCCAAAAATACAGGCGTCACCCGATACATGACATGATTGCCTGTCTCACGGACATAATCTCCTACCTGCTCTTCAAACGGCAGCATGCCGCTGACATTCATATATCGGGTTCCTGTAATCAGATTTTTTTCATTGGCATTTTCACCGGACAGCTGATACGCGATCAGATGACAACGGTTATACAGGTTCCCGCCTTCCACAAAATCATACCGCGTACTATGCCATCCGGTCGGTTTTACTCTGCTGATATTGCCCCGCTTTTCCATCGGCATCAGATCCGTTCCGACACATGCAAACGCAGTCCCGCATCGGCCAAGATCATCCAGCTCGGCATATTGTTCAAAGGAAGTGGTCGTAATCTCCGCTTTCGTAAAGCCAGGTATATTATCATTGACAACCTGATACGGCTGTCCATCCGCATCCGCGCTTTGCGGTAACTCTGCCGATCCTTTCGACTTGTCTGCATTCGTATCGGTATCGCCCGCATTCGTATCGGCATCATCCGCATCCGCTTTCTGCCCGGCGGAGCCCGTCGATGCACCGTCTGGCACGAACTCAATCGATATGCATCCTGAAAGAATCGTCATCAGACATAACAGCATACACAACAGAGCACTTCTTAATTTTTTTATCATCTTCTTCATCCTCCCTGTTCATTCAGCAGCAAAACGCTGCCATTCAGACATCTTCGCAGACCTTTTCAGCCTTCGCTGGCTTTAAAATTATAGATCGGTCTGAGCACGTTATCGATCACTGCAGTATCGGTGATATTTTTTACAATCTCATCCATTCCTTTATAGGCCATCGGACACTCGTCCAGCGTTTCTTTATTTACCGACGTCGAGTAGATGCCGTTCATCTGTTTTCGAAACTCGGAGACTGTAAAAGACTGTTTTGCTGCCGACCGGCTTATCAGTCGTCCGGCGCCATGAGGCGCAGACTGATTCCAGTCGTCGTTTCCCCTGCCTGTACAGATCAGGGAACCATCCCGCATATTGATCGGTATCAGCAGTTTTTCTCCTTTTTTCGCGGAGACCGCGCCTTTGCGCAGTATCATGGCGTCTGTATCGATATAATTATGAATCGTTGTAAACTGACTGGTCACATGCAGCTTCATTCCTTTGATGATTTCGTCCATCATCGCCTTGCGGTTCAGCCCTGCATAGTTTTGAACCATCTTCATATCGTGAATGTACTGATCGAACAACTCGCCAGATACATAGGCCAGTACTTTCGGAATATTCGTTTTTACCGTATTTTTTAACTCCGCGATACTTTTTTGTATTTCTTTTTCCCTGCCCTGCGCTTTCAGATCTGCAATCCGCTGATCAATATCTTTTTTCGTCTGACCGTTGAGCGCCTTATATGCTTCCTCCTGATAATACTGCGCCACTTCTACGCCAAGATGACGGCTTCCGGAATGAACGACGACATAAATCGTTCCCTCTTCATCTTTATCCACCTCGATAAAATGATTTCCGCCGCCCAGCGTTCCCAGACTTTTTTCTGCCCGTACCGCATGAATCTGTCGATAACAATACAGCTCTTCCAGATCGATCTGCTCATAATAGCGATGCGTCTTTTCGCGAATCTGAAAGCCGGACGGTATCTTTTCATAGATCAGCTTATCGAGCTTTTGCAGCTCGATATGTTTTTCACGTACGGCAACCGTCTCCATGCCGCAGCCAATATCCACCCCGACAAGATTTGGCACAATCTTATCAGTCACGGTCATCGTCGTACCGATCGTACAGCCGGCTCCGGCATGGATATCCGGCATCATACGTATCCGGCTGCCTGATACAAATTCCTGATCCAGCAGCAGCAGTACCTGCGATACGGACGTCTCGTCTGCCGTATCCGCAAAAACCTTCGCTTCATTATATTTTCCTTTTAAAATAAACATGCATCTTCCTTTCCGCTGTCTGATACAAGCTCATTCTGCCCCGGAGCGTGTCTGAAACATCATTCCCACTGCACGAAACCTCTAAACTGTTATCACCGTCTGTTTTTGTTCCCGCCCTGTTCCGACAGCTTATCCACCGCAAGAGAAACCGTTGGCTGAAAGTAAATATCTTTCCCCTGATTGCTCTCATACATAAAATCGTTTAACGGCTTACTCGTATATTTTGAAAAATCGCCGTATATAGCAAATCTCACGCCATAATTGACAAATTTCTGCAAAATTTCTCCTGCCAGGCAGGTGCTAAGAACAAAGAAATCATCTGCGACAGCCTCTTTGTTGATCGCAATATTGGTACAGCCTGTTTCATATTTTATTGTCATAACCAGATCCAGTGCAGACTGCGCATCCGTAATCAAAAGCTCCTCGCTGCTCACTACTACGACTTCTGTATTATTTTTCTTTATAACTTCTGTTTTCATGTCTGCCTCCTCCTTTTTCATCATAATTCTTTCCCCAGACGCCCGCATCCACAAGATTTTATAGTCTGCTTCTTTTCTTTTGCATTTTGGCTCCGCTGGCGCTACTCGTATAAACTTTCGATCAAATGATCGATCATAAAATCAAAAGTTTCCATATGACTGTATGGAAGCGTATCTTTATTTTTGATATTCATAATTAAAGAGTAGATCACTGCGATCGCCAAATCCGCGTCGACCCTGAATTTCAAATACGGCTGACTGAAAAAAAGCTGCTGACTCAGACGACCGGACTCTTTGATTTTGTCCGCCTGTTCTTCTGATAACCGGTTCATCAAAACGCCAAAATCTGTACTGTAAGAATCATACAAAAAATTATTTTTATCATACTCCCGATAAACGAGCTTCAGGGCTTCCGCGACACCATACTTATCTTTGTGTTTTGCAATCACTTCCGATGCGGCAGAATAAATTTGTTCCTGCACCTGACACAATACTTCGCAAAAGAGAGCCTCTTTTGATTCAAAGAAAAGATAAAATGCTCCCTTTGAAATACCTGCCTGTCTGCAGAGATCATCGACATTCGTTTTCTTGTAGCCATACTTTGTCCAGCTCTGCTTACAGGCTTCCTGCAAACTTCTTTTGATGTTTTCCTTATCGTGTTCCGTAAAACTTCTTGCCATATCGTTTTCTCCTGCCAATGACTTAAAATACTATTTTGGTCACATGTATAATACTCCCTGTTTCCATAATTGTCAACAACTATTTTTAACGATCGACATGCCCTGTTTGGAAATAAAAAACCGATAACCGCATTTCTTACTTCTGCGTGCTATCGGCTCTGCGTCCGGAAATTGCGGCCATTCACACGATTCGCTTGCCGAATCTGCCTGATCTATAGTATAATGATGCCATGTTCCTGCATCAGGCAACGTTCCATGCTGCGATTCCTGCAAACAGGTAATTTTTTATTTCATTTTTTTCATTTAAATTTAATATAGGATCGATGAACGAAAGAGAGACTGACAACATTGAAAAAATCACGAAAAAACAAAAGACTGCTAAGAGCCATATTAAAAAGCGCTCTGATCGTTTCCTGTCTGCTGCTGCTTGTACTGACCGGATCCATCTTCTATCTGATATGGTCAGAAAACCAGACACCCGACGCAAACCAGATCGCAGGCCGTGTCACACACGCCCGGCCAGCCCGCACAGGCGATGCAGAGACTGCCCCAACACCGGAAACCGAATCCGAAAAGTCCGGGCAAATTTCCAGGGCGGGCACACCCAGGGCAGACACATCTGCGCAAAAAAAGCAAAAACAACCGTCCGCTGCAGATACGACGCTTTTATTCGCCGGAGACGTGTATTTTAGCGATTATGTGCTTGCAAACTATAACCAGTCCGGTATTTCCGGAGTTTTATCTAACGATCTGTTAGCAGAAATGAAACAGGCGGATATTACAATGGTCAATAACGAATTTCCATACAGCGACCGCGGAACGCCCGCGCCGGATAAGCAGTTTACATTCCGCATCGCGCCTGCGTACGTATCCATACTAAAAGAATCCGGCGTCGATCTTGTGACACTGGCAAACAATCATGTACTCGATTACGGCAGGGACGCTTTAAATGATACGTTTCAGACGCTGCGTGAGGCCGGCATCCGTTATGCAGGCGCCGGCAATTCTCTCAAACGTGCGGCAAAGCTGATTACCAAAAAAGCAAACGGACATACGTTTGGATTTCTGGCCGCTTCACGCGTATTTCCGGAAGTATCCTGGAACGTGGAAAACGCACAGCCGGGCGTGCTGTCTGCCTACGACCCGTCGCTCCTTATTGCGGCGGTAGAAAGCGCCCGCCAAACATGCGACTTTTTATGCGTCTATGTGCACTGGGGCATCGAGCGAAACACCTCGCCCGAGCAATATCAGATTACTATGGCCCATGCGCTCATCGACGCCGGCGCCGACGCCGTCATCGGCGCGCATCCACATGTGCTGCAGGGTGTGGAAATCTATCAGGAAAAACCGATTTTTTACAGCCTCGGCAATTTTATTTTTTACCAGAACATCGAACGAACCGCTGTTGCAAAGCTGACGTTCACGGCAGACCGTCAGGCGTCCTGGCAGCTGTTGCCAGCGAAAGCTGCCGGCGCGTGCACATCTCTGCTCACAGAACCGGAAGCCTGTCTGGAATTTTACGAATATCTGTCCGATCTGTCTTATGACGTCACGTTTTCAGCGGATGGAACCGTCGCTCCAAAAAGAAACGAACCCTGACCGCTGCGCGCTGCCGGCGTCAGGTCTGATCCAGCGCAATCGCTTCGTTTACATAATCCAGCAGTTTTGCATTTTCCCTGCGTACGGCTGCCCCGTAACGCTGCCCACCGAAGCGGTCGTTCAGTATTATGGTGGAACGATCCACATAGCCGTTTAAAATACTGACATCTACGGCCATGACGTCGATCGTTCCTTCCCTGAGCGCCTGAAATATCGCTTCGTAACTCTTATATTCAAAAAATACCGGAGCCGTTTTTACATTATTCATCGTATCCATATAGTTCAAAAAGGCTTTCCTTGTCGTCGCGTTTTTTGCCACGCCGATCTTTTTTCCATCCAGATCTGCAATCGAACGGATATCGCCTGTTCCAAGAGAATTTGCATCTGTACCGGATGTTTTTACCATAAGACCGATATAATCGGTATAATAACAGTCGGAAAACGCAAACTTCTGCTGCCGTTCCTTTGTAATCGTATAAGTGGCAAACAGACAGTCTGCTTCTTTTTGTTCCAGCTTTTGTTCACGGTCGGCTACCGTAACGCCGACAAAATGCACAAGCTGCCGCTCTTTTGCCTCATCCACGCTCACCTGAAACAGATTCGCGGCCGTCTGATAAGCCAGCTCAACCTCAAGTCCGGACCAGGTATCTGTTTGTTCCTCATAACAGCTTAATCCCGGCACGTCCGTCTTACAGCCTGCCAGCAGATAGCCGCGGTCTTTGATCTCATCGATAAAAGCATCCGCATCGCTGTCGTCTCCTGTGCCGGTATCGCTGTCCGGCAAAATTTCCTCCTGTTTGTGCGGCGTTTTTTCTGTAGTGGTCAGACAACCGCATATACCGGACAGTAATAATAAAAACGGAATACAAAGTAACGCCTTGTAAATGCGTGCCGTCTTTTTACGCATTCTTCTCCTCCATTCTGTTAAATACATCCTTGTCCAGATCGCCGTTTTGATGCGCGACAATCGTTGTACAAACTGCGTCGCCTGTAATATTGACCGCCGTACGTATCATATCCAGAATACGATCCACACCCATGATCAGCATAATCGCTTCTACCGGAAGTCCTACCGCGGTAAATACCATGGAAAGCGTTACCAGTCCCACGGACGGAATACCTGCCGTACCGATCGAGGCAAGCGTTGCCGTTGCGATAACCGTCAGATAGCCTTTCGGCCCAAGCTGCATCCCATATGCCTGTGCCGCAAATACAACTGCCACCCCCTGCATAATGGAAGTTCCGTCCATATTGATCGTTGCTCCCAAAGGAATCGTAAACGACGAAATCTTTCTGGACACACCGATTCTTTCCTCCAGCGTATCGATATTCATCGGAATCGTGGCATTGGAGGTCGACGTGGAAAAAGCAAAAGCCATTACCGGGAAAAACTTTTGAATGAATTTTATCGGATTAAGCCTTGTAAATATCACGAGCAGGATCATATAAACGACCAGACACTGAATCAGCAGACCAAGCAGCACGCTTCCCATATATTTTAAGAGAGGAAGAAACGCGTCAAATCCCAGGTTGGCAAATGTCTTGGCAATCATGCAAAAAACGCCGACCGGAGCCAGACTCATAACCAGATTGGTCATTTCCATCATCAGCTCGTTACACTGATTAAACAGATTGGCAATCAGCTCGGTGCGCTCTCCCATTTTAGCCAGCAGCACGCCGATCAGCAGCGCAAACAAAATAATCTGCAGCATCGTACCGTTCGCCAGCGCGCCAATCGGATTTTCCGGAATAATATTTAAAATCGTATCCGCAACAGATACATTTTCAGCAACCGTCGTCTCACCCGTTTCAATCGACGACATATCAAGTCCCACGCCCGGCTTTACAATTGTGGCGACCGTGATCGCTACCGACACCGCCAGCGCCGTCGTAAGCAGATAAAACACAATCGTCTTGCCGCCTACCTTTCCAAGCGATTTCGTATCGCCAATCGCCGAGCTGCCGCAGACAAGCGAACAAAATACAAGCGGTACGACAAGCATTTTCATCAGACGGATAAAACCGTTACCCACGACATAGAAAATACCATCCACCAAAATCGCGTCCCGAAATGATGAATGCGGTACAAACAAATTTAAAATCACACCAAAAATCAGACCGCCGATCAGACCGATAAAAATCTTCGTCGTCAGTCCCATTTTTCTGCTCTCTTTTTTCTTTCCTTCTTCCTGCATAGTTTTCCTCCGGATTATTCTGCTGCTTTATTTTTTTCAATATAGGCTTTCAGCTCGTCGAACCACTGCGGCATCGTGTAGATTTCTGTCATTTTCATCATCAGATTTTCCAAAAGAATCGATATTTTCCCTCTGTTTTCCACTGAAAAATATCCTTTTGCCAGATCTGTATGATAACCGGTAAGAGCCAGGATCGCCGTGGCAAACTCATGCCTCGAACACATCCCCTCGCAGGACGCATGATAAATGCCGTACTCCGTCTTATCCAACAGACAGCTGATAAACCCTGCAAGAACATCGGCGCTGGTCGGACTGCCGATCCGGTCAAACGGCGCCTCGAACGGAATTCCTGCTTTTCCATGATGGATCACATAAGAAAAATAATCTTCTTTTGCGCTTTCATTTGCCGCGCCGTATACCCAGGAACTGCGTACGATCAGGTGCCTGGGATTTAATTCTTTCACATAATTTTCTCCGGCATATTTGGATTTTCCATATACCGACTGCGGATCCGGCTGATCAAATTCCGTAAGCTGTCCGGTTGTTTTACCGCTAAATACGTCGTCGGTCGAAAGCTGGATAATCTTCGCGTTCAGACTTCTGGATGCCGCCGCCAGATTTCTTGCGCCGAGCGCATTTACCTTGTATGCCTGTACCATATTTTGTTCACAGTAATCGGCGTCCGAAATGCTTGCACAGTTAATAACGATATTCGGCCGGTATACTTTCATCGACTGCTCCACAGCGTCCATATTCGTAATATCCACATCCATATCTGTACCGACGACTTTGTTATCCATATCCTTTTTTAACAGTTCCACAAGCGCAGAGCCCAGACGCCCTTCCGCACCGGTAATCCATATTGCATTTTTTAACATGTATGACCTCCTCTTTGCGTTTCCTTTTTGTTGTTCTGTCAGAATCGTTCGTGTGATTGGCATATCGACAGGCTTATCACCAAAAAAGTGCATCCCTTTTGTTAGAAATGCACTTTAACATATTATCATTATAACATGTAAATGGTCAGATTGCAAGAATTTCCGATACATGAATGACAATTTTAAAACAATTTTTGTATCCGTTCCGTTTATCCATGCACCTCCGCCATTTTTTCATGTGACGAAACCGCTCCGGATGCGATTTCCTGTCAGCCGGCTGCCAATCGATTGGAATGCGATTCAAAAAAGCAGGAAACCTGTTGCTTTCCGCAGAGTTATATGTTACTATTATTATGCCTACGAAGTGTTGATATAAAAGGAGGTTCCCTTATGCAGCAAATTTCAGAATCCGAACTGATACTTATGAAAATCATATGGGATCACGGCGGAACTGCTTTATACTCCACCATCATGGATACGCTGGAGCAGTTTCACAACGACTGGAAAAAAAATACCGTTCTTACGCTGTTATCCAGACTTGTCGGAAAAAAATACTTAAAAACGAACAAAATTGGCAGACGCAACGAATATGTCGCTCTCGTATCCAGACAGGAGCATCAGACAGCGCAGACACACCATTTTCTGGACGAAGTATATGACGGAAACGTAAAAAACCTGGTCTCCACACTGTTGCAGCAGGAAATACTTTCGTCTGAGGAGTTCACTGAAATTGAACATTTCTGGAACAATGCAAACGCCAAAAGCTAATAAACGCAGGACAGCGGGAAATGAAACCGATACTCCGTTTCCGCCTAAAAATCTAATGCATGAAACTTCATCAGAGTTTCACGCATCAGACTCTTAGATTCCTATCCCATCTGTTTCATCTTCTACCGCTTTGTTTGTATGATCCCCATTTCAGACTCTCACGATTCACCGACCGCCTGTTTTATTTTTCACTGCTTTGTTTGCAAAATACCGATCGATGTTCTTTTTAATCTCCTCCGGCTTCGCGCTTTTTAGCAGATATCCTTCCGGCTTTAGCGGAAGTACTCTGCTTACGCTTGCCTTGTCTACTTTCGCAGTCAGAAAAAAGACCGGAATATCTGCAAGTTCCTTTTCAGACCGTATCATACTTAACATCTGTACGCCGTCGCATACAGGCATATCATAGTCCAGCAGCACAAGATCCGGCCGCTCCAGAGTAATACTGCGGATTGCCGCTGTCCCTGAATTTGCGGCTGTAATCTGATAATCTTCCTGCAGCAGACCTTTCATCGCCAGCCGGACCGTATCCGAATCGTCCACCACAAGCAGTTTCTTTTTCTGACGCTTATCCTCCCGCTCGTTTCTGCGCAGATATTTTTCAATTTCTGTTATCGCACGTTCTTCCTGCATCATTTCCGATTTTTTATTTTTAAGCAGACGCGGCGTCATCGCGCAGTATGCAAAATATCCTTCTCCGGTATCGAACAGCAGACTGTATTGCGGAAGCTGCCTTTCCAGCGTTTTCTGAAACTGCTCGTAAGACAGCAGATGCTCGCTTTCCAGCTCATATTCCGCGTCAGAAGGAAACCGCTTTTGAACCGTTTCCACAAATTGTCTGGCCACATATCTGGAAGCGTTTAAAATCATGGCGTTTAATTTTTTGGAAGAATCACCGATCAGTCTTCCAACTGTATGAATCAGCAGTTTTTCTTCAAATACAAGAATGATCTCCCGCTGTTTTCCGCCGCTGCCATAGATCAGCCGAAAATAAATTCCGGTTCCAAACCTTTCTCCACCGTAACATTCGCTCAATACTTCCGACGTCAGGCCAAACATCTCGTGAAGCAGCCGGATAATCGTCTGCTTTACGACAAACTGCTCTTCTTCAGGCATCAGATTCAGCCATTTGCTCGACTCCTTTCCGACAATGGCACGATCCTCGGTCAGCGTATGTCCGATCAGCCATCCGGCGCAGACGCCCAGAAAATGCTGAATCGACTCTTTTGCATATCCGGACTTCTCCAATTCGTTTTCCAGAGCCGGAAGCGTACGCATGCTGAAATCCTCATGCAAACGCCTGTGTGTTTTTAACCCCTGATAAGAGATCGAAGCCATATAAGCCTCTTCCTCTGCAAAGTGCGCCAGTGCATGCTCTTTAAAATATTTGATTCCTTCCTGACAGACCCATGGGCCTTTCACCTCCTGTTCACTAAAAGTAAACAATTTGTTTATAATTCGAAACAGTTTTTTGTGTTCTCTGTCAATAGATGCTATGCCGATATTGAATCTGTCTTCCCAAATCAGATGATTTCCCATACAAATCCTCCTTATCATATTGCAGACATCATCCTGAAAATCTTAACTGTTTTTTCTGCCGTTTCCATTCCATCATCTTTGTTTCTGAACAGTTCAGACAGACTGGCCTGCTATTTGTTTGTACCTTTAACCTATTATATGCACGACAACCGCTTTGGTCCTACGTTCTGCAGACAAAAAGAACATCTTCCGAAACTGGTTTCAGAAAATGTCCTTTCTTTTTGCGCTCTTTTTATGTAGGAGTTCTCTTTCAGAACTACTCTTTTTCTTT
Source organism: uncultured Eubacterium sp. (assembly GCA_910577225.1). GTDB lineage: Bacteria > Bacillota > Clostridia > Lachnospirales > Lachnospiraceae > Eubacterium_J. The sequence goes on along the minus strand of CAJTMV010000004.1, from coordinate 41,647 downwards.
TTTTGTCGTAATCGGCGTAATCACAATATTCTCCGCGGATACTTTTGTCTTACGTTTTACAATATCCTCAATCTGCGCACGCTTTGCGTCTGTAACGTCTCCCATATTCAGTACGACATCCGCCGCGTCCTCGGTAATGCTGACTACGACATCCGTAAATCCTTTCGCCTCTAACAGCATCTCCGCGTCCGATTCCCGCTGCGCAATATCGGTCAGCGTTACCATTTTGTCAACCGCATCCTGTTTTTCCTTATCAGAAATCGCCGTGCTGTTAATCACTTCCATCAGATCTTCTTTATTCTGGGAACGCACCTGTTCGCGGTTTAACTTTGCTTCGACAGCGAAGTTTACGTTGGAAACGCCTGTACTGGTAAGCACTGTTTCTCCCGGATTGCTGATTTTTTCATTTTCTGAACTGGCGTCTTTGGCTGCCGCGCCGCTGCCTGTGGCTGCCGTATCGCTGCCATCCGCATTTTTCGTATCGGAAGTACCGCCGTCTGTGGTTTCCTTTTTCTTCTGCTCCTGCTTTGTTTTTTTACCGTCTGCGGCTGCATCATCCGTTTTCGTATCGGCAGCGGCTGCATCATCGATCTTTGTATCTACTTCTGTCTCCGTAAAAATATCCGCGTCAACCAGAGTTTCGTCGTAGACGATATCGTAGTCTTCCTCTGTCAGTTCCGCGCTGGTCTGCTTTAGTCCTTCGTCGCCGATGCTGCTGTGCGTATAGCTTAAATACCCTGCTGCCGCAATCATCAGCGCCAATGCGGTAATAATAATCTGATTTTTTTTAAACATTTTTTTCATACTGATTCCTTCTCCCTGTATCGTCTTTTTTACTATTGCTATTGTATTCCCGTATCGTTTTATTTATGACACCCGCTGCCGCAATCTTTTTCATAAATAAAAGATTCTTCTGTCTGTTTAAGAATCCTGCATCTTTACAATCTTTATCTTATGCACGCCGATCGGAAACAATGCCATAACCGCATCCCTCATCTCCTGTTTCACGCCAGAATCTCCGCCGCCCTGCGCTACGATGAGTACGCCTTCCACAGCCGGCAGCAGCTGCTGACTGACATAAGGCTCTCTGCCGTCTGTCTCCTGATAAATGGCAGACTCCTGATACTGGCTGTTCTGCCCGTTCTCGTTCTGCCCGCTGACGGATTTTGTCACATCTTTTTCCACAACGGCTTCTCCGCTGTCTTTAAATGTAATCATCACACGGACTTCTCCAACGCCTGCCATACATGCCAGCGCCTGCTCCAGCTCCCGGGTCAGCTGCTTTTTATAGATCTGGTTCGCCGGATCTGCGTCTGCGCCGTCCCCAGACGCCGGATCAAATACGGTGTCCGTTTCTGTACGATCGCTCTCGCCAGCCGGTAACGCGACAACCAGCAGCAAAATTCCGCAAAGACCAAGAACGAGCCATTTTGTCTGATCCATTTTTTTTAACATCTCCGTCATCCACTTCACGATACCCGTCCTTTTCCCCCCTTTCCTTTTCCCTAATCGATAAACATCTGCGCATCCCCCAAGCCATACGTTTCTTTTAAAAACGCCTGCATCTGCTCTGCCGCTGACGGATGTTCGCGTTTGTATACGGTATCCAGCCAGACAGACACCTGTTGTATCTGATAGTCCTGCGTTAACCGGACGCGGACCTGTGCGGTCAGTATCCCCTGCTCCTTAGCCTGTGCAGCCAGACTGGAGGCTGCGGCCTCTTCATAATTCTGCAGCTCATAGCTGTTTTGCTGTGTCTTTAAAGCGTCCGCTTCCTTAGAAAAATCATCCATCTGTTCCCAAAACTGATCATACGCACGGGCGATATCCCATTCGTTGCCAGTCAGACGCAGTACAGGCGTAATGAGTACAAGCAGCAGGATCATACCGGATAAAAACCGCAGATATTTCTTGTACTGTTCTGCCGCGGCCAGCTGCATAAAAATCGTCAGTATCAGATACAAAATTAAAAATTCCCGAAGCCAGTTTAAAATCGCCTGCATACTCCCTCCCAGCGTCCGTTACACCGACAACGTCGTTGCCGCGCAGATAATCGCGGTCGTCAGAAAAAATAATAAGACCGCGTAAAACATCAGCTTTAAATACAGCGCCGCCGACTGCCCGAGCGCCGCGACCGCCGCGCAAAACCGTTTATCAGCCACAGGCTCCATAAACGCGGCGCACGCCCGGTACAATACCATAAAGACCGCCGTTTTCACAAGCGGCAGAAAGCTAATTACAATCAGTACCAGCAACGCTGCCACGCCGACACTGTTTTTAATCAGCATGGCTGAGCCGGCAAGTATTTCGCTCATCGAATTAAATATCTGCCCTGCGCCCGGTATCGCGCGTACGGCTCCTGCGGCGGTACTGCGGCGTAGCCCGTCGATGCCCGGCGCCAGCAGTCCCTGCACGATATTCAGACCGACCAGCGCGGTCGTAAACAGCCGGATACACCAGCTCACGCTGTCAGACAACAGACCGGCAATTCGTGAAAACCGCTCCTGCGTCAGATAATTTACCAGCTGCAGCACCATATAGACCTGAACTACAGGCAGCAGTATTTTGGCAAACACCGTATCGATCAGATAGATCAGCAGCAAAAGCAGCTGATAATATGCTCCCGCGCTGATACTGCCGCTGGAAAATACCATACTCAGACAAAACGCCGGCTGCAGGACACGCATAAAATCCACCAGTTTCATAAAAAAACCTTCCACCGACGCTGTCAGAAGCAGAAACAGCCGCAGCAGCAGCATCATCTGAATCAGATAAACGCCTAAAAATCCAAGATCGGAAATATAATTTTTCTGCATGGAAGCCGTCATCTGCAGCAGTACGGAAAATGCAATCGAAAGCGTCAGAATCTGTATCAGAACCGAACGATTTTGCTCATAGTCCGCAAAAACAGCCTGTTTTAACTGTTCCCCCACGGCGGCAAATCCGGGCGTGAGTCCCTGCTGCATCAGCTCCCCGACCAGCTGGGAAAAGGTAAGCTGTCCTGCCTCTTCCTGACTCAGATACGCGTCGATCTTCGAAAGTCCCAGATCCGAAAGCAGATCCTGCGTCTTTTTATGTATATCCGTATCTTCTGTTTCTTCCTGTCCTGCCTGTGCCATACCAGAAACCGTATCGCAGTCCGACATCATGCATACGATTGCCAGCCCTATCCACACAAGGACCGCGAATCGCTTTGCTGTTTTCCCATTCATCCGCTCCCCCTCCTTCCGGCTGTATACTGCCTGTCTTTTGTTTCTCACAGCACCTCTCCGATCATCTCCACAAGCGCCAGAAGCACCGGAAAACTCAAAAACAATACCGAAACGCGCGCAAACAGTTCCATCTGGCTGGAAATCGCGCTATAGCCGGCATCCCTGCACAAGTCGGACGCAAACTGCGTAATATAGGTAATGCCAAGCATTTTCAATATCGTATCCAGATACGTCCCGTCGATATGCACCTGGGCCTGCAGCTGTTTTAAATATCCGAGCACAGTGGATAATCCGGACAGCAGATACAAAAAAATACCGATACAGACTGCCATGCTAAGAAACACACTGTACTCCGGCTTCGTCTGCTTAAGCAGCATTGCCAGGAACACACCGCTGACTGCAAACGCGGCAATTTTTAACACATCCATCCCTTCACCCCGCTTTTATAATGTAAACAGCGACTGCATCGTCTCGAACAGTTCATAAATATACGGCACGACCCAGAATAAAACGACCATCAGTCCGGCAAGGCTGATCAAAAAGGCATGCTCCTCCCTTCCACTGTGTTTCAGCACCTGACTGAGAACCGATACGATAATACCGACCGCCGCAATCTTAAAGATTAAATTTACGCTCATATCCTCTCTCCTCACAATAGTATAATTATGGAAAATAGCCCCGCCGTATAGCAAAGACAGCAATATAGCTTTCGTTTTCCCGCAAGCTGCGCATACTGATCGCGTATCGCGGCGTCCAGCTTTCTGCGTGCCGGCTGCAGCAGCTTTAACGATGCGTCCAGGGAAGAATACGAAGAATAAGAAAACGCTTCTCCGATTTTAAGCAGCGCCTCGTATGCTTCCGGCGGCAGGCTCATCTGCCTGCGGTACTGCGCGCAGACTTCCTCCCACAGCAACGGAATATCCGCTTCCTGTTTTTCTTCCATACGGCTGCTTACCTGCTGCAGGAGCGCTGCATACGGCTGACTGATATGCCGCGACAGACGCTCCAGCAGCTCCGGCAGCGGACAGCGGCTGTAAGTAAGCTCTCCTTCCATCGCCGTAACAAGCTCAGACAACAGCTCCGTCTGCCTCAGTCTGCGATACAGCGTCAGAATACAGCTGTATGCCATTCCCGAAGAGGCCGCCAGTATGCAGACGCAGCCGCACAGCTTTAACATAACAGCTCCTGCTTTGCATCGTAGAGCCGGTAGATACGTTCGCCGGTTTCTTTTTTATCGATCACAAGATAGCGTTCAAAATAATTGTGTTCCAAAAACTCCCGCAGCACCGGCTTTTTCCTTACTTCTTCCAGATCTTTGGCATGGACGGAGCCAAGTATGCTGCAGCCGCAGTGGACCGCATAAGCAACCGCTTCCACATCGTCTCTTAAGCCCAGCTCGTCGACTGCCACCACCTGCGGCGACATCGTGCGAATCAGCAGCATCATTCCGCTGGATTTTGGACAGCCGTCCAGTACGTCGGTTCGCATACCGACGTCATTTTGCGGCACTCCCTGATAACAGCCCGCGATTTCCGAGCGTTCATCTACAATACTGACTTTCAGTCCGGTATGCTCTTTGGAACCGTTCGAAAGCAGTCGGATAAAATCCCGCAGCAGCGTCGTCTTTCCTCTTCCCGGCGAAGAGATCAAAAGCGTATTATAAATGCCGGACTGTTTCTCATGCGGCTGGCGGTACAAATAAGAGATCAGGCGCCTGGCACACTCCTTTTTTTCATGATTGACGCGTATATTCAGATAAGAAATATTTCGTATCGTATGCATCCAGCCTTCCATAAGCACAGCCTGTCCGCTTAGCCCTACCCTGTGTCCGCCTTCCAGCGTAATAAATCCGTTGCGTATCTCTTCCTCAAACGCGAACAGCGAATAACGGCTGATAAACACGATCATATCGCTAATATCATGCGAGGTAACCGCATAAGCATTTTTCGTATCTTTCGTCAGATATCCGTCTTCCAGGCTGAAAAAATATTCTCCCTGATCGGTCAGAAACATCATCGGCTGACTGACCCGGATACGGATTTCTTCCAGTTCCTCCCTGCCTTCGAGTTTTTCAAATACTTTCTTTAATTCCTCCCGGATATGCAAAGGAAATATTTTTAAAATATGATTCATATCTTGCTCCTTTCTATGTACAATGGAAAACCTGAGAGTCAGACAATCTTTCAGGTCATAAAAAATAGTCATAAGACACCTGACTGGAGTTGTCCCATGACTATATATATGAACGATTGTACCATTTAGAACCAATTTGTTTTAAAATTATTTCCCTATTCCATACTGCGGTGTATATGCGTCAGTATCTCAGCCAGATCCTTTATCGGCACCTGCCCGGGCGCAGAAGATTTTCCCACTGTCCCAAACGTCATCGAAGAACCTGTAAGCTCCCCGCACAGACGGCTGATCATGCCCTGCGCCCCCATAGACATCGTAACGACCGGACGCCTGGCATATCTGGTATCCATTTCTTCCGTCGCTGCAAGAAGCGCCAGCACATCCGCCTTGCATCGCGGCATGACAGCGATTTTTAAAATATCCGCATTCAGCTGCTGCATCCGGCACAGCCTGCGGATGATCTCTTCCTTTGTCGGCGTTTTTTCAAAATCATGACTCGACGCAATCACTTTGACGCTGTACCGATGCGCTTCTTCTGTCAGCTGTCTGAGCGCCTCTTCGCCCATAAACAGCTCTGCGTCGATCAGATCGGCATCTCCCGAGCGGATGGCAGTTTCATTTAACAAAAGATATTCTTCCTGACCGATATCCGCCTGTCCGCCCTCTTTTTTGGTACGAAACGTAAACAAAAGCGGCATCTCCCCTAACGCCGCGCGCAGTTTTTTTAACGTCTCCAAAACGGCTGCCACATCCTTAGCCTGTGCATACCAGTCCACACGCCACTCTGCAAGGTCGGCCGGAAACTGCTCCAGTCGTCCTGCCTCTGTCAGAATCTCTTCCTGCGTGATTCCGGTCAGCGGCACGCAGATCTTCGGTATTCCTTTTCCGATCGTAAGATTTCGAACCGTAAGCTGTCTTCGGTCCTCGTTTGTAAAATTTTCCTCTGTACCTGTACTCATATCTGCTTCTCCCATTCCGTCAGCTTTTGTATCAGCTCTTCGCAAATAGCCGCGCGTTCCTTACCGTCAGTCGCAATCGTCAGATCCGCAGCCGCTTCATATTTCGGTCTGCGCTGCTGCATCAGCTGTGAAATATACGCCGTATTTTTATGTCCTTTCAGCAGCGGACGATCGTCGCTGTCTTTCACCCGTTTGTAAATCGTCTCCGGATCTGCCGTCAGCCATACGATCTTCCCTGTTTTCTTCATCTGGCGGACATTGTTTTCCCGCATCGGCGTCCCTCCGCCGCAGGAAACTACTACGTTTTTTTTATCCTCCAGTTCGATCAGCAGACCAGTCTCAAGATTTCTAAAATACTCTTCTCCGTGCGTGTCAAATATTTCGGAAATACTCATGCCCTCTCTGTGCGCAATCTGGTCGTCCATTTCAATTTTTTCCATGGCATAATGTTCGCTCAGATAATCGGAAATCGCGGACTTGCCGCTTCCCATAAATCCGATAAGAAAAATATTATAGGAAAATACATGCTTTGTCGGTTGTTTCATCTTTTTTACCCCGTGCCTGATTCCTTTCATTATTTTTCTGTCTGGCCATACGAACGATTTTTATTCGCTTCCTGAATGTCTGCAGACAGATCTGTCTACATCAGTTTACCATATTCTCCCTTCTGTGTCAAAAACCCAATCTCATGATCCGCGATGTTCGCACAGCTGTTGCTCAGCCGGTCCAGCGCGTTTAAAATCTTATAAAACGGCTTCGTCAGCTTTGCGCTGCACTTTCCTTTTGCAACACGGTCCATATGCGCTTTGCGCATATGCAGGCTCAGATCGAGCATTTTTTCTTTTTTCTTTCTGATCTTTTTTATTTTCTCACGGTCGCCGCTTAACAGCATCTGAAACGCCTCTTCATACATTTCCCCGATCAGAGCCAGGCTATGTTCCAGATCTCTCTGCGCTTCTTTGGAAAAGGCGGAACTCTTTTTTTTCTTTTCGCTTTTGACTGTAAGCAGCTCTAAGACTTCCTGAGATAAAAACACAATACGATCAAAGTCTCCGAGCAGGTACATCAGTCCCGCCGCCTCGTTTGCCTGCTCTTCGCTCATGCTTCCGGCAGAAAAAAGCTCTGCCAGATATTCGGTGACCTGCTCGTACAGCCTGCGCGCCTGATCGGTCTGCTCCAGCATTCGTACAGATAACTTCGAATCCTCTGCCTTTACCAGTCCGGAAAGATCGAGCAGCAAAAGGTTTGCACACTCTCCGCAGCGCACCATCTCTTTTTCTACCAGCCGCAGCGCGGCTGCCGGCTGCGCAGTCAGCTTACTGTCCAAAAACATAGGTTCTGACAGTTCCTGCGACGTCTTTTCCCCTTCCCGCACAATTCCGGATACAAGTCTTACCATATAAGGCAGCAGCGGCGTCCAGATCAGCGTCATGGCAAGGTTAAACATCGTATGCGCATTTGCTATCTGTCTGGAAATCACCGCGACCTCCGGCCCTGCGGGTGAAAGCATACGAATCAAAACCGCGAACGGTTCTATCAGCCAGATAAACAGCAGACAGCCGGAGATATTAAAAATACAATGTGCAAGCGCCGTTCGCTTCGCATCCTTCGCCTGTCCGACGCTGGCCAGCAATGCGGTAATCGTCGTACCCACATTATCCCCGAGCAGAATCGGTATCGCGCCCGCCAGACCCAGTACGCTCGTCACGCCGTCTGCAAGCGGCTGCTCCGCAAAATTTTGCAGTACCGCAATCGTAGCGGAGCTGCTCTGTACGACAAGCGTCATAAACGTACCGACAAGTACGCCGAGTACCGGAATATCCGCCACTTTTTCGATCATATTGATAAAGAACGGGCTGCCTGCCAGCGGCTTCATGACCCCTCCCATCGTCTCGATTCCCAAAAACAGCAGACCAAACGCAAATACGGTCTGTCCGATATTTTTCACTTTTTCCGTTTTTGCAAGATACGACACCGCAAATCCTGCAAAAATAAACAGGTATATATAATCGCTGATTTTAAACGCGATGATCTGCGCAGTCATTGTCGTCCCTATGTTTGCGCCAAGTATAATCGATATGGACTGCGGCAGGCTCATCAGTCCCGCGCTTACGAACCCGATCGCCATAACTGTCGTCGCACTGCTGCTCTGCAGCACTGCCGTCGTTAAAGCGCCTGCAAGGACGCCCATAACCGGATTTTTGGTAAGCAGCTCCAGAATGCTTTTCATCTTTTCCCCAGCGGCTTTCTGCAGGCATTCGCTCATCATGTTCATGCCGAAAATAAATACTGCCAGGCCGCCGAGTAAACCAAATAGAATCTGCAACGTATCGTTCATAATCTGCTCCTCTTTTTTGTTCTCTTATGTTCTGATCGTATTTTATTATACCCAGGTAAAATCCATGTTATCCAAATGTAAAGTTCATGTAAAATTCAGCGGCGCGCTCCCCGGCGGCGATTTTAACCGCTTTTGGAACATATCCGGATCTGGCAAAACCTGCCGCTCCAAAAGACGAATAGACGAAAAAAAGCGATCTGTCTGAAATAATTTTCAAACAGATCGCAGAAATGATTTTTCAGACATGCTCCGGCGCTTGTCCTGACAAATTATTTCATGCCGGCCTCTCCCCAGAAATTGTCCTTAAATACGATGCTCCTGTATTTTTCAAACTGCAGCCAGCGGTTATAAAATGCGGCCGCCCCGTCTTTTGCGGTAATGTCAAACTCATGTATCAGCCGGTCGACGTCTGCCTGGCTGTCTGCACGTACCCCGCATCCTCTGCCATTTACGATCGGATAGCCTTCGTACTGATAGTCGTTCACGGATACTATTTTCGTAATCCTGCTGTCGCGGATGCTGACCGCCATATGCTCATGCAGAATGATCATATCGAAATACGCCGGATAATGGTAGCTTTCCCCGTCCACCGGAACGACGTCTCCCACCGTATACTGACCGTTATGCGGACTTTCTTTTGTAATCGTATCTAAAAACAGGTTCAGATAGTATTCTTTGAAAATACCTGCTCCGGCTTTGAGATCTCCGTACCAGAACGTCGCCATCGTATCCCGCTCGCCTTTGCCTCTCGTACTTTCGACCACGCCGCAGGCAGAGGTCATATGGCTGACGCGATCGATTAAAATCAGCTCTCCCATCGTCTTATGGCTGGCAAACTCATCGACCGGTATGTTTTCCGAGAGCACAATATCGCAGACCGCTATCTCGTTTTTCTGCAGCAATACGGCCGGCAGATGTTTTCCGGTATTGACATCGATCTTATAGTGAATGCTGCTGACCATCGCCGGCATCTGCTTCGTGCCGATTTTAATCAGATAGTCCTGCTCTGTGTTCAGACAGGCGTCGTCCATCCACAAAATCGTCGCCGTAATCTTTTTGGACAGCGTAATCGGCGCGTCTTTTACAAGCACGCTGCCGCGGGAAATATCGATCTCCCGATCGAGCTGAATCGTCGCCGGCTGGCCTTTGACCGCCTGTTCTGCTTTGCGGCCGCCGATGAGGATGGTTTTTATCTTTGCTCTCTGATGCCCCGGCAGCGCTTCGATCACATCGCCTGCCGCAAACGCGCCTGCTTCGATCTGGCCCTGAAAACCGCGAAATTCATGGTTGGGACGACAGACACGCTGTACCGGCATATAAGCGCCTGTTTCCATCGTCTTCTCGCTCGTATCGATGTTTTCCAGATACGTCAGCAGATCCTCTCCCTCATACCAGGTCATATTTGCGCTTTTCTTCGTAATATTATCCCCTTCTGTCGCTGACACCGGAATGATCTTAACGCTGCCCAGCGACAGCTCTTTCGACAGCTCCTGAATCTGCGCCTCGATTTCCTCATACCGGCTCTTACTGTAACCGGCCAGATCCATCTTGTTCACGGCAAATACAAAATACTGAATGCCCATCAGCGCACAGATTCTGGCGTGGCGTCTCGTCTGCACCAGCACGCCTGCCTGGGCGTCGACCAGAATGACCGCAAGCTCTGCAAAGGACGCGCCGACCGCCATATTTCTGGTATATTCCTCATGGCCCGGCGTATCTGCCACAATAAAGCTGCGGTGATCGGTCGTAAAATAACGATATGCAACGTCGATCGTAATCCCCTGCTCCCGCTCTGCCATCAGCCCGTCCAGCAGCAGCGAATAATCGATCGCTCCTTCCCTGCTGCCGACCTTGCTGTCCAGCTCCAGCGCGCGTTCCTGATCTGCGTAAATGAGCTTGGCATCGTACAAAATATGGCCGATCAGCGTGGATTTTCCATCGTCGACACTTCCGCATGTAATAAATTTTAATAAACCTTTCATTTAGAAATATCCCTCCCGCTTTCTTCTCTCCATACTTCCGGCCGCTTCATGGTCGATGACACGCGACGTCCGTTCAGACTCTACCGCGCTTAACGTCTCCTCGATAATTGCATCCAGCGTGTCTGCCTGCGATTCGCAGCCTCCGGTCAGCGGATAACAGCCAAGCGTACGGAACCGTACTTTTTTATATTCCACTTTTTCCCCATCGCGCAGCTTCATGCGGTCATCGTCCAGCATAATGATATTTCCGTCCCGACAGACGACCGGACGCTCCTTTGCAAAATAAAGCGGCACGATCTCAATATTTTCCTGTTTAATATACTGCCAGATATCTTTTTCCGTCCAGTTCGAAATCGGAAACACACGGATGCTCTCTCCCTGATGAATCATCGTATTAAACAGCTTCCACATTTCAGGCCGCTGATTTTTCGGGTCCCAGGCATGATTCTCATTGCGGAATGAAAAAATCCGCTCTTTGGCTCTGGATTTTTCCTCATCTCTGCGGCCGCCGCCAAAGGCTGCCGTAAAGCCATATTTGTTCAGCGCCTGTTTTAACGCCTGCGTCTTCATAATATCTGTATAAGCGGCGCCATGGTCAAACGGATTAATGCCTCTGGCAACGCCGTCTTCGTTGATATATTCTAACATCTCAATTCCAAGCTCGTGTGCCATACGATCCCGAAAATCGATCATTTCTTTGAATTTCCAGGTCGTATTGACATGCAAAAACGGAAACGGGGGTTTTTCCGGATAAAACGCTTTCATTGCAAGGTGCAGCATGACCGAGCTGTCCTTGCCGATCGAATAAAGCATGACAGGTTTTTCGCATTCTGCCGCTACTTCACGGATGATGTAGATCGCCTCTGCTTCCAGTTCATCCAGATGGGATAGTTCACTCATATGATTCCTCCTGACTGTTTTTCACTCATTAACTGTTATCATACGCTCTTTTCATTAAATCATTCTTAAAACACGCCTTATTACTGGAAAAAGCGCTCTTTGACTTCCCGGACCGGCATATCCGCTCCAGTGTAAAGTTTAAATGCCGCGGCTCCCTGCCAGAGCAGCATCCCTTCGCCCGTGATGCAGGTACACCCTGCCTGAGACGCTTCGCGCAGCAGCCTGGTCTGCTTTGGATTGTATACAGCGTCGCAGACTACCAGACCTTTATGAAATGCCGACACATCTTTGACAACGCTTTCGTTTTCCATCGGCTTCATACCTACAATGGTCGCATTTGCAAAAATATCGCTCGCCGCGATTTCTTCTTTCATTTTTGCTTCGTCTGCGATATCATAAACGTTTACGATACAGTCTGGTTTCTGTTCTCTGATCTTTTCGGCAGTTTCCAGCGTACGTGCAAAAAAGGCGTCTTTGATGTTAAAGATCGAAATCTCTCTGGCGCCGTCCAGTGCGCACTGTACCTGAATGGCCGTCGCCGCTCCGCCGCCGCCTGCCACCGTAATCTTTTTGCCCTCGATCTGCACGCCGTGATCACGCAGATTGTTTACAAATCCCTCGCCGTCGGTCATATACCCCTTTAGTCTGCCATGATCGTTGACAATCGTATTTACCGCGCCGATCAGACGCGCCGCGTCCGACAGCTCGTCCATATATTTTACTGCTTCGGTCTTATCCGGCATCGTCACATTACAGCCGCGCATTTTAAACGTACGAATCGCTTCGATCGCTTTTTCTACTTCCGATTCCTGAATATCGAACGCCACATATGCATAATCCAGCCCCAGCCTTTGAAAACTATAATTGTACATGGCCGGAGAACCGGAATGACCTACCGGAGAACCGATCAGCGCCAGCAGACCGGTCGTTCCCGTTATCCTGTTTTCCATAAATCATTATCCTCCTGCTCGTTTGCTGCTAACAGATTACCACAGCCATTTTTTACCGTCAACTGTTTCAAAAAAATACTTAACAATTTGAAAAAGCTGTTGCAGATGCAACAGCTTTTTTTAAATTGGTACCATTAGTTATATTTACGTTTTCTTGCAGCTTCGGATTTCTTTTTGCGGCGAACACTTGGTTTTTCATAATGTTCTCTCTTGCGAATCTCCTGCTGAATTCCTGCTTTTGCGCAGTTTCTCTTGAATCTGCGTAATGCGGAATCTAAAGTCTCGTTCTCTTTTACGATCACATTTGACATATTCTCACACCTAACCTCCCTCCAGTTGCGTATTGTGCATATCAACTGTTAGGTTATATTTTAGCACTAGATCATATTATAGCATATTTTTTCCATTCGTCAAGAGGTTCACAAAAATTTTCCGGAATAAATCGAATCTTAAAAATCTCTGTCAATGCTGCCGTATAATCCCCTGTAAAACTGCACACACTCTGAATATCCACAAATCAGAATATCATATAACAAGGAGAGAACACGCTTATGATCGAACAGGATACCGTCCGGCTGTTACGTGAATGTGACGCCGGTATTCAAATGGGCATCTCAGCCATCGACGATGTCATCGACTACGTCCAAAACAAAGAATTCCGACAAGATCTTGTCAGCTGCAAAAACAGTCACATTCTGTTAAAAGAAGAGATCGGCCGTCTGCTCGCCAAATACCACGACGAAGGCAAAGAGCCAGCTATTATGGCGCAGGGCATGTCATGGTTAAAAACCAACGTCCGGCTTGTCATGAATGAATCCGATCAGACGATTGCCGACCTGATGACAGACGGCTGCAATATGGGCACAAAATCGCTGCATAAATATCTGAACCAGTATCAGGCGGCCGATGCATTGTCCAAAGATATCGCAAAACGGCTGATCGGCCTGGAAGAAAATCTGACGGCAAATATCCGCAAATATTTATAACCAGACAGCGCTGAAAGAGCGCTGTTTCCAACTCATTGATTGTACCACAACAATTTTTATTCAAAAAAGGTTGCAAAAAGACACAAAATTCCGTATCATAAAACATAGATCACACAGGTTACATCCTGTATACTGCAACTTATTATATTATATTCAAAAACATTCAGTCATAAAGAGGTAATCAATGAGAGGAAAAACAACAAAGCTTATTAAAGCTGTTTCAGAGCTAAAAGCAGAAGATTATTCAAAGGAACCTGAGTTAAACAATATCTACGAACGTTTAACCCGGGCACGTCAGGAGTTTGCGGATATATTTGAAAAAAATATCAACGCAGTTATGCAGATCAGTTCACTCGATCTTACCATGCAGCACCAGACGGAAAAGATCATGGATATTTCACGCAATGTATCCAAAGCCGCTGAGACAATCTTTGGGACGGCCGCAGGGAACGCGATGTTTACAGGTACGCAGAACAACCAGCACGAAGAGCTGGCTCATACCATTACCCATATTGCTTCTGAAACCGCAGAAGTCAATGAAAAAATCGAATCCTGTCAGAGTGAACTGACGGATATCCGTGATCTCTCTGCCCAGACGATTGAAATCTCACGCAAAATGCAAAAAGATATGGATAACCTGTCCGGTATTATCGGCCGTATCAACGAAGTGATTACCGGCATCGAATCCATCTCGCTCCAGACCAATCTTCTTGCACTCAACGCCTCTATCGAAGCTACCCGGGCCGGAGAAGCCGGGCGGGGATTTGCCGTCGTAGCAGACGAAATCCGCGCGCTTGCCGGCGAAACGCAAAAGCTGACCGGAAATATGGGTAATTTCGTAGAAGAGATAGAGGCCGCTTCGCGCAAAAGCGTAAAAAGCGCATCTGGCACGATCCAGGCGCTGGAGTCGATGACTTCCAAAATAGAAAACGTATGGCTGCTAAACGACCAGAATCACCAGCATGTAACCAAGGTCAACGACTCGATCAGTTCCATTGCCGCTGTCAGCGAGGAAATCAGCAGTTCCATGACCGAAATGGAAAATCAGCTTCACGACAGCACAGATTTTATGCAGAACGTCAGCCAGGATTTAAAGAAAGCTACAGAACCTGTCGTGGACATCGAAAAAACGCTGGACGATACCGTCCGTCAGATGGGCGCTATGTCGGAAGACGCGTTTTTCCATCTGGAGCATGACGAATTTGCCAGATATATCAGCAATGCCATCAACGCGCACCAGACATGGCTGCGCAATCTGAAAAATATGGTGAAACAGCGCAGTATCGTCCCTCTGCAGCTGGACTCTTCCAAATGTGGATTTGGACATTTTTATTACGCAATGACTCCAAACACGCCGCAGATTCAGCAAATCTGGGAGGGACTCGGCAAGAAGCACGAACGTTTCCACAAATTTGGCGGAGAAGCCATCCAGGCGTTAAAGCAGAACCATTTTTCAGAAGCGGAAGCCGTCTACAATCAGGCCGAGCTTTACTCCAGAGAGCTGATTTCAGATCTGGAGAAAATCCGGCAGATTACGCTTGAACAGAAATAAATAAATACAGATTTAAGAACATAAAACAGCCGCTGCAATATCAGATATGGTACATACGACAGTCCTTTAAAGGAATCTGTTTTCTGCCCGTTTGAAATAGCCGCGGCTGTTTTATATTGTATATTCTGTTTTTTCTATTCTGTTAGTTTATTTCATAAACTGATCGATCGCCTGATTTAAATCTTCCACAGCCTTTGTATCTCCATGCTCGATGGCATGTACGATGCAATGACTGATATGCTCTTTCAGAATCAGTTTTCCCGTATTATTCAATGCAGATTTAACGGCTGCCAGCTGTACGAGCACCTCGCTGCAGTCTCTGCCGCTTTCAACCATCCCTTTCACTGCTTCCAGATGTCCGGCGGCTTTTGCAAGCCGGTTGACAATGGCTTTGACCTCTTTGGGATCATGTGTATGCGTATGCGTACCTGTTTCCGTCATATCGATGCAATTCCTTTCTTTATTTTGTTCCTTCCACAATTTTGTCACTCATTCTTTTCCATCCCGGACAGTCTGTCAATCGTCCGTATCATATCCAGCAGCTGCACATTCGCTGTTTCCCCATTCGCTTTGATCTGACGTACGATCTCTCTGCGTTCTTTTTTCACAATGTCCAGATTGTAGGCGATTCTGGAACGCAGCTTCTGCCTGCGTACAAGCAGATCGTGCTTAATCTCTACCATTTCTTTCTGATCTACGAGCGCCTGCGGCTGTTCGAGCCACACACGGGAATCGTAAAGTTTGCATTTTTTTAACAATTTCACCAGCTTGTCGTAATAATAATTTAAATCTTCATTTGTTTTTCTATATTTTTCCTGTTCCCGCATTGCGCTCTGATACATTTCCCACTGATATTCAAATTCTCTGGAATCGCGGACATGGAATCGGTCACGGCCGTAATCAACGGCATTCGTAATGTTTACATATTTAATCTTAACTTTATTTAATAAAATAATCGCATAATTTATATTTACTTCCGCCTGTCGGATATCCCGTCTGCTGTTTTGCAGCCGCAGCACGATGTACGCTGCTCCGGCGAACGCGGCTGCAATGACGCCGGTCCAGGCATACTGCAGATCATAATCGAACCCGACTGACAATACAAGCACCAGGATTGCGGCGGTAGCTGCCGCAAACAACAGCATAAAAGACGCTTTGCGCAATCGTTTCAAAAGCCTTCTGTTTTCTTTTTTCTGAATCTCCCACTCCTGCTTTTCGCCTTCCAGATACTGCATATCCCGTTTTACCGTCGCCTGATATTCTTCATTGGCGCGCAGATTTTTAATCGCGTCCGGAATCTGCTCCTCCTGCCTTTGCAGCATTTGAAACTGTGCGTCGGAGATTCGTTTGGACGTATTTAAAAACTGGTCTCTGGCCTGATTGAGCTTTGCCACATAATCAGCCGCTTTTTGTATCTCTTCTGTCTGATCCGGCGCCAGATTCTCGATCAGTTCAATATCGTTCAGATACGAAGTAACTATATAGTATTCCTTCTTCCCGTCGTCAATTTCTCTTGCGTTCTGCATCAGACGTTCGCAACGGTCCATAATCAGATTACCGGAAGAATTTTCAGACAGCTGCTCCAGGCCGCCGGATACATTGACATCTTCGAGCACTTTTTCCAGTGCCGCGCGTTCTTTTCTGCGTTTGAAAAATCCCATAAAATCACCCCTCATATCTTATATATTCATCTTTCCATGCGTCTGTCTGCAGATACATTTCACTTTTGGCCTGCGCCGGCGAGACCTGCGCCAGTCTGGCAATTTTTAATACTTTTCCGTACTCTGACGAGGCTTCTGTCAGATGCTCCAGTTCGCTCAGATTTTTTTTCATTGCCGCAAACTGTTCCGGACTGATATGATGCCGCTGTAAAAACGACTGTACCCGGTCGCCGTCTTCCAGAAAACAGACCGCCTGAGAAGCCGACTTTAAAGAATCCACCCTGTGACTTAGTTCATATGCCTGCTCGTAACAGCTGACCGCCCGTTCAAAGCAAAACATCTGCGCGTAGGCGGTTCCCATATTGTGCCAGATATCTCCGCTGACCCTGACATCGGAAGGACTGTCCGTTGCGAGCAGCAGCAGACTGCGGTATTCCGCAATCGCCGCCAGATACTTTTTTTTCTCCATCAGCTGATCTGCCTTGATCTTACGGTTTTCATAATTGCTCTGATGATCCATCTTCTGCAGTCTCATGCCGAGAAACTGCATCTCGTTTTTGGAAAAATAACCGGAATCCATAATGATCTGCATACAGAAAACGCGGAACCCCTGCTGGTCTTCCATCAGCCGGCGCAGCTTCTCTGCCAGCTGCACTGCCCCGACTTCCGTTTCCAGCCAGTCGCAAAATTCCGGCGTCATAATATTATCATCCAGCAGATAAATATTATCCTGTAAAAAATAGCACAGTTCTTCGACCGAATAAATATTTTGTTTCGCACTTTCCAGATAATAGGGCTTTGCCGCCCGTTTAAAACTGCAGAAAATCAATCCGCTCATCGCTGTTACTCCTAATCAATTTTCATCACATATTCCCAGACCATATCGCTGGCCTTGAAAAAGTCTCCCAGCCCCAGATCCCGTATCGTAAGCCTGACCGAACGATCTGACACAGGCTTTGCCTGAATCCGCAGTCTCGTCGCCTTGACCGGACGGGACGGCAGATTCGTAAGCTCCAGAGATTCGATTCTGGCTTCTCTGCTGTTTGGCCTTTGTATCCAGAAATCGATCTCTCCCGGACCGTCCAAAATAACCTCGCAGACCCCTTTCGCCTCGTACCAGTTCTCTCCCGCCGAGATCAGCGTATGAAACGCCATTTCATTATTTTTTCGTACTTTCAGGCTGATGTTGAACTTCATCTCATTTTCGCCCATATACGCATAATTCCAGGACATCACGCCTTCCAGCACTTCAGCGGCATAACAGGCGCCCTTGGAAAACAGATTTTTGCCAAGAAACGCACGCCTTCCCTGACACAGGACACGAAGGGAATGCTTCATCCATTCCCCTTCAAAGCCTTCTCCTGCCAGATAGACGCTGGATATGATTTTTTTTTCAAACACCTTTGGTATAATCTCTGAAAAAGAAGCGTCTTTATCCTCCGTCAGATATCCGCAGTCTGTCTCCAGAATCTGCACAAGCTGCGGACGCGACTGTTTCCCTCTCGATAAGTACCAGCACACCATGCTCTTTCCATAATACTGAAACAGCGCGATATCATGGATCGCCAGTCCGTCCTGCTGACTCAGGGCATAGTAATAAAAGCTCTTCATATAGTCCATGACGGTGATCTTTTTTCTCGGAACCGGAAGCTGCTCAAATACATATTCCATCAGCTCCATCAGCTTCTCACCCAGTTTGGAAAAAGTAAACACTACTTTTCCAATCTCCATCTTCGGCCCGAGCTTTCCTGCCAGCAGCAAAATCTTTCGGATAAACACGGCCAGCAGCGTGCGGATCTCATAGGTCTGATCCTGAATCATCGTATAATCCCGCGCCAGCGAACGGGACAGCAGATGGTTTTCGCACTTTCCCATATCCGCCTTTTCAAAGCGCACGGCCTCATCGCCATATACCCACTGCCCTGAAGCTGACGCCATACAGACCGCCAGCGGTATCTGAAACATCTCGCTGCCTGCTACCGAGCTGACAGTCTCCGGTTCCTGATGCATCGTTGTCGCAAAGCTGACCATGGCATAGCTGTCGTTTAAATCAATACCTATATATAATTTTTGTTCATTCTGTGCCATTGCCATCCTCTTTCTATCTGTATGATTACTTCTTTATATAATTTTAAACATTTTCCCGCTTAAAATATGTAATTTTTCATATTCTTTCATCACCCGTAACAGTTCTTTCTCATTCCCCTGTTCCCGCAGGTACAGCATCTGATTAATATACGCGTACCGTCCGCCATACCTGGTATCCCGATACTCGATTCCTGATATCCGGCTGCTTTCTCCAAGCTGCTGCGTACCGTTTTCCGTCTCTTCGGTAATATAATATTCCACTTCATCGTTTCGAAACAGCAAAAATTCCCACGTAAATATGCCGTCATAGACGTTTGGCATCGATGCGGATATAAATTCCTGCTGCTGTTTCGGCATGCGGTAGTGAATCTGAATCCGGCTGTCTGGTCTGGCATGATATTCCACCAGCATCCGATTATGGAGCTGATATCTGCTGCAGAGACTGTCCGGCAGATGTCTGAAAAAAGCGAAATTCATATTTTTGCATAGAAACTCATGTAAAAGCTCATCCGCCATTTTCAGCTGATAACGGTCCAGCGTCTCTATTTCGGAAAAATACTTTAACAGACCGAGTCTGCACGCAATCCCCCGCAGCTTCCCTTCCCGAAACAGCTGACAGGCTTCCAGAAACAGACTTCCCGGCAGGATCATATCATGTACGACATACTCATGCATGCAATAAGAACGGTATGCCTGTAAAATAAACTCCCGTCCGTTATGCGAACGATATCCCTGATACACTTCCTGAATCTGATCCACATATTCCGTACTATACAGCGACTGTACGAGCAGCCGCTCCTCCAGCTCCGCCGTCCCGGTCACCCCGCAGGCGGCAGCCGCGTTACACACACGCATCATCTGCTTGGAAGGGCCTTCATAATATCTGGCCAGATAAGATACTACCGCCTCGTTCTGCGCGCCTGCCTTTAAGATGGACAGACAGACCTCCAGCAAAAAGGCATCCTCGCCGATATCTCTCGCACGCAGCATATACGATACCAGCTGCGCCAGTTTCCGGCTGCTGATGCCGTCGTATCCATAACTATGAATCAGCTCCAGCGCCTTTTCATTCCAGTCGCGGTCGATTAACAGCTCGATCATCAGGTTCCGGTTATCCTTGCGCATCGCGGCAAAATCTACCTGCGTCAGATAATGATCGAGTCCTTCTTCGATCTGATTGATCAGGCAGTACCGCACAAGTCCCGGCCCGATCTGGCTTTTAAACTTTGTGCTGATCTGCGGCGCTTCCATTAATATACGCAAATATTCCACATCTGTCTTTACCGGCACGCTCAGATCGGTCTTTCCATCCATATGATGCATCAGATACTGCAGCTTTTCCGGTGCAAAATTCAGACATCTGCGAATATAATGCGACGGTTTCATCAGTTTTTCCAGCTGACAGGATTCCGGCGATACAAACCGCTGCCCCCTGTTATTTTCCAGAACGATCGCATAATCGTTGGAAAACAGCTGAAAATATGCCGTCTCGCCGAAAATCGGCACTCTCTGCTCTTCTTTCATGTGCTTTTGTATAATCACGACAAAAGCAGCCATTTTGTTCATACAATAAAATTTGTGCGTATATAAAATATCTGCCAGCGGCGCCGCCAGCTCCTGCGTTAAAATCCCTTTATCCAGCATCGCGTCATAAATAACTGCCAGATTGTCGTCCATATGACCTTTTAATATCTCATCGATGGCAAACTGTTTCATCGTCTCCGCGTATTTGTCATAAATCAGCGGCTGTTCTTCCTTATGCGCGATAATATTTACATACAGCGCCGCTTTATACTGATAAGAGAGCTGATTGTTATACTGAAAATACATCTGAATCACTTTCGGCAGCGGTTTTACGTCATGCAGATCCATCGTCAGTAAAAACGCCTCGTATAAGCCTGTAATTTTCAGATTTTCCCGAATGCCCTTTTCATACCAGTGATGATACTTTGTCTGATAGCAGTGTCCTTTCATCAGGTACGCGCAGACACCTGCCAGCATATCCTCGTTTGGATCTTTCTCATAACTGCGGAATAAAATCCGACAGACCAGAGGCTGAAACTGACGCATATTATTGGCCAGCCGCATCACCTGATCCGCCAGATCTTTGGACAATACGCCCTGTCTGGACGCCCAGTTCATCAGCAGTATCTCATACTTATCCAGCTTTGTCAAAAGATACGGCTGTTCTTTATATACCGTAAATGCCTCTACGTACCACAGCGGCGAATACTGCCCCTGCATAATCCGCGCTTCCATCACCCGCATTTTCACCTGCGGCTGCGTACGCAGCGTACCGTTTAACCGCAGAGTCAGAAAAAATATCATCGGATGCGTGGCATAACGTTTGGCAATCTCTTCGATCTCGTCTAACAGACGATCCACAACGACCGGCTCTTTTTCTCTTTGCAGACACAGATAATCATAAAAGGCCCAGTGCGGATCTTTTTTGCCTTTATTTTTCTGACGAAACTCATCCATCAGCCACTGCGCGTCCTGCCGCTGTTTGTTGCGCTGCAGCGCATAGGCTTTAAACAGCAGATACCATGGATCGTTCGGCTTAAATTCTTCCATCCGCTGAATCAGCGCCAGCGTTTGTTTCGTCCATTCTCCGGTCACGAGTTTTTTCAGACGAAAATGAATATAACACCGGGTCAGCAGATACGTCGCGCGCTGCAGTCCCTGGACCGTACGTTCCTTTCGTACGTCGATGCTGTCGGCAGATGCCCATACTTTCAATTCTTCTTTCTGCACATCGTTTTCAAAATAAATGCTGCCATAGTTATTCCCGGCATGCATTTTTTCCGTATCTATGTAAAAGCTGAACGGATAGGTATTTCCAATAAACTCAGAGTCTGTGACGTATCGCTTCTGCGGCACTAAAAACTCCTCGCTTGCCGTAATGCGGATCTCCAAAAACCCCCATCCTTCTTTTTGGATGCTCAGCCTTTCTTCTACCGGATTCGCGGCTTCAAAAATTTCCAGACTGTGCTTTTCCAGTGAAAAATGAACCCGTTCTTTCTTTCCGGTCCCGATTAAAAACTCATCCATGGTCTGTTCGGTGATGGAAGGCCTGGAAAGTCCTTCGTATAATAAAGCAAACTTTAACTCTCTGGGTGTCAGTATATTTTTAAACGCCGGCGAATGGAAAATATGAAACGCCTCTTTCCACTCGTTTTTTGCCAGCTTTGTAAAATCCCGCAGGTTTTTAATCTTTCCGGTCGACGCCTCTGCATACAGTCTTGTCACTGTCACTGCAAATGCCAGCTGGTATTCGCCGCCATTGCACACAATATACAAATCTCCAACCGCGATCTCTCCTTCTGACATTCCATCTGCGCGAAACTCCACCTGAATATCCGCTTCTTCCCCCTCAAACTGAAACGTCAGACATTTCAGTCTCACATTGGGAGAATAAATAATGCCCCGCATCCGTATTCCATTTTCACTTTTGATCTTAAAACTTTCTGAAACGGTCTGTCCTTCTATCACTTCCAGTTCCAGTTTTTCTTTTGAAAATACAACCTGTGGTTGTTCGTAAGGAATTTTCCCTTCTGCCAGTTCTTCGATCCTCTTTCGCACGATGCCACCCGCTTTACCCTTGCTTTTTTCATCAATATCGCTATAATAGACAAAAGGCGATACTTTATGTATTCTGACCTGTCTTATGAATTATAAACTATTTATGAGTGACACGCAATATGTTGATGAAAGTTCGTTAGGAGGTTTTAATTATGATACGTCATAAAGATCATTTTCATGGGAGTGATCTGGAAAAAATTGAACAGGTATATGGTATTCAAAAAGAATCGATCACCAGTTTTTCTGCAAATGTAAACCCGCTTGGCATTTCTCCGGCGCTGCGCCAGACACTGTCCGAAAAAATAGACGCGATTTCCACCTATCCGGACCGTGATTACGTATCGCTGCGTAAATGTATTGCCGCATATGCCGGTACGGATTTTGAAAATATTATTGTTGGAAACGGTTCTACCGAGCTGATCTCCTTATTTATCCAGATCGAGCATCCAAAAAAAGCGGTCGTTATCGGTCCGTCCTATTCGGAATATGAACGCGAGATCGCGCTGGGCGGCGGCACGACACTATACTACCCGCTGCGCGAGGAGGACGGATTTTTATTAAATACCGCTGAATTTATCGCACAGCTAAAAGACGATATCGATCTGCTCGTCCTGTGCAATCCAAACAATCCGACCTCTACCTGCATTACGAACAAATCCATGCGCCTGATTTTAGACGCCTGCCTGCAGCACGGCATTTACGTGATGGCAGATGAAACATATGTGGAATTTGCAGACAATACCGAACAGATTACCTCCATCCATCTGACAAATTATTATAACAATCTGGTCATTTTACGCGGCACTTCCAAGTTTTTTGCTGCACCGGGACTGCGTCTTGGTTACGCGGTCACCGGCAACCGGGATCTGATTAAAACGATCAATACCAGAAAAAACCCGTGGACGATCAATTCTCTGGCCGCAATCGCCGGTGAAATTATGTTCCAGGATACCTCTTACATTCAGCAGACAAAAACGCTGATTCATTCCGAACGCAGGAGGATGTACGAACTGTTTGCAGCGCGTGACGATTTCAGGGTCTATGAACCGTCCGCCAACTTTATGCTCGTAAAAATATTAAGACCAGATCTTACTTCTCAGGAGCTGTTCGATCGTGCCATCCGCAAAGGCATGATGATCAGAGACTGCTCGACATTTCCGTTTTTAGACGACAAGTTTATTCGGTTTTGCTTTATGCAGCCGGAAATGAACGATGCGCTTGCTGCCTGTATACTGGAGGAATAAAGACGGATTCGATATGCAAAAAAGAGCTGACATGCAGCAAAAGAACTCCGTCGATAATTTAATCGTATGAAGTCGTATCTGCAGCGACTGCAGGAACAAATTACATGGAAATGTATGAGGAAATTTTTATTTCAAAGAAAAAGAGCCGCCCATTGTGCCGCTCTTTTTCTGTTAGTTTTATTTAATTTCTATTTAACTTCCGTCAATTACTTTGTACCAAAAATACGGTCCCCGGCATCTCCAAGGCCCGGGCAGATATACGCGTCCTCATTCAGACAGCGGTCCAGACAGCCACAGTACAGCTGTACGTCCGGATGGGCCTGATGCAGACGTTCCACGCCTTCCGGCGCTGCAATAATGCATAAAAATTTGATATGTTTTCCCCCGTGAGCTTTGATAAAATCTACCGCAGCGACTGCCGAACCGCCGGTTGCCAGCATCGGGTCCAGCGCCGCGATCGTACGTTCCTCAATCGGACTTGGCAGCTTGCAGTAATATTCCTCCGGCTCATGCGTCTCATGATTGCGGCAAAGACCGATATGTCCGACTTTTGCACTCGGTACAAGCGTCAGTATCCCATTTACCATACCAAGTCCTGCACGCAGAATCGGCACGATCGCCAGTTTTTTTCCGGAAATCATCGGTGTCATACATGTCTCCATCGGCGTTTCCACCTGCACCTGCTCGACCGGCAGATCGCGAAATGCCTCATATCCCATCAATACCGCGATCTCCTCCACCAGTTTGCGAAACTCATTCGTCCCCGTCCGTTTATCCCGCAGCATCGATATCTTATGCCGGATCAGCGGATGTTCCATCAAAAATACATTCTCCATACTCATTCTCCTCTCGTTGTTTATTGTACATGCTGATGGGTAAACAGATGTTCCTGACAGTATTCATAATTGCCGGCGCATTTCGAACAAAACCGAAATTCCAGCGAAGGATCATCCTTTTCTGTTCTTCCGCAAACAGCACATTTATGCTTCGTAATTCCCGCGCTCTGCGGGCGATTTACAGCCTGACGATACGCCTGTCTTCTGTGCACTTCTTTTGGAGAAAACCGGTACAGATCTCTTGTCGACAAAAAGAAGATGACAAAATTCAGCAGCGACATCATCATTACGATTCTCTGCGGCCAGGAGCCCTGCACCAGATCGAGCAGCATCAGGACTGCATACACATATGCCATCCACTTCATTTTAATCGGAATGATAAAATAAAGCAATATCTGCATATTCGGATAACATGCCGCAAATGCGAGGAAAATTGACATACATATATAATAAGTGCTGACCTGTACGCCAACAATCGCGCCGGTAAGACCTGCGTTGCCATATACGGCTGTCATAATCATCCAGGTTACGAACGCTCCAATTACGGTATACAGAATACCTCCAAAAATATAAACATTGTACCGGAACACGCCCCACGTACGCTCTAAAGATGTACCCAGCTGATAATAAAACATCATCATGATCACATAAAACAGAATACTCTGCGCAGACGGCGGAATCAGCACCCAGGTCACCAGACGCCAGATCTGTCCATGCAGGACCCGATACGGATCCAGTGTCAGATAGTTCAGCATCCCCGGCGCCATTCTGCTCAGCACATATCCGATCACATATCCAAATATCAGATACATGGTCAGATTGGAAACCGCGTATTTTGAAAATTTCCGCTCCAGTTTGTTCAAAAAGTTCATTTGGCCCTCCATATGGCTGCATTTCACCTGTATTGTCCGGTTACAATACACGCGCGGCAGCAATGTATTTTGTTACCTTTCAAAAATTATATAAATACAGGCATATTTTGTCAATCAGACTCGTATTTATTTATAAAAAATTCATATCTGCCCTGCGGCTTTACTCACCTTCCCAGTGATCCGGGTCTGTCATTTGCTCTCTTTCCTCCTCATCGGCGCCATCCGTTTCCCTCATGACTTCCGGATTTGCTTTTGCTTCTCTGGCAGGTTCCATAAAGCTGCCCATATAACCGCCGGTCTGCCTCCCGTACGCGTCCGGCTGTCTGTCCGCGTCCGGCTGCACATCCGCTTCTGTTGGAAATCCCATATGATTTTCATACGTCGCCTCCGGCATCTCTGTTCCGTGACTTTGCATGCGATTTTCCGGCGCCGGCATCCGCGGCAGCATGACCGGCACACAAATCTCGTCGCCGATCTGCAGATTGTAGACATTGACATATGGGTTGGCATACATAATTCTCGATACGGACACTCCGTATTTTTTTCCGATTTTATAAAGCGTATCACCGGCTTCTACAATATGAAGAATCCCCCGGCACTGCATCTGTTCGTTATTTGTGAAAGGAAAAGCATCCATTTCTATCATACCTCATCTGATTCTTCTTATACACCAGTGTATTCTGTCTGCCGAAAAACGTTACCAGATATTTAGAGTTCCCCTCCAAAACTCCCCTCCGTAATCTATAAAAAGATTATGAAATTCAAAATAAGGAATTGTCTTTTTGGATACAGTGTCGTATAATGTAGAATGTTTTCAGGAAACTTATCATATTTTAATAGGAAGGAATAGTAACTTTTTCCATCTTCGGCAAATGACCTGCACCTGTTATCGCAGGTCAAATCTAAAAGTAATAGGTGAGAATATGAGTAAAGAAACACTGTATAAGCTAGGAATCGACATTGGTTCTACGACTGTCAAAATCGCAGTTTTAGACGATACGGATCGTCTGCTGTTTGCAGATTATCAAAGACATTATGCCAATATCCGTGAAACTTTAAGCAGCCTGTTACAGCAGGCATACACACAGCTTGGTAATATTACCGTCGCTGCGGTAATCACAGGTTCCGGCGGCCTGACGCTGGCAAAGCATCTTGATATTCCATTTGTCCAGGAAGTCATTTCGGTCGCTTCTGCTCTGGAGCATTACGCTCCGCAGACAGACGTTGCCATTGAACTGGGCGGTGAGGACGCCAAAATTATCTATTTTCAGGACGGTAATGTAGAACAGCGTATGAACGGCATTTGTGCCGGCGGAACCGGTTCGTTTATCGACCAGATGGCTTCTCTGATACAGACCGATGCTCTGGGACTAAATGAATATGCCAAAAGTTACCATGAAATATACCCAATCGCGGCAAGATGCGGTGTTTTTGCCAAAACAGATATTCAGCCGCTGATTAACGAAGGAGCCACAAAAGAAGACCTTTCCGCTTCTATTTTTCAGGCGGTTGTCAATCAGACCATCAGCGGACTTGCCTGCGGAAAACCGATTCGCGGCCATGTGGCGTTTCTGGGCGGGCCTTTGCACTTTTTATCCGAACTGCGCGCCGCGTTTATCCGCACGCTGAAGCTGGACGACGCGCATGCCATTATTCCTAAAAATTCACATTTGTTTGCAGCCATCGGCTCTGCATTGAACTATAAAAAAGATACCGTATTTTTGCTGGATGATATTCTTTCCAGACTTTCCGGCGAAATCCATATGGAATTTGAAGTCGAACGTCTGGAGCCTTTGTTTCGTTCTGAAGCGGAATACCGCGCATTTTTATCCGGCCACCGCAGCAACAAAGTTCCTTCCCGCAGTCTGAAAGACTATCAGGGAAACTGTTATCTTGGCGTCGATGCCGGTTCTACCACTACAAAAACGGCTCTGATCGCAGAAGACGGCTCTTTGCTGTACTCTTTTTATGCCAATAACAACGGCAATCCGCTTGCCGCCTGCATCCGCTCGATCAAAGAAATCTATGATCTGCTGCCAAAAGACGCGCATATCGTCCACTCCTGTTCGACCGGATACGGCGAGGCGCTGATGAAAGCAGCGCTGATGCTCGACGAAGGCGAGGTAGAGACGGTGTCTCACTATTACGCCGCAGCCTTTTTTGCGCCGGATGTGGATTGTATCCTGGATATCGGCGGTCAGGACATGAAGTGTATCAAAATCAGGCATCAGACCGTGGACAGCGTACAGCTCAACGAAGCCTGCTCTTCCGGCTGCGGTTCTTTTATCGAGACGTTTGCAAAATCGCTGAATTATTCGGTAAAAGATTTTGCAAAAGAAGCCTTATTTGCCAGTCATCCGATCGATCTTGGCACCCGATGCACCGTATTTATGAATTCCAAAGTAAAACAGGCGCAGAAGGAAGGCGCTTCCGTCGCGGATATTTCCGCCGGTCTTGCCTACTCTGTCATTAAAAACGCCCTGTTTAAAGTAATCAAGCTAACCGACGCTTCGCAGCTTGGCAAAAAAGTCGTCGTACAGGGCGGTACCTTTTACAATGACGCGGTCTTACGCAGCTTCGAAAAAATCTCCGGCGTCCATGTGATACGTCCGGATATCGCGGGCATCATGGGGGCGTTTGGCGCCGCTTTAATTGCCAGAGAGCGCCATGAAGCAGGCTGTGAGAGCAAAATGCTGTCGATCGAACAGATCCGGGCTTTAACCTTTGATACAAAGCTGACCAGATGTCAGCACTGCGCCAACCATTGTCTTTTGACCATCAACCTGTTTTCCGGCAACCGGCGCTATATTACCGGCAACCGTTGTGAACGCGGACTTGGCAAAGAAAAAAACAGGCACCATATTCCAAACCTGTATGAATACAAAAATAAGCGGATCTTCCAATATGAGCCGCTGTCCGAAGAAGATGCCATCCGCGGTACGGTCGGCATTCCGCGCGTATTAAATATTTATGAAAACTACCCGTTTTGGGCGGTATTTTTTAAGAAGCTGCACTTTCGCACGATCCTTTCCCCGCAGTCTTCGCATCAGATTTATGAACTGGGTATCGACAGCATTCCAAGCGAATCCGAGTGCTATCCTGCAAAACTGGTGCATGGACATATTACCTGGCTGATCGGGCAGCATCCGGATTTTATTTTTTATCCGTGTATTCCATTTGAACGCGATGAGTTTCCGGATGCAAACAACCATTATAACTGTCCGATCGTTACCTCTTACGCAGAAAACATCAAAAACAACGTAGACGAAATCTCGAACGGGCAGATGGAATTTTTAAATCCGTTCCTGTCCCTGAAAGATCTGGATACGTTAAAAAAAGGACTGATCAAAACGTTTAGTCCGCGTTTTAAAATTCTGGAGCAGGAGGTAGCCGCAGCCGCCGATCTTGCATGGAAAGAATTGCAGGCTGCACGTACAGACATGCAAAAACAGGGTGAAAAAGCGCTGGCTTATCTCAAGAAAACCGGCAGACACGGCATTGTACTGGCCGGACGTCCTTATCATGTGGACCCGGAGATTAATCATGGCATTCCGGAGCTGTTAAACTCTTACGGAATTGCGGTACTGACCGAAGACTCCATCTCCCATTTAACGCCGGTCGATCGTCCTCTGATCGTTATGGACCAGTGGATGTACCACTCCCGCCTGTACGCGGCTGCCAACTATGTGAAAACGACGGAGAATCTGGACCTGATTCAGTTAAACTCGTTTGGCTGCGGGCTGGACGCCATTACCACGGACTGCGTCAGTGATATTTTAACCAGGTCCGGCAAGATTTATACCTGTCTGAAAATCGACGAGGTCAACAATCTGGGTGCGGCCAGAATCCGTATCCGCTCCCTGCTGGCTGCGATCCGCGTAAGGAAAAAGCATCCAAAAAAACGCGAGATACAGACGTCTGATTTTAAACGCACGGTATTTACCGAAGAAATGCGTAAAAATTATACTATCCTCTGTCCGCAGATGTCTCCGATTCATTTCGAACTGCTGGAACCGGCGTTTCGAACCTGCGGCTACAACCTCGTTATACTGGACAACGACAATCGTGCGTCGGTAAACGTCGGACTGAAATATGTCAACAACGACGCCTGCTACCCTTCCCTTATGGTGGTCGGACAGATCATGGATGCTGTAACGTCCGGAAAATACGATATGAATAAAACCGCGGTCATTATCTCTCAGACCGGAGGCGGCTGCCGTGCGTCCAACTATATCGGTTTTATCCGGCGTGCACTGGAAAAAACCGGTTACGCGCATGTGCCTGTCATCTCGATTAACTTAAGCGGACTGGAAAAAAATCCGGGATTTACCCTTACTCCGGCACTGCTGCAGCATGGCATGTATGCCGTGGAATTCGGCGATATTTTTATGCGCTGTCTGTATGCGACAAGACCGTACGAAGCAGTCCCTGGCGCAGCGGACGAGCTACACCGGAAATGGGTACAGACGGTCACTGAATTTTTATCGCACAGCCATATTTTGTCGCATCGAAAGTTTCGACAGCTCTGCCGCGACATTATCCGCGATTTTGACAAGCTGCCGAGAAAAGACGTACAAAAACCGCGCGTCGGTATTGTAGGCGAGATTCTGGTCAAATTTCTGCCTGCGGCCAATAATTATCTGGTAGAACTGTTAGAAGCAGAGGGCGCCGAAGCTGTCGTGCCGGATCTGATGGATTTTCTGTTATACACGTTTTACAATCAGGACTTTAAGACTGAAATGCTGAACAACCCAAAGAAAAACATCCGCATGGCCCATCTGGGCATCCGACTGCTGGAATGGCTGCGCAGCGCCGCAAGAGCGGAATTTGAAAAAAGCGAGCATTTTGAACCTCCTGCAAGAATTGAAACGCTGGCCAGATATGCCTCTCCGATTGTTTCCGAAGGCAACCAGACTGGAGAAGGCTGGTTTTTAACCGGAGAAATGCTGGAGCTCATTCACTCTGGCACCAACAATATCGTATGCGCACAGCCTTTCGCCTGCCTGCCAAACCATATCGTAGGAAAAGGCGTAATCAAACAGCTGCGCCATCAGTACCCGCTGTCAAACATTGTCGCGATCGACTATGACCCGGGCGCCAGCGAAGTGAATCAGTTAAACCGGATTAAGCTGATGCTCTCTACCGCACAGAAAAATCTTGCAAAAGAACAAAAAAAGAAAATCTGACCAGGAACCATCTTACTCCCGCGTCATATGATAAAATAAATCATTCGTACGCGGGAGATCATATGCCCGAATACTGCAAATTCGTAAACGAACCGTTACCTTATTCTTATAAAGCCATGGAGCCATACATCGATATTCAGACGATGTATCTGCATCATGACAAGCATCTCCAGACATATATCGACAAATTAAACTATCTGATTCAGGAATGTCCGGCGCTCCAGGCCATGACATTTGCGGAAAAACCTGCCTGCGGGTTTGCTGAATTAAAACAAATCCTGCACAATTCGGATGCCATTCCAGACTATGCCAGAACCATGGTAAAGAATAATGCAGGAGGTATTTTTAACCACTGGTTTTATTTTAACGGGCTTTGCGCTCATTCGAAAGAAAAGCCGCAGGGTACGCTGTCTGAGAGTATTCACTGGAGATTTGGAAGTTTTGACGATTTTAAAAAAGAATTTACAAAAGCAGCTCTTTCTGTATTTGGTTCCGGCTATGCCTGGCTGGCCGCCGACGCGCAGAAAGAGCTGCAGATTATACTGACTGCCAACCAGGATACTCCGCTTGCGGAAAATCTGGCGCCCGTATTGTGTATCGATGTATGGGAACATGCGTATTACCTGAAACATAAAAATCTGCGTGCCGATTACGTGCCAGACTGGTTTGCCGTTGCGAACTGGGACTGGGCGCAGTGGTGTTTTGACCATCCGGATACCTTTGTTTTGGGATATTAAACCAGTACCCGTTCCAGCCTGGACCCCATCCGGCTTAGAATTTCATTTGCTATCGTTCCCGCCTGCGCTGCGATATCGCAGACAGAGATTTCCATATCGCCGCAGCGACCGATTAATACGGCTTCCTCTCCAGCCTGGACCTGCGGAATGCCGCTAATGTCCACAATCGTCTGATCCATACAGATGCGTCCGATGACTGGTGCGCGATGTCCATGTATCAGTACGCTGCCGACTCCTAAGGACAGCGCTCTTGGCAGTCCGTCTGCATATCCAACCGCAAGCGTGGCAATGCGCATATCCTGCTTCGCAGTATACTGCATCCCGTAACCTGCCGATTCGCCCTGATACAGCGTCCTTACCGTCGCAATCCTGGCCTTAAAAGAAAGCACTGGTTTCAGGCTGCCGCTCCATCTGCATGTGTCTTCTTTTGTACTTAAAACGCCATACAAGGCGATACCGATTCTTGCATAGTCTCCCGCCAGCTCCGGATAATTCAGTACGCCATAGCTGGCCTGCAAATGGACCGCCGGACATGGATAACCATGCGCTTTGATCTGGCTGATCAGATGATAAAAAGCCTCCGACTGCTCTTTGGTATAGCTTTGCCCCTCCGCGGACATCGTATCCGAGGCACTCAGATGCGTAAACAATCCGTCCACCGCCAGATGCTCCATTTCATAAATAGCAAATATCTGTTCCAGCTGTTCGCTGCGTATGCCGATTCTGTGCATTCCCGTATCCACGCCGATATGCACATGCACCGTCTTCCCATATTCATTCAGCTGACGCGCATACGCATAGTCAATCACAGTTTGCGTCAGATGATACTGCTCTAACCAGGCAAACTGTTCCGGATGCGTATAGCCAAGCACGAGTATCATCCCCTGTATGCCTTGTCTGCGCAGTCGGATGCCTTCTTTTGCACATGCCACGCAAAACGCGTCCACACCAGCCTTCTGCAGCTCTTTTGCCACATAAACCGCTCCATGTCCATACGCGTCTGCTTTTATGGCTGGCATCAGCCGACAGGAATCCGGCAGTTTTTCCCGCAGCATCCTTACGTTATGGTGCAACGCGCTGCGATCCAGCTCCAGCCAGGCGCGCCCGCTGCTAAACGTCGTTTCCGGATCTGGCTTTTGTCTGTCCGGTTTTCTGTCATGTGGTTCCCTGTCGTCCGGTTGCGCAGCGTTTCTTTTGTTTTCCTTACGGGAACGATGTAAAAATAAGGCAGGTATCCAGGCCGCCAGTACCGACAAAGCCAGTACTGCGATATAATGTACGAAGCTGTTTTCTGTCAGCAGTCCGATGCCGCTTACTTTTGCAGCGCCCCGCAAAACCACAATCATCGCCGGATGCAGGATGTACACCCATGTGGACAGGACGACTGCAGATACTGCCCATCGTCTGTTCCCGGCAGCAGGCGCAGACTGTTTTTCACCTGTCAGCAGCAACCGATACAGGAAAAACATAACAACCGGCAGCAGCAGGTACATACTGTCATGTCTTTGCAGCTTAAAATGCCGCAGCAAAAACGCCTCTTCCGTCATGGCCAGAAAAGAAACGCCCAGTCCGGCCCACAAAACACGACGATCATCCATATTTCGTTCTGCCGTCCATTCTCCAAACAGGAAAAATAACGGAGCCATAAAAATACCGTTTCGCGTATACGAAAACAGTGAGAACAGCAGCTGATAAGCATCTGACAAAACCGGAACCATTTCGGTCAGGCCGTAATAACTGTCGCCGCCAAGTCCGGCCAGATACAGTATCACAGCTACCGCCATGGTCTGTCTTTTGTTTAAGAGTTTACCCAAAAGCACGATCAGCAGTATGCCTGTCATGCAGGCCGGAAAATACCACAAATGATAAAACGTCCCATCGAACAGCAGCATACGCAGCCACGCTGTTACCGAAAGATTTTTATAATGTCCGGCATAGATTCCTATTGGCAGATACAAAAGTATCGATATCCCATAGAGCAGCGCCGCCTTTTTTACATACCGCATAACCCGTGGATCTGTCTCTTTCCGGCATCCGGACGCTACAAACTGTCCGGTAACCATCAGAAAGAACGGAACCGCAATCCGTGCAAGTACTCTTGTCAGAAAAAAATCTGCGTTTTCATTCCAGGAAGTAAGCGGCGACGTATGTATCGCTACTACCAGGGCAGCCGCCACAAGCCGGAACCCGTCCAGACGATCGTTTCTTTTCGCTCTTTGCATCTCACACCTCATTTCGTATCCAGCGCCAGCTCCAGAATCCGGTCCAGAATTTCAGTAAAAGAATATCCCACGGCTTTCATCATAGCCGGAAAACGGCTGTGCTCCGTAAATCCTGGAATTGTATTTACCTCATTAAACACAATCCCGCCATCTGGTTTCAAAAACAGATCTACTCTTGCAAATCCCCGGCATCCAAGCGTTTTGTAAATAACTCCTGCGGTTTTTTTCATCTGATCTGCCTGTTCCCTGCGGATTCTGGCAGGAACATGTATGGCAGACGTTTGTAACGTATACTTTTCCGTAAAATCAAAAAATCCTTTGGAAAGCTCTATTTCATCTACTTCACCAATAAGCAGCTCGTCATTGCCAAGTACCGCGCATCCGGTTTCAAATCCATCGATTTTTTCTTCTATAATTACCTCGTCGTCATACTGAAACGCATGTGCTACTGCATGGCGTAGATTCTGCGGCTCATACACGATGGAAATTCCATAGGAAGAACCTGCCTTTACCGGTTTGACAAACAGCGGATATCCGATTTCATCCGCAAATGGCTCTGCATCCTTAACATCCATACCCATTGTTAACACCAGCGCCCGCGGAACGCATACGCCCGCGTCTTTTACCATCTGATGCGCCCGATACTTATCCATACAAAGCGCGGAGGCAAGTATTCCGCATCCGGCCAGAGGAATACCGGCCAGCTGTATCAGCCCCTGCATCGTTCCGTCTTCTCCATTTTTTCCATGAAGTACCGGAAATGCCACATCCACAGGCAATTTGCAAACACCGTCTTTTTGAAGCAGTAACAGACTGTGATCGCTGCGATTGGGCGATAAAATAGCCGGAATACAGTCAGTTTCTGTATACCATCGATCTGCATCCATATCCGCGCCGGCATTCGGGGCATAATACCAGTCTCCTTCTTTCGTAATTCCAACCGAAATCACATGATATTTTTCCGGATTCAGATTGCGAATCACCGCACTGGCGGACTGTAAAGATACGCTGTGTTCCGAAGAACACCCTCCAAAAAAAACTGCAACATTTAATTTTTTCATTTGTCTGATCCTTTCCTGTTTTCTATTTGCTGGTTTCTGCCTGCTGATTGCTGGTTTCTGGTTCCTGCTTCTCATTTTCTGCTTTCTGTTTCCGCATATACCATCTTCCGCAACCATAAATATTGTTTTTCATCGTACATTTTCAGCAGATAACGCTCTTTTTCAAATACATACCTCTTATCATCTGAAAATGATGCATTGTATTGTATTTTATGTGTTGTTTGTATTGAGTGTATTATTTATATTAATACAGTATATATAATTGTTACAGATTTGTCAATGAAGATTTTCTTAAGAAAAATCTACGATTTAATTACGATGATACAGCCGCCCAGATTTTCCTAAAATAGAAAAGCCAGAAGTCTTCTCCTTTATCAGGAAAGGTTCTTCTGGCTTTCATACATCAAACGTCATCTATAATAAAATCAGGTTCCGTTTTTGATTACTTTTAATTTTTATCTACCTGCCATTTATTTACTCAAAACATTAGCCTTAACAAATTCATATTTTTCATCAGGCATTCCGGGATTCCGCTTAAAATCATCTGCTTAAGATATTGAGAACATTAGATAACCACAAGCAACAGTTATATGTAAATGCAAAACCATCTATTACATCTTTATACTCATTAGAAACTGTCTCTAATGTAGTTTTTATAAATTCAAAAAAACAATTTTTATAATTATCATTCACACAATTTACCATACTAATGATATTATTATACTCAAATGTCTTTACTTGTTCAGAAATGCAATTCCAAACATCTATAAACACAAACCTATATGTTTTATCGCTTTCAACAGCAATTTTACCTGACTGTTTGCATGCCTTCCTATCATTTTTCTCATATCCATTTATAGATTTTATACGTTTACACTCCCCGTATACTATTATATCTCCCTTTGTAGCTACTACATCCGTCTCTTTATCAAAGTCAATCGTATAACCCAGGTCATAAAGCCATACGGATATTAATAATTCATATAAGAAATCTCTGGGTTGATCCTGATCCCCATCCTTTACTATGCTCGAAAGCACATCGTATCCATATCTACCGCAGAAGCAGACGCCAATGTATCGTATAGCAGAGCAATCTGCCTACACACGATATGCTAATAGTCGATAACCTTTCTCTGAAAGATGCATTTGGAATAAATTAATCTTCCTTTCTCTACATATTTTCATTAGTTGATTTCTAACTTCTGTATCAATATTTACTCCCATATAAACATTAAATGGTTTTACCATATCAGCAACCTGCCCTTTTTCATACGGTTCATTTTTCCGATACTCACCAATTAATCTCCATTCTTTTTCATAGGACCATTCTATTGATTTACTTCTCCACACATCAAGAAAAAACTCGTCATAATCTTTAAACATATCATATGAACGAATTACTGAATATTCTTCTGAATATATAACAGGCAATATATCAATGCCAAATTTTTTAATAATATCTTCAAACTTATATCCTATACAAAACCCCTTATGTGAATTCGCATAATGCGCCCACATTAATAGAGAAGATTTTTCCTCGCAAAAACAAGCTGTAAAAACTCTAAGTTTTTTCATTGACAAGGATTCCTGAAGTTTTTCTCCTTGTGCTTTTATATCATTTATACCAGCTTTATACAATGGGTGATCTTTGTCAATATGTTTTAGACGCATTAACGCTACCGTTTTAGGATCCATTTTTAAGTAGCTATCCGCTACGCCCTCAAAATCAATACTTACCCTATTTTCAAAAGGGTCATTGTATTCCTTTAGTGTAGATAACCATATGGTATCATTTTTAAGGTTATCAATATCACAGCTATTTCCTGGTCGATATCTATAAAGAATTTGTGGACCATTTTGTAAAAGATAATCTTTTATTTGCTTATGTAAATCTTTATCTATTGTTACAGAACAAGGTACTCCATTTTTATCATACTTTACATCATTAGTATTTATTTTTTTCGCACTTTAAGCAATAAATTATTCAAAAAATCCATCTCATCTTTTTGCATCACATTCTCCCGATCTAAAACTATATTCATTTTATCTTTGTTTATTGCAATATCTACATTGTAACATATCGTTTAAATAAAAATATACATTATTCTAAACAAATCCCATACTATCACGCAAAAATCAGTAGTTTTGCGTGATAGTATCCAACGCAACAAGAACACATGGTCTTGCATCGAAAGACTGTGTAATATAGATGTATAATCCATTTAAAGATACATGCTGACAGCTTGCGCTTACAGATATACTCATGAAAATCAACACATAAATAATCAGGAACATAGTAACTGCTAATATAGTTACTATGTTCCTGATTGTTATCGCAGTTTTGTGGATGTAACAGCGTATGATAGTGCAGACCTATTTTTTGTTTTTTTTCAACTGCTCTTTGAAAGATTTTTTGAGCATATCCAATCCGTCCTTCTTTGTCAAATCGCTCTGGTCCAGTTTACCCATTTTAATTGCTTTGCAGACTTCAATATAGGCCTTCCCCAGTGCCAAGGTGATTACCCCCGCCGTACCAGCAGAAATAGCGCCGCCAGCTACCGTACCGACTCCCGGAATTAGCTTTAAGAGATTGGATGCCACTGTTTTCCCAATCACAGTTGCTCCTCCAACGCCGATTACCGCTGTAGCCAAAGAGGTAAGGGCGTCGCGCTCAATGTCAAACTCAAAAACGCTGTTGATGGCAATCATCATTGCTACCTGCTGTCCAATCAGCAATGGAGCATCCGCAAAAGGAATTGGAACCGCACCGGTTGCAGTCGTACTCGCTACAAATCCCAGTACAATGTTGTTGGCCTTTTCAAACATTTCCTGATACTCATACTCCTGGATATCCTCTAAGAGATCGTCTTCATAGTCCGGTTTATCTGTAACTGCCATTTTCTTTTCCTCCTAATTCAAAAAATAATTATCGATATTAGTTTTGCTGCGCAAGACTCTCTCATGCGCAACACCGACATAATCAGCCAGCGTAATGGAACCAGCAAAAGCGATATTCACATCTTTGTCAAAAGCCAACTCCAGCATGGATGTATACTTGGCAAACTCTTTTTTGAGTTGGGCCATGAGCTGCTGGTAGCGCTCCTCCAACATTTTGTTGAGATTTGCGAAACTTTCCCGATAATTGGAAATTAGTGCCTGCTCTTTAGCGGAGAGATGGTTCTTTGCAATCTGGTACATGAACATACCTGCCACATTGCCAATAATTGCGCCAAGAACAGGAACTGGAATCAACGTCTGCCCCAGTAGAGAAGCGACTGCACCTACAGTCACATCCAGGCAAAGAACCTCCGAATTGACAATGAAATCCTCCGCCAAAATGTTTCCCTGCCGGAGTTGGTAAGCCTGCGCTACAATACCAAAAGATGCTGTTACCAGAGCGTTTGCGACTGCGGCAGGCGTCACGGTGAAATTGGTCATCGCATAAATCGCTGCGCCTCTAATTCCGCCTTGAGCTGTTCCCTTTACAGTATCGATACCAACGTCCTGCCAATCCGCCTGAGTAAACTCCGCCAGACGCTTTCCCTGTTTCCGCTTTTTCAAAATGCCCAGGCAAAAGGCCATACCTCCCTCTGCCGCCGCACCAATCGCCGCAGCTTGCGCCCCCTGTTTCAGTGTCGGCTTGCTGGCTTCATAGGCTGCATCCCGACGGCACTGATCCTCGTTGCGGATGTTTTGCTCCTCACTTTTAACTGTCTCATCAATCTTCCCCTTTTGGGCAGCAGAGTAGTCCAACACTGCCGGTTCCAAATTATCCGGTGTAATTCCGGTTTCGGCGAAAAATTCCTGCATCCACTTCCAAAGCCGGTAGGTACCGGCAGATTCTTTTGCCGCTTCCTCATGGGACATTGCCAGTAACCGCCTGATTTCCTGATAGAAGTCCTTTGGAAGTTGATATTTCCCGCCGTTCTTGATAAAATCCGGGTATTTTTCCAAGTGTTCCCTGACAGCCTCAAGGCCAAAGTGGCCTCCTGTCCGCACAAATTTCTGCTGAATCTCCACATTATCCCGAAGAAGGTCCGCAGAACCGTTATCGTTGATCCATTTGCAGGCCGCAT
The DNA here is from genome assembly GCA_910577225.1 of uncultured Eubacterium sp. GTDB lineage: Bacteria > Bacillota > Clostridia > Lachnospirales > Lachnospiraceae > Eubacterium_J. The sequence continues at coordinate 3,070 of CAJTMV010000004.1, read as the reverse complement.
CCAGACCCTTGACCAGATTCCTTGCATTTTCAATTCCAGCTTCGGCTGCTTCTGCAAGGAAACCATGTATTCCCTTTCGTCCTCCCCGGTTGCTGGCAATCAGAGTGGCAATGTCAACTTTCATTTTCTGAAGCTCCGCCAGTGCCTGTTCCAGATTGATATCCTGTGCGGCCAGCTTTGCCAATAACTCATTCAGCCGCAGTTGATTCAAATAATCAACCCATGCGGCAAATCCTTGTTCCTGCATACTTTTTACGATTTGCACAACGTCCACAGTGGAACCTCCTTAAATCGTTTTGTTCAGCAGTTCTGCCAGGGTTAAGGTATTGTTTACCATTGTTCCAAGCTGATATTGCTCATCTTCGGACAGCTCCAGATAATTTGCCCCTTTTAGCGGCCTATTGGCCTGAGCCATATCTTGCAGAGCGTCCATCAGCAACACGGTTTCATCTGTCAGATGCTGAATTTTGGCGCTGGCCTCATGTAATTCCGCGCCCGCCATTGTAATCTTTTTTGCTTCAGCAATTGCTTCATCCGCAATCTGCTTGTTCTTATGTCCAAGCATAGCTACGGAAACCGCAGTTGCTGCCCCACTGATTCCCCAGCCGATGGGACCGGCCAGGGCTAGCAGAGCCTTTCCTCCCGCAATCCCTGCGCCTCCCGCAGACAGCGCACCGCCCCCTAGCCAAGCTAACGCTGCTTTCGTGGCCACTGCTCCCGACAAAGAGGAGATCGCGGTTCCGGTAGATGCTTTTCCAAAGGTCGTTGCCACCCACATAGCTGCGGTTGGCACCATGCTGGCTACTGCGGCCCCTCCGGCAACTCCGGCAGCAACAGCGGCTCCAGATTTGACGGCAGCTGCCAACGCTTCTGCGGCATAGGTCTCAGTTTCCCGGAATTTCTCCCTGGCTGCGTGGATACCTGAAATCTTCTTGTCAAACTCCTTGGGCCGGTTGGCAATACTGTTCACCAGAAATTCAATCTTATAGATTAGAGTAATGCTATCCTGCCGCCGTTCATAGAGCTGATTGCCCATCTTCTCCATATTTTGATATTGCATATTGTACTTGTTTACTGCCCGCTCATGAATGGCGAGTGCTTCTTTTTTTTGTTTTGCATAGAGCATAAAATAACCTCCTAATCTATTTTTTCGATATAGTTCCCTTGGCTTTTCAGCCACATTTCAATTCTCTTTCCAAACACCTCCTCTGCTATCGTCCATCCCTCGTCATCTGCTTTTGTTGCCGTTGCTGTGGGCAGGCGGTCCAATACTGCCTCTATCGACAGACCTGTATAGCGGAATTTGATATGTTCCAGTTTACCGCCGTACCATAAACTGTACCTGTTTCCGAAATTCACCTTCTTCAAAGCGGTTCTTGTAAGGAACTCAGAAATGTTCGTTCAGCACTTTGAAGGAACGAATACGGTCAATACGGTAAATGGTTGGGAACAAATCGTCTGGATTATCGAAACTCACTTTGTCCTCCAAAAATTCCGTCAAATAAAAATGGTACTCGGAAAACATAATCCCTACTGGCTGGACCCGCCGGGTTACCAGCTTCGGCTCCTTCATACGTTCATACTGAATCTCCATGACCTGATGCCACTGAACCGCATCCCCGATCTCCTAAAGGCCATCAAGGATGCGTTTGTTATACTGTGGCTCTATGTAATGGTATTTTTCGTTTACGATCAATTCCTGTACTGCTTTCTTGTTACCGCAAACTCCGTGGTCTAACGCAGGAAAAACTGGCCGGGCAAGCAGGTCTAGTTCCGGCCTTTATTTGCCATTTGGAGGCTATCAATATCACCAAGGTACTGTCGCTGGATGCACTGTTTGATATTGCTGCTGTACTGGAAGTGTCCACGCATAAATTTCTTTTGTTTGAGGATGACTGATCGTACTCATTATAGCATATAGGGTAGACAAATGCTGTCCTTCTCAAAATTTTTTTGGAAGGACAACATCCTATTTTGTTTCTATCCTCGCTTTTTTCCTCTCCCAGCAGTACACCAATCCCACCGAATTGACCGCCCCTCTGCTGAATACCCTGATCGAAAAGATTCTTGTCCACCAAAGCACCACGGGCAGGGATGGCGAGCAGAAGCAGGAAATTGAGATTTTCTATCACTTTATCGGCAAGATAAATTAACCATAGTGATTGGTATCCTTAACAACAATACACAGATGCGAATTTCCCTGAATACCAAAATTTCTGCAAAGCTATTTCTGTATTATGAGAGGATAAATGAGCGGACTGAAACTGTTTTTAAAAAGAGATATCGAAACATCCCTTTTCTCACTTTACTATTTTTCCATTTATTTCTACCGCTTTACTCACATATTATTACAAATCCAAACTTAGGAGAAATCCAAACTTTTCCGCAAATCACTTGAAAATAAAGGATTCTTGCCGGAAAAAGTTTGGATTTCGTTTTAATGATTTCAGCGTTTCAAGCCACAGAAATCAGCCAGTGAGCCACTGCTGTCTTTCCATTTTTTGGTGACATTCTTTTCTTTTTCGCCCTCCAGCGTAGCCAGCGCCTGCCGTTTATCATCCGTTGTTATGTCCAGATACCGCATGGTTGTGTCCAGGCTTGCATGGCCAAGGAGAAAACTGATCTGTATGATATTCATGCCATCTTCCAGCCAGTGGGTAGCTTTGGCATGGCGGAACTGGTGGGCGTGGGTATCCAGCGGAACCTCCGGGCATCTTTTGTGGGCATCCGCCGCATATATTTTTATCCGCTTGTCAATCGCAGGCTCTGTCAGTTTCACATATTTTCCCCCTACACGGGAATAGAATAAATACATTTCCGGGTCTGGCTCTGGTTCATGGAATGCTTTCATATAGATACGGATATGTTCAACAGCCCTTGGAAGAAGGTACGCCGTCCGTATCTTGTTACCCTTGCCGTACAGGTTGACGTAAGGCTTAGCTGCATCAAGGTACAGTTGCGAGAGCCTGATGGATAGGATCTCATCAAGTCTTGCGGCAGTTGCATACAAAAGCGTCAGAAATACCAGGTCTCTTTTCCCTGTCCGTGTGGAAGGGTCTGGTGCTGCCAG
>CAJTMV010000003.1:205935-269140 GCA_910577225.1 uncultured Eubacterium sp. | reverse complement strand
GTTTTTCACACTGCTTCATGCGAAGCTGTGCGCTTATGCGGTATTAGCACCTATTTCTAAGTGTTATCCCCCTGTATACGGCAGGTTACCCACGCGTTACTCACCCGTCCGCCACTAACAGATATTTCACTAGGTTTCAATATCTGTCCGTTCGACTTGCATGTGTTAGGCACGCCGCCAGCGTTCATCCTGAGCCAGGATCAAACTCTCATGTTCTGATATTTGTCCCGTCAAGAATCTGCTTGGCTAATCTGTTTTAACCGATTCTTCACTGTTTTAAAGGTGTGTCTTTATCTTTTCCATACCGGACTTATCTGATTTCCCAGACCTGTCCGATACTCATCTGACAAAAACACTGTTCTCAAATGGAACTGTCTCATTTAAGATACAAACTTCCATTCATGAAATTTACTCAAATTCTTTTCTGAATCTTTCAAGGTTATTTCACTGTTCAGTTATCAATGTTCATTCTGTTATCCGCCAATCTCAATTGTTATTTTTTTCTATCTCGACGGCTTTTGCATTATATCATTTCTTTCAGTGCTTGTCAAGAACTTTTTTTATTTTTTTCAATTCTTTTTTGCACTGATTTGTTTTTTGTCGCTTTTTGCGACAGCCAGATCATAATAGCACATTCGTTATTGTTTGTCAACAACTTTTTTTACTTTATTTTCCAGCAAACGGAGAAGGAGGGATTTGAACCCTCGCGCCGCTATTAACGACCTGCACCCTTTCCAGGGGTGTCCCTTCGGCCAGCTTGGGTACTTCTCCACAGCTGCTCGAACACGAGCAATATGATATTATACAGTAGAAAAAGAATTCTTACGAATTCTTTTTCCAAAACGGTGTTTCCACCCAGCGGAGAGGATGGGATTCGAACCCATGTGCCCTTGCGGACAAACGGTTTTCAAGACCGCCTCGTTATGACCACTTCGATACCTCTCCATGTGTTCCGGCCGAACCAGAACATAACAGATAATATCATCCTTTCTACATTCTGTCAATACCCTTTTTTTATTTTTTAAATATTTTTTTGCAAAGTACTGAAGCTGTCTCCATATCCTCCGGCGTCGTTACTTTCAGATTGGAATAACTGCCTTCTACAATTTTAACCGGTTTCTGAAACGCATACTCTAAAACCATTCCATCGTCGGTTATATTTTTTACCTGCTGCCGTATGACCCTTTCATAGGCCAGCCGGATATCTTTATAAGGAAATGTCTGCGGTGTCTGCATCATCCAGACACGTTCCCGCGGAGGAGTCTGAACCGCAAACTGTTCCTCATTTACTATTTTTACAGTATCTTTTGCAGGCACGGCTGCAATCCCGGAACCATGCTGTATCGCTGCATGAATCGTCCGTTCGATCATCTCATTCGTAACAAACGGCCTTGCCCCGTCATGAATGAGTACAATGTCCGAATCTTCCACAGCGCAAAGTCCATGATATACGGACAGATAACGCTCGCTTCCCCCGCAAACAATCCTGTCTGTTTTATGAAACTGATACTTTTCCACAATTTCTTTTTGACAATATTCCATCGCGTTTTCTTCAGTGACCAGTACAATCTCATCGACCATACTCTGTTCCAAAGTACGCAGACAATAAAAGAGCAGCGGGAACCCGTCCAGCAGCATAAACTGCTTTTGTACACTGCTTTGCATACGGCTGCCTTTTCCGGCTGCAAGTACAATTGCCGTACATTTCATAACTCCGCCTTCTTTCTCAAATCGCTCTGACCTGCGGCTACCGCTCTCCCAGTCTGAGATTCGCTATCGCGTTCAGACTCCAGTCATCCCGTCTGCCTGCAAGATAATCATAATATGCCGCTGTCCCGATCATGGCCGCATTATCGGTACAAAAAACCGGCGACGGATGGTAAAAACGCACCCCGCACTCTTTACAGGCTGTTTCCATACGATTCCGCAGAATTGTATTTGCAGCCACGCCTCCTGCAATTGCAAATTTTTCCACCCGGTACTGCCCGATTGCCCGAACCACATGGTCTGTTAATACATCGATGACGGCCTTTTGAAACGAGGCCGCCACATCCTCCTGTACCACAGGGATCTGCTTCATTTTGCAGCCATTCAGATAATTGAGTACCGCCGACTTTAATCCGCTGAACGAAAAATCATATATACCGCTGCTAACCTTTGCCCGCGGAAAATAAATAGCATCTTCATTCCCCAGACAGGAGGCTTTTTCTATCTTTGGTCCTCCCGGATACCCCAGACCAATCGCTCTTGCCACTTTGTCAAACGCTTCTCCCGCCGCGTCATCCTGTGTTCGTCCAATTACCTCGTATACGCCATAATCCAGTACTTTTACGAGATGTGTATGTCCGCCGGATACAACGAGACATAAAAACGGAGGTTCCAGATCTTTATTTTCTATATAATTGGCGCTGATATGCCCTTCGATATGATGTACCCCGATCAGCGGCTTTTGTGCTGCATAAGCAATGGCCTTGGCTTCTGCCACACCTACCAGCAGCGCCCCTACGAGTCCCGGCCCATAAGTCACGGCAATGGCATCCATATCGTCCAGCGACATATCAGCCGTTTCCAGCGCCTGGCCAATTACCTGATTGATTCGCTCGATATGCTTACGTGATGCGATTTCTGGTACAACGCCCCCATACAACGTATGTATATCGATCTGAGAAGATATAATATTAGATCTGACGTCCCTTCCGTTTACAACGACTGCTGCAGCCGTTTCATCGCAGGAACTTTCTATCGCCAGAATCTTAACTTCCTGATTACTATTCAACCGTACTTTCCTCCGATTTTATGATTCGTCCTCTTCCTGCGACAGATGGCAGGCTACAATTTTCCATTTTTTATCCTGATCCTGCCGCAGCAGATAATCCTGACACGTCTTTAAGAATTCTTTGCTGCCCTGCTTCATAAAGTACACGGCCTGTACATAGGCATATTTTTGTCCTTTCACTTCACGATAACGCACTTCATCCGAATTGCATACCCTGGTCTGCAATATTTTTCTGGAATCGTCTTTATAAGAAGCAATTTCTTGCAGCAGCTGGCTTTTATAAGTGTCTGTCGGATTGTTTTCCAACAGTTCCTCGTCCATGAGCTTTCTCGCCTGTGTCGTTAATTTTTCGAACTGACCGGTATCATATTCGTCGCCATAAGCGCATTCAATAATGAGATTATAAAATTTAATCACTTCTCTTGGCGTCGGCGGATAAGAACTGTCCAGCTGCCTGGAAATTACCTTCTGCAGCTGCGTCACTTCCACGGTATCCTCTGCGGCTACTGTCTTGCGATGTGTCATTTGATAATAACATCCGACAATCACTGCAATGACAAGAATCGCCATAATTACTGTTTTTATATATTTCTTCATAGAAATTCCCTCCTTTCATTTTAGGAGATGTCTGCAGAGTCGTCTGGAAAATTCAATTCTGCCATTTTTCCATCCCTGCCCAAATGCGCATTTTCAAAAATGTCGCGTACCTTTGGCATATAGTCCTCTGCACGGACAAGCGAAGGCGAAAAATGTGTCAGCCACATCTCTTTTACCGACGCTTCTTTTGCCACCCGCGCAGCTTCATAAAAAGTCATGTGCTTATATTGCTTTGCCTTTGCCAGCTTCTCAGGCTCCGCATACATCCCTTCGCAAATCAGAAGATCTGCATGAGCGGCATTTTTTACCAGTGATTCTGCAGGCCGGGTGTCTGTGCAGTAGGTTACCATAATCCCCTGGCGCGGCGGTCCCATCACCATATCCGGCGTATACCTGCGGCCCTCATATTCGATCGTGTCGCCCTTCTGCAAAATTCCCCAGTAATTTTTGGGTATCCCATACTGCTGCGCCTGCTGCGCCATAAATCTTCCCTGCCGTTCGATCTCGATCGTATAACCATAGCAGGTCACGTTATGTCTGACCATAAACGCGGTAATTTTATATCCATGCAGATAAAACACCTGCTCCGGTTCCTGAATCTCCACACATCGTATTTCAAACGGCAGCTCCGGCGCTATCACCCGCAGCGCCGTGACAACCTTCTGCAGACCTTTGGGGCCTATCAGCGTCAGCGGTTCTTTGCGTTCTGCATTTCCCATTGTCAGCAGCATCCCGGGAAGACCGCTGATGTGATCCGCATGATAATGCGTAAAACAGATCGTATCGATCGGATGAAAACTCCATCCGGCTTTTTTCACGGCGATCTGTGTCCCTTCTCCGCAGTCGATCATCAGACTGCTCCCATTATATCTGGTCATCAGGGAAGTCAGATACCGATATGGCAGCGGCATCATTCCTGCCGTTCCAAGCAGACATACATCTAACATTTTCACACCTTCATTTCTATTTTGCAGTTCTATTTTGCAGTTCTGTATCTGCAATTCTTTATTTACAAGTCTGATTCGCAGTTCCCTGTCTGCAGTTTTCCGCCGGACATGCTTCTACAACAGTTCCCGCTCCTGTACTTCCTGCGGCGGCTGCGTAAATGATCGGGTCCAGGCGTCAAAACAGGATTCACATACAATCATTTTTTGACGAATACCATCTTTTTTTGAAAAATATCCCCAGCTTTTCTCAATCACAACATAATCTTCCAAAGCAACATCTGTATGATCCGTTTTTAATATTTCTTTTCCACAACAATTACAATACGCTTTCATCTTCTACCTCCCGGCTGTCTGCGGCACTGATCTGCCTGATATTCTCCTGTTCTTATACAGTATAAAGGAACAGCCCGAAAGAATATAGCGGGAATCACTGGTCGATTATCTAACTGTTGTTAATCCCTGCATGCTTATATTATATATCGGCATATTCGTACATCATCACCAGTGCATCATCCTGCGGATACTGATAATAATTTTTCCTTCTTCCAACGGTCTGAAATCCCGTTTTTTGATACAGGCTGACCGCCGGATCGTTCTGACTGCGGACTTCCAGAAAAATACGCTGCGCGCCCTGCTGATGCGCTTTTGTCATCACCGTATGCAGCAGCTTTTGCGCGATGTTCTGCCGCCGGTATTCGGGTGCGGACGCCACATTGGTAATCTCTCCCTGATCTGCCGCCAGATACAGGCCGCAATAACCGGTCACTTTCCCTTCTGACACTGCCACATAAAACAGTGCCTCCTCCATGGAAAGCGTATTTTCAAATGCCTGATAAGACCACGGCACTGAAAACACTTCTGCTTCAATAGCGGATACAGCAGAAATATGCTCTTTTTTCATTTTTATAATGTCTGTATTTAATTTTTCAGATCGTTTTTCGTCCGTTTTTTGCACATTGCTTTCAGGCTCCGTCATGCTGTGCCTCCATTCGCTCGCGTTCCGCCTGAGACAGCCGCAGATATTCCGGACGATGCTCCGCCGCCGTCTGTATCTTTCCCCGGCGGACATCATCCATAGCCAGAACAGCAACCGCAGACGCCCGCTGTTTGTTCAAATGTGCAGGCGCAAACGTATACGGCACTTTGCAATGCTGCGAAATATACGGCTCAGATACCCGCACGCCGTCTCCCAGAAATGTCACTGCCTGTCCATGCATATTGATCTGTGCGACAATCTCATCGATTCCTACGGCGCACTGCCCGATCACCGCATCCATACGATAGCCCTGAAACCGGTACAGTCCCGTATATACCTGACTCCTTCTCGCATCCATCAGCGGGCAGACATACGCGCTGCTCCCTGCCAGATTATAAGCCAGTCCGTCTACGGTCGGGATGTGTATGAGCGGCTTGTCCAACGCAAGACCCAGTCCTTTGGCAGTGGCAGACCCGATACGCAGTCCGGTAAAGGAACCGGGCCCCGCCGCAACTGCAATCGCGTCGATCGTATGCAGATCCAGCTCCAGCATACGCACGACCTGATCGATCATCGGGAGCAGCGTCTGCGAATGTGTTTTTTTATGATTGATCGTATATTCTCCAAGCAGATTGTCGTCTTCTACAACAGCTGCACTGGCAACAATGCCTGAGCTGTCTATGGCCAGTATTTTCATAAATGTTCTCCAGTCCTTTCGCCAGCCTGTTCCACGGTAATACGGCGGTAATCAAATCCTTTTTCCGGATCTTTTTCAATGGTTATTTTCTGATATGCGGACGGCATCAGCTCCGGTATCAGATCCGCCCACTCTACCATTGTAAACCCGTTTCCATCGAAATACTCTTCATAGCCGATCTCTTCCATTTCCTCCGGATCCGCAATCCGATAGACGTCAAAATGATAAAATGGCATTCTGCCATCCTCATATACCTGCACAATCGTAAACGTGGGACTGCAGATCGGCTCACATATGCCCAGCCCCTGCGCAATTCCCTGCGCAAATACGGTCTTTCCAACACCCAGATCCCCGGTCAGTGCACAGACACTGCCGGGACTGGCCTGCTGTGCGATCTTTCTGCCCAGCTCTTTCGTTTCTTCTGCAGAATATGTTTCGTATATCATGCAAATGATCTCCTATATTCCTGATTTTAAAATCTTATTAAATCTTTATTTCATTTTGAATCTGTGTTTTTCCAGATGCTTTTGCGCAATCGCACGTATTGTGTCGTATTGCTGCGTCACCTGATCTTTCGGTATGATAAACGCATTCCCCGGATTCATGCAGACCAGAATATTATGTCTCGTTGCAACCACCCGGTAAACCTGTTCCCATAACAAGGTAGAGCTCATGTCTCCCTGAGATGTCGTCACTCCCTTGTCATCGATCGTATAGTGCAATACATTTTTTAATACCGCGGATCCCTGCACCTGCTGTCCGGACTTTAAATACAAGGTCAGAGGCAGATACAGCAAAAGGACTGCTCCCAGCCCCACACACATGACCGAATTCGTCAGACTTACTTCTCCCCATCTTCTGACCGCCGCCCAAAAAGCAATGATCGCCATAAATATGGCCACATAGCCGCTGGAAGTCGTGTATGTATGCCAAAGATTAAATCGATACATATCGATCGTACGAAGCTGTATGTCAAATTCCGTTTTCATAAAAATTCCTTTCTGTAAATTCGTCAGAAACTTTTTATAACAGCATAAAAACCCCGAACCATTCTATTTCTGATGATTCGGGAATATTTAAGAGCATTTCAGAATCTGTCATCCACAGACGCGTCAATATGGATTCCTTTTTTATCCAGGCCGCCTGTCAAATCCAGATAAAAATTTGCTGTCGTCTGCCTGATATACGGGCTGATCCACAAAAATCCGGCTCCCGCGGAACAAACTCCCAACAGCTGCCATCCCAAAAAGCCAAGCTGCAGCACAAAAAATCTCTTTTTGTTTCCCTTCATGAGCTTTTCAGACGCCCGAAATCCTTCCACAACCGTCATATCCGGATGTTCGATGTATAACGGATAAATCATCTCAAACATATAAGTCAGATACAGTTCGCAAAATACAAGCACCGCAGCGACCCCCGCCGCAAATATGGCCTGTTCCATTGCTCCATCCGGGAGAAAACAATAGATACATACGCCTGCCAGCGCAACCGGAAACAACAAAATGATAAAAAGCAGCGTCGCCGCCAGCAGAAATCTGTCCGGCCTGTTTCGAAACGTCCAGAACAGATCCCGAAACGCCGGTCGCTGCTCCTGCGCCAGAAGCAGGTGCATCCGCAATACGCCGGCTGACAGAAGCTGTCCGAGCAGTTTCAAAATAATGGCCGCAATCAGATACGTCACGACAGCGACATTTAATCCTGTCGTCAGTTCCGTCGAAAACGGCAGTAATAACACAGCCGGTAAAAAAGATGCCGTTAACATTGCAGCCATTACCGCAGAACAGTTGCCAAGTAAAAATTCACGGGCCAGCCGCTTTAATTCGCTTCCGGAACGCCTTGTCATAAAAACTCTCTCCTAATTTCAAATTTATGCCGCATAGTCAATATTCGCTCCGGTCAGACGGATGGCATCCTGCGCCTTTTTGTTCTTCTGATAAGGATTGGATTCATCCGGATAAGAAATCGACGTACTGGTCGTTCCGCCGGATACATAAGCCGTCCCGCATTCAGGACATATCGCCGTCTGCAGCGAGACGCGGCAGGCTACGACCTGTCCCTGTTTTTCCGCCGCTTTCTGATACGCGTTTGAAACATGCTGCTTTTCATGCGCCATAACCGTCGAAGCAGATGATTCCGGCGATATATGTCCAGGCGCTTTAAACGATACGTCTGCCTCGTTAGAACCGTCCTGATATTTTCGCTCTTTACAAGTCTGACAGTCTGCCGGAGAAGATTTGTATCCGCCTTTTACCCGGTCCGACTGGCCGGCGCCTTCTGGTCCGCTCTGGGCAGAAACCGCAGGTTCTGCTCCGTCCGGTCTGCGGCGTACCATACCGGAACGGTCAGAAGCTGCGTACGGATGATACGCTGCGGAATAAGAACCGGAAATTGCTCCTGTCATCATAAAAACACCTCCAAAATCAATCAAAATTATGTTATAATAATATCGTACATTATATCATATAACAACAGGAATGAAACAGATTTATGAAAAAATTTATAATATGTCCGTCAGAAAAAAAATACCGAACCATCGAAGACCAGTTCTATACAATCGGACTGATCGCTGCCGCCGCTGCCGTTTTTCTATATCCAATGCTGCGGCGCGTCCGGCTGCCTCCCTGCTGGTTTCACCTGATCAGCGGTTATTACTGCCCCGGGTGCGGCGGTACAAGAGCCGTCCGCGCATTGCTGCACGGCCGCCTTTTGCAGTCTGCCTGGTATCACCCGTTTGTACCTTACGCGGCCTTCCTTTACCTGTATTTTATGATCACACAGAGCGTACAGCGACTCAGTCAGGGAAAACTCCGCGTCGGAATGCGCTATCGTAACCGACTGGTCTGGATCGCTGTAGCGCTTATTATCGGAAATTTTATAGTGAAAAATCTGCTGCACTATTTTTACGGATACATACTCTCATAACCAGAGCCGTACATATCCACCAGCTCCATATATGCTTTCCAAAACTCTTCGATACTGCCATACTGCATAATCAGCGTCAGCAGGGAACCGGCAAACAGCAAAATCGTCAGCACAATTGCAGTCACGCTGACGGTAAGCGCGGTTCTGGCTCCTGACGACATCGTAGTCTCGCCGCCTCTGGACAGCAGCGCAAAAATAATTCCCAAAATACCGCAGATAAAAGATATATAAACGCAGCAGACAGTCGAAACCGCGATAACGCTCATAACAATCGCCGCTGTCGTCATCGGTATCGAGCGCTTATCCGGCTGCATCGGCTCATTTGAACTGCCAAAATACAACAAAACCACCTCCCAAAATCAGATTCAGATATGACCGCTTTCTCATGATCTGTATCATCCTTAATACGCACGCCTGTATCAGGAATTAAAGACCAGTATATCATGAAGTTTTAAAAAAAACAATGCCACCGCCTTTACACCACATATACTTTTCAGTATAATAGTAACAGTTCTGACGCCCCATGGAACGGTTACAAATTATACTTACTGCTCCTGCCGCCGGTGTGAACAGTAAAGAGCTTTCATCCATTGGGCGTTCACTGTATTACACACGCAAAATTATATAGAAAGGCGCATGAAATCATGCGGTAGATCAGTTATCTATGGATATTATAAAAACTCTCGCACAGGAATTACAGATTAAAGCAGCACAGGCAAAAGCAGCCGTCCAGCTGATCGATGAGGGAAACACGATTCCGTTTATCGCCCGCTATCGAAAAGAAGTCACCGGCTCGCTCAACGATGAGGTGCTGCGTCAGCTTTACGAGCGTCTGAATTATCTGCGCAATCTGGAAGAAAAAAAACAGCAGGTAATTGCCAGCATCGAGGAACAGGGCAAACTGACAGAGGAATTAAAGGCGCAGATCGAAGCTGCGCAGACGCTGGTTGTCGTAGACGATTTGTATCGTCCTTACCGTCCGAAACGCCGGACAAGAGCTACCATAGCAAAAGAAAAAGGACTGGAACCGCTGGCTGATCTGATTCGTCTCCAGCTTACCAGCCGTCCTCTGGAAGAGGATGCACAGGCATATGTCAATCCGGAAAAAGAAGTGCATACGGTTGAGGACGCGATTCACGGAGCGTCTGATATTCTTGCAGAAGCTATTTCCGACGAAGCTGATTACCGCATCCGCATCCGCGAAATGACGGTCAAAAAAGGAATGATCACCTCTGCCGCAAAAGATCCTGAGACAGAATCCGTATATGAAATGTATTATGAATTTTCGGAAAGCGTCTCCAAAATCGCCGGTCACCGTATCCTCGCGTTAAATCGCGGAGAATCCGAAAAGATATTGACCGTAAAAGTAGAAGCTCCGCAGGAAGATATTATCCGTTATCTCGAAAAACAGGTGATTGCCAAACAGAATCCGTATACGACCCCGATACTGCAGGCAGTCATTGCCGACAGTTATCAGCGCCTGATCGCTCCCGCGATCGAACGCGAAATTCGAAGCAGCCTGACAGAAACCGCAGAAGACGGCGCGATCCGTGTTTTCGGCAAAAACCTGGAACAGCTCTTAATGCAGCCTCCGATTATGGATCAGGTCGTTCTTGGATGGGACCCGGCCTTCCGAACCGGATGCAAGCTGTCGGTCGTAGACGCGACCGGCAAAGTACTGGATACAACCGTTATTTATCCTACCGCTCCGCAAAACAAAATCGACGAATCCAAAGCTGTACTCAAAAAACTCATTGAAAAATATAATGTTACATTAATATCTCTTGGAAATGGCACGGCATCCAGAGAATCGGAAATGGTTATTGTAGATTTATTAAAGGAGCTCTCTCGCCCGGTACAATATGTGATCGTCAATGAAGCAGGAGCGTCCGTATACTCCGCCAGCAAACTCGCTACCGAAGAGTTTCCAAACTTTGACGTGGGCCAGCGAAGCGCTGTTTCCATGGCCAGACGTCTGCAGGATCCACTGGCTGAGCTTGTGAAAATCGATCCGAAATCGATCGGTGTCGGTCAGTATCAGCACGATATGAATCAGAAAAAGTTAAGCGAAGCGCTATCCGGCGTCGTAGAAAATTGTGTGAACAAAGTCGGCGTCGATTTAAATACTGCTTCCGCTTCGCTGCTGGAATATATTTCCGGAATCAGCAAAACCGTTGCCAAAAACATTGTCGCCTACCGAGAAGAGAACGGACGCTTCGACTCCCGTTCCCAGCTGCTAAAGGTAGCCAAGCTCGGGCCTAAAGCCTATGAGCAGTGCGCTGGTTTTGCCCGCATTATCAACGGCAATAATCCGCTGGATACGACAGCCGTTCATCCGGAAAGCTACGATGCCGCGAAGAAGCTGCTGGCCAGTCTGGGATTTACCCCGCAGGATATTACAACCGGCAGCCTGAAAGGCATCTCCAAAAAAGTTTCCAATTATGAAAAACTGGCGGAGGAACTCGGCATCGGTGTGCTCACGCTGCAGGATATTGTCAAAGAGCTGGAAAAACCGGCAAGAGATCCGCGTGAAGATATGCCAAAGCCTGTGTTACGCAGCGATGTACTGGATATGAAAGATCTGACCGAAGGTATGGTTTTGAAAGGAACCGTTCGCAACGTGATCGACTTTGGTGTATTTGTGGATATTGGCGTGCATCAGGATGGTCTTGTACATATTTCCCAGATCTGCGACCGATTTATCAAACATCCTCTGGAGGCTGTAAGTGTCGGAGACGTTGTCGATGTCAAAGTAATGAGTGTGGATACTGCCAGAAAAAGAATCCAGCTTACGATGAGAGGCATTTAAACGATAGATCAGACATGCAGTAAGGCCTGCCGGTCAGCTTTGTGACTGACCGGCAGGCCTTAAAAGGTGTATCAGGAATGAAAACGAATCATCTGTCTGACATTGCCCAGCTGTTCCGCTTTCGTTTCATATTCTTCTTCTTTCATTTCATTTGTAATAAAACCGATTTCATCTGCAGCTTCAGGTACTTCGACGTATGCAACTGTATCAAATATTTTTTCAATCTCTGTACGGTCTGCTGTCGTGCGTACAAAAAATCTCATACATTGTTGTTTGTAGTCTGCAATCGTCAGTTTTTCCGGTCTCCATTCGAGTTCGATATGCTTCCCAATATGTTTTGCAAGCTCTACAACATCCGCAACTACCGCGCTGGCTGTCGGAAGACTGCCTGCCCCGCTGCCGTAAAACATCGCGTCGCCAAGCATATTTCCCCGAACAAATACCGCGTTAAACACACCGTTGACCGTATATAACGGATGTTCCTTCGGAAGCAGAAACGGAGCTACCATTACCGCATACGTATCTTCAGACTGTCTGCTGGTCGCCAGCAGCCGGATCACACGTCCCATTTTTTTTGCATATAAAATATCCGTTGCCGTAATACTGCTGATACCTTCGGTATGAACATCTTCAAAATCCGCCTGCTGTCCCGCGATCAGCGACGTCAGGATTGCTATCTTACGTCCTGCGTCGTGACCTTCAATATCGGCGGTCGGATCTTTTTCTGCGTAGCCTTTTTCCTGCGCTTCTTTTAATGCCTCTTCAAATTCACAGCCTTCTTCTGCCATTCTTGTCAGCATATAATTCGTCGTGCCATTTACAATCCCGCAGATCTCCTCGATGCGGTCGGCTGTCAGGCAGGAATTTAACGCGCGGATAATTGGTATTCCGCCGCCCACGCTTGCCTCAAACATAAAATTGACGTTTTTTTCCTTTGCTGTCGCAATCAGATCTGCTCCATGCGCCGCTACCAGCGCTTTATTAGAAGTCGTTACACTCTTTCCGGTTTCCAACATCGCTTTTACAAACGTATAAGCCGGTTCCACACCGCCCATACTCTCTACCACAATGTCCACTTCCGGATCCTGCGCAATGATCTTATAATCATGTACCACCTTACTCTGTATCGGATCCCCCTGAAAATCCCTAAGATCCAGAATATACCGCACCTCTATGCCTTCTCCGATTTTTTTACAGATACTGTCCTGATTGGTTTCAATCACCTGGACGACTCCGGAACCGATCGTTCCATAGCCCATTACTGCAATTTTTATCATGATCCTTCTACTCCCTCATTTATTTTGACAAAGATACCCATTTCAGATAAGCGTTCATAAACGGGTCCAGATCTCCGTCCATCACAGCTCCCACATTCCCGCTTTCCACATTTGTACGGTGGTCTTTCACCATTGTATATGGCTGCATCACATAGGAACGAATCTGATTTCCCCATCCGATCTCTGTCACTTCGCCACGGATACCAGCTTCTTTTTGCGCCTGCTCTTCCTGTTTCAGCAGATACAGTCTGGATTTTAACATCTGCATCGCCTTATCCTTATTCATATGCTGCGAACGCTCATTCTGACAGGTCACGACAATGCCTGTTGGAAAATGCGTGATGCGGATCGCCGACGACGTCTTATTAATATGCTGGCCGCCTGCTCCGCTTGAGCGATACGTATCAATACGAATATCATCGTCCTTAATCTCGATGTCTATATCTTCTTCAATATCCGGCATGACATCACAGGATACAAACGAAGTCTGCCGCTTGCCCGCCGCGTTAAACGGAGAGATTCTTACGAGACGGTGCACACCTTTCTCAGACTTTAAATAACCATACGCATTTGTACCGTTCACCTGAAACGTCACAGATTTTATGCCGGCCTCGTCTCCTTCATGATAATCCAGCACTTCCAGATCATATCCTTTGTCTGTCGCCCATCTGGTATACATCCGGTACAGCATGGACGCCCAGTCGCACGACTCGGTACCGCCTGCTCCGGCATTCAGAGAAACGATTGCATTATCTGCATCGTACTCGCCTGACAGCAGCGTTTTGATTCTTATCGCTTCAAACTGCTGCTGATAAGCCTGCACCGCTTCCTCCAGCTCCGGGATTAAAGACAAATCGCCTTCTTCCTCTCCCATCTCCAGCAGCGTCTCGATATCTTCGTACCGGCTGTTTAACTCTGCGTACGTCTGCATATCGTCTTTCAGGCTTTTTAATTCTTTCATTTTCTTTTGGGATACGTCCGCATCATTCCAAAAATCCGGCGCTTCCATTTCCCGTTCTAATTCCTCTACCTTTTTGCTCTTATTAGCGAGGTCAAAGTGAATCCCTCAATTCCAGCAATGGTTTTGTAAACGTATTCAGCGTATAACGATACTGATCAAATTCTACCATTCTTTCACCATCTTTCTATCTTTGATTTTAAATCAGTTCTATCATATCAGTTCTATCATAAAAGAAATTCCTGACATCTGTCAAGAGGCTTATCGAAAATTATTCTCCGCCTGCCTTTCCTAACGGTTACCCGAACCGTTCTGCAGCTCTTTCACCGCCCTTCGGACCTGATTATCCTTCGTATAATCATAAGAAGCTCCGGCGTCTGTTTTTCCGGTATATTTATATTTTAGCTCTATATCCGGATCGATTCCTGTCCCATGGATATTTTCACCTTTTGGCGTAAAATATTTTGCGGTCGTCAGCTTCACCGCACTGTTGTCAGCAAGCGGACGAACAGTCTGCACGACTCCTTTGCCAAACGTGGTCGTCCCGATCAGCACGCCGTACTCATAATCGCGAATCGCCCCCGCAAATATTTCCGAGCAGCTGGCGCTGTTGCCGTTAATAAGCACTGCCATCGGCAGATCCAGATGATTTGCGTCAGACGTTTCTTCCTGTCGGTTGCCATATTTGTCTTCGACATACACCATCAGTCCTTCCGGAAGAATATAATCCAGCACTTCGGTTACGCTGTCCAGCATACCTCCCGGATTATCGCGCAGGTCGACAATCATCTTTTCCATTCCTTCGGTCTGCAGACGTTCAACTGCAGCTTTAAAATCTTTTGCTGTCGCCTTGCCAAATTCATGGATCACGATCAGACCTGTATCGTCCGTCATCATCATCGCTTCTACCGTAGGGACGTCTACCTGCGCCCGTTTTACGTCAAATACCTGTTCTTCAAATTCTCCTTCTCTGGAAACGATCAGACGCACGCTGCTGTTTTCCCTGCCGCGAATGTGCGTAACGAGCTCTGACAGTTCCATGGACCGCGCATCGATATCTTCCACCATAATGATCGTATCTCCTGCTTTCAGACCTGCTTCTTTCGCCGGCGTATGATCGTATATTTTAACAATTTTTACCCGCATGGTCTTCGGGTCCTGCTGCAGCACAGCGCCGATTCCATTATACTGCGCGCTCGCCGAGATCATCATCTCTTCATACTCTTCTTCTGTATAATAGGCAGAATAAGGATCTCCCAGGCTTGCAAACAATCCTTTGTACAATCCTTCCGTAAGATCCTCTTCTTCTACATCTTCATAATAACAGGCTTTGATCAGTGCTGCCAGATCATTTACCTTTGTTTTTACCGAGCCGTCTACAATATTCGCCGACACTCCTTCATAACTGCCGCCTCCGGGACTGATCCGTCCATGCAGCCAGAATAAGGCTGCCGCGGCCAAAAGCGTAAACACACAGATCGTGGATACGACGCCTGTAAGAACCCCTTTCGAAAACTGGTGATCCGATTTTAGCACTACCACTTCGGTCTCCGGAAAGTCCTCTCTGTCTTCCTGTTTTCGTTCCATATCCCATTCCTTTACTTATACTTTTAAATGCTTGCGTATGGTCAGCCCGCTTCCGGCAAACCCAATACCGATGCCGAGTATAACTGCAACCGGCGCAAGCGTACGGAAAACCTCGTCCACGGATAAAAATGTCATCAGATTGTTCAAAAAACTAAACTTTTCCGATACAAACCCGATCAGTTTCCCGTAAATACTATATAAAATAGCCATCGGCAGCACAGAACCCAGCAAGCCGATCATAATTCCTTCGACATAAAACGGCGCTTTTACAAAATAGTCCGCCGCTCCGATCAGTTTCATAATCGCAATTTCCTCTCTGCGCACCGCTATACCGACCGATACGGTATTGCTGATCAAAAAGATGGCAACGGCAAACAATATCGCAATAATCCCCATCGATACATAGCCGACCAGTCGATTAAAATCGGTCAGCATATTGGCAATCGATTCCGACTGTTTGACTTCGCGTACTCCGGCAAGCGATTCCAGATAATCGACCAGTTCCTGCTGTTTGGATACGTCCCGCAAATACACTTCATAACTGGACAGCTTTTCGAGCGGATTGTCTTTTCCATATATCTCATCCGCCTCGTCTTCATCTTTATAATAAATTTTCTTAAACTCTTCCCATGCCTCGTCTGCAGAAACATAATCCTGATCCAATACCCCAGGCGCCATACCGATCGCCGCGCCAATGGCCTGTATCTGCTCTTCGGAAACATCCTCTTCAAAAAATACGGTAATGGCCACGCCTTCTTCGACATTTTTTACCATCGACTGAAAATTCGCCACGATAGAGTAAAACAGCCCGAATAAAAAAATACATGCTGTCATCGTTGCGATCGACGCGCTGGAAAATAATTTATTTCTCCATATATTAATCAATCCCTGTTTCACGGAATATAAAATACTGCTAATCCTCATCGAAGAAACCTCCCGATACATTATCGCCAGTAAGATAAGTGCCTTTCGTCTTTTCGTTTATGGCATTTTCCCATTCTGTACTGTCTGCTCCGCCATCGTTTACCACAATTCCCTTATCGATCTCAATGACGCGCTTTTTCATAATGCGTACGATCTCAAGGTTATGCGTAACTACTACTACAGTGGTCCCGCGGGCATTGATCTCTTCCAGCAGATTCATAATTTCCCATGCGTTGTTATTGTCCAGATTTCCTGTCGGCTCGTCTGCAAGCAGAATCTTCGGCTGATTGACCAGTGCGCGGGCAATCGCCACTCTCTGCTGTTCGCCGCCGGACAGCTGCTTTGGATAGGAACGGTATTTTGCAGCAAGCCCAACCATAGACAGCATCTGAGGTACCTTTTTTCGTATCGTTCTGCCGGAGCTGCCTACGACATGCATGGCAAAGCTAACATTGTCATATACATTCCGATCCTTAAGCAGGCGGAAATCCTGGAATACAACGCCAATCTGACGGCGAAAAACCGGGATCTGACGGCGCCTGATACCGCCGGTATCCTGATTATTTATGTAAATTTTTCCATTTGTCGGCTCCAGTTCTTTCAGCAGCAGCCGGATCAGCGTCGATTTGCCCGACCCGCTGTCTCCTACGATAAACACAAACTCCCCTTCCTGTATCTGAATCGAAACGTCGTCCAGTGCAGGAATCCCTTCTGCGTATGACTTACTCACATGTTCCAGCCGAATCATAAGTATGATAATCCTCCTAATAATCCAATGTCTCCATATACTTCATGTATTTTACAACCATAAGCGCAATCTTAAACGTAATTGCGTCCTCAAACACCCTAAGATCCAGTCCGGTACTTTTCTGCAGCTTATCCAGACGGTATACAAGCGTATTCCGATGAATATACAGCTGCCTGGAAGTCTCAGATACGTTCAGGCTGTTTTCAAAAAACTTGTTAATGGTAATTAATGTCTCTTCGTCAAATTCATCCGGCGATTTGCCGTCAAAAATTTCTTTAATAAACATCTTGCAAAGCGGAATCGGAAGCTGATAGATCAGTCGTCCAATTCCAAGCTGGGAATAGGCGATGATGTCTTTATCTTCAAAGAAGATCTTGCCTACGTCCAGCGCCATGCGCGCTTCTTTATACGATCTGGACACTTCCTTGATCTCGCCTACAATTGTTCCGTATGCAATATGCTCCTGCCCGTTTGGATCCTGCGAAAACAGGTTCCAGATTACTTCCGCTGTCTTGGCCAGATCGTCGTATCCTTCATTTTCTGCCAGTTCCTTGACAACAATAATGTTTTTTTCATCCACCGCCGTGACAAAATCCCTGGATTTTCCTCCAAACAGACTTCTGACACGCTCAAGCTCGTTTCCATCTTTCTCACGGTTTGTCTCGATAATATAGACGGCTCTTCGAACGTCCGCTTCGATATGAAGTTTTTTGGCGCGATTATAAATATCTACCAGCAGCAGATTATCCAGCAGCAGATTTTTGATAAAATTGTCTTTATCAAAACGTTCCTTGTATGCAATCAGCAGATTCTGAATCTGAAAACTGGCAATCTTGCCAATCATATAAACATCGTCGCTCTCTCCACAGGCGAGCAGCACATACTCCAGCTGATGTTCGTCGAACACCTTGAAAAACTGGCATCCCTGCATTACCTGACTGTCAGCCGGAGACTCTACAAAGATCAGAGCAGAATCTTTATATCTTTCACTATCTGTAAATGTCGATGCCAAAACTTTACCCTCGGTATCAATCACACATAAATCAGTACGGGTTATCCCCTTTAACCCATCTATCGTATTCTGAAGTATTTGGTTTGATATCATATTTTTTCTCCTTCTCTTCCAGTAACCTTTGCTGTTTTTTGGAGCAGTCCGTACTATCGTTACTGTTCACACCGAACTCTGCACTCACTCCGGACTGTTCGGTTCTGTTTTTTGTATAAAATTTCACAAAAAAACGTTCTTCTTTTTGTATAAAAAATCAGTTTTAACTATCATAATACAAAACGTAAAAAAAATAAAGTAGAAAGTCACATTTTTTTGTGCTAATATTCCAAAAAACCTTCCCCCAGCACTTCCCGGGCATCTGTAACAATGACAAACGCATGGACATCGATATTTCTGATATGTTCTTTTAAGATCACAACCTCCTTTTTCGAAACGATACAAAAAAGCATATTTTTTTCTTCCCCACGATACATCCCGACTGCCGGCAGCAATGTCGTGCCTCTGTTCATCTGATGAAGCACCGCATCGGCAATCTGTTCGTACCGATCCGATATAATATAGACCGCTTTGGAAAACTTACCGCCTTCAGTAATCAGGTCGGACACCCTGGAAGTAATAAAGACTGCGAATACGGCGTATAAAGAAGCCTGAATCCCGCATACATAAATACCTGCCAGTATAATCAGCCCGTCGATCACCTGTAAAATCTGCGCAATGGAATACGCGCGAAACTTCATATGAAGCAGCGTCGCAATCAGGTCTGTCCCGCCGGTCGCCACCTGCGCACTGAGTACCAGACCAACGCCGGCGCCAACCATAACCCCGCCGTATACGGATGCCAGCAGAAAATCTCCCCCAGCCAGATTACAATCCGGTATCACGCCCAGCCAGAACGACAGCAGCAGCGATGCGACCAGCGTCCGTCCGAGGAAATGGCCGCCCTTTAATTTGAATGCCAGAAGGAAAAGCGGCAGCTCCAAAACCACGTTGGTCATCCAGATCGGAATCCCTCCTTTCACCAGGTCCATCGTAAGTTTGCGCACCATAATTCCGATACCGGTAAATCCTCCCGTAACCAGTCCAATCGGATCATATATGTTCTTTATGGCAAATGCCATCATTCCTGTTCCCACTGCAATCAGCAGATAGGATCTTATCTGTTTTTTATTTTTACTCATTTCTTTCCTCATAACTGTGAACTGCATTTTTAAAACGACCTTTGTGAATAAGCTGCTGAAACCAGCATAAAAAAGACATCTTTTTCGTACTGGTCTGATCATACCTGCTCATCGAATACCATATTCTTGCGCTGATTTTTGCTTTTTCCTGCATCAGCAGCGCATCTTCCTGCGGCGATGTAAGTACAGATAAAATAATATCCGGCGCGGCGGCATTGATTTCATTAATCATCCTGTCATAATTCTGGGTGCATGCATCTAAGAAACAGGTTCCCACAATGATCATATTTTCATACTTCTTTTTTAAAAATTCCATCAGACGCTCCAGATCCTGTTCATCCTGCGCCACGAGAAAAAAGCTGCTTTGCGCACGGATTCTGTCTTTTAAAAAAGCCCTCATAAATCCGTGCTCACTGGCTTCCCTGATACGCTGTGCCGAGTAAATACCTGCTTCTGTCAGTATTTCACTGTCTCCAACCACAATCAGATCCGCCTGCGCGATCCCTCCCCGGATAATCTGACTGTCTGCCGCCAGACTAAGCATGTCTATCGACACTGTCCGGATAATATTCAGTTCCTGTTTATGATAAAATAATTCACTCTGCACAATCTCTTCCCGCAGCGTAAAATGATCCATCTCCATCCCAAGCATCCGGATTTTCTTTACCATACGTTACCTCTCTGTATCTGGCTGCTCCCTGTAGCCTGCTTTCAGCCCTGCTATTCGATAAATCAGTAGTATAACAAATCCTCCCCTTTTTTGCAAGCGATAGATCTTGTATGAAAATTCAGTCGTATAACAAAAACGCTTCTTTTTTTGCGGGCAATAGAATTGTATGAAAATTTCGACATATTATACGCTTTTTCGCCATTTACTTCATGATTCAAATGTCAATAGATTTTTCAATCTATTTTAAAAAGCGTTCAACTTTATGAATGCTTCACAAAACAAATGTTCCGGATTTACGAAACTATCCACCGACTTTTCCACATCTGATTTTGTGGATAACGTGTATAACTCTGTGTATAACTCCATTTTTTCACATTTTCTACATTTTTCGATGTGGATAACTTTTTTTCGACCGCCTGTCCACCCTGCTATTTTATGGAAAATGTTGCAGATTTTCGTCATTTTGCACACCGGCTTTTTCCGGTCCGGTTTCAGGTATGTTGTTTCAGATCTGACATTTTAACATATCCAGACATCAGATTCATTTTATAAAAAACAAAAAACAGAGTAACCGATCCGAATATCTGCCGATCTGCTACTCTGTATAATTATTTACAATTATTTTTAAAAAATTCTGCGAACTGCGATCACTGGCCGATAGTTCGCCGGTGAAGTGTATTTAATGCCATCTGCCGGATTACTTGCGTGAATGACTGTATTTCCTCCTGCATAGATTGCAACATGTCCATCATAACAAAGAATATCTCCCGGCTGCATGCTGCTGTAGCTTACTCCATATCCCACACTCCGCAACGCGCTGGAAGAGTGAGGTAATGAAACGCCAAAATGCGCATATACGCTCATAACAAATCCTGAACAGTCTGTTCCTCCTGTCAGGCTGGATCCGCCATAAACATAAGGATTACCTAAAAACTGGCTGGCATAATTAATGACTGCCTGTCCGGAACTGCTTGTACTAACCGGAGCCGAATCTGTACTGGCTGAGGAACTGCCTGTCCCAGTCGAAGAGCTGCTGCCTGTCCCGGATGAAGAACCTGTCTGCGATTCCGCCTGCGCTCTTTCTGCCGCCGCTTCTTCTGCTGCGATTCTTGCCTGCTCGATGGCGAGTCTTGCTTCCTCTTCTGCTCTTGATTCTGCATATGTATACTCACGGGTAATATCTACATAATCTGTAGAAACATATCCTTTTCCGTCGTCTACCGCTACCTTTACCCAGCCGTCTTTATAGGACTTCATGCTGGCAACCGTAAGCTCTTCTCCATCTGGTACGAGCGTTACCACGTCAGCTTTTTTGGAGGCTTTGCTTCTGACCTTTAACGTAGTTGTATTTACCTTTGCAATCTGTACGCCGACGGATTTTATCAGATCCTCGTCGCCGACAACGACATAATCGCCCTTCACATAGCCAATGACAGAACCGGATTTTATTTTATACCAGTCGCCCTTTTTTCGAATAACGGTTGCTACTGAATTGCTATGTAATTTGCCAAGAAGCTCTGCATTCTCATTTGGCTTTTTCCGAATATTAATGTAATCGTTTACCTGGGCAACTGCCATATTTTTATATTTGGATGTATCTTCCTGACTCTTTTTTACTTCTTTCGCGACTTTTTTCGGTTTGCTTTTTTTCGCTTCTGCGTCTGCTTTTTCTGCGCTGCGATTTTCTGAAGATACGATATTTTTTTCGAAATAATCTGCTACTGCCGATGATACTCCTGCCGATGTTGATGAAGCATTTAACTCGCTTTCCAAAATAGCGCTTGCATATTCTGACACCCCTGCCGAAGGCGCTGCCATAACATTGTATGCCGGTATTGCCGTAAAAATTGTACCTGCCAGACAGCAGACTGCTATTTTCAGTGGTTGATTCTTCATACTTTCCTCCTGATTTTCTCCCATATTTATGATTTATACCTGTCTCGTCTTCATTTATTACAGATTTATTACAATATGGATTATAGCATGGCACTCCCGCTCTGTCAACATATATATCGCAGATATATCGGGCAGATTTTGTTGTTTTTTATGCATTTTTACAAAAGCAAATTGTTTTTCAGAGACAGGAAGCGCAATATATCTGTAATAAATGTGTTATTTCTACAAAAGAATACTGCAATCTGTTTTTTTTATGTTTATTTGTAACAGTTTCGGGTTTTCTGGCTGCCTGTTGGTAATGGCGTTTCGACAGTGGGGAGGGACTTTTTATATGCAGGTTCAGGGAAGTAACTGGCTGTGCATTAGGGAATGTGTTGCAGTTTAAGTGCCTGCGCGGACGCGTCCGTGACCGCTGGCAGGAACCGGGAACCGGCGGCAGGGAACTGAGCGGACAAGGGCAACGCTGCCCGCTCCAGGGCCCCTTCCGGCTGTCACGCGCACGTCCGCGCAGCCACTTAACCCCCCCCCCACACACACATGCATCCCCCCATCTTTTTGCCGCACATTTCAATCCATGATTGCTTTTTTCTTATCTGGCAGGTATAATTTGTATGGAAGGATCACCGTCAGGCGATGCTTTTTTCAGAAAACTTATTTTATTGTTTCAAGGAGGTGTTTTTATGGAAATAGGTTCTTTAGCTGATATCGCTCTCGCGCAGATGCCAAGTATGTCTACGACTGCTCCAAGTGATATTGCTGTCGCTATGCTGAGCAAACAGCTCGATCTGACGCAGGAAATGGGTGCGGATATGATCAAAGCCATGGAGCATTCGGTAAATCCGTCTGTTGGCGGCAATATTGATGTGTATGCATAGCCAGAAAGAATACGGGAACGTACTGTAAAGTATCCGTTCAGACAGGTCTGCGTATTTTATGCGCAGACCTGTTCTGTCCGTCTGCTTTTTCCGTTCTTTCAGATTTTTCGAATGGAAGTTTGTGTAATTTCTATTTTATGTTCCTTGTACAGATGCCCTACTGCGCGTTTAAACGCGTTTTTACTCATTTTCATTTCGCGTTTGATTACTTCTGGAGACGCTTTGTCGTTGAACGGAAGTACGCCTGCATACGACCCGATCACCTGCATGACTGTTTCCGCGTCTGCATCCATCTGTATATACGCTTTTTCACGACGGGTCAGATCCAGTTTGCCGTCTGGTTTTACATTTAATACTTTTGCTTCGACCACATCTCCGATCTTTAATGCCGAGCAGTCTTCATGGGATGGAAACATCGCTGAATATTTGTCGTCTACTGCTGCAAATGTACCGAAATTATCGCTGAATTCATAAATGCGTCCCGTTACGATATCTCCTTTCTGATAAGGAGAATCCTGCGACAGCAGCATGTACAAATCTTTCATACTTGCACAGAGTCTGCGGCTCTTATCGATATAAAGCGTTACAAGCACTTCGTCGCCCGCACGAACCGGCGTTGTCATTTCCTTATAAGGAAGAAACAGATCTTTTTCCAGTCCCCAGTCTAAAAATGCTCCGATATTTCCAACAGACAGTACTTTTAACGCCGCGCAGCTGCCAATTGTGAGTTTGGGCTGATTCGTTGTCGCAATCAGCCGGTCTTTGGAATCTTTGTATAAGAAAACTTTCAGCTGATCACCGATCTTCGTGTCCGGCGGCACCTGCTTTTTCGGAAGCAGCACTCGTGTCTGGTCATGTGGATCTTCTGCGAGATAAATGCCGAAATCGACGCTCTTTACTACCTGCAGAACCTGGAATTCGCCTAATTTCATAGATGGCTCCTTTCGTGTGTGTTCGATTCTTCTGCTATGTTCGTATAAAATTCCATCATCGTATACGGTTTCCCGTCTGCTCCGTTTAGTCTGACGCTCAGACACTGCGGACGTCTTGCAACAACCGGATATAATGTTTCGCCGTAGACGGCCGGCTTTCTGTATTCCGTACGAATACGCACCGGCTGAAAATCCGATGGAAAAAATTCTTCAGCCAGCAGAATATATTTTGCATTGTTCATGTGACGATTCGTATCGATAAAGTACCGCGGAACCGGAAAAGGTTCTTTTTCTTCTGACAAATCTGCTTCCACGTCCGGTATTTTGCGATCCATATACTCCATGTCAAGCCGCGGCAGCGTCTGATAAGCCGCCGCCACCTCAGGGACAATCCGGGCCGGCTTGTTTTTCTGCAGATCCATAAACACCCAGACCGAGTTGGCAAAAACGATGCCTGTCCCATCCGCGTCTTCGATCCTGAAATTGCGGAATCCGAAAAATCCGTGAAAATCATATGGCCAGGTCAGAATGCGAATGGTTTCTCCAAACACCGGATACCGGACCACATCCGCCTGCCAGCTGTTTAACACCCATGCCGTCTGGTGCGCCTGCATAAAATCGAGTCCGACGCCCAGCTCTTCCGCCTGAAACGTACACGTATCCTGCAGATAATCCAGAATATCTGAAAGTCTTGTCCTGCGGTCTGCGCCGCATGCGCTGTAACGCACCGTTGTCTCCATTGTGTACATACCTGTATCTGTCTGTATGCATGTGTCCTTCTGATTCATAACTGCCTTTCTGTATTGCATATCATTTTTTGAATTTTATCCATTATATCATGAATCTGCCGGTCTGCAAGTTCTATTTAGATATCTTTCATCGTAAAATCCAGCACTTATACTAATTCTATTTTAAACTATTGAATACACCTTTATTTTTATACGATATCCTCCGCCATAAGTTCAAATCATTCCAGACGAAACATAAACATATGACTGTGGTACATAATTTATTCCCATAGATTTCAACTCCACCGGCATCTGATATTTTTTAACGTTCCCTATCTCATAAGCACAGGCTCTGTATTGTTCCCTGAAATATTTTTCAAAATATTCTGATGATATTCCTGACGACTGTTGAGTTAGTCGCCACATTTTATCTTTATTCATCGAATATTTTCCAACAACATTACATTCCCCCACTATTTTCTTTACAGGATAAGTAGCATACAAATATAGTTTATCTATATTTTCTTTACAGACACTTTTTCTATATTCATATTTTTTTTCGCCCGAAAAAATTTTTTCGGCATATTCTTGTTTTATGGGTAATACAATACTTTTTCCAAATTCCTCTTTAGCAGACACTTTTATAATCTGATAATCAAATTTCAGAATCTTTGCCAGTTTTCTGGCGTATTCTATTTCTTCATTTTGAAATCGTTGAATAAAGTCAATCTCCCAATCAATACCATCTCTTTCCTTCACTCTTCTTTTTATTATCTGAGGACAATCAATCAGGACCATTAACAATTCTATTTCCAATTCTTTCACAATATCAAAGTATACACGCCTTATTTTTCCGCTCTTATCCAGCAAACATAAGTGCCCGTCTAAAATAAAATCTGTTTCTCTTTTTTTAATTTGATTCACTTCATCAATCAATAATTTTTGGTTTAACTGTATGTCATCTACTTTTTTTTGTTGAAAATTTTTTTCGCCTCTTTTTAATATCAAATCACTTGCAGAAAATATTAATTTTCCGGTCTTTTCTCTTAGATCGTTACAAAAAAAGGACTTTCCCACTCCATGAATCCCACATACAAAAATCATCCTGCGCTCCTAAAAGAGCTATCTTTGATACAAAGACAGCTCTTTAATCATATTACATTTTTATTTCCTTTTTCACTCGTTCTGATACTGCATTAAAAAGCATTACCCTATAAAGCCCCTTGGAGCATATACATCGGTCTTTAGCACCCACCTATAAAACATTTCCAAATCTATGATCAGCCATTCACAAATAATAATTTTTTTTTCTAAAAATTCTATTTTATTTAACTTTACAGGTATTCTCTTTTCTGGCAAAATTCCGTTATAAGCAAGTTCTGTACTAAATAAATTATAATAATTCCATTTTTTTTGTTCCAGAACAAACCCATAGTAATTTAGTAGTGGCGAAAATTCTCTTTGTTTTGTACTATGCATTGTAAACAACGGTTTATCATTCTCAAGCCATTCGAAACTCAATTCCATTAACCTTCTGCCGATTCCCTGCCGCTGATACCTTCTTGCAACTCGTAAAGTGCAGATTTTCTTTTCTGCTGTTGTTGATTTAAGAATTGCTACTCCCGCAATGTTGTAATCTCTTTGACAGACAATAATCTCGCGATCATTTTTTAACTCTCTGTTTTTTTCAAACAAGCCAGCATACCACTTATTAAATCCTGGATACTCAATATTCAGATATTTTACAAATGCATATATCGAACTATAATATATATTTTTTTCAAAAGACGAGAAAGCAGAATATCTCAAATATCTTTCATTTACATTTTTCATCTTCATACTTTTTCCTCCTTTTTAATCATATTATTATATGTCATATCACCATCATTTTCAACCTTTTTATGCTTTTCATTCGCTATTTTAATCGGTTTCCAATAAGTATCCCCACAATCAACAGACCTGCTCCTATACCCCCACATAGCAGAATCACATTAAAATCATTCGGTATTAACACATTCGCCCCCGTCACAACTACACTGCTTAAAATTCCCAAAGCCACAACAATTAGTGCGTAAGAAAAAATAGTAACGGGTCTTGCCTTTGAATAATTTATTTTGACCAGACAACTATAACTGGCTTTCTTCTCTTTTTGTTTCCAGTGATATGCCAATATATGTCCTTTCGAAAAATCCAACTTTTCATCCAGATAATCGTCCCAAAGATTTTCCTCTAATTCCCTGCAACTCATTTGCTGATTATCAAAAGTTTTCACTTCATGAGCAGATGGTTCCATTGCTAAAAAATGAACATTATCAAAAGAAGCCAGCTTCGCCTGGACGAGTGCAATCCTGGCTCTCACACTGTCTTGAATATTTCTTTTCTCATTTATTTTAAAATCTATCATACGTGTTCCGGAAAAAGCGCTTTCAAATGATTTATTCAAAGGTTCGCTGTCAAAATATATATTCCGTTTCAAAGCATTCCCTCTAATACGAAATCTAACGTATAAGGTAGAAATTTTTTGCAGTTCCGAATTTCTTGCATCTGTATTTACATATTTTTGAAAGTCCTGAAATCTAAATTTAAAATAAGTTGCTCTTTCCTCATTATTACAAAACTCAAATACTTTAATCGCCTGATTTAATGGAAATATTAGCAGTTCCTCTTTCTCTGTTTTAACAGTGGTATAATTTCCATTTATAATAGTACACTCCTCATTAAATATAATATTCGCATTATTTTTTGTTGACATTTTCTCTGCCAAATCTTCATAATCACTTTCTTCAAGAAAGAAAGGACAATAAAACGTCATTTCTTTAATTAAAGCATAATTTTTAATCATAATCCCGATATCCAAGCAGGGAACTTTTTTACTACTCATATGTTTATATTCTTCTAAAGACCAGAAGTTTACATGCAGTTCAAACTTCGGAACAGTTTTTTCTGATTCCCTGTTTTCAGCACTTTCATTCGGATCATGTTTATCCATTTCCAATGAATTTAGTAAATACCACAGTCCAAAACTCTTCATGTGTGAATCTCCATTTCTGTTCATTGATATACTCTAATTGTATCATATTGTATGATGCCTTTCAAGTACATAATATCAAAATCAGCGCATCCGGATCCTGTTAAATCTGATTCTGTGCCCAATGAACGGGCACAAGAATCAGATAAAAACTATGAAAAGTACACTTTTATGACATAACCTGAAAACGGTCAAAACTGTTATTTAAAATAAGCCACTCCCGACTCAAACAGCTTCATATCCTGTTCGCCATAAATATTGACCGCGACAGACTCTCCGCGCCGTTCCGAATGCGCCATCTTGCCGAACACACGTCCGTCCGGGCTTGTGATTCCTTCAATCGACATATAAGAACCGTTGATGTTCCACTCCTCATCCATCGTCGGCACGCCTGCGTCGTTTACATACTGAGTCGCAACCTGTCCGTTTGCAAACAGTCTGTCCAGCCATTCCTGTCCGGCAACAAATCGTCCTTCCCCATGAGACGCCGGATTCGTATAGATGCCGCCCGTTTCTGCCTGTGCCAGCCACGGACTCTTATTCGATACCACCTTTGTATAGACCATTCTGGAAATATGCCGTCCGATCGTATTATATGTCAGCGTCGGCGAATCCGCTTTCTGCTCGGTAATTTCTCCATAAGGCAAAAGTCCCAGTTTGATCAGCGCCTGAAATCCGTTGCAGATGCCGAGCGCCAGTCCGTCTCTTTCATTTAACAGCTTCATAACCGCTTCTTTTACCCGCTCATTCCGAAACGCATTTGCAAAAAACTTCGCCGAACCTTCCGGTTCATCCCCTGCAGAAAATCCGCCCGGGAACATCAGTATCTGCGCCTGATTAATCGCTTTTTCAAACGCTGCCGCAGAGCTGCTGATATCCGCGCCGTCCAGATTCCGAAACACCTTTACGAGCACCTGCGCACCTGCGTTTTCAAACGCCTTTGCAGAATCGTATTCACAATTGGTTCCAGGAAATACCGGAATAAATACCGTCGGCTTTGCGATGCGATGCCTGCACACATAAACGTTGTCCGTATGGTAAATACCGGTAGGAACTTCTTCTTTTCCTTCTGTCGCAATCGTTGGAAATACTTTTTCCAGTGTCCCGGTCCATGCCGCAATCGCTTCTTCCATCGGAATTGCGGCGTCGCCATAGCTAAAGGCAGCGTCCGCACTTACCTCGCCAATCACTGCAAACGCATCGTCCAGTCCTGCCGCATGAATCGTTTCTTTTACCTGTGCAAGACTCTCCGCCCCGACTTCTGCCACAAAACATCCAAATGCAGGCGAAAACAGCTGTTTCGGCGTCAGTACGCTCTGATCCAGCGCCACGCCGAGTTTATTGCCAAATGCCATCCTGCTGACAGCTGCGGCAATTCCTTTCCCATCCAGCGCATAAGCAGAAACAACTGCCCGTTTTCCAATCAGCAGATGGAAGGTATCGTATAAGTTCTTTACCTGTTCGTAAACAGGCAGATCATATTCATCCGTCTCTATATTCAGCAGAATCAGACGATTTCCTGCTTTCTTTAATTCTGGTGTAATAATATCCTGCTGCTTTGCCACATCTACGGCAAACGATACGAGCGTCGGCGGAACATCGATCTCGTTAAACGTCCCAGACATGGAATCCTTCCCGCCGATCGAAGGCAGGCCAAACCCGATCTGCGCAGCATATGCGCCAAGCAGCGAGGCAAACGGCTGGCTCCATCTGGACGGCTCTTCGCTCATCCTGCGGAAATATTCCTGAAATGTAAACCGTACTTTGCTGTAATCCCCGCCGGACGCCACGATTCTGGACAAAGATTCCAGTACGGCCCAGACTGCTCCGTGATATGGCGACCAGCTGGACAGATACGGATCAAATCCATAAGCCATCATAGTTACAGTATCGGTTTTTCCCTGTAATACCGGCAGCTTTGCTACCATACATTGTGTTTCGGTCAGCTGATAACGTCCCCCATATGGCATAAAAACGCTTCCTGCGCCAATGGAGCCGTCAAACATCTCTACAAGTCCCTTCTGCGAGCATACGTTCAGATCTTTTAACGTATCCAGCCATGCAGCTTTTACATCATCTTTTGCAAGATCTTCATTTACTGTGGCAAGTCCCGGTTTTTGGAAGTAATTTTGTTCTGCGGCCGGCATATCGACAGCCACTGCCGCTTCCTGATGTGCGCCGTTTGTATTTAAAAACGCCCGGGAAATATTCACGATCTCCCTGTCTCTCCATACCAGCACCAGTCTCGGTTCTTCGGTTACAACCGCAACCGGGACGGCTTCCAGATTTTCTTCTGCCGCATAGGAAAGAAACTGTTCCACATCCTGCGGCGCAATCACGCACGCCATACGTTCCTGAGACTCGGAAATCGCGATTTCCGTGCCGTCCAGTCCGGCATATTTTTTCGGTACTTTATCCAGCTCCACCCGAAGTCCGTCCGCCAGCTCGCCAATCGCCACGGACACGCCGCCCGCGCCAAAATCATTACATTTTTTAATGATGTGCGATACTTCCGGTCTGCGGAACAGCCGCTGCAGCTTACGCTCTGTCGGCGCGTTTCCTTTTTGTACCTCTGCGCCGCACGTATCGATGGACTGCGTCGTATGCGCTTTGGAAGAGCCCGTCGCACCGCCGCATCCGTCACGACCGGTCCGTCCGCCCAGCAGTACGATCACATCTCCGGGATCCGATGTCAGCCGCTGTACCGCTGCTCTTGGAGCGGCTCCCATCACCGCGCCGATTTCCATACGTTTTGCCACATAATCCGGATGATAGATTTCCCTGACATATCCGGTCGCCAGCCCGATCTGATTCCCATACGAAGAATAACCTTTTGCAGCTCCTCTGGTCAGATTTTTCTGCGGCAGCTTGCCTTCCAGTGTCTCGCTGACCGGACGCGTCGGATCTGCCGCTCCCGTCACGCGCATCGCCTGATAGACATACGTACGCCCAGACAGCGGATCTCTGATCGCTCCGCCCAGACATGTCGCAGCGCCGCCGAACGGTTCGATTTCTGTCGGATGATTGTGTGTCTCATTTTTAAAGTTCACAAGCCATTCCTGCGTCTGGCCGTCGATCTCTACCGGAACGACGATCGAGCAGGCGTTAATTTCGTCTGATTCTTCCTGATCCTGCAGCTTCCCTTCCTGTTTCAGCCGCTTCATCGCCATCAGCGCCAGATCCATCAGACAGACAAATTTATCGCTGCGTCCCTGATACAGATCCTTAAACGTAGCCAGATAATCCTGATACGTATCCTCCATCGGTTTACGGTAATATCCGTCCGCAAAAGAAACATCCGTAAGCTCTGTCAGAAACGTCGTATGCCGGCAGTGATCCGACCAGTACGTGTCCAGCACACGGATTTCTGTCATCGTCGGATTGCGTTTTTCCTCATTCTCAAAATAATTACGAATATGAAGAAAATCCTTAAATGTCATAGCAAGATTTAACGAATCATAAAGTTCCTTCAGCTGATCCTGCGTCATTTCGATAAACGAAGCAAACGTAATGACATCTTTTGGTTCTTCAAATTCCATCACAAGCGTCTCTGGCTTTTGAATCCCGGTTTCCCTTGAATCTACCGGATTGATGCAATGCTTTTTGACTGCTTCAAACTCATGGTCGCTCATCTGTCCGGAAATCACATACGTAACTGCTGTGCGGATAATCGGCTCTTCCGCGTCGTTTAGCAGCTGAATACACTGCTTCGCAGAATCCGCCCGCTGATCGAACTGTCCCGGCAGATATTCCACGGAAAAGACCCTGCCGCCTCTGGCATCAAACGTTTCCTCATAAATATCATCCACAGGCGGTTCTGAAAACACTGTGATTTTTGCTATCTCAAATGTCTTGTCTGAAATGTTCTCCACATCATAGCGAATCAGTTCCCGCACGTCCGTGACGCCGGAAATCCCCAGATAGTGCCTGATCTCATGCTTTAACGATTTTGCGGCTACAGCAAACGGCGGTTTTTTTTCAGCAAATACACGTCTTACATTTCCCATTTTAAGTTCCTCCTGCTAAATTTACGCGTTTTTACGGGTCCGCAGTACCTGCATCCCCCTGGTGTGAACAGTAACTCATCAAAATTACATATATGGAGTATACCGCATTCTGTTTGCTTTTTCCATACTTCTTTGTTATAATTTATCTGTCTGTTTGTATTCGTGTGTAACAGTTCAGATAACCCATGTAACTGTTACATTCGTGTTACTGTTCACATTCCCCATATATTTGCCGTTTTGATGCTTTCTCATTGTAAAGTAAATGCGCAGAATATTACTTTTTCTGCCTGACCCAATGTAAATTCCTGATTCTGGAGGAACCTGCCTTGATTCATATACTGATCGCTGAAGACGAGAAACCGATCTCTAATCTGATCCGCTTAAGCCTGAAAAATGCCGGCTATCTGTGCGACTGTGCGTTTAACGGCACACAGGCTGCCGATCTGATCGATGCCGGCAGCTATGATCTGATCTTACTGGATATTATGCTTCCGGATATTGACGGATTTGAACTGCTGGAATATATTCGTCCGCTGGAAATCCCTGTTATTTTTATTACCGCGAAAAATTCCGTATCGGATAAAGTAAAAGGTCTGCGCATGGGCGCTGAGGACTATATTGTAAAACCGTTTGAAATTATCGAACTGCTGGCACGCGTAGACGTCGTACTGCGCCGTTATCACAAGACCGAAGAAACGATCGCCATTGCCGGCCTTGTAATCGATACCCGTTCCAGAAAAGTAACCCGCGACGGAGCAGAAATCGCGCTGACCCCGAAAGAATACGAACTGCTGCTGTTATTTGTACAAAATCCAAATACAGCCCTGTACCGTGAGACCATCTATGAGCGTATCTGGGAAAAAGAGTTCATTTATGGCAGCAAAACCGTAGATCTGCATATTCAGCGTCTGCGCCGCAAGGCGCATCTGGAAAAAGAACTGCTCGCCGTCAATAAAGTCGGATACCGGCTTGAGGTAAAAACATGAAATTTCGTATCAAAGCTACCTGCTGTATGATTACACTTATGGCGCTGTTTTTCGGAGCAGGCGGAAGCGCCCTTATATCCATTACCTTTCAGACCTCTTTGCAGCAGGAAAAAACAGCGGCGCAGGAATCGTACCGCATGATCTTAAATACGCTGCAGATTGTCAACAATATGGACGAATGGACCGACGAAAAAGACATTTCTAAAATATTGGAACAGCTCTCTGCACAGGATGCGTTCGGAGCGGCGCTGCAGCTGCATTCACAAACCGAAACGCTGTATTCCAAAGGGACTGTTGTCGCTCATTTTCGAAATCTTTCGGAACAGATCGACACGTCCCATCTTGCCTGCACCGTCTTTTCAGCGCCGGATTCCCGCCATTATCTTCAGCTTTCCGGCTCTTTTTTTGTCGGCAGGGAGATTTATTATCTGGATGCCGCCTATGATATCTCATCGATTTATGAAGCCCGTACCAGTCAGCAGAATCTTTACCAGCAGATTTTTATTATACTCCTTCTGGCATGCGCCTGCTTTTCCTATATCCTTGCTTTTTTCCTGACCAGACCGCTGGCCCGCCTTTCCAGGGCATCCCGCGAAATTGCGTCCGGCAATTACGATTATCGAAGCAGCATTAAAAGCAATGACGAAGTCGGCGCCGTTTCCAGAGATTTTGACCAGATGGCTGACCACCTGCAAAACAGCATCGAAGAACTGCAGGAATCGATGGAACGCCAGAACCTGTTTATCGGTAATTTTACACACGAGCTGAAAACGCCGATGACGTCCATTATCGGTTATGCCGATCTGTTAAGAAGTCAGTCGCTGTCAAAGGAAGACGAGCTGGAAGCCGCAAAATACATCTTTTCAGAAGGAAAACGACTCGAACACCTGTCTTTAAAGCTGCTCGACATCTTTGTATCGGAACACGAGTCATTTACACTTACAAAAGCGTCTCCGTCAGATATTATTTCAGATCTGGTCAGCCATTTAAAACCAGTTCTGGCAAAGGAACAGATCGTGCTGCAATGTACGTGCGAGGACGGTCATTGTATGCTGGATACTGATTTTTTCGGTTCTCTGCTTGTCAATCTGATCGAGAACGCAAGAAAAGCGCTGACTGACGGCGGCTCTATCTGCGTCAGCTCCGTAATGACTGCAGACGGCTGTCTGGTCAAAGTATCTGATAACGGCAGCGGCATGCCAAAAACCGCTCTCTCACATATTACCGAGGCTTTTTACCGCGTGGACAAATCCCGTTCACGGGCACAGGGCGGCGCAGGACTCGGCCTGACGCTCTGCGCGGAAATTGCAAAAATGCATCACGGCACGATATCGTTTGAAAGTGAAGAAGGTTACGGTACAACGGTAACCGTAACTCTGAAAGGAGGCCCGGCATGAAAAAATTTTTCATTACCTGTTTGTATCTGTCTTTGACGGTCGCTGTCTGTACCGCTGGTTTTTTACTTCCATCGATGCTGAACGACTATCAGGACCGCCTTATTTTTGCAAAAATCGAACATACCGCAATCGAACCGCCGGAACTTACGTATAGCTCCAGCCTGTTCGACACACTACGCCTCTTATCCAAAGACCACTATTTTGTAGAATATCCGTCTGCCGGAAGCAGCCGGACCGGAGAAGAAATATATGCGGCTGCCTGCAGACTGTTGAAACAGCTGACAGAATACGGCGTCCTTTCTCCCGATTCCGCATACGATATTACAAATTATACGACAGCGCTGCAGCTGGCCATCGTTTCTGACAGCACCCAGCCTTCGGACAGCTCCACCGATCACACGCTCCCTTCGGCTGTCGACGCGCAAAAAGCAAAAAAAGACCATTCTGGTAAATCTGCCGCAGACATTACTACCGCGGTTGTCTGGTCCTGCGGCATCTATTTTAATTCCGGTTATTGGATCAATATCTGGTTTGACGATAAGAGCGGCAAAGCAGTCGCCGGTTCCATGTTTACCGAACAGGCACAGATACTGACGAGTTCCGGCAGTCAGGAACTGGATGTTTACGCCGATGCTGTCGCCGCCTTTGCAGAACATTATTACGAACTGCCTGCAGCGGCGCTGAAACAATCTTTTGTCCATACTTACAACACTCTGTTTGAAAAAAAAGACAGCATCATCGAAGCATACTATACGATACAGCTCAAAGAAGAAACCGGAACATCGATCGAACTTCCTTTGAAAATACGTCCGGAATGCATCATCATTAATTAGGCTGGCACTTATTTTTCAGACTCGATGCTGAAACGATGCCAAAAAAATGTTTTTTGTTTGCAGGATGCTGTTATAATTATCCCATCTCTTCCGATAACTATATGGGATATACTGTTTTGCCTATCCCGCCAGGAAAGTGAGGTCCCTCCATGTATACACAAAAGATGCCACAAACAAAACCGCAGGAAAAATCTTCCGGATATACGACACGTTCCGCAAAGCGAAGGAACGTTACACAAAAGAAAAAAAGCCGCGCCTCTCGTCATACCTGTATCAAATGTATGCTCTGTTCTTCGGTCTTTACGTTTGTCCTGCTGGCTGACGCAGACTGGTCGCTGGTAAACCTGCACTCTGTCAGCAATACCTGGAATCGACATACTGACCAGACCATGGCATTGCTCACAGAGCCGCTGCCGCAGACAGCTTCTGCGGATACCAGTACGAATCCGCCCGCATCTTCGAAAAAAACGACAGATACCGGGTCAGACAGACAGGAACCAGACGACGGACAGCCTGCACTGCCAAAAGAACCCGATTCCGACGCTGTCGTATCGTATACGGATTCTGACGCTGCGAAACAGCCGCCGGTTACAGCTGCCGATGAGCAGACGCTTTATTCTCCGAATGAAACGGCCGATGATCATACTTACTATTCCAATGCAGATAATCAGTTACAGTTTTCATCCAACGCGGACAGTCTGACGCTGCCTGTTCCTGAACGTCTGCCGGAAGATCTGCTGGTCGATACAACGACAGATGACGAATCCACGCATATTACTTATACTTCCGGCGACTGGAATCTGGTTCTTGTTAATCCATGGAACCGGCTGCCAGACGACTATACCTTTACTCTGTCCGCGCTGCCTAACGGTCATTCTATCGACAGCCGCTGTTATTCGCCGCTTATGGAAATGCTGGCCGACTGCCGCAGCGCCGGACTGTCTCCTTTAATCTGTTCTTCGTACCGTTCAACGGAAAAGCAAAAAATGCTGTTTCAGGAACGCATCGATGAACTGTGCGCGCAGGGATATTCCAAAAAAGACGCCCGTATCAAAGCCGCTACATCCGTAGCACGGCCCGGTACAAGCGAGCACCAGCTGGGACTTGCTGTCGATATTGTAGACGAAGGTCATCAGACTCTGGATACTTCACAGGAAAATACGCCGGTACAGCAATGGCTGATGGAAAACAGCTGGAAATACGGATTTATCCTGCGCTATCCAAACGAAAAAAGCCAGCTTACCGGAATTATTTACGAACCGTGGCATTATCGATATGTCGGAGTAAAAGCGGCACAGGAGATCTATGAAAGCGACATCTGTCTCGAAGAATATCTGGAAACGCTGTCTTAGCGCATGTCTGAAAAATAAATATTTATTCATCTGCAAATGACGATGAAATAAAATCGTTGAAAAACTGGCGTGTTCCGGTTCGTTTGATACAAAAAACGGCCTGGATACAGACCAGTTTTTTTCATCATTTCCTGCATTTTCAGGCATATGGATCAGCTACACAGAATGTTCAGACACGCTCTGAAGCGAGTCCGAACATTCCTTTTAGGTATCTGCACGCTCCCAAAACTGCCGCAGCTTTTCTGCCACATTCCCCGCATGGCATACTTCAAAGCGCTCCCATTCTCTCGGAAACAGCTCCTGATATTCCCGACGTAAAAAACGTTCGTCCAAAAGTTCAATGACTCCCACATCCGAAACCGTACGAATGACGCGTCCAGCCGCCTGCAGTACTTTATTCATCCCCGGATACAGATACGCATAATCAAATCCGTTGCCGGAACGCCCGTCATAAAACTGCTTTAAAATCTCCCTCTCATTTCCAATCTGCGGCAGTCCGGTACCGATAATCATCGCCCCGATCAGCTGCTCTTCCTTTAAGTCGATCCCTTCCCCGAAAATACCTCCCATCACGCAAAACGCGATCATGGAGCGTTGCCGCACAACCGTAAATTCCTCCAGAAATTGTTCCCGATCCGCTTCTTTCATTCCGCTCGTCTGCAGGATGCAGTCCATCTGCGCCAGATTTTTTGCAAGAAACTTTTCGTACACATCTTCCATCATCTTATACGAAGGAAAAAAGACGATATAATTTCCCTTTTTCTGCATACCGGTCTGATAAATATACTCTGCCATACGCTCGTACTGTTTTTCACTGCGCTGCGTATATCTGCTTGTTACGTCATTTCCGATCAATATCAGCTGCTGATGCGGCTCAAACACCGTCTTTGCATATACCGCATAATTATCTTCTCTGGTACTCAGCAGATTTTTGTAATACTGAATCGGCAGCAGCGTCGCCGAAAAAAAGATCGTACTGCGCCCCTTATCCAGTCTCGTCTGCAGATTGCCTGAAGGGTCTACACAATATAGCCGTATTTTAAACCGCTCCTCTTCATGCTCGGAGTATATGACATAATTTTCGTCCAGCCGCTCGCTGATTTCCAAAAAATGCCGAATCTGAAAATACAGATTCAATACCGTATCCCGATCTTCAAACTCTCTGTTTTTCTGCAGAAAAATCTCATATTCTCCTGCCAGCCG
The DNA here is from genome assembly GCA_910577225.1 of uncultured Eubacterium sp. Classification (GTDB taxonomy): domain Bacteria; phylum Bacillota; class Clostridia; order Lachnospirales; family Lachnospiraceae; genus Eubacterium_J. The sequence continues at coordinate 231,828 of CAJTMV010000003.1, read as the reverse complement.
CATCAGAGCAAATACAAATTCCGAGATATTTTCATGATACTGATACTGTTCACACTCCCGTTTGTAGCCAAGCAGAATCTGATTGCATTTTTGCAGTTGTTTTGCCAGCTTTGGGCTGCGCTCTTTTACCAGTTTTTTTACTATTAAAAAATCTTCTTTATATAAATCGGCACTATACATCGTCCGGCCGCGCTCTACCAGATTATGCGCCTCGTCAACCAAAAACAGATAATCCCCGCGCACGCCTTCCGCAAAGAAACGTTTCAGATATACATGGGGATCAAACACATAATTATAATCACATATAATATTATCCACCCAGGACGCCGTATCCAGACACAGCTCGAACGGACAGACCATATGCTTTTGCGCCTGTTCGATCATTTCCTCTCTCGTAAATACGTCCGCCTCGTGCAAAAGCTGATACACGGCGTCATTGACCCGGTCAAAATGCCCTTTCGCATAAGGGCACGCATCCGGATTGCATATCGTCTCTTCCATCAGACACAGCTTCTCTTTTGCCGTAATCTGTACGGTCTTCGCGTGATATCCGCTTTTATAAAACAAATCCAGCGTTTCTTTTGCGACTGCCGCCGTGATCGTCTTTGCCGTAAGATAAAATATTTTATCCGAAAGCTCTTCACCGACTGCCTTGACCGCCGGAAACAAAGTCGTGATCGTCTTTCCGGTTCCGGTCGGCGCCTGGATAAACAGATTTTTCTTACGCAGAATGGTCCGGTAGACGCCTTCCGCCAGTTCCTTTTGCCCTGTCCGCCAGGACAGCGGAAACGCCATCTCTTTGATCGACTTCTGTCTGATCATACGCCATTCATACTGAAACTGCGCCCATTTTTTATATTCCCGCATCAGGGCCAGAAACCACTCCTCCAGCTCCTGAAACGAATACCTTAACGCAAAATACCGCAGTTCCTCCGTATCCAGATTGACATACGTCATTCGGACGCCGATCTCCTGCAGATGATTCTGAAACGCATAAATAAAAGCATAGCATTTGGCCTGTGCCAGGTGCACGGTAACCGGTTCTGTCATACCGGAAATATCAAAAAATACCCCCTTAATCTCATCGATCATAACGACCGCTTCAGTTTCGGAGGCCTCTGACTCCAGTATCCCGTCCGCCCGTCCTTCCAGAACAATCGTATACTGTTCTTCCTCAAATTCCATTTTCAGCGGAACCTCCGCATGATAAAGCGGCCCTGCCTTTTTCTGCAGTTTACGATGGATCCTGCTGCCCCGCTGCATGGCTTCCATCTGCATCCCTCCGGCTCCCCGATTATCAATATCTCCGCTGCGTAAAATAAATTCTACAAGATTTCTTACCGATACTTTAATGATATACATGAAATTCCATGCCTGCCAACAGATTCTGATTTAATCGTGACGTTCGTGCGTATTCGTAAAGCACTCGCAAAAACGTGCGGCAAAGGAAGGCTGTTCTCCCGCGATCGTTAAGTGCGACACATCCCCAAAGCTGCTCATCCGAAAAGAAGCGATCCCCTGTCTGCGCTCTTCGGTCACAAGCGTTGTCACAGAAGACGGAGCCGCGCAAAAACCGTGCCAGAGCACCATTGGCGACACGCCAAGCAGATGGCTCAGCAGCACACACTCCAGCCCAAAATGGCAGTAAAATGCAATCGTATCCATATTACTGTCTGTCACACGATAATAATTTCCTTCCCGCTGATACCCATGCCTTGCCAGGAGCTGATCCAGACACTGGGTCACCCACCGATATTCTTCCGCCACCTTTCCTTCCCTGAAAATCCTGTGCTGCATCCATGCGTCTCTGTCATAAAAGTCCGCCTCCACGGTCCAGTCCTGCGGCAGCCAGTCCCACACAATAGACATATTTTCTTTGTCCGGACGCCGGATCAGCGGAGAAAACTCTCTCAGCCACTGACACTCCTCCGCTTCGCGGTTCATTTTTTTCAATGTCAGGCTGGCCGTATCTTTTGCCCTGCCGAATGGAGACACATAGAAATTTTTGATCTCCATAGCCGAAATCCGTTCTGCCAGCAGACCCGCCTCTTTCCATCCCTGTTCGGTCAGCGAATCCGCTTCATAGTCCGGATCTGCATGTCTGATAATTAATATTTTCATAGTTCATCCCTTTGCTTTTTGCATGATTGTATGATACGCATTTATTTTAACATATGTGCGTGGTATTTGCTATTGCCGTTGGATTTTTTTCAGAAATATTGACGTTCGTTCCAATCGGTTCTGCTCAAAACCAGAAAGATTTGGAAACGCTTATAGATAAAGCGGTCAGAACAGGCCAAAACCTTTTTTCAGAAAATGGCCCGACGATATTGCGGTTAAGATCATGTAATTTATGAAATATGTAACGAAGCAAATGGAAACATGCCATTATTATCATAGGTACGCCAGACTGGCCGCAGGATGTCGATTGTGCGGCTGCTTCCCCGCTCAAAGGCCGTCATCTGACGTATGCCTTTCATTTTTATGCACCTGCCCACAAAGAAGCAATGCGTAAAAAACTTCAGACTGCCATCGATAACGGCCTTCCAATAGTTGTCTCCGAATTAATTTGAAATCTGTGAAGCATCCGACATCTGTCCGCCGGCGGAAAGTGGGTTTATGACCGCTTTTCAGTCGATCAGATGCGCAGACTTAAGTCTTTTGCGTACTTCCTGGCCAGCTAATTCCGCCAGCACAATTTTTGCAAAATCACCGATCAGAAACGGTGTCACGCAGACAGAAACTGCATAAGAAACATCGCATTCCATCATAATGACAAACCAGACGGTACCAAACGCATACAACACTGCTGTTCCTGCAATCATACCCACGATGCACCAGATTCTTTTATAAGCCGCTTTTTCCATAACCAGTCCGCCGACCAGCGTCAGACAGAGATATCCGGCCAGATACCCTCCTGTCGGGCCGAGCAGCTTTGCGGCTCCTGCGGTATATCCGGCAAATACCGGAACACCGACAAATCCCAGCATCAAATAAATCGCACAGCTGATTGTCCCCAGCTTCATCCCCAGTACATACAATGTCAGATAAATAACGAGCGTCATCGCAGAAATCGGTACCGGCCCAATCGGAATCGATACCGGCCCAAGCAGACACATAATGGCTGACATGAGCGCGACAGAGCATAGCTGGCGGATTGGCAATGCTGTTGCTGTTTCTTCTTTCATATTGTTAACCCCCTCTTTCTTTTGTTTAACTATTTGACATTTTTTATTATAGACTATTTTTACCATTTGTCAATAGAAGTACCGAAAATTGTTAACAATCAATTTTAAAAGGGTAACAAATAACCATATGTATCACAATCATGTTCATTTATCCGGCTCTTTCTATCTCCAGAGCCGGTGACAGTTCCCTGTGCTCCACTGCAGTAGAAAAAACAATCTGCGTCTGCGTTTTCCCATATTTCTGCATCTTACCGACAAAACGCTCTAAAGATTCGGTATCCGGATATACAACTTCCAGCAGCATGGCATAATCACCGGTGATGCAGTTACACTCAATCACATTTCTGCACTGACGCATATCGTCCAGAAACTGCTCTTTTAATCTGGCATCTACTGCCAGCGTAATAAACGCCTTGATGTTATATCCCATCTTCTCATGGTTAATACTTGCATGAAACCCTGTAATATATCCTTCCCGTTCCAGTTTCTCCAGCCTGGCAGAAGCCGCCGGAGAAGATAAAAACACTTTCGATGCAATGTCCTTTAACGACATTCTTGCATTCGCCTGCAATAAACTGATAATCTGGTGATCGATAAAGTCTAATTTACGTCTCATACCTTTTTCCCTCCAAAAAAGCAAAAAAACGCCCTGCACCAATGTGCAAAACGCCTTCGTTTTTTAATGTTTTTTATGAAATTCTTAACTTTTTTAATCTTACCATAAAATTGTATGATTTGTCCAGTTATTTTATAAATATTTTCTTGCAGTATAATGGCGTTATAATTCCTGCTTCGTATGCAGCTTATTCAACAGATATGCCGAACCAGTATATACAATTAATTTCTGGGAAAAACTCTTTAAAACACAGATTGGCTGCAATTATAGATGAAATATTACTTTTGGACGGCTGCGCGGACGTATCCATAATTATTTAAAGCCTGAGAAAACCAGACGCTGCGGGCTGTGGATGGGAGCGCCTGCGGGAGACATACCCTGAAAGGACGTCCAAGGGGTGCTTTTAGCGGAGGTGAAATCCATCGCTTACGGAGACTTAGGCACGAGGCCCACACGCCGAGTGTCTTAGTCGCAGTTAGCGATTAGTTCACCGCAGCGTTACCCCAGTCCGCTCAGGGTATGTCTCCCGCAGGCGCTCCCATCCGCAGCCCGCAGCGTCGTCCACACAGCCAAAAAAAAACCCCATCCACGGAGTGCTTCACCTAATCTCTTATAACATTTCTCTGCAACTAATCTACAAATGAGACACGGGGGAGTCGAACCCCCGACAACTTGATTAAAAGTCAAGTGCTCTACCAACTGAGCTAGTATCCCATGCAACATAAAATTTCGAAACTGGGCTAACCAGATTCGAACTGGTGAATGCAGGAGTCAAAGTCCTGTGCCTTACCGCTTGGCGATAGCCCATTAACTTGTCCTTCTGCGTATTGGCTGCTGTCCGCAACGCAAAGGGTGGATACAGGGATTCGAACCCTGGGCCTCCAGAGCCACAATCTGGCGCGCTAACCAACTGCGCTATACCCACCATAACGTGCCCAAAGGGATTCGAACCCCCGACCCACGGCTTAGAAGGCCGTTGCTCTATCCAGCTGAGCTATGGACACACATATTAGCTGTCATTTGACATGACAAAGCGGGTGATGGGAATCGAACCCACGTATCCAGCTTGGAAGGCTGGTGTTCTACCATTGAACTACACCCGCATGTTTTTTAACGATCGGGGTGACAGGATTCGAACCTGCGGCCTCCTGGTCCCAAACCAGGCGCTCTAGCCAAGCTGAGCCACACCCCGCTGTGTTAACTTTTCTGTTTTCCCGAACGCAAGATAAAGTATACCCTACTATTTCCAGATTGTCAACACTTTTTTTAAAAAAATTTCAAAAAATATTGAAATCCCTTTTGCGCGTCTGTTTCCATTACGATATAGGACGGTTTGCGGTCTTCCTGCCGTGGAAAAGACAGACTTCCGGGATTGATTACCATCAATGCGCCTTCCTGTCGTATCACCGGACGATGGATATGTCCAAACATTACGATATCCACATCCCGGCCCTTCGCTTCCCTGATCAGATGCTCCAAGCCTGCGACTACATAATAATAATGTCCATGTGTCATAAATATCCGCTTTCCGGCTATTTCAATGATCTGTTCCTGCGGTAACGGCGAAAAATAATCGTTATTGCCTCTTACTGCCTCTACCGGACATCCTGCAGCTGCTTCCAGATAATCTTCATCTCCTTCGAGATCTCCCAGATGAATGACCTGCTGGTAGGGACGCTCCAGTTCCAGCACCCGGTCCAGATTTTTATGATATCCATGTGTATCGCTGATCACTAATACTCTCATAACGCCCCTCCCCTTTCGTTGTCGTTCAATGCAGCTCCAATATTCCTCTTTTGACCAGTTCCTTTTTCATTGCCCGCAGCGCATTGCCTCTGTGGCTAAGCGCGTTTTTTTGTTCCATCGAAAGCTCTGCGGTGGAACAGCCATAAGTATCCACATAAAATATCGGGTCATAACCAAAACCATTCGTACCTGCCGGCTGCCAGCCGATATAGCCTTCGATCGTCCCTCTCGTGGTAAACGCCTCGCTGCCCGGGGCCGCTGCTGCAATTGCGCACACAAAACGTGCGCTTCTTTGTTCTTTTTCCACACCAGTCAGACGGTATAGCAGCTGCTGGTTTTTGATCTCATAAGAAGTATTTTCTCCCATATATCGGGCCGAATAGATGCCCGGCTCTTTATTCAGATAATCGATTTCCAGCCCGGAATCATCTGCGAGTATAATATCCTCCGGCGCCAGTTTCGCAATCTCTGTCACTTTTTTACAGGCATTTTCTTCGAACGTCGTTCCATCTTCGATCACGTCTGCCTCCAGCGCGGCTTCTTTTATCGACAATATTTCCAATCCGCAATCTGCCATAATTTCCCTGATTTCTTTCATCTTGTTTTCATTTCCTGTTGCAAATATGATTCTTTTTGCCATTTCTTTTCTCCTGTTTTTGTATTATTTCAGCTGTTTGAGCGATTTTTGCAGCGCCTGGTAAATGCCCTGCGCCGATTTTTTCTGATATCCCGGATCTGTCAGCCTTGCAAGCTCGTTCGGATTGTTCATAAAGCCTACCTCAATAAGTGCGGCCGGCGCTATGGAATTTCGTATAATATAGATTTTATTTCCGTCTATAAGTCTGCGTTTCTTTGCGCCAAGTGCAGCCACCTGTTCATCCAGACAGATCTGCGCAAAATCTTTTGTGTCAAACGCCGTATCCGGTGCAAGCTCATCATACATCACCTCTACGCCTTCTACGCCCGGATTTCCTTTTAACGAATTGATATGGACGCTTACAAATAAATCCGCGTTTAATTCATTTGCAAGTCCTACCCTGTCAGAAAGCGACGGATTCGTGTCATCCAGTCTCGTATAATAAACGCCGATCTGGGGATCGTCTGCCTCATCAAACAGCTTTTTCAGCTGCTGCACAATCGCAAGCGTAATATTTTTTTCATAATGTGTACCCGATACCGCTCCTGGCGCGCCTCCGCCATGTCCTGCGTCTACCACGATAATTCTGTCATGCATCTCTGCCGGCGATAAAAAGTCCAGATATAAATAGTTCTCATCAAAACTATAATCCGCCTCTACAACCTTATCCATCGTCAGGGCAACCGTACCACTGTCACCCTCGCTAAAATAGTCAAGACTTTCCATATCCCCGCTTTCACCAAGCACCATATAATCATAAATATAATTTTTGTCCGCTCCCGGTATCCGGATATCGATCCGGCGTTCGATCAGATCGTGTACTACCTCCACATTCGACGCGTCCGCCCCTGAAGGAAGCTCCAGCTGCATCTGATGGGTAATGACGATCACATCTTCCTGCGGCTCCGGATCTCCTCCTTCTTTTATGATTTCTTTTTCTTCCTTTTCTGCTTTTTCCGCCTGCTGCTGCACCTGCTGGGTATTATAATCCATAATTTCCAGACCGGACATTTTTTCCAGCAGCGCGTACCGTTCTTCCCGTGCCAGCTGATCTCTGCGGATGCTTGCGCTATACGCTTCGATCCGTTGTTCTAATTCCGGCAGAAACCATACTGCCACGCATATAAAAAGAGAAAATGCACATGTAAAAAATGCTGTAAAACGTGCCATTTTCCTTTCCATATCATTTTCCTCCTCTGTAACCCTCTGCGTCAGTGTCTCTGTTGCGATTGAAACGGACCGTACCGCAGTCTTTTATTGTACGTTTCGCGTATATGCCTTGATGCACAAATTACATCTGAGCGTCTCTCTGGCATCCGCCCATGTATCGCCCTGCGCGCTCACATATCCCTCGCCGTCGGAAAGATCGGCTTCTTCTGTCAGCTCATCCGCCTGGTATTCAATCGCCAGCGGTCTTGCTGCATTCGGCGTGGACAGCCAGACGACGACTCCAAATTTGCTGTCTTTTGCCACTCGTATGCACTGATCGAAGCGGACCGTATGATAGCCGGCATTGGCAAACTGCCCCTCTGCTACAGGTATCCGATCTTCCAGAGACTGTACACCGGTAAACTCCGGCACCACATATACCTGATAGCTCGTATTCCTTCCGGTTGTGTAAAACCCTGCCGCCGCCACATCCTCGTCTGCTTCTGCGACATACACATTCGCTCCGTATACACTTTCTTTGTTGTAACCCATCTGCCCAACCCATCCGCATAAATCTGACTGATACAGCCTGTCATAATTATTACTCTCTTCGACGCTTGTAAAAACCAGATTGTGAATACCGATATTCGTATCATAATAGGATACGTAAAAGACGCCCTGTTCTCCAAAGTCCGTCCCCCAGCTGTTCTGGCAGATAAATGCGCCGTCGTCCGGCACATTGGTCAGAAAATGATCTTTCGAAAAATTATCATCCCAGCCGATAATGACAACATCGTGATTTGGCTTTTCCTCCCCCATATAACAATAAGCGTTTTTTTCGTTATTGTAATGCGAAGATTCTCCGCCGGCGCTCTGCATCGTTGTATAAATACAGGTCTCCACCCCGCCGTATTGAAAAACTGCTTTTTTAATCTCCTCCAGATTTTTTGCTTCGATAATCTGCATCTCCTGCACATGGGCGACCGCGTTCAGGCTGGAATCTGTCTTTCCGTCTCCGTACGGATCATCCGCTTCGCTTACCGGTCCCTGCCACGCTGACAGATAAGCCATCGCCATCGTATACTGTCCGCCGTCTTTTTGGGAACTCGTAAAGCTGTTATTCTGATTCATATGATCGACGGACAGCTGCAGGTCTGTTTCCGGCATGCGGGCAGATTCTAATGCGGTCAGCGAGGCAAACGCCCAGCAGGTACCATACGGCCCCTGATCTCTGACAGCAGGCGCGCGGCCTTTTTCTCTCAAATCATACTGATACGGCAGATGCATCTGATCATCTGCCGTCAGTGCAGCCACCATGCATGCATTTTGTTCCATATTCCACTGGCACGAATAACCCAGCTCTTCCGCCAGCACTTCCAGCGGAAGACAAAGCCGGCCATTGTGGGTGGTTAATGGCGTGTCCAAATCCCGTTTTTCTTTATTTTTGATATAATAATCTTTGTCCTGCTCAAATTCCAGCACATCTTCCTTCTTCTCAATTACAAAGATCTTCTGATCATAAAGATGTGCGCTGCAGTCGAACGCATCCCGTATCATTGTCGTCGGAATCATCAACCGACGCTGCTTATCCATATACACGCCATCGTTCAGGTTTGTATACACATGTCCGTCAATATTTACAGACAAATGTGTCTGATTGACGTCCGCTGCAATGACCGGGTCCCAGTCTTCTGCACGAAGGTCTGCCCCCTGTACCTGTTCCATATGCGCAAATTTCTGCACAGTTACCTGAAATTTTAAAATAATCAGCACAACAAGCACAACTGCAAACCACAGATATCGATTTAACGCACGCATTCTTCCTTTTTCCTTTTGGGCGGCTTCGGCCCCATAAACTGATAGAAATTCGTCTTAATCATACCGTTATAAATCTTACGCTTTTTGTCTGCGTTACGTCCCACATACCGCTCTGTATCTTCAAATCCGGTAATTATGTACAACGACCAGGCGTCCAGATTCTGATATGCTTCTCCAATCTGCCGATAGAGCTCTGGCAGATCTTTTTTGTCTTCCATTCGTTCGCCATATGGCGGATTCATAATTAAAAATCCATATTTTTTCGGATGTCGAAGCTCAGAGATACTTCTTTTCTGAAAATGAATCAGGTGATCGACTCCGGCACGTTTTGCATTTTCACGCGCCACACGCAGTACATCCGCGTCGATATCATACCCCTGTATGTCGACCGTAACGTCTGTTTTTACCAGCTCCTGCGCCTCATCCATCGTCTCATACCATGTTTTTTTTGCAATCAGGTTCATCCATTCCTGCGCCGTAAATTCGCGATTCATCCCGGGCGCTATATTTGCAGCCATCATAGCCGCTTCGATCGGAAACGTACCGCTGCCGCAAAACGGGTCTACAAGAATCCGGTCCGCATGCCAGGGCGTCAGGCGAATCAGCGCGGCTGCCAGTGTCTCAGAAATCGGCGCTGCGCCGCTCATCGTACGATATCCGCGCTTATGCAGCGAATCGCCCGTCGTATCGATCGTTACAATTACTTCGTCTTTCATCAGAAAAACGCGGATTGGATACTGTGCCCCAGTCTCCGCAAACCACTCCACATCATAGTATTCCTTCATTTTTTCAACGATTGCTTTTTTCACAATCCTTTGTATATCCGACGGACTAAACAGTTTGCTTTTGATAGAAGCCGCTTTGGTAACCCAGAATTTTGCGTCTTTCGGCAGATATACTTCCCATGGCAGCGCACGGATGCCTTCAAACAGTTCGTCATACGTCACGGCATGAAAACTGCCTGCCTTTAGCAGCACGCGCTCTGCCGTGCGTAAAAATACGTTGGCACGGCAGACTGCCTGCGCGTCTCCCAAAAACGTAACTTTTCCATCTTCTACTTTTGTGATTTCATATCCAAGATCATAGATCTCTTTTTTTAACACAGCTTCCAGTCCAAAGTGGCATGGTGCTATTAATTCAAATGTCTGCATAGTATCTCCATTTTCTTCACAACTTTTGTAATTGTTCCTTTTATTGAATCTCATTTTATATTATCTTGTCTGATTTACGGTGTCAATCTAATTTTGGTTAATCTCTGCATTTTGTTCTAAAAAGCAGGTAACACCGCCGATCAGCGCCGCGACCTGATAACCGCGTCTGCTCAGTCTCTTTGCTGCCATCAGACTCAGGTTTCCGTGCTCGCAGTAAAACACTATCTTACGTCCCCGCGGCAGCCTGTGTTCCCATGTTTCCATCTGTTCATACGGAAAGTTCACCGCACCGGGCAGATGATATTCCATATATTGCTCCGGCTCTCTTAAGTCCGCGAAAAAGGTATCCCGACGGCGTAAATATGCCGGCGCATCCTTACATTTAATCAGTTCAAAATCCATAGCTCCTCCTATCGCTGTCTGACAGCCGCAATGATCTGACTGTAACAGACAAACAGCCCTGGGCAAAAGGAACTTCCGTTTCTTTTGTACAGAGCTGTTTTTTGTTACTATAGTTTATTCAATTGAGGAGCGATTGCCATTACTATTTTGTGTGGCAGTCTGAAAATCTGCTGTCAGCTTTGTTAGAAGCCTGGTTTTTAGCATTCTGAGCATTGCTTGCGTTGGATGCTCTGTTGGAGCTGTTAGATGCGTTGCTCGCGTTGGATGCGTTGTTTGCATTTGATGCGTTGCTCGCATTGTTTGCATTGTTTGCATTTGTTGCATTCGATGTCTTGTTCTTTGCCATTTTTCATAGCCTCCTATTTGAAATCTATCTTCACAATGTCTCTGTCTGACATTGTAATGATAGTATGAACAGTAAGGCTTTTTTTATTCTGGTAAATTTTGTATCTGAGCGGGTTATGCCGGACTGCTCTTTTTTTATTTCGCATCTGAGCGGTTTGTCGGACTGCTCTTTTTTATTTTCATCTGCCCGATTTATGCCGACTTTAATTTTTTTTCATATGCCCGACGATAATTGCCAAGCTGACGACATAATAATGCCAGATCCAGGCGTTCTCTCCAGTTTTTTCCTTTTTTTGAATAATACAATTCAAACTTAATATTTCTATTTACCAGATATTGTATAAATCCTGCATAAAAATTAAAGTACCAGTTTGTAATATTGCTGTCTTCTACCTGTGATACTTTTTTTGTCTGAAGCATTTTCGATATTTTTGTCAATACAGAAATCAGATTCATCTCTTTTAGAGCCGGAGCAAACCGAAAACAAAGCAGTCCCAGATTAATCGTCTCCAGCCCATTGGCACGAAAACGCTCTACAAGACTATCTACTGATTCTACATTAAATTGCGCTGTCTTTTCCATATTCATTCCTACCGCCTGCACTCTCTATCTATACAGTATGTCGGATACCTGGAACAGTTTCCTTATCATCTGCATTTTATTTTTGCAGCTGCTCAGATAAGCTGCCTGCTACTTTTGTTTACTGCATATTACCCGCTGCCAGCTCTTTGATCTGATCGATCAGATCCATATCCGAAGCCGTCAGCCTGACATTGGAAGTCAGTGTCTCTCCGTCCGGACGCCTGATCGTCAGTTCGATCACAGTTCCTTCCTCCAAAGGCCGGCTCGCAATTGCCTGAAAAAAACGCGGCAGTTTTGGGTGCTGACTCGTAAACGTATCCCACATACTTTTGATCTTAAAAATCATAGCCGGGTTTACCATTTTTTATACCTCCATTTGATTGTTCCGCTACATAATTTTATTTATCTTACAACAATTCTGCCAAAAAATCTATACCAAAGCATGTTTTTCATAAAAAACACGCATCATTTCCCGCGTCAGACTAAAAGAATCATCCATATCTCTGAGTTCTTCCCATCTCACCCATTCCGCGGATTCCAGTTCATTTTCATCGATCGTAATCTGATCGCTCCCATCCAGTTCCGCAAAATAACCAAGCAGCAGATTTCCATCTACTCCCCATGGCTGCGACTTATAATAACGAATGTTTCTGACCCGTATCCCCGCCTCTTCCATAACTTCCCTGCGTACCGTATCCTCTGCGGTCTCGCCGATTTCCGTAAATCCTGCAATCAGCGCATATCGCTTATATTCCCTGCCTGCATATTTTGTCAATAGAATTTTATCTCCATTCGTAACGGCAGCGATCACGGCCGGCGCAATCTGGGGATAAATCTGACTGCCGCATTTTGGACAATACAGCATTCGCTCTGTTGTATCCGGCATCGTCTGCGTCCCGCATCGTCCGCAGTACGTATGTGTCTGATACCATCGATACAGATGATACGCCGTATAGACCGCAAAACAAAGCTCGTGATCTGCAAGCATCCGAATTTCTGATAACGCCGCCCATCGACAGTTTGTCGGCAAAACTCTCCCCTCATCCAACAGACATTCGTCAATCAGAAATAAGAAATACGAATCCGTATCGATACAAAACAAATAAATATCGGTCTCAGCCTGCTTCGCATGCACATCACTGTCAGACGATACCGTTTCCCAAAACGACGCCAGCTCCTCACGCCTTGGCATACGTATCGATCTGTCCGCTTCCGCCGATTCTTTTATTAAAATTTTATTTTTACTGAATATAGCTATGTAATCTTCCTTATCCGGCTGTGCCTGCCTGTATTGATTATAAAGTTTTTTTGGTTCTATATCCTGAATCATCCTATGTATTCCTTTTTATTTATTCAGAAACCGGTCCCTGTCCTGCGTTTTCCTTATTTATTCAAAAACCGGTTCCATTGTTCAATATCTCTGGTTCCTTTCATATATAATACATACGTCCGCTCACTGCTGGCGTCGATAGTAAAGATATACACATCATCCTTTTTTTCCAGTGCATAGATACAGCTTTCCCCGTCAGTCAGAGATTTTAAAATCTCGTTATAATTTTCAGGTGCAATATCTCTGTCCTCGTACTGCTCCATCAGCTGCCCGTTCGCATTATATACTTTATAACCTTCTTCCACAAGCCGCTCGATCTCTGCGTCCTGTATGGTAACATACAATTCGTTTGCACGCATCTGGCGGATATCACGGTTTTTTGAATTGTCCGGTTCAATCGTAACGTTGTCCAGTGTAAACTGAAAACCGCCGTTCACTTTTTGTATTTCAGAAATATACGCTTCCTGAAATCCAAAATGATTCCATTCGTTCGTTGTCTGATATTTCATGCTGCATCACTCCCTGTATCTGCCTGCTGTTTCCTCTCTTCCAAATCTAAAATATTCCTGCACGGCCGCCTGAATATCCTGCGCCACCTTTTTCTGATCCTGATTCCCGTCGATCATCACTACTTTTTCAGTATCCTTCAGTCGTTCGAATGCCTCCATGTATTTTTCCCTGACACTGGCAAGCCTTGACTTTTCTTCGAATAATTCCCTGTGAAAACGATTTTGGGCAATTCGTTCCATGGCCAGCTCCGGCTCGATGTCTATAAAAATATTGACATCGGGCCGCAGGATTTCGCTGCTTTGCGCATTTGCCAAAATCAATTGTTCCATCGGAATATCCACACTCTGATACGCATACGATGAAAAGTAGTATCTGTCCATAATCACCGAGGTACCCGCCCTGATTTTATGAACAATTCCATTGACTTCATTCAACAAATGATCCAGACGATCTGCGGTAAACAAGGCCGCAATTACCCTCGGGTCTGCCTGCATTCTGCCTGTCAGAATCTGACGAATCATCGTTCCAATCGGACCATCTGTAGGTTCCATCGTTACATACACAGATATCTGGCGTTCCTGCAGCCAGTCTGAAAGCATTCGTATCTGCGTACTTTTTCCGCTCCCGTCAATTCCTTCCAATGCAATAAATGTTCCTCTCTGATCTGTACTCATAGCTTCACCCTTTTTCACGCAAGACTCTGGTTTCCTCTCTTCGTCAGAACCCACTCCGGATTCCCTGACCGCACAAACCAGACGGTCATCTTTTTGTCTTTTTACTGCCAGCTTTCGCTTTTTTTCCCTGACCAGACTTTCCGTTTTCCTGTATCTGCGGTTCTGGCTGTGGTTCCTTTTTTCTTTTCACCATTTCATTGACAGAAATACCCAGTCCCATCATCACCCAGAAAATCGGAGCTACCGTAACGGTGGAATCGTTCAGCACGGAAACGACCATATACGTAAACGTGGCAAACATCAGTCCTGCCCCAAGCACTTCCATACCATCCGCGAACGAAGCGTCCCGATACAGTTTCACACCTGTAACAAAATACCAGATATAAAATACAAGTATCGCAAACAGCGCCGGAATACCGCTCTGCACACCGACCTGCAGATAAAAACAGTGCGGTTTGACATCCAGAGACTGCTGCGCTCCGTCATATACCTTTCTGACATAATCATCCTGCGGATAAGTTACGGTATAAGTATCTGCACCCGTACCAAACAAAATGCTGTTTTTAAGCATCGGAATCGTTTTCGACCAGATCGTACCACGTTCCTCAAACGTTCTCTCTAAAAACTTCTCTGCCACACGCGGCGGATTACTGATCTTATCCCAGCGTCCAAATATCGTATAATAGTAATAGGTGCCATCGTCACCCTTTTTAAAATACCAGTTGATATTATCCGCCAGCACATTCAATACGATCTCTTCATTCAAATTGACTGCCTGAACAGAAAATCCTGGAAAACGCTCGTCTTCCACGGTATAAATATATTCGTTTTCATTAAATGTACTATTCAGCGTCTGGCCCGCGTCATCGGAAATCGCAATATTAATAAACCCATCCTCTTCAACATCATAGGAAATGTGGCACACTTCCCCCTGATAAGTAATCGCTATATCCTCTTCTGTCACGATTTGCGAAATTGCGTCGTCCGGTATCGGCGGAGCCGTAAACAACCGTACAAATTTTTCCACAATCAGATCATTCCGCGAGAGAAACATCGCAAAAATGACTCCCGCCACCACTGCTGCCGGAAGCACAAATTTCCATGCTTTCAGTATTTTCTTAAAAAACAGCAGCACTACAACAATGCCTGTCACAGCGAACGCCACAATTCCGCTTCGGTTGCCGGATGCCAGCAGACATATGAGCGAAGCAATCAGCATTACCGCATACAGAGCCTTAAAATACCATTTTTTATGTCGGATAAACAGCGCGATTTCCATCGGAATCATCAGCGAAAAATACGACGCTACATAGTTCGGGTTATATACACTTAAAAAAACTCTTCCTTTTTCAAAGTTTAAGTCCAGCTGATAATGCTTTGACAATCCTCCTGTAATAATTTCCTTACCAATGTCGGAAACAAAAAAATCATATCCGAGCGCCTGTCCCACACCAAGCGCCAGCATAACGATCAGGCCGATCGTCATCCACTCCATAATACAATCCAGCTCTTCAAACGTATTCACAAACTGATAGGCATAAAACGCGATAACGCAGTAACCTAACAGCACCCACAGAGATTCGAACACCTCGCTGGCTCCATGAAAGCTGTAATAACGATATTGTGAAAAAACCGATGATAAAACTGTAAATCCTGCGTAAACCACAAGCGGGATAAATTCATAGCATAGTTTGAACTGCTTCTGCTTTGTTTTGTAACGATACGCAAGCAGAATGCACATAACTGCTCCGATTATAATAACTGCAATGGCTTTATAATACATAAAAAAGTCATATTTTTCATCAAGCAAAGAACTCCAGTCAAACTGAACCAGGCCAGTCTCGTATTTGTACATATATACAATCAGAGGCACAACTGTCAGCAGAAGGATCAGTGGAATGAGATAACCGGTTGATTTTTTCTTATTCATGATACAATTCCTTTCGTTCGTATTTGTAAAGTACCACGATATTATATACTATTTTGGAATAAAAAGCTATCTATTTTGGGGAGATATTGGGGGAAATGTTTTGAGAGATTTGCAACAACTCTGCAGATACAATATCTTTCTAATTTTACGCACTTAGTTTGATATGCAAATATAATCTTGATAAATTGTATATTTTGAATAAACTATTTTAATATCAATTAGTTTAATATATACAAACTCTTATTTAATAGTAACGATTTCATTGAAATGAGAAACACCATATTGCATATTTAGTTTAACAATGCATTCTCAATATAATATTGCATTCTATTTATTAGAAAACATAAATAATCTACTATTTTCCAACAATTTATGAAACAGAAAAGGAAATGATGACCTGCCATACAAAACAGGCTGTATTTTAAGTAATTTTATACAATTATTCATACATTTCCTCTTCATCTTCCAGACAAATAATCAATCTTCAAAATCTCAATCAGAAAAACCATCATAATTTGGACGTTTTTCAAATATTTTAATGGTCATATATTCGGCTAAATACATCTTCCATCTGAAACTTTCACTATAAAACAACATGTCAAACAAACTTGTATATACAAGCTATTGCTTTACTATCATTTTTTGCAAATCATAACAAAGAAATCAAAAAATTATAACAAGTTACATCTAATATCTGACAGCACTTCTTCCATTAAATCCTTGACATCCTCGTCCACTTCTTTTTTGCATTGTTCCTTTACTACGTTCATAATTTCCTGCGCTTTCATATCATTGCATGCTAGTTGTTCTAAAGCCGTTACAACTGCCATCCTAATATCCTCATCTTCTGATTCAAAAAGTTTTACAAGCGGATCAAACAAACATTCATCTGGAAAATCAGATGCTATCTGAATGCCCCAATATTTCACTCCTTCATATGGACTATCAAATGATTCCAAAAGATATGGCAAAACTTTTTCACCTTCGTACATTGTAATCACATCTTCAACTAACTGATATACCCCAAGTCCATCCTTTCCTCCAAACGAATTGAGAAATAACGGAATACAATCCTCATCCGGATTATTAATAAAATATTCTCTTACTTCATTATATTTCTGTATTTCTTCTTCTTTTAATAGATCATCATCCGGCAATGGTTGATGTGCTTTCAAAAAAGAAAGTGCCTCTACTTTATTCATTTGTCAAATCCTCCTATTTTTTTGGTGGCTTATCAAATCCACCCAATGCTTTATTTTGCCTTATAAGTTCTCTTAACTGTCTATTAACTACTTTTCGATCGTATCCATTTTTCGTTAATAGTTTTCTTAATTCTTTAATGTCCGCAGCTAAATGATCTCTTTTTGACGCTCTTTTCCGTCTTTTGCAAAAAGTTTCAGTCTCTTTATGTAATGATTTTGGTATATTAATGGTAATACCCTTCCCATGAGATACAGAACTTTCTGCATTTTGTACAACATGATGAGGTGTATAATCTTTATTCAATCCTGTTTTTTTATTTCCTCTTCTGGACGAGCTATATGATCCAACGTACAACGGTTCCCCTGGTTTGGCCAGTTGTGATTCTTCTACATGTTCTCCATCCGTATTATGTACATAAACCAGGCTCTCAGACACAAAATAAGATTCCCAGTCTTCCACATGAAAATTATAAACGGGTACCGGTTCCTCATGCCTCACTTTCCTGATCTGCGTAATGCATGCAGTTCCTTCCATCGTTTCCAATATATCATTTTCGCGCAGATTAATCGATTTCACCCATCCCTTGTCTTTGACGAAAAACGGATGATATGCAGTTGTCTTTAACTCCTCTTTTCCATCCAGCCAGATATGATAAATGGTATACGCTTCTGTGCAAAATACATCTTCAACTTTACAAAAACCCGTTTCTCCTGTTCGCTCATTTCTCGAATATATATCGTCACCTTTGCGTATTTCTATGACAGGCCGAAGACCTTGTTTCGTAAAAATAAGCATATCGCCGGTAAAGCACTTTCCGTTTGTACAGACGTGCTTGCTTTCTGTTTTGGTTTCTTCAACTTTTTTCTTCCGGGACCTACCTGTTATTTTTTTTGCTCCCGTCTTTGCCTTACCCATCCGCTTACCAAACGAAGATAACATCTTCTTACCCTTGGCCAGAGCGTCTTCTACCAGTTTTGCCCCTTTTAGTAAAAGTTTTCCTCCTTTCCCCACTGCACCAACCGCATCGCCAACACCTGGTATTGCCGATACCGCGCTTAATGCTGCGTTTCCCCAGTCTCCTTCTGCCGCATAGATAACAGCATTCGCTACATCAGCCACAGCTCCGACTACAGGTATAAATCCCGCAACATCCAATACGCCATGAACAATATCCATAACTCCCATTTACCTGCCCCCTCTCTCCCATAAATATTACAAGATCCAGGCTAAATGAATTTCATTTATCTTTAATTCTCTTTAATTAGCGTTGCCTTCATATTGATATTTCCGTCCATTTTTATTGAACTGCCGCTGCAGGACTCTTCCAGAGAGCTGGATGCTGACAGTGCCATCTTCTTACCCGCAGACGCTGACAAATCTTTAGATGCTGAAATCTGCATAGCATCGCTGGAACCAGCTGTAAATTTCCCTTTGCTCGTCAGATCCATTGTATCGCCGCTTGATACTTTGACTGGTTTTGCCGCCGACATGCTGATTCCGCTTGACGGAACCATCTTCATATTATTTTCTTTATTCGTGATCGTGATGGAATCTTCTGCCGTAACTTTTAGATTCTTTCCCGCATGAATGCTGAAATCGTTTTTACTGGTCATCGATATATTAGCTCCGCTGTTGACCGTAATATTTCCATCGCTAATCACCTTGACTTCCTTGTTTGTAAATATATCTACGCCTGAATTTTCATTAATCCGTACATATGTCACGCCGTCTTTTGCTGTAATCAATATTTCTTCTTTGTCCAGCTTGATCTCTTTCCCATCTGGCGTACGTAAATATTTGACTCTCGGATCCGCCGTCTTTTCCGTATCTTCCTGTCGGACTGCCTGCACAGCATAAGCCTGATTTTCATCTTCTGTCGGAAACACAATCTGCACCGTATCCCCTTCTTCCGGCATTACATACCAGCCGGTATGCCCCTCTGTGGAATAACCGGTTGCATATGGAAATGGATATGCTTTTCCTTCGTCCTGTGTATCATCAATGGAAAGATGCACTTTTACCGTATCATTGATCGCTTTCAACACCTTACCATTCAATGTAAGGCCGCTAATATACGGATGCCATGCCTTTGATGCCGAAATGCCTGGTTTTGATGTAGCGCTGCAGGTGCACAAAAAAACAGATCCTTTCAGTCTCAGTCTGACTTCCCTCACATACAGGCTGTGTCCTTTAATATTCACCTGATCGCCGATTTCAAGCGCCGCAAACTCTGTTCGGATCGTATATTCTACCGCATCTGCTTCCTGATAAGAAATATCCTGACACTGAGACAGCTGTCTGTAGCGCGCTACTTTTTTCCTTACAGAAAAATCCGCCTTTCCGGTTTCTTCTGTATAAGACGCTCCGCCAGACAATCCAAATGAAAATGCCGGCGTTTCTTTTGTCGGATCCGGAACCAGCACGCTATTACTGTGTGAAGCAAGCCTCTTTAAAAATTCCCAGTCTGTCTCCCTGTATTCCAGCAGCAGATTTTCAATCTGTTTATCTGGCGCCACACATTTTGCTGTCGCTCCATATTCTCCTGCAATCTGGTTTACGATACTCTGATAACTGCGGCCTTTTTCCTGAAAAGAACGCTTCTTTTCTTCGCGATCCAGCTCTATCGTCCAGGAAACAGCTGTCGCCTCCAGATAATAAATACCATTTTCACAAATTACACCTACGTCTGATGCCACACCACAAAACAATGTTTTTCCTGCTTCTGTAAGTGTAATTGCCTGTTTGTCCCACTGCTGCCCGATCAGACTGTCTTCTTCTCCTTCTTTGAGAACCCCTTTCACATACAATGTCGCATGTTCATTTATTTTTTTCACCAATTCCAGTTCCAGAATTCTTTCAAGCGCAAATGGAGCTATTCCATATTTTCCAATTTCCTGCAATTCCATAAGAACACCTTCCTTTCTTAACCACATTGCATCTGTCATATTCCGTTTCGTACAGACTGTTGTCATCTCTACTTCGAGCGCCAGATAGTTTGCTTCTCAACCAAAATTACAGTCTCACCTTTATGCTGTACGTATCGATGCAATCATCTGCACGAATAAATCTTTCCAATCTTCCTGATCCTGTGCAAAACAGTTGCAGGATCCCATAAAAAGCCTTCCTTTTAACGGGGTAAAAAACATCAGATTATAAATCTGCCCATCCATGGCAGGCGTCACAAAATCCATCCATGCAACTTTATTTTCTCCTGCCGAAACCACTTCTTTATCTATGATACTGCTGGTTGGATACAGCCTTTGTATCACCTGTCCCATATAATCGCGTACTTCTTCTTCCTGTCCTGCCAGCAGCTTATCCCTTTTATGGGAAAAACTAACATTTATCGTTGTTTCCTTATTAGAATAAATAATATCCGGCCTGTTTTCATTCGGATATTTTACTTTGATCATCATTTTGTTCAACATGGTAAATTCATCCGGAAGCCACATCCACATCAGGTTCTTTAATATTTCACGTTCGTGAAACTGCAATTCTTCATCATCCACAAAGACACTTCCTTTTTGGATGTCTTTATTTCTGGCATCCTCCTGTCCTTCCCGTAACATTTCAATAAATCCTTCATCCCCATGTTTTTTCATCTTTTCATGCCTCCTGGAGTTCATTTACATCGATCATCCCTGTATCACTGTTCGGGTCACCGCCTCTGCCTATTGTCCATCATCCTTGAGCTTAAGTACCCCTGCCCCAACCGGGCAGATCGCCATAGACTTGTCCAGCAGCGCCGGCAGGCCCTGCACAAGCACATTCGTCTTCCCATTCAGCCAGATCGCACAGGCCGGAACGCACGGCATCTGTGTCGTCTTGCATACTCCGAACGGGCCGACGTTAAGAATCGGCACACAGTCTCCAATATTTGCCCGATCTTTCCCGCGCAGCTGCACGCGTCTGCCCGGTGTCGTTCTGAGCGGAACGTCCACCGTTCCCATCGTACAGCTTACTTTTGCTCCGTTTACTACATAAGACTGACTCATAATCTTTTCGCGCATCTTTTATATCGTCTCTGACAGACGTCATACAAAATGCGCTGCCTCCTTTCCCTTCTGTCTGAAACTGTCGCTTCTTTTCATATCCCGCCCGCCTTTCCAAATACGTTTTTCTTTCCATCCTTTCTGTACCCGCCGCCCGCATATTCCTTAAAATACGGCTGGGCCTTCTTTACGCCTCTGCTGGCCCATCCCCCGGCCGCCTGCTCCGGCAATCCGAACAAGTCTTTCGAATATTTCCGCATGGGACAGTTCCCGAAACGGTTCTCCCAGCCGGCGGCAGACATACCGCAGCAGACACTCTCTGGAAACCGGCGGATGGGACAGGCAGAGCAGGGCAAACTGCATATCTGTATCCGTCGCGTCCATATTTTCCATAACCATACGTGCAAACATCCGCAGCAGGACCGGCGATACAGTTACCCCGCCTGGACCGGCGTACGGTATCTGCGTAATATCCAGCGTATTATAAGTCGTGCGGCAGTCTCGCAGATCCCTGTAATCTTTTCGCAGGCGCGCGCCTTCCGACAGCCGAAATCTGCCCAGCTCCATTTCATTGTTTCCCGGCTCTCCATTTTTCAGCCGCAGCTCCAGCGGACGTATAAAAAAATCTTCTGTATAATTGCCCGGATACAGTCTCAGACATACGGTAATCTGCTGCTCGTATGCACGAAACGGAATCTTCTCCGTTTCTGTCAGCACGACCTGTCCCTGATACCATACGGCGCCCGAAGTAATTCTGACCGCTCCGTTTCCCGAGTCCCCAGCCGTTTCCTCATATGAAATGTCAAATCCATACAAAACGCCATCCGTCCAGTCTGACAGGCCCAGCTTTGCCAGACCTCCCGGAAAGTCCCTTAACGCTTCCAGGCTTTCTCTTTTCAGTACCCTGCCTTTGCTAAACAACGGTTCTGCAAAATTCTGCATCTGCTAATGCCTCCCGTCAAAAAAATCGGTTTCCCAGGCCCCAGGCTCAAATGGAACAAAACCAGGTGTTCTCGTATACAACTGGTTCGCTTCTCTGGCTGTTTCCAATATGGAAAATCCCCAGTTTTCATCGTCTGCATAGATAAACAGCCGCAATTCGCCATTCTGCATACTGTCCAGATCTTCCTGCCTGATAATCGGATATTCCGAAAGCAGCTCTCCATAGCCAGTTTCCTCCCGGCCTTCAGTCCGAATCGAATATGGGATACAGGATACTTCCCTGTCCATACCGTCCCTGAGGTGAAACAAAATTTCTTCTGTACTTGTCGGCCTTGACAGATACCCGTATACTTCTCCCATCGGAGTTCCTTTTTCCAGCAGCGTTTTTTGCCTTCCTGCCATTTCATAGTCTTCGGCAGTCAGAGAATATGGCGCCCGCGCCGGTTCATAACTCAGCATGGTCCGTATTCTTCCTGTTCTGCGGTCCTGCTGATAAGCCATTGCCCCGTCCATACATAAAAACTTTCGCTCGCACCCGCTCTCTCCGCCCGTCTTTGCTTTTCTGCCGGCCACGTATTCCTTCATGACTTCCCGAAACAGTTCGATTTTGCTGCTTTGTCCGGAAAGGATAATCCGGTCGATATCCATCAGGCGCCCACTCTCATACCACGGTTCGATAAAGTTTTTCAAAAATCCGTAAATATCCGGTTTCAGCAAAAGATTTACTTCTTCTTTTTCAATCAGAAGCTCCGGGCAGAGCGTACGCGTTTCCCAGCCGCCTTTTTCTCTTTTCAAAAACAGATGAAAATCATCAAAACAGCCATATACCGCATAGTCCAAAAACAGCGGACGCAGCTGCACTTTGCATATCCCCGGCTGAAAGTACAGTTTCTTTTTCACGGTTTCCGCAAGATTCCAGAGAAAATAATAGTTGCTTCTAACCTTTAAATAAGCGCTTTCCGGCTGATTCTGGTAAGCGGTAAAACAGGTAGGAATCAGAGTTTCCGCCTTACGATAGACCTCTGAAAATGTCTCATATGCTTTTTCCACCCCGTCCTGATCTACTTTTTCATATATTTGCGAAAGTACTCCTGGAAATAAAGCGTCCATAGAAGCAGGTTCCTGCCGCAAAATCGATTCTGTCAGTCGGATTTTCAAATACTGCATCACACGCCAGGTCAGATGATTTCCGCCAAAATTCGTATCTCCATGCGCATACGTTACGTGCAATTCCAGACGGCTCGTAATTCCTTCGTTCGATATTCGGTAATTACAGTTCACCATATCGCTCGTTCCGCCGCCGCAGTCCAGAATCAGCATTTTTTTTGGCGCTCCGTCTTCGTAATCAAGCTCCCGAATCCCCTGTTCCAGAAAGTGGTACGCCACCGCAACGGCTTCATCTGTAATATTTTTGGTAAGCACCACGTATTCTGGCAGCGCTTCCTGATACATTCTTAAAGAAAGCGCCTTTTGCTTCACCGGACAGGTAAAACAGAGCTTCGGATATCTGACTCTGTTTTGCTGCTGCGCGCGGTCAATAATGTACAGCAAAAACGCGCGGATTAAAAACAGCCGCTCAACCTCACATGTATTACCTTCCAAGTCCGACACCTGTATACGCTCTCGGTAACGTCCCACCCAGCGCTTCATATCGTAAAAAATGCTGTTGCGCGCCATATACCCTCTGTTTTTTTCTTCCTGCACCGCCTCTTCCCCGTACAAAAAGGTCATATGCTCCGGTACCCCATCGCTGCAGTCCTTGATGGCGAGCACACTCGGACTGAGTCCGCAGCTCTGACAGTTCCCCTGCTGTCTCCATTCACAATCCAAAACAGCCGGAAATGTTATCCGCTCCCCTTTCCCCGCACTCGTCTGATGGAAACTAAAACAGGTTCCGGCAGTTGTATACGAGGTTCCATAATCGATAATCAGCGGTTCCGGAGACTGCGGGACTTCTTTGACCCAGACTTCCGGGATCGGGATACGAATATAGGGAATCATACTTTTTCTTCGCTCCCTGCCACGATAACAGCGAATAACTTCCTCCGTATAAGCCGGCTCTGTAAACAGCAGCTCCCACTGATGAAACCGGCCAGCTGGAAGATCCGGAGACATCCGCTCTCTGTCCAGGCGCATCTGATATCTGCCTGCCGTTACCTGATCCAGCATCAGCACCGCCTGTATTTCCTGCATTTCGTCCACAAGAAACGCATACATGCCAGGTTCCTGTCTGGTAATCGCCAGATATGGATCCTCTTTGTCATTTAACGACGACTGATCCTGAAATAATACCATTTGCGCCGGCACTTCAATCCCGCCCATCTGTCCGGTTCCTGATTTCTCAAAAGCATCTTTTAGACGCTTACACCCTTCGTTTGTATAAACGGCAATTCCCGGTCTTTTCACAATTCCAAGATAACGGTATAAAAGCGCCGCCAGCTCCTCTTTCCGATGAAACATCTCCATGGTAGGAGGCTTAATATTTTCCGTACGGCAAATATCGCGCAGTCTCGGCAGCTCAAATGCTTCCAGCTCCTCACGGGTATACAGACGTCGAATCGGATTTTTTTTCAATTTTCCCAGTTTGTATGTTTCATACTGCATCACCCGCACCTCATTCTGTCAATTCTCATTATGCAAGGACAAAATCCTCCATCGGCGTCGTTTCCTCATACCCAAGCACTCCATACGTCTGCGTCCAGTGAATCGTACAGGAACATGCCAGCGGCAAAAACAGCCGGATTAAAAACTGAATTCTTTTTTCTTCTGTATCATCGTATGGCTGCCTCATATAGAAAACAAATTCTTCTCCTTCACGGATATAAATACGGCAGATCGGAAGCAGCGCATCCACCGCTCCGGACAGACTCCCCGGCCCGTCTGCTGTATGATAAAAACGAATCAGCCATTCCGCAATGATTCGTTTTTCCATTTTTGTAAACGCTTCCAGCTGCGCAAGTCCTCCGTAAACTCCCCGTTCCAGATCACGCATCAGAAGACGCAGATGAAAATCATGCCGGCACATTCCCATTTTAATATCCAGATCCGCAAGATAATGAAGGATAATATCCGAAAGCGCCTGATCAAACTCCTCGTATCCAAGGTCATCCGGAGTCAGAAACGGATCAAAAATAGAAAAAAAACGTACGTACGGATTGACATCCAGCCGCGCGTAACCATCCTCATAGTTCCCGTTTCCATGCAGACTTTCCGCCTGAAGCTCCAGATAAGGAGAAACTCTGTTATTTTTTACAATATAGTGCAGTCTGGACAAATCTCCTTCCTGCTGCAGCATGATCAGATATGGCGCCCAGATCCGGTTACTTTCCACCATACGCTCTACCTCAAACTTCCTTTTCTTATTTGTATCCTGGTTCTTATTTTTATTTCTTAATTTGTGTCTTGTTTCTTATTCTCTTCTTAAGTTCTTATTCGTATCCTGGTTCTTATTCTTTTCTTTAGTTTTTATTCGTATCTTATTCTATTCTCTTTCTTATTTGTATCCTGCTTCTTATTTTTATTTCTTAATTTGTGTCTTGTTTCTTGTCCTCTTCTTAAGTTCTTATTCGTATCCTGCTTCTTATTCTCTTCTTAAGTTTTTATTCGTATCTTATTCTATTCTCTTTTTATTTGTATCCTGCTTCTTATTTTTATTTCTTAATTTGTGTCTTGTTTCTT
>CAJTMV010000003.1:195226-205921 GCA_910577225.1 uncultured Eubacterium sp. | reverse complement strand
GTTCTTATTCGTATCCTGCTTCTTATTCTCTTCTTAAGTTTTTATTCGTATCTTATTCTGTTCTCTTTTTTATTTGTATCCTGCTTCTTATTCTTTTCTTAAGTTTTTATTCGTTTCTTATTCTGTTCTCTTTTTTATTTGTATCCTGCTTCTCATTCTCTCCTTAAATTTTTATCCGTATCTTGTCTCTTAATTCTCTTTTTAATTTCCTGTTCGTATCTTACCGCAGTATTCCAGTCCACTCATATTCTTCTGTACACAGCTGCAGCTCCGCTAACAGAAAAAACATTTTCTCATATCGAAAAATATCTGAACTGTCTTTTGCATGTAAAACAACTGCTATTTTTCTTTTCTGTTTCAAAAAAGAATGTACCCGGATAAACGGATTCATATCCAGCGTTTCTGTCTCCCCCTGCATATCCGGACAGATATCCACCAGTTCAAAATCCTGGAATACTTCGTAAGCGCTTAATATTCGCTCCACTTCGCCTTTTGTCCATAAATAACGCGGCTGTCCCAGTGCCTGCCGGTCTGCATGCCGCAGCCTGCGCAGATTGGTTTGCAGCGGAAACTCCAGATCTGTATGATCTTTTTCCCGATACATTGGCTCTATCTTTACCAGTTTTAAATCGTGATGCGCCTCCTTTTCGGTACGCACCAGCAAACCTTCTTCTGAAAAAATAACGGTAAACAGTTCTTCTCCTTCCGGTACTGCCAGGCAGCCTGCTTCCTGATCTTCCATCAGAATCTGATGCGCATAATAAGATACGTTTCCTGCCACCGTAACATCTACGCGCGGCTTACAGATATCTTCAGACAGATTCCAAACAAGTACCATATCATCCATGGCAAACGCAGACAGCTCCTCCAGATCGATCGATACTTTTGAAATAACGGCATCCTGCGGCACGATTCCTTCCCGATCTGTAATATCCAGCATTTTATATAAAAAAGGACAGTTGATCGTATGCCACTGTCTTTGATTCGCCGCAAACCATTCATACAGCTGCTGAAAAGCCTGCAGATAAAACCTGCAGTACGAAAGCGATACCGTTGTCTGATACTCTCCGATATCTGTCTCCACTTTTGCGCGATAAGTTCTCGTCAGACAGCTGCGAATCTGCAGATAGTCACACGCTAAAAATAACGTGCCCAGATACCCCTGCGGATGCTCTTCTTCCCTATGGATTTCAAACAAACTGCGGCTCGCGCTGTCCAGTCCCTCTTTTTTACAGACTCCCGTATAGACATAGTAGCGGGAATCCGGATCCGATCTTTCCCTGTCGATTTTTTGTTCCAGGTGATCAAAACTCTCTTCACTATACGTAAGCAATTCGCCAAATACGTCTACCAGTACGTCCTGTAACAGTCTCTTTTGTACCGGATCATGAATTTGCGCAATTCTGGAAGTTAACAATTGTTTTTTATGTTCCATCTGATATCCTCCGCAATAGTACCGCTCACTTTATACCGGATTGTTGTTCTTATTTCTTTTATCTGTTTTTTGCCTTCCTCGGTGCTGCCTGCCCCTGCTGCGCATCCTTCTGCCCCTGGGCGTCGTTCTGCGCCTGTCCCGTATCTGCTGCACCGCCATGATCCAGCTCATCCAGCGCATCATAGACTTCCTGCACCCGTTCGTCCCAGATATTCAGCGACTGATAAACGGCAAGCGCATTCTCGTACAACGTTCTGGCAGTCGTTTTATCCCCTGCCCGTGCCGCCTCTTTTGCCTGAATCATATATTTGGCTGCCCGTGCCAGATGCTCTTCCTGCGCCTCTTCAGCCGCCTTGACCTCCGCTTCTGTTATGGCCTGCCCCAGCGCCGTAATATCTGCGTACAGTTTATCTGCATCTTCACTCGATCCGGTAAATTTATTATACCGGGACAGCGCCTGTTTATATAACTCACGTGCTCTTTCCGGTCTGCCTTCTTCCAGCGCGTTATTCGCGTTGGCAATGTAAGTATTAATCCGAATTACCGCACGGTCTGCCTTGGCCTCCTTCTGCGCGGCCTCTTCCTCTTCTTTTTTCTGTTCGGCTTCTTTCTGCGCGGCTTCTTCTGCCTGACTGTTTTCTTTTTGTTTCTGGCGAATGGCAAATATTTTCGCCTGTACATCCCCCTGCAGTTCCAGATCCATCATTTTGGTCAGCTCGTTCAGCGCACGGTTATACTGAAATAACGCTTCCTCATAATCCTCTGTTGACTGATACATATCTCCAAGCGATATCAGCTGCATAATCTGCATGCGGGCGGTAATCTCTTCTGCTTTTTTCTTTGCATATTCGGACAGCTCGTCAAATCCCTGATATACCGATTCCTTCTGAATCTGTGCATACAGCTTTTTCGCCTGCACATAGTCGCTTCCTGCAAAAGCCGCCTCTGCCTCCTGAAAAAGCGTAAGGATGGCTTCCCGATCGGTCACTGTTTCTGTTAATTCCCTTTTTTCTTCGATATACTGCCAGTTATTCAGACTCAGCCCTTCCGCCTGTTTTACAGCCTGCTCATACTGCGTCAGAGCTTTATCATAGTTTTCATAGCCCATATATCGGACGCCTCTTTGATCCAGCTTTTCGATCTCAGTCATCTTCCTGCGATCCAGCGCCCGGATACAAAGGATAACAATTGTAACGATAACAACTATTGCAGTCAGAACGATCACCGCAATCCAGATCATCCGTTTTCTTTTTTTCTTTTTCTGGGTATCTTCTTTAAAAGTCTTTTCAATATAAAGGAATGCAGCCGTAAAACTGCCCATCCTCTGATCGTTCTCCTCCTGAAGACTCAGCAGAAGCTCCTGCAGGATTTCCAAAAATTCCCTGCCTGTTTTTGTATATTCATACGCGTCCAGTATTTCGATCTCTGATAAACGCCCCCAAAGATTACTCGTTGCAAATAAGATCGTAGAACCTTCCGTAAGCGGCGTGACCTTTGATACAAATGGCCGGACGTGTTTATCTCTTCCCAAATATTCTGTTAAATTATGAATTTCCTCGTTATCCGGTTTCTCTTCCTCATTATTTTCCAGCATCTGCTGATATTTCGTCTGGGTTTTGCTGGTGTGTGTAAGCAGATTTTCGTAGAGTACATACAGCCTTGTATTACCACAGTATGCATAACGCATTCTCGTATAGTCCGATACCAATACTGTAATACTGACTTTTAGCTGACTGCGCGTGCTATGCAGTAAGATCTGCTCGTTCGCATAGCGGATATACTCCCGCAGCCGCTTCAGGGAAGGCTTTTTTTCAAATGCCGTTAATACGGCTTCTACAGCAAGCTGCGCACTGTTTACATCCGTTTCGTTATCATAGCTTTCCGCTACGGCGATACAGACAAATTTTTCCAGAGGCGTATATGCGACATACGTTTTTTCTATCGAATCATATCCCTGCTCCGATATAAAATCCATGACCAGCTTACTGTTTAAGTTTCTCATAAACACCCCTCGACTACTATAACGGCAGCATTTCCCGCTATTTTTCTATTCTTTTCTTTTACGCCCATGATCATCTTCTGCGCCTTATCATATGGATGTTCCCGTTTTATCAGATAAGATATCATTTCCTTTTCGTTTAATGCCTCCCATACGCCATGGGAAATGATCCCGGCTGTCATTCCTCTTTCAAATCTGATCCTGCCGCAGTTTTCTTTTAGCAGATGATATTCGCTGCCGTCAAACAAAAAGACCTGATTCCCTCCGACAGAATAATAATATAATTCCCTGTCACAAAAATATTGACAGCTAAACGATAAATACGGCGTTTTTCCCAAATATATAATCTCATGCATATCCCGCACAATCTTTGCGGCAAGCGACTCAAAAAAAACTGAAACTTCCGATCTTTCCGGTATATTTTTAAACTGATGCATGCACGCTTCGGCTGCCAGAACCGCGCATCTTCTGCCATTGATATGATCTGCCGTCCCATCCGCAAGCACAGCCAGACATCTGCTGTCATCATAACGAGACGCAAAATAACTGCTCTGTATCTGATAAGAACCTATGGACTGGGCATTCCCGATCTTATATGCTTCCTGCACGTCTACTCATTCTCTTTCCAATGAAATACAAATCCATCATTTTCCCCGCAAAGGGGAACAAAAATAAAAATGCTCTGTCCGATTTTAATCCGGTCTCCCGCTTCCAGCATCCGCGGTTCATAAACGGCATCCCAGTTGTCTTCCTCATCCAGGATATATACGAGCCCCTGCGAATCGCCCGGCAAAAGCATCGTTCTGTTTTTTTCCGGGTCGTACACAATAATCGCATGATTTCTCTGACTGACCGTCTGATCCCCAATAATCCGTACTTCCATATCCCCCGCACGGCCGATAAAATTCTTTTCTGCTATAATCCGGTAATCTCTTCCTTTGGACGGTCCTTCCAGACAAACCAGCCATCCGGTTACCGGTTTTAATATCTCAAGATCATTCAGGTATACAACATCACTGTATTTGCCAAGAGGATCTTCCTCCTTGTTACTGTTTTTATTAACGGCAGTATTACAGTACGGACATACATTCCCATACTTTTTTTCACTAAATAAATGGCCGTTTTCACAACGAATCAGACCCATTTTGTTCCCTCCAGATATTCTTTTGTTCTCTTATCACAATCTTATATGTATCTGCATAGATAACGTCCGCAGCTGTCAGCTGATAAAGCATTCCTTCCTTCATCCTGTAAATCATGTCGTCGGTTCCTCTCCGCAGACCGACTGGTCGTCCGGCAGACAACACTTCAAAGTACCAGCAGCCGCCAGCCAGATTGCATACTCCATACAGATATCTGTCTGCATCCGGATCCTGCATACTATCGATAAAAACACCTTTTCCGTTTTTAGCTCCTGTTACCAGAAAAGAGTGTCTGTCCTGCAGCAAAACCTCTTTTTTGATTTTCCCTTCTTCATTCACAAGCAGCAACGCTTCAAACGGCGAAGTCCGATCTCTTTTCATACGCTGAAAAATAAAGAACAGAAAAACTGCAAAAATACAGACTGCAAAAAATACAGACTGTATCAGGAACAGGCAGACAAATTCCCTCCAGGATTTACCTGCGGCAGAAGGAATTACATAATTAGACAAATAATAAATCTGTATCAGCAGGTAGACAAACATACACGTCAAAACACATCTGCCGGCTATCTGGTTTGTTTTCATATGCACTCCTATGAATTTTCAGAAAGGCGTACATGTACTGCACGCCTTTCCCTGAAATGATTCGATGCAGCAATTCAATCAGACCTGAACTGTTACTACTCGATAACTACCCCGTCAATTCTGTCTTTCTTCTGTTTAAGAACCAGAACAAACTCACCGTCTGTCTTTGTGAATTTTTCGTTATACGCTACTACGAACGCATGTGAAAATTCATATTTTCTCGGTGCTGTTGCGTGCTGGTACTCTACGGTTACTTTCTTGTATGCATCTGCGCTTTCCGGTTTTACCAAAGCCCAGACAGCCATACTCTTTGCAGCATCCCGCATAAACAGTTTGTCAGCGTCAAAAGAAACCTTTCCATGAATGATCAGCTCTGCTTCGATATCAGAGGATCTTGCGAAAGAATCTTCCGGGATTCTGGAGTTGAAAGAAACGTCAATAATCTCCTCACTCAACTCAGTTACATCGGCAATTACGATTTTGTAAGCCATGAATATTACCTCCTTTTTGTATTTTATGTAATTCTATTAACAGACGTAAACATCCGCCCATTAATCCGTATTGATCTGAAGTTCCATATTCTCTGAAACTCCGGCAAAGTTAATCTCTATGTTATAGGTGGTATCATTACAATCACCTTTATCAATCCCGTCGCCTTCTCTCAGAATCGAATTCGCATAGTTTGGCGACAGCTGCCATTCTTTTACTTTTCCACCTGATTCAAAGATCCTGTCTATCCGGTCTTTCTTATAATCGCTCGTCATGGCGCCTATCATCCGATACAGGTAGGTACGGGTCGTTTCTCTAAAAATACTTTCAAAACCGCCGTTTTTACTTTCATTCATGCACCGTGATTTATATACGGTTATCAGGTTAATGGAATTGCCATTTAACTGATTTTTATCAGATGAAAATACAAATCCATATTTATGTTCATTGATCACACTCTTTGTTTCAGCCGTGTAGCCTGCAATCTCCTTCGGCATTGTAGTCGTCACGGTCAGAGCGTTATCTCCTGCTTCGATGTCAAACCGGACGCCCGGATATTCTTTCTTCACTTTGCCCGCAAATTTGGAAGATAAAAAGTTCGGGCACTGGTAAGCGGCTACAATACCTGCCGCTACATAAGCAGCGCCAATATATACGCCGTAAATCCAGAACTTCATAAAATCATCACGATCCTTTGAAAATTCCAGCGTACCATCCGCATTACGAATAGCCTTGGAACCAAGAACCACGCGGGATTTGTTGCTTGGAATCACGGTAAAATTCGGCAAACATGGTATCGCATAGCGACTATAGTCTGAATTTTCCAGCTCTTCAGTGTTTTCCATATACTGATCCATGCCATGCGTAGCCAGTTTTAGGAATGTTGTGTCTTCACTGGCCTCAAACGAGAAAAATACCTGAATCCGATAATCTTTAATCGCATCAAGCAAAAACTGTAAATCTGATACCGGCGTCGGTACAAGCGTAACTCCGGTATCCATATCCCCGGTATAACCAAACTGACGCATCGTATCTTCGTCTAATTCTATTTCTCTGTCTTCTGAATATTCAATATTCGGAACAATTCCAAACCAGATCGTATTGCTATAATCTGATTTATTATTCACCGTCTCCAGATATTTTTTCAGATTCTCGAGATTCTTTTCTTCCAAAATTTCATCCATACTCGCGTTTACAATCAATAAAGACGGACGCATCATTGGAGATTTTGGCTGATACTGATCAAAAAATGCTTTGACGCTTAAGATCTTTTCAATCAGCAGCTTTGCCGTCCGAATAAACGCCTTCTGCCAGCTCGTATTGATCGCCGAATATTTGTTATAAAGCTCCACCTTATCACTAATATCCATTGCCACCAGCTTGTCCGGCATCTTATCTGTAAATGCGGCAACTATCAGTTCCTTCGACAGTGACGAAGCTGCCGTTTCCTCATCATATTCCTGTCCGACTGAAGAATAAAGCTCCCGCATACTCTCGTTATACTGTTCTTCTATGACAGAGATAGATAAATCCTTATAACTGATTTTTTCTTTTTTCGGTCTGTCAGAAGTCGCTGCAAGCTCCGCTTTGCCTGATTCCGCCAGTGCGGTGCTCTCCTTTTTTTCTCCTTTGTCGGTCAAAAGTCCGGCCGGCTGATCGGTTACCTGTAATGCGACAATTTCCGCATTTTCGTTAAATACCGGAAGCGCCGGGTTAAATTCTGTAATGCCTTTTTGCGATGCCCTTACGGCCGTATCAAGATTATCCTTGATCATGCCAAGCATCAGTGTCAGCTGAGAAGCTGTTTCATTGTAATATTTTTTTGTCCGGTCAAGTTTGGATTTTAGTTTTAATACCGCATCCTGTTTCGCAGGAGAATCGCTTTCAAATTCTGCGTTTTTATTTTCCAGATAGGAAATATCTTTTTTCAGCTTTTTAATCTCTTTCAGCGTTCTGTGCGGTGCAAGCATCTCTGTCACTTTTTCATAATTAAACGCCGCATTTGTGGCGCCGGATGCTTTTTTGCTGTCCATAATCGAAATAAACATTTTTAAAAACGTGTTGCTCCGATCAATAACTATTTTTTTCACTAACGGATCTGGTATTCCGGCTGGCTTGGTCAGCTCATAAACCATTCCGCGTTCCTGGTCAAAGTAGCTATAGATCGTCGGCTGGAACTTCTTTAAAAAATCATCAAAATTCTTTACCAGAAGGGCATTGTTAATTTCCGCCACCTTCTCATCTGTAAGGCTTTTTGAATTCTCGTCCACGTCTGACATAATGTTGAACATGTTAAACACTTCCGGATTCACAACGTCGAACAAGATCGTCCGGTTTGTTTGTTCTATAATTTCCATAAAAGTCCTCCATTGTACATAGCGGTTTATTAAGTTGTACTTTATAAGAATCTACTACCTGTATCATACTGCAAAAAACTATTTTTGTCCACTATTTTCTACAAACTTCATATGATTTTGTACTATTTCAGTAAATATCACTAAAAATAGTCTTATTAAATTGTAACAATTTGTACATTAAATTATCTTTGATTTGTAATAATTTGTAACTAAAACTATTTTAATATTTCTTTTTGACACAGTTCGCATTATAATCATTTTATCCATCAAACAAAGCAAGGGGGTATTATTTCTCAAATGACTGAAGAATATATGCAATATGCCGACGATTTAAAAACGCAGAAATTATTTGAAACAGAAAAGCTGTATCAGACAAATTTAGACGAATACATGCCTGTATTCCAAAGAAACTTCAAACAAATATGTGAAACCATCATCCGCCTTCAGCGGGCAAATGAACTGGGCGCCATATCCTATCTGGAATATACGCTTTTATTCACAAATCTGATAAACGGAGAAATTAAGGCTGAAATACGTGTTTACGACGACAACTGGTATTTTGATCCTTTACAGCGTATGGTCGGCCATTTTGATTTTTCATTTTTATTTATAAAGTATAAAGAACTATGGACTGACCTGATGACTGCCCGTAAAAGATTTGCCGGGGCAGTTACCGGTCAGGAAACGGTTTCCTTTCTGCTGTCCTGTGCCAGCCAGTTTTATAAATATATTGTCTCTGCATTCCGCTTCTCTATCCTTCCATGCATCGAAGCCGAACCATTTCTTTCCGTACAGCGTGGAAAAGAGTTTGAAATCAATGTTGGCGAATATATGGCTTACACTGAAGCAATCTATAAGGAAAACAGGCAGCGCACTTCCAAAGAAACGCTGGACTGGTTTGCTCTGCGCGAAGAATATTCCTATGCGTTCGAAGATTTTACAGGACTTGATTTTTCCGGCGCTGATCTGTCCGAAATCGATCTGCGTTATTCAGATCTGCGCAATACGACGCTGACCGGCACAGATTTTCAGGACTCCATGCTGTTCGGCGCCCGTTTCTGCCATGCCAGACTACAGGATGCTGACTTTCGATATTGTCTGATGCATGAATCTGATTTTACCGGAGCAGATCTAACGAATGCACGCTTCACTGCAGCAAAAGCGTACCGCGGTGTTCCAGACCATACAAAATGGACCATTACCGGATATCGCAGCATCTGTTTTAAAAATGCAAATCTGACAAATGCCGATTTTACCCGAACCAGAATCCGTGATGCCGACTTTACAGGCGCGACTATGGACGGCGCTGTCATCGACAGAGATCATCTGCACCTGCTTTCTCTTTCTCCACAGCAGCTGCAATCCATGAAAATTATTGATTAACCAAAAACCGCTTATCTGTCAGACAATCTGCTTCTGTTTTGCAGCACTCATCTTATGAAATAACTGACTGGTCAGTTATCAGAAAGGAATATAGGTAAACTATGGATTATTTTCTCATCAGACAGTCTGGGACTGTCTCTATACCAAAAGCTCCAAAAACTGAGGATCCTTCTTCTATGGAACCCTCTGTTCGAATTATGGAAAATTTATCCGCTTTGGATAAATTTGATTATATCGCCAGCGAACATCTTTTTAGCGATCAGTTAAAGCAGCTGATCGAACAATACCTGCCTGAGCAGCTATGGCGCCCCTGTGCTTTTATAAACCCTCAGAAAAAAGATCAGAAAACCTTCTGGTTTCTTCCAGATCTGCCATACAAACCCAAACAGGTTGTGATCGGATCAAACGGCATACCATCTGCCGTGTACATCGACGAGACGGACTTCGCCCAAAAAGCGCCTGCCATACTCCGAATCCGTAATCCAAAAGGGACTGTGTTCCTTATTGTACACCTGTCTGTTGCAGAAAGCATTCTGCGCAGAGGAATCTGCGGTCTGGAACTACAGCGGCTTGGCAAACAGACAGAATAACTCCAGACATTGCTATTGATTATCGGTAATAGTCCGGCAATCCGGTCTATTACCGATAATACTGAATCACAAATCTTTGCGCTTCGCAGATTTCAAGACCGCACTGCTTCTGCAGCTTTTCTGCTGTTTCCTCTTCTGTCGCTCCAAATTCCATACAGGTTTTTACGATTCCCTCAATCCTTCCTTCTCTATGGCCCTCGATCCTTCCTTCCCTATGGCCCTCGATCCTTCCTTCCCTGCGGCCCTCGATCCTTCCTTCCCTGCGGCCGGTATCTTCCAGCTCCTGTAATGCCGTACACATATTCATCCTGCCTCCCTTCTCTTCCAGTGCATGTTTCATCAGTTTTTCCGACTCTGACGCCGCTCCCACTGCAAGTCCCAGCTCCGTACTGATCTCCCTCGTCCCGTAGACTTCCTCTATCTTTTTATAGTCCCTGCGGTATATGCTCTGCATAATCTCAAAAAAATCTCTTACCTCTGCATGCTGAAATCCGCTGCTCTCACTCTTTGCCACCTGTACCAGGTTCAGCCGGTAATCCTGTACCGCCTCTTTCAGCTGTGCGGGCAGTCTTTCCATATCCAGCATCTCCCTGAGTGTCTGCGGGCCGTCCCACTCCGTTTCTCCATAATACACACATAATGATACTGCCGGATGCAGACGGTCTTCCTTTCGCAGTCCTGACAGAAATTCATCCCCGCTGTCCCATTTTCCTTC
>CAJTMV010000003.1:149058-195128 GCA_910577225.1 uncultured Eubacterium sp. | reverse complement strand
ATTCTTTCAGATACGCCAGTGTTTCTCCCGTCAGGTTCCGAAGCGGCATCGCATAATGTATTTTCATCTGATTTTCCAGCCCCAGGAGCATAAAATCCACTCCGTTCATGCTCTTTTTCACCACGTCCGGAAAATGTTCCACCGTTTCTGCCTGATCGTTTGTTTTTATTACCGTAGACATATCCGTATCCGTTTCCTGAAGTATTTGCGGATCCAGCACTTTTTCCCCTCCGAACAGTGTACCGTTAAACAAGTCCGCAAACCGCTCCCTGTCTCGCCAGAAATCTTTTAACGCAGCGTCCGGTTTTATCTTCTTTTTTGCTGTCATTATTATCACTTCCTGATATAAGTCGTTTAAATATTGTTATCTTATAAATCATTTTCGATATTTTGTTTTTGTACAGCTTTTTGCTCCGTCTTATCCTGAAAACTTCTTCCAATTTCTGTATTTTGCTTTCCATCTGGTTCTTCCATTCCCTGACTATCAAATATTTTTTCAAACGCCAAAATATAAGCGATCATCCTTGTTACATAAGAAGGCGGCGCACTTTTTCCCTGCTCCCATTGCTGCAGCGTTCTTACCGGAATACCGAAATGTTCTGCAAATTTACTTTGTGACCAGCCAGTCCTTTGTCTTATCTCTTTCATACCCATTTTATCTGCCACTTCCATCTTTTTAATTTACTATGTCTGTCAGTTATTCTCAATAGTATATGTATCTCTAATAAGTTATATATTATTGCTTAATTGAAGTATACGTTGTTAGCGTACACTTGTCAAGTATTTTATTCTACATCATGACAAAAACTACCTACTGATTACAATTCACCGATCCAAATGCGCCGAAACTATGTCTTCGGCGAGATTGGGTATTAAATGCGGGGCAATTTCATGAAATTAACTATAACTACTGTCCAAAATTGTTATTGCGATCCCCCTCAACCCATAATATAGTAATGCCACCTGCGCATACCATCAGTTATCCGCTGCTCGTCCACTGTTTGCTATCCGACACTTTTATTCAGACACACGAAAAGGACATTTCGATCCTATCTAACCAAATCCAAACCTAAACAGTACAATGATATTCGAATTACATTCACTGCCTGTGCTTTTACCATCACTATAAACAACCATACCATTCCGTCCGCAGACAAACAGTTACTTAATCACGCTCGATACAAGTTCAGCCAAAACGAAAACTGCATTTAGGGTTCAAAGTACTTTTAAAAAGAATGTAAAATCCTTGTGCACGCTACATGGATGATAGAGGCAATTCTATCTTTTTTATTATGAACCTGCTTTATCTAAAAACATGTTGTATACTTTCCACATAAGATCGTTTCATGTTATCTTTAAGGACACCTTCTTGCATAATTTATTTATCCTGGCATCGGTATTCGCTGAAGGTGTCTTTTTTGTGTTTAATTTTAACATCCAGAGTTATATGCACCGGTATAGCATCTCATTACTATTTTAAATATCGATTGCAACCGAACAGTCGTTTTTATATCATACTAATTATTCCATCCATAGAGAACGGGCTTTTTGTTTTGTACATCTCCATTTTCAATGTAATACGCTATCCTGCTATATATCTATTCTTCAGTGTTAATACACCGTCCTGTCATATATCTGTTTTTAGTGTTAATACACCGTCCTGCCATATATCTGTTTTTAGTGTTAATACACCGTCCTGTCATATATTTATTTTTCAGTATTAAAAGTCCTGTTCTGCCCATATATATTTTCCAGTGTTAATACCCTATTCTCACCATGCATCTTCATTTTCCATTAGGAAACGCCCTTCCTCCATACATCTTCATTTTCCACTTTATGAAACGCTTGCACTCCTTACTTCTTCTTTTTCTACTCTATGAACACTGACACTCCATGCCTATCTATTTTTTATTGCAAACGTGCCATTCCTCCATACATTTTCATTTTTCACTCTTTTAAACGCTGTTTCTCTCCGCATACCATCGTTTTTCCACTCTATGAAACGCTGGCTCTCCCCATACCTCTTTTTTTGCATTCTATGAAACATTCCCGCTTCATATCTCTCTATTTTTTATTGTAAAAAGTGCCGTTCCGCCATACCTCTTTTTTCATTCTGGTAAACGCTGTTCCCTCCACACACTTTTGTTTTCCACTCTATGAAACGCTGGCTCTCCATACCTCTCCATTTTTTATTTCGTATCATACTGGCACTCCACATCTCTTCTTTTTCTCTCTAATATACGCTGGCTCTCCATACCTCTCCATTCTCACTCCAATATACGCCGTCCGACTATACATCGATTTTCCACTCTGACTATAAGCTGCCCTCTATACCTCTTCCCTTCCAGTACAAAAACATAGTCCCACTATACCTCGCCATTTTCCAATATAAAAACACAGTCCCCCTACACTTCTCCATTTTCCAGTATGTTAATTCTGCCCCCCGTAAGCTGCCCAAAATAACCCGCCGTTTACATATCTTCTTTCATAAGTAAAATACAAAACATTCCGCCATCTACACAAACCAATCATTGTTTCCCGAAAAAAACTATTTTATCCAGCCGCAATCATATCAAACATCTTTTCCTGCAATTTCTATAACAAAAAAAGCCGGATTTCTCCGACTCTCTCAGGTAAGTATACAAAGATACCTGCCCCCATTCATGGTTTCCCAATCAGTATCCACTTAAAATCATACTTTTTCAAAACCTCCTCTATTACAGGAAACTATGCGATCAAATAATTACCTCATATTATTCTTTCGCACAACCCCTGTAAAGAGGAGGTTTCTTATGAGAACAAAGTTAAAAGTAGTACGAGGGAGAATATCACAACTTCTGAAACAGTTTCTTTCTTTCGTTTCATCGTCGTGTTTCTCATCTCCTGTATACTTTCTCCTATATTTTACATCAAAATCATAAAAAAAGCAAACCAAAAATTTAATTTGTCTAAAAAAATTTTTCGAACTCCTAACAGTTCGGGTAACTGATGGAACCAATGCCATTTACCTGACACCCATGCGAATCGTTTATATACCGATTCAGAGTAATAATTTGGCAATAAGCAAGACAATGCGCTGCATTTTAAATGGCTACGGAGCGTGTCTGTGAGCGCTGGGTTTCACCTCCGGCAAAACCGGCTCTCGATCCTTCTGTGCCTATACCTTCATCGATACAGCCAGTGTTCTCTGCCTGATTTTCCCTGCTCCGCGTCCGGTTTTAGTATATCATTTGGCAGGATAAGAAACGGCTTTCCTTTATGAAAGGAACCAGTACGTATTTTAAGAATCATTCCCGCAATCTGAAATGTTTCGGAGAATTTGTCCCAAATTTATTCAGCACAGGCCGCTATACCCCCTCGCCAGAAACTGTGAAGCACATTCCCACGAAAATCATTTTTAAAACACACCCGGTCTGAGAACGCATTTTATGACACATTCTGCTCAGAGAACGCACTTTATGACACGCTCTGCCTGGAGAATGCGTTTTATGACACATTCTGCTCGGAGAACGCATTTTTAAGACTCACTCTGCCCGAAAAAAATTTTTAAAACACGCTCTGGTCTGATGCAGTCGCTGTAATCCTTGCGTATATTCCTTTAAAAACATAAACCTGCGTTCTGCAGTCATATCGTGTTCTAATCCAGCGTCTGTGCTGTACCTCTCACTGTTAAACTGTTAAGAATTTTAAATTCATATACCGCAATCTTTAAAACTGGCTGCAATATCCAAACCTTCGAAACGAACCAAAAAGATCGGTAAAAATAACAGTTTATCGTTTACACCATTTTTAAAAGTTTCCTTACTTTGCACACTACTAATTATTGACTGTTTACATTCTTCGCACTTACATATAAAGTCAATAAATTACTGTTAAAGTCAATATCTTGCAGTTCAGTCAATATCCGCAGTTAAATCAATATCTCGCAGCTAAAGTCAACAGATTGCTGTTAAAAGCCTTAAACTACCAGGCTGGCTCATTGGCCTTTAGACAAATGAACCATTTAAATATCAACTGTATTTACT
This sequence comes from uncultured Eubacterium sp., assembly GCA_910577225.1. Taxonomy (GTDB): domain Bacteria; phylum Bacillota; class Clostridia; order Lachnospirales; family Lachnospiraceae; genus Eubacterium_J. Next base: position 191,103 of record CAJTMV010000003.1, on the reverse strand, counting down.
AATTTTTATATAAAAATAACTTCGTCCAAATATCAGCGAGTCAGCGCACTACACGCAAAATCATTCGTTTGTATCTAAAATTAGTAATTCACACATAAAATAATTAATTTCATATAAAACTGTTTCATTGCAGTTAAAATCTATACACTGCAGTTAATAGTCTATAACTTACGAAACAGAAGATCATTGATCGTTCATCTTACATCCAATACAACGCATCCACACTCAGCACATATCAAAAAACCGACAGGGAAAACCCTGTCGGTTTTTTGGATGAATGATACACCTCATATATCAAAAGTGTACTATCATACTTTGTATAGTATTATTCAGTAATTTGCGTATATTTTACGGATTCGTAATATCAATATACTTCGTTACCTCAGATACTACCTTATCAGTAGCTTTGTCCTTAGCTGTTATTACAACTCTGACTCTGTCTGTACCATTTTCTGCTGGTTTATCTTTCTTTATGATCACTGTTTCGCCATTCTCAATTGTCTTCTTTGTAGCAACAGATGTTGTTACCAAAGTGTATGTTGCTGAGAACTCGTATTCAGTACCATCAGACTCTGTAACCTTAAGTTCTTTGATCTTTGCTTGCAGTTTTGTTACATTGATAGCTGTAGTTGAAGTTGCAATTGCCCCACATGTAACTGTCTGATCACCAACTGCATCTCTCTCTCTCTCACCAGTGTATACATTCAGATTCTGAAGTGCTTTCTTTACTTCACTATCTTGTGGTGTCATATTATTATCTTTATTATTAACATCAATAGCTTCAGTTGCCGGAACTTTGTTTGTAAGATCTTTATTATTGCGATCTACTGACTTAAACTCAGCTCCTACCTTTTCAACGAAAAGTTTAACAGCTGTTCCCTGAGGAATAGTTACTCTGACTACAGTATAAGCATGAATTTCTGTTCCATTAAGGACAGTATTGCCGCTATCATTTAATACAATGATTCTGGCATCTTTGCTGTTTGCATTAACGTTGATTCTGTTGCTTAATTTAGCACCTTCACAAACTCTTACTACTGCTGCCTGATTTACTTCTATCGTGCAACCAGCATAGTCAGTTGTGAAATCGCCTTCCAGATTTACTTCACCCTTGGTATTGATTAATATGTTACCATTAACCATTTTACCAGCTCCTGCATCAAAACCTGCTTTGTTTGAATCTGTGATTACAACATCACCATTAATTGTACCGTTATTTACAAATGAATCTTTGTAAACATCATTGATATTAACAGCATATCCCTCATTTGCTTTGTTTACCTTTACATTTTCAATAACGAAATGTTTAACGCTTCCTGCTGTAACCTTCAGTGTAGGTACATTTTCCTTATTACCGCTGTAACCAGTAATCTCTGATAGAGCTGCTACAGAGTTCATAATACGCACCTTATCAACACAATCTGTTGTAGATACTACTACATTACCATTAATATTGTATCCATTCAGATCGATATCAACCGCACGATTAATTGTCAATGTATGACCTTTGCCGAATACAGATGATGCTACGCTGTCTGTATCATCCAGATCAATATTATTTGTCAGAATAATCTTACGATACTGATCATTTGCCAGTGCAGCTTTCAGTTTATTGAAGTATTCTTTCACCTTCGTTTCATCGTTAACATCAGACGCTGCAAGTCTTTCATCAGCATGATTGCCCCAAACAGCATCGCTGCTGGCCTTTAAGCTGTCGATTCTTACGTCAGTCGTATCATTTGTATCTATGCTGCCGACTGATGAATCTGTAACAGCACGACCATACTGGAACGGAATACGAATCATTCCACCATTTGAAAGTGTAGATCCTGTTGTAGATGTAATAGCTTTTGAAATATTCAGCATCGCATTCTTCGCATCTACATTATATTGCTGATTGCTACCCCAGTTAAAGTTACCTGTTGGTAATTTAATTGTAATAGAATCTGTTACATTGTCGTGATCATCATAACCTTTGATGTTCGCCGCAATCTCTGTACCTGTTGGTAATGTATTACCATTGATTGTGTAGTTACCAGTTACCTGTGCATTCGTAGAATTACCAGTCATTGTAACCGGTTTATTAAATTTAACAAAGATATAATTACCTCTGCTGGCAGTCACTGCACTCTGAATGCTTTCTCCGCCGTCGTAATCAAGGTTATTGCTGACTGCTGCCCATACAACTCTGAAATCAGATGTAGCTGTTTCGCGTGTTACATTAATTGTGTGTGTAACAGTAGACGCTGTATTACCATAATCATCAGAGATCGAGCTGATTACCAGTCTCCATTCTCCTGCGCTTAACTGAGTTTCCGGTTCGATGTTAATTGTCATATCCTCTGCATCGATAAATGCTTCGTTGGATATCACACCATTCACTGTCTGACCGTTGTCTGCGCTGATAAACTGTGCAGATGGAGCCGGAACGCCAAGACGTCCGTCGTCAGCTGCTCTCTGTCTCTGTGTCTGAGAAGGTGTAAGACCTTCGCCGTTTGCACCGTTTGCTCCATTGGAACCATCGGATAATTTTACCGGCTCACTCATTGTAACATTGTAAGATTCCAGTGTATAACCGCTTTCATCTACTGCCTGTACAACTTCGCCAATAACCGGGCTGACTGTATCAGGATTCTTCATAATATCTCCGGTAAGCGGAACGTCGATAGCTGCATTCTGCTTATTGTTTGCCAGATTCACGATTGTGTTGGCATCCATATGGAGACGCAGATCGTAGTTGAAGTAGTTCGTCTTTGTACCAACTGTATCATATACCTCAGTCCAGTCATTCGTTACTTCTACAATGTACTGGTTCTTATCGTTGTCGATCTTAGATACACGAATTGGGTTCTTGCCTCTGTCTGCATCCGTATCAGAGATATCTACCCATGTGCCGCCGCTGTACTGCTGTAATCTCAGGATACTCTTAATATCGTCGCTGTTTGGCGTTGTAATCGTATCTGAATTATTTACTTCTGAAACAGGGGAATTGAATGTTACAAGCCACTGTTCCGGAGACTGCGGTGTCACTTCAAATGTAGGTACCAGATCGTTGCTCGGTACTACAAAATCAAAACCTTCTGTATTTACAATGTTTCTTTCTCTGTCCGTCTTAGCTGCCCAGTCACCAACATTGGATATAGAAATTCTATGTGTACCCGGATTCAGATAACGCTTTTTACCTACTTTAATTGTAACGACGTGACGGGTATCCTCGCCATCCTTATAGGATCCGACTTTGATACGTCCATCGTATTCTTCTGCCGTTGCATTTGCCGGCTTATCATCCTTTGTGGATGTCTTCTTTACCTTGCTGTTGCTTTCATCCGGTATCTCGTTATCCGGATTATCCGGAGTTTCATTTACCCACCAGTTGCTTAAAGGCTCGCCGTCGATCAGATAATTGTTGATATTATCCGCAGCAAATCTCTTGTCGCCGCTGGTTAAGGTACCGCTACAGAATACAGACGGAAGAACTGCTTCTGAGAACTCTATTTTAATTTCACGCATTCCTTCGCTGGTTGCGTTTAATACAGCCGGCTGACGAGCATCTGTCAGTTTGAAGAATACTGTATTGTCTGCCTGAATAATAGAATCTGTCTCTGTATTATTTTTGAAACGTACGCTGACATTTGTATTATCAACCATTGGTTTGTTTACTAACAGCTGTAATGCATTTTCTTCAGCAGTGTCAACATCCAGAATACCTATAACTTCATGAGTCGTAGTTGCTTTATCTACATCAACCCAGCCATTATCCAGTCCGCTCTTTACAACACATTCAAATTTCGACTTATCAATCTTACCAGATTTTGTCTTAAAATCAGATGCTTTTACTTTCTGATTGAAGTATGCAATTACACGGTCTGCTGTAGGAGCTGTTGCCGATGTAATAATCGCTCCGATGGATGTATCGCCAGGATTTGGTGTCAGCGTAATACTTGTAGCTGTATTCAGACCCATCAGATCTTTATTATCTCTGGATTCTACAACAGTTGCTGTAATTTTTGCTACCTGTGTCTCTTTCAGAGCTTCAGAAGTATACATCACTGTTGCCACACCATTCTGAATAGAAACACGCTGCTCAGCAAATTTACCAAGAGATGCGGTAAACGCTACTTCGACGTTCTTGTCAGTAATCGGATTGCCTGTAGCTGCATCTTTGATTGTAAATGTAACGACTGTCTGATCCTGTCCGTCTGACTTAAGAATCGTATCCTTTGCTTCCAGAGTCATAGGATATTTTACTTCGGATGCAGGAGTTGTGAATGTCAATTTCTGTTCTGCCTGTGCTTTTCCTGCTACCTTGATGCCTGTAACTGTCAGATCGTAATTTTTACCAAAATCAGCGCCTGCGATTGTCAGTACCACACTCTTCTTGTCTTCTGCTAATTCTGCCTTGGATACTGTTACGCCGTCTGAAATTGCAAAGTTTGTAGCGTCCGGAGTATCGATTGCCTGGTTAAAGGAAACGCGAACTTCCGTAGTGCTGTTTGCTACTGCGCTTGTTGCCTTGAATGCTTCTGTTGTTGCAGTATCGTCGGCTTTTACGTTTGCAGTACATGTCATCCATTTAATGTTTTTAGGATATTTGCGCTTTGTTGTCTTAACTTTTACCTTAATCTTAGCGCGTCCTACACCCTTACCTTTGAGCATAACAGAAGATGCTGTCTTGCCGTAAACTGTACAGATCTTTTTGTTACTTGTAGTAACCTTTGTGATCTTCCAGTTCAGAGTGTTTTTCTTCAGTGTCAACTTATATTTCTGATTTACTTTTAATGTTTTAAAAGTAGTCTTCAGATTTACTGTCGACGCTGCTGACGCTGTCACCAGATTGCTTGCTGATGACATTGAGAATGCCATTGCAGCGGATAAAGATACTGCGAGCACTCTTGTCATGAAACTCTTTTTCATTTCTTTTCCTCCTTAAGATTTACCATGTCGGTGTGACATGATCAGTTGTTGTCCACTAAGTATACAATACCTGTTTCCGATTGTCTATGCGCAAACCTACAAATTTAAAGTTTGTTTTCGAACAATCCTCGTGACTTTTGCCCCACTCTCACTCCAACCCTAATTTTCTTGGCCGATGACAGTGCCTGTATCAGCACTATGCCGCCAGCCTCAAATAATGAGGTGAACCATCCGTGCTGAGATACTGTATGACTCAGGTTCACTATATAGTTACGGGGGGTGGGGAAAAAAAAGTGGGGTTCAGAAAAAATTTTTTAAAAACTTTTTTCTGAATCCCACACATCCTTTATTTATGAATGATCGTTCCTTCGACAGGCAGCTGATCGGTATGTCTGCCATCCAGTCTGGTGATCACAGCTTTCCGTACCGCCGAGTTTCCGATAAACCCGATCGCGGCTTCTATTTTCGGCGCCATCGAGCCGGCTTCAAACTCTCCGGCTGCCAGATACTGTCTGGCGCGTTCCGTACTCAGGTCATCCAGCTGCTTTTCTTTTTGCGTGCCATACCCCAGGCATACTTTTGGCACGCCGGTAAACAGCAGCAGCATATCCGCATCGATCGCCTCCGCCAGCTTTGCGGCTGCCAGATCTTTTTCAATCACGGCAGACGCCCCTTTCAGCCGGTTTGACTGCTGCAGTACCGGAATCCCTCCGCCTCCGCAGGCAATCACAATATGATCCGCATCCAGAAGGGCGCGAATACTTTCCGCTTCTATAATATCGATCGGTTTTGGCGCCGCGACAATTCTGCGGTATCCGCCCGGGACTTCCGTCACGTGATTTCCTTTCCGTTCTTCCAGTTCTGCTTCTTCAGCGTTCATAATGCGGCCGATAATTTTGGTCGGATGGTAGAACGCGTCGTCATAAGGATCTACGACTACCTGCGTCAGTACGGTACATACATTTTTATAAATACCGCGATTTAACAGCTCTGTGCGTATGGCATTCTGCAGGTCATAACCGATATAGCCCTGGCTCATTGCTGAGCATACGCTCATCGGCGTCGACGTATATTCCGGATATATGCGGCAAAATTCTGCCATTGCCATATGAATCATACCGACCTGAGGTCCGTTCCCATGAGTAATAACGACCTGATAATCGTCTTTGATAAAACCCGCGATCGCTTCCGCCGTCTTTGCCGCCGCAGCCTTCTGCTCCGGCAGCGTGGCGCCAAGCGCATGATGGCCAAGTGCAATTACTATTTTTTTCTTTCTCATTTTTTATTCTTTTCCTCCCTGGACGATAAGGAAACCGCTGCCGTACAGCTGCTCCTTCCTATTTATATCGCGGCTGTCTGCTCCATTTTCCAGCGGAAATATGCATCCAGTCCGTCCGCAATCCCGTCTGCCATTTTCGCCTGGAACTTTGCACGCTCCATTCTTCCTGCGTTCTCCGGGCCTGACACAGGTTCTGTCTTTAACACAATGGCAGGAGTTTTACTTTTTTGGATGCCCGGATATTCGTCTGTTCCCAATACCCCCGCATTGGTAAAGCCTGTCTCTTTTGTATAAGATTTCAATAGGTATTTACCGAGTTTTTTACTGTCAGCCGCGTACCTGGCAGCCGGAAAAGCGCTTTGTTTCGTACTGCAGTACGCGGCGGCTCTTTGGAGCGTCCCGCCTGTCCCGTGATTTGTCTGATTGTCCGGACTGTCGTCTGCAGGATTGCCCGCGTCATTGTCTGATACATCTGTAAGGTAGTCTGTACAAATACGAATCGATGCGTCTGCTTCGATCTGGCTGGCCAGTTCCGCGCTTTTGGCATCGCTGAGCGAATTTTCCGGCGATCTTCGGGCCATAATCACTACATAACCGCGTGACTCCAGCTTTTTTTCCAGTTTTAATGCTGTGTTCAGACTGATAGTATCCTGCGCATCCCGTTCCTGCGGCGAAGTCTGCTCCTGCTGTACGGCTTCCTCCACATCTATAAAGACTACAAACGGCGGCTGCGTATCCGGAGCATTCGGATTCTGCAGTCCGTGATCTGTCTGCTGCAGTTTCCCGATGCCATCTTTCCATACGTATCCGGTCTGTCCGCTTTCGGTCTGTATTTTTGCATACAGACGATCTTCTTCCAGCAAAGTCATCCGCTCTCCATACGAAAGAGTCACTCTGTCACTGTCTGCTTTTTGTTTTACAATCTTTTTCTCCTGATACACCGGCAGTTTTTTTACCAGCACGGTTCGCGTATTTTCTAACTGCAGCTGTTTTTGCTCTTCCGCTTCTTTATCGGCGGCCCTCTGGAGCGCCAGCTGCCTTTCCGTTTCCTGTGCCACCCTTTCTTCTTCCTCCGCAATAAAGTGCGTAATGCCCATCATCCCGGTAAAAACGACCGCAAGCAACAGACCGTATAACAGTACATGAACTATTTTTTGCATATTCCCTCCCTGCTTCATTGCTGTCTTTCTACTATACTATGTGCCGCCTTCTTCGTTATCTGCCAGACGGGATATCGTCTATCTCCCACACGGTATCCTCATGCAGCAGCGTAACCGACATCAGTATACAAAGCGCGATCCGCATGGCTGACGGATGCAGACCGAACGTATTCATGCCCGTCTCCAGGCAGATACCTGCCAGTGCGCTTCCAGCCGCAGAGCTGATCAGTACTGAATTTGTATTCAGAAACCGCTCGCATACGACGGTTTTTTCCACGGCGAGCAGCAGGCCCAGACAAATAAGAAACAGGATCCTTGCGGCAGAAAACAGTATTCCGGTATCGTTTTCACTGCGATAGCCGAGCAGATTTCTGTCGCTTTCTTCTGTCTGCGCCGCCTGTCTCATTCCCTGTTCCAGCTGCTGAATATCCTGTACGCTGACATAAATACCGCCTGTTTTATCTGCTATCAGCATCATCAGCTGCTTATCCACATCCCCTGTCATCCCCACGGTACTGATGGAAATCCCTCTGTCTGCATACTGCTCCAGTCTGCGCATACAGTCATAACGGCTCGTTTCATCCATATCTGTGGCATAACCGTCGCTCAGCAGTATCATGCGGCAGTGATCTTCCAGCTGCAGGCGCCCGTTATTCAGATCCTGTAAAATCGTATCCAGCGTATGTAAAATGGCCGTGCCTCCGGTGTTTACCGGCTCATCTCCCATTCCGCCTTCCCGCATTGGCGCCATTGCCCGAATCATCTTTGCAGAGTCAGAGAACTGATAGACGCCATAGGCAAATTCCGGCTCTTTATCTTCCAGCAGCGTTTCCATCGCCTGGTAACGCATGCCATCCGGATCTGTCCGGCTCATCGAATCCGAATGATCGATCACAAACAGATACGAAGACGCCTGTCCCCTGGAACCGCTACCTATCCAGTCATAAATCCATGCAAACAACGCCGAAAGCAGCAGCGTCAGCACCAGAGCCAGCGCCCACTGCCTGCGGTTGACCGGTGCGTATGCATGCGCGTGTCCGAGCTTTCCAATCGCATACACAGCACATCCGACAAACAGATACATGCCGGTAAAATAGACGACTGTGGATATCACAGGCGACACCGCACGTTCCATATTCTGATAGATCCATTCTCCCATCAGCCCATACGTGAATCCTGCCAGAATGCTGCCAGACAGCATCTTTATTGAAAACCGACTTTTGCTCCTCATACCCTTACCCGCCTGTTCGTACGCGATTCCTTTCCGATTTAGTTCCTGCGGTCTTTGTCGATTCCTCCGATCAGTACCATCGCCGCAGTCAGTCCTAAAAATACCATGATACACACTGCCTTTTCCGCAAATCCGCCCAGCTTATACACAAGAAGCGACGCGGTGAAAAATGCGACCGGTATGCCGGCATACAGACACTTTGCCAGCCCGCTGCCCAATCCCATAGCATCTGTCCGGCTGCGCGTCTCTTTGCCTGTCAGCGCCTGTACCATCAGGGAAAACACCAGTCCGACTGTGGCAAATATCACAAATCCCAGCGAGATCAGTATATCTCCGCTTCCATATCTGTACAGACAGATGCCGCAGAGCGCCATTGTAAACAATACAAACAGACTGATCATTTCCCGATGCAGCGAATCGATCAGAAGCGGCGTCTCCTCTGTACGGTCCGGTTTTCCTTTCAGACCATAATAAAGCGCCCGCAATGCCTTTTGGCATTCGTACGGCAGATGGTTGTATGCCGTCTGTTTCCTGCTCTTTACCGCCTCTTTCAGATATTGCATCACATATTTTCTACGTGTCTGATCGGCGAGCAGCTGCGAATGTTTTCCAAGATCTGCAAATCGTTCGGCGCATGGTTCCAGCTCCTGCGTCTTTGCCCACTGGCTGATCCATTTTACAAGATCAAACTGCCTGTTATCCGGGTCATAGTAAAGCAGCAGGGAACGATCCAGATGATTCAGATCGATCTCCGGGATGCCGGCGTAAAACGTTTCCCGCAGTCCCCGCTGCATCAGGCGTCGGTAATGCTTCTCCTCTGCAGACTGCGTGTCATATAACAGCTGCCAGAGGCGCGACAGATCTGTACAGCTTTCGGCTTCCTCCAGCTGTGCAATCATTTTGCTGATTTTCTTTGCGTTTGGACATGACAGCCGCTGTACTTCGTATTGCCGATACGTCCGCACGCGGTCTGTTTCAAACCAGTCCATCTGAAACCGATTCCACAGCGTCGTACACGTCTCTTCCCAAAGGCGCTCATATCCATCCGCCCGCGCCGGATTCTGCCGGATTCGGTCTATCGTCTGCGCCGCCAGACACAGCTCTTCAAAGCTGTCCGCCGCCTGCATCTCACGCACGACCAGATCCTTGATCAGCTTTTGAAACAGCTGGTGCTCTTTCGCAGTAAAATGCGGTCCATTCTGATAGAAAAATCGTTCAGATTTCTTTAACGACGTCAGCTCTCCCGGTAAAAACCGGTTCCAGAAATAATCGCAAAAATAATCCGCGTCCAGCGCTTCCAGATAACTGCACACAGCCGGATACAAATCGTTGGCATGGCCATTTTTCAGTTCCAGCAGAGCCGCAAAACCGGCGTTTTTGCTCTGCGGCGTCTGACTGCGTGCGAGGATCCCGCGCGCTTCATACAGTGCCATCGGCTCCAGCAGCACCGCATCCTGGCATTGTTCGTAGGCGTTTTTGATCTCTGCCGTCAGCTTAGGATCCTCCAGCCGAATATCGCCCTGATTCGCCGCGTCCAATAAAATCGCCAGATATTCTGACGTTTCCCCGCCATAGCGCAATTCATACCGGAACAGCTCCTGAAGCAGGCTTACTACCGTTTCCGGCTCGATGCCGCTGTCATTTTTTTTTATTTTTTTCTGAAATCCTGCTTCTATCAGCGCGCATCCTGCGTCTTTCAAAGGATCTGCGTAAGTTTCCTGTATAAATGCAGCGATATTTTGGAAAATCTGCTCCCGCAGGTCTTTGCTGCTGTAAAACAAATCCATCTGATACAGTTTGGTAAACTGATAACCGTTCAGTCTGGAATCCTCACATCGAAAAATCCCCGTATCCAGATCCGCATAATTTTCTCCCTGCACCTGATCGGAAAAGCAAATGGCTGTCTGTGCGCCATGCCAGGAAAACGACAGCAGCTTTGACCGCAGATGATAGGGCAGTCCTTTCATAATCAGATACAGAATATCCCGATACGTCTGCGTTCCCTGCTCCCTGAGCGCGCCGTATTTGATACACATCGGGCCGCTGTAGCCTTCCAGCGCGCAGATTGCGCCCAGAAGCAGTTTTTTGTACTGTTCCTTCGACAAACGATACCGGTCCAGCAGCCTGCGTTCGTTCATATTCCGATAGTTCAAAGATTCACGGACCGGATATGCTGCAAGCTGCGGGTGATATTCCAAATCGAATTCTTCCGGTACGATGCCAAACAGAATCTCCGGACAAACCGCCAGTTCGTAATACTCTGCCAGGTGAAAGCAATATCCATGTACATAAGCCACACCCCGGCTGTCTTCTCCGGATGCCGCATAATTGACGTGCATCAGATAAATAAAACGTTCATGCCGAAAGATTCCCATCGCCTCCGGCGGAGCCTGAACCGTCTGCTTTAAGTCCGACAGTCTGGACGCAATCCCTCTGAATCCCGCCTTTGCAATTTCAGACATCCCGGCCGACGGCGCGACGATCTTCCATCCGGAACCGCTCCCGTACCCTCCCAGACGATAGTAACCTGCCTGATACAGTTTCATAGCGTCCTCATCCTTTCTTTCCGTCATTTTTTATATTATGAGGTAAAAAATTTACGCAGCAGCCCGCCCCGTTTCTTTTTCGTCTCTGTTTCTTTGACCTGAAGCACGCCTAACTGGTATAGCACCCAAAAAACCGGCTCTTCCACGCGAACCGTTTCCGGCTCTTCGTCAGGCATATAGCAGACCTGGTCATAACTGCCTTCTTTTTCCTGCGGCATCGCATTCAGTGCAGATACGGCAAAAAATGCATGAACCGGAAAACACTCGTTTAATTTATTACATAAAATCTCTGTCTGATTGCGGTTGATCTGTGTCAGAAGCCGCCGTACCTCCATACCTGTCGCGGCAAAATCCTTTCGCGGAATTTCGTGATCTTCATACGCCTGATAATTAATATTGGAAAACAGCGCCGACCGGTAATCCAGCACATCTGTCTGCGTATCGCTCTTTGATAATGTCACCGCCAGCGGAATGCGGCTGCGCCCTTCTTTATTATCCGCTGTTACAAACGCGTTCCACATCGCGGCAATGACCTTATCCGGACTATGCGCTTCTCTTTGCGCATTTCCATCCTGCGCCGGGCCGCCCAAAAACTGTTCCGGATCGATCAGTAATAGGATTCCGTCGGAATTTTGTATAAACGGCCCGTACTTTTCCATCTGCTCCGGCCGCACACAGTTTTCCCCAGCGATATCGTAAAACACAAGCGTATAGATCTGCTGCGTGCGATTGCATTTGACATTCAGCGCCAGCGGCGGCATCAGCCCGTCCGCCGCGTTTCCGCGCGGCAGCGGAATATTTTTCTGTACCTTATAATATTCCAAAAAACGTTCCACTTCATCATATGTGCCGACGACGGTCAGGCCTGCTTTTACAAAAAATATTTCAATCTGGCGCAGCAGCTGGGACAGATAGACCGTCTTGCCCGAGCTTGTAATGCCTACAACCGATAGATATTTTACCGGATATTTGCCGAATTCAAACGGCAGGACATTATGACAGTGCGGACAAATGCGTACTTTGGTCGTAACTCCAAACGCGTCGACCGCACGATTGATAAATCCGCCCGAATCCATTTCATATCTTCCATTTAAAAACCGGTCGCTCAGATTATCGATCACCGGATAGTCTTTATACACATTTTCCGGCTCACTGTTTGGATATCGCGCCCAAAATGACTCATAAACCGGATCGCTTTCCAGCGCATATCCTTTTTTTAATTGTGTCTCTTCTTCCCCCATGCCTGCGGAAAAATCCTGCTCGGTAAAAACCGTCATCGCCTTGAACGCCGCCTTCTGCGGACTAAATTGCATAAAGCAAAACGGGCATTTGCAGTCTGCCATTTCCATACCGGACTCACTCCTTTCTCTCCCTTTCCAGAGCCTGTATCGCCAGACCGGTTACATACCCTGAAAAACGCTGTAATAGTTCTGATCGATTTCCCGCACCCTGACACTGACCTTTGCTTTCCGTGGTACGACAATTGTAAGCTCCCGTCCCAGACAGGACTGCGGCAGCGGAACATCCACGGATACGCCTTCGATCCGATACAGCATCGAGCCGTCCTGGTATCCTTCCAGCAGAGGCAGCCGCAGCAGACAATACGTTTCTTTGGAAAACAGCTTTGGTTTATAGCGGATATCCACTTTTACTTTAACCGGAAGATAACAGCAGTTTTGCTGCGTATCTGAAGGAAACACACGCATCTGGTCATCCGGTATCTGCCAGTCCGCAGCAAACACACTGATTCCATATGGACGGCCTTTTTTTAACTCGTTTGCCGGAAAAGCAAAGCATCTTCCGTCCCGCTGGAAGTCCGCCTTTCGTACATAGGCGACTTTCCAGAAGGTCTCTTTTCCAATGGAAAAAAATCTCTTTGTCTGTTCGGTAATCTCTCTGTCCGAATATCCGGCGTCGGCCAGTTCCTGACAGGCGTCAGCCAGATGAAATTCCTGCCTGCTGTCGTATATAAAAACCAAAAAATCTGATGCTTCTTTGTATCGCCAGCGCAGCCGGATCGTTCCCGCCTCTTTGTCGTATGTTACGTCCCGAATCAGAAAATCAGGAGTTTTTTGTTGCATGATCATCGCGGTTTTTCACTCCTCCCAGCCACAGCTGCGCCGGCTTTAAAATATCATATATTTTCAGCTGTTCGATACAGTCTGTCCGATTCAGATGAAACAGCACGTACTCCCCGCGGCCTGCCCGTTCCAGCGCTTTTGCATAGTCCGCGTTCGCATTCACCATATAGTAGCATCCTGCTTCCGTCATCGGTATTTCAATGGTATTTTTCAGTCTCCGGCTGCCTTCCAGCTTCTTCCGCAGCTCTTTTTCCACAAATACATGGCGCTGCTTTTCATCCATACCGTCCATCCGGTAGTCCATTTCCTGCTCAAAGTCACTGTCGTATACGTGCTCTCTGATCAGATTCAGATATACGTTCCAAAAGGCCTGCAGCAAATCTTCTTTTTTATCTGTCACGCAAAAAATATCGGGCAGTACCGCACGGCCTGCGTATTCTGCCGCAATCCCGCTGTAAAATTTTTCCACGGACTCTGACTCGTCGCCAGTCGTCATACATTCCTTTTGTACTTCTCTGGTACATGCCTCATATGTCTGTCGAAAAGCCAGCGCCTGCTGTATCAGCTGATGCATCTCTGTGACGATCACCGGTTTCATTTTCTTATAAAAAATACGTCTGCTCTCGTAAATTCCCTGTTCATGCAGTCTCCCGCAGACTCCGCCGCCGGAACGAAGACCGGCGGAATGATACTCTGCCGCTATGACATCGTTTAATTCATCCTCATGCTCCTGCAAATACAGCAGTTCAAAATACGTAAACTGCCCGCACAGCAGCTGTGAGATCCGCTGTCTGCACAGCCGCATCTCTTTTTCATTCGAAAGAAAGTCTGTCACAGGCGCCAGATACTGCCTGTGTAAAAACGCTGTTGCCGCTCCATACGTCATCGTATCCGCCGCATCGATCGTCAGATTCTGACTTTTTAAAAACCGGCGGTATTCCGATACGCCTGCAAACGGCAGATATTTCCAGTCTGTTTCTTTTGGAAACTTTACGCGGATATTTTTCTGAAACAGCTCTTCCAAAAATGAAAATCCATGGTAGCGGTCCATCTGCAGTTTGCCGGCTATCTCGCTGGCAGACAGCTCCCGAAACAAACGCTCCCGTCCGTTCTCATAAATCTCCTGCATCAGCGTGCGCAGGGAAACTGCCGCGATTTCGTCCGTTGGCTTTGTCACAAGTGCATAGGAAACCGTCTTAAACCCGCCCGACTGCCTGCACACGACGGTATCCGCCTCTGTCCGGCTGCCTGTCAGCAGCATCAGATCGGCTGCCAGCCGGTAGTTCTGCCAGATCCTGTTATCTCCGAGCATCTGTCCGGACTGCAGGTAATTGCTAAGCAGATAAATAGTCGTCGACAATTCTGCGTCCCCGCTTTTTGCGACCAGATACCGCAGCAGAGCGTCTGATGCATCCACACGGTCAGCGCCCGGCCTCTGGTCCAGCATCAGATACAGCGTTTTCTGTTCGTCAGACTGCAATGCGTTGGACGTCTGCAGAAACAGATCCGCATACTGCATACCGTCTGCTTCGGAGGCGTCCAGTACATATTCCATTTTAATCATTGTCCTTCTGGAAAATATCTTTTCCTCGGTTTCCAGCATATCCACAATCGCATGATTCAGCGTTTCCGTCCATCCATCGCCTGCTGATTCCCAGACATACCCGTCCCACGCGAAAACCTCCTGCGTCTGTAAAGCCTGATTTTGCCGCTGTTGCTTCTCTATATCCGGATTCTGCTGCTCCTGCTCCTCTTTTTCCAGATTTCGCTGCTGTTGCTTCTCTATATCCGGATTTCGCTGCTGTTGTGTCTTTGTATCCGGATTTCGCTGCTCCTGCAGCCGGAAACACTGCCAGCCTTCCTCTGTTTTTATCACGTTTATATACTGCAGACAGCGCGCGTTATTCCAGTTCTGGTCAAGTGTGGATTTTATGTCTTTTGTATGATTTCTGCTTTTTGCGCCCAGCAGGATCAGAACGGTCGGATACAGCGCGACTGTCCCGCCGGCCTTCGCGTGCTGTTGTTCATTTAATCGTCCGATACAGCTTTCCAGAAGCTGTTTTCCGTTTTGAAACGTTTTATTTTCGTTGTCCAATCTTCCATGCATCCTATCTCTGCGTCCGCCTTACTGTCGTTTCGTCAAATCGACTGCTGGTTGTTTCTGCTTTCCAGCGCTGCGGATGATCCTTTGCGGTTTCTTACATATTCAGCTTAAAACTTTGCAGCGTTTTCATAAAGTCCATATAAAACGCCTCTATTTCGTCATGCAGCGGATCCAGTTCATCGTAAATGCCAAGATACCCCTGTATTTTCTTCGGCATATTCTCTTCCAGCGCTGCGACCGTTTCCTGAATCTGTCCGGAATCTTCCTCATCCAGCAGCTGTCTGGTCCGGCTGTCTATTTTTTCTCTGACCGCGTCGTCCAGCGTATTGTAGGTCAGAAATGCCTGATATGCGCCGGATTGTCCATACTTCATACTGCTGTTCTGCAGCTCGACGCTTTTTTCCATTCCAAACTCATGGTAATGAAATACGATTTTTCTGCCATAAGTCAGCGCTCCTGTAAACAATGCGTTAAAGAAATCATTTTTTCCTCTTTTTTCCGCGACTGTGTCATGCAGCAGCTGTTCGATCTGTGTGATCTGATTCGTTGCTTCTGTCCTTTTCTGCAGTTCGGTATGGACCAGTTCGCTGAGTACCGGGGCCAGCAGATAAAAGTCCAGCATGACCTGTCTTTCACTCCCTGCCACCGTGTTCAGATATTCAATTCGTACAATCGCGGCATGGTTCACCGCCATTTCCAGTTTTTCTTTGAGTTTTGGCAGAATCTGCTGCATCTTTTTCGGATTGTTTCTGCCATCTGTCACAATGCCGCCCATCTGTTCGACCCAGCCGGATACATCCAGATCCTCCGTCTTTAAGATGTTCCAGTTCATGAACTCGTCTTTTACCACGACGCCCGCTGCCTCTGCCTGCTCAAATTCCTGTATCAGCGCCTCATTGCGCTTTGCAATGCGCTCCACCGGCAGATCGATCTTAAAGCTCTCCGGCACTGGCGACGGCAGTTTGTTCCAATCGATCTCTCCTCGTTCGAACAAATGACGTCCCGCTTTTTTATCGTCTTCATAAGCGCGCTGAAGTTCCATAATTCCCTGATAGGCAAAAATCGGAATACCGCTGTAAAACCGCATCATAGACAGCTTGTCTGTAATGTGCGATTCCCGTACGGTAAATTCCATCTGTCTCTGCGTAAAATTTCTGGCAGCCGTTTTCATCTCTGCAGCGTCAAATGGTATGGTCAGATAACTATGCATACCCATGTTGTTTTTATACATCGGATTTTTCCAAAACAGCGGCGTGGAATCTCTGCCCAGCTTGTCCCGGATAATCTCCTTTTCAATGGCATCGGAAAGCAGCGCCGGATTTTCCACGCGAAATTTTTCTTTCAGATAATCTGTCATCGTCCGCCTGGTTGCCTGCTCAAATTCCTGCAGAATAAAATCTGAGATTAATTTGCAAATTTCACTTTCATCCTGACTGATCCAGGATGCGCAATGCTCAAATAATGTCATCATCAGGTGATACAGCGTCTGCCCCGTATCATGTTCTTTCATTTCTCTTTCCAGACTTTCCTGCACGTCCGGTATGGACAGTATCTTCCATGTATATAAATGATCCCGTATCCCCTTTTGTGACAAAACCGTCTGATTGACTGCAAACGTCTCGCGCAGCGTATCCAGCACCCGCATCAGTATGCGGAACAGATTCTGATACAGTCTTCGCAGCTGCCGTTTGTATTCCTGCAGCACCATATCCATATTTTTATATAGTTCCATCCGGTAACGATTCATATACAGCTGGCGCAGCGCCTCAAGATAACTTTCCATCCTTGTTTTCTTATTCAGAAAATTCGTGTTTTCCATCTTTAGCTTTGCGTCGTGATATTCGTCTTCCCGCTGCCTTGACTGACGCAGCTCATGTTCCAGCAGTTCTTCATTTTTCTTTATAAATCCGTCCGCCGCATGAATCAGATTTGCATTGTCCCCTCCGGCCAGCATATGTCCTGCATAAAACGGGCCAAAGTCCATACTTACGGCATAGAAATCAAAAAGCCCCTGATAAGTCCTGCCAATCAGCGAAGTACCTGTTTGCGGGAGCAGATACTCTGCCAGATCTGCCGTCATCGTCTTTGCATTTTTTTCCAAAGCTCCCATCTGATCGGACAAAAACTGTTCTGCACGTTTGATAAATGCATGTTCTCCGCCCTGTTCGTACATTCTGGCATCATATGCCCTGGCAAATGTCAGCGCAGCCGCGCAGCCGTGGGAAAGCTCTTTTAAAATATCTTCGTACTGCAGCCGCAATTTTGCAAGAAACTCATCCCGTTCTTTTTCTGTCGGCGCCTTTTGAAACAGCTTGTCATATTTTTCAAACAGCAGACATCCGAGATAGGTCGCGATCTCAGACAAAGGCATCTCGGCTACCGACGCGCCAAGAATATTGTAATCCACATTCGCGCCATGCTGCACATGAATCCCTTCCTTGATGGAATTGAGATTCGCAATATGGCTCTGCAGTGTAAATCCGCTTGTTTCCTTTGCCAGAAAGCTGATAATATAATCGGTAACGACGCCCATCGCATACGAATAACCGTTGCGTACCCGATTGCCCGACGCATCCGTCGTTGAGATCAGATAACACAAATCTACGGGATTCATTGCTGCGTCTATTTTCATAAATCCATAGTTCATACGAAAACTGTCTTTATTTTTTCCAAAATTCATACAGTAATCGAGTTCCTGCAGCGAAGCGTAGCCATTTACTTTAATATAAGCTGAAATCAGCGGATTTTCCTGAATCACCGGAACCGACAGGTTCACGTCCGGCAGGAAAAAATATCCGCTCACCCGCGCGTCCTGTCTGCCGATCTGCCTGAGTATCGTACGTACAAAGTAACAGACATCCAGAAAAATACCGCTGCCTGTCCCGCCGGAAAGTCCCGCGCAGATATGAATATCCAGCTCTCCGGTTTTGGCTGCTGTCAGCGCGCTCTCAATTACCGATCTTATCTTTGCATACAAAGCCTCGCCTTTATCGACCAGCAGAAATCTCCCGACCTGACGGATACCGCCGGCCCCTTTGCTTGCTTCGTCTATGGAAATATTTTCATAATCCAGCCAGTACAGCTCCGGTCTTGTTTTTAATATTTCTTTTGCTTCAAAAGTGCTTTTTATCGAACTGTTGGAAAGTGCAAAAAATTCTGTATTTTTATCAATGTCGGCAATGCCTGCCGCATGTGGAATCTGCGAATCGTCTGCGTCTATAATCAGATACCGGACGGCGTCATATCCTGGAATCACCGCATCTGCATCGTCCGGCTGCAGCTGTTTATATACTTCCTGTTTTAACTGTATCACTGCATCGGCGCCGGTTCCTCCCAGTCCCAGAATCACTGATGCCCCATCCTGTCTGTCCGACTGTCTGCCCCGGTCGATAATTCCCCCGCCGGCATCGATCAGCAGCTGTCCATATGTCGCCATAATCACGCTTCCTTTCTGACTGCTCTGTAAGTAACTGCGCAGGTACATTCATTGCATCGTACGTACCTGCCGTTCTTTCAGATTTTTATATCGTTCTGCCATCTGTTTCCTGGTATGGCATATAAATGATTCTCATTCCATTTGTAAAATCGATGTCACTACTGATATTTACTTCCACGCCTGCCCGGATACAAATTTTCTTTTTCTTCTGTCCGTCGTCCTGATCTGAATAATACCCATCCGATGACAACAGATAAATACAGCTGTTTTTTTCTCCGGCAGTCAGATAACAGGCTTCGAGACGAATCCCGATGTTTTGAGACGGATGTATATATCTGGATAATACCATTCTGCCCTTTTCGCCGTCAAATGTAACCGGCAGATCTGTTCCCTGATCGCCATAGGTCAGAATCTGAACCGTACCCCGCACAACAGACAGATAAGACCGCAGCAGCGGAATACATAAAATAAAAACTGCCAGCAAAATGATCCCCAGAATCACCAGCACAATCTGTCCTGTAACAGAAGTTGTCTTTATTTCTATCTTTACCTGTGCAGACATCCCTGCCTGATCGACTGCTGCCACGGTCAGACTGCCGTTTCCGCAGGATTTGATCTTTACTGTCAGCTTCGATCCGTCCGCAATCCGAACCTCTTCCTCTCCAAATCCGGAATCTGTAATCTGAAATTCCAGACGATCGCCTTCAGCATCGGCTGCAACCGTGTTCAGGTCAAGCGTATACAGATTTTTGGACAACAAATGCGTCTTTTCCTCTATTACTATCGGGTCCCGCTGCCACTCCGGCGCTGTATTTTCCTTCTGTACGGTCAGCGCGCCGGATCGTACTTTCATATCGTCGATCTCGCAAAACGCCTGTACTTTATATTTCCCATAACCTTCTGTCTCAAATTCAGCAACGCTCTTTGCGCCATCCGCTGTCAGCTCCAGTTTTTGGGTATCGCCTGTCGATCGGTCTGTAACGACTGCCCAAAACGGATACTGCTGATAGACCTTTTCGTTTGTTACCGCAGTTCCTTCATTGGCCACCTGCACGGACAGCTGCCACAATACTTTCTGACCGTTTGTCTGTATCTGCTGTGTATCCGGCTCCAGCGACAGATCGGTATTGTAAACCATATCGATTTTTACCTGATCTTTATGCGCTCCGCGCACCACCAGCTCCCAGTCTCCCGGTTCTGGTTTTTCGATTTTAATCACAGTAAATGTCTTTGCCTGAACCGCCATCTCTTCCAGTTCTGCTCTTGTATATCCGTATCCCTGCGGATGAAACAGGTTGTAGGACGTATTCGGATTCATCGTATTGATAATGATATTTGCCTCTTTGACACCTATGACAGGTATCGTAAACGGCACTTTTAATTCTCCGCTTTTCGGTATTTTTGTATCGATCAGGTTCCTGGTTTTTGTCGAATAGATAATATTATAAAACTGATGAAATACGTCTTTTAAATCTTTTGCCCGTTTTACTTCTACACAGGTTCCTCCCGTAGCGTCAGAGATTTCCTGCAGCTCTTCCTTTTTGGCCTTACCGTTGGCGTTTAAGCAGACCGAATGGATGCCGATCTCTTTTTGTCTGGCATAATCGATCGCCGCTGCCTTGCGGTGTTCGGATTCTGCCAGCTTTGCGCCTGTCCGGTCTTTCGGCAGATCTGTATTACCGTCTGAGAGCAGAATAATCGCGGACGGCAGACCGGAACTGCCGGACTGTTTCAGCATACGCACCGCCTCTAAAATAGCGCTTCCGATATCCGTATCTCCTTTACTAACCGCTTTTTGTACCTCTTCTGACAGCTCGCTTTTATCGGCCTTTCCATCGATGCGTGCAATTTCCCGTTTTAAAATAATGTGATCGTCGAACACGACTGCGCCCATATAATTACCGGATTCTGTAGACAGGCCAAGAAACAGCTCCAGCGCTTCAAACCGCAGCTGGTCCTTATCCGTTGTAAACATCGAACCGCTGCCATCCAGCACAAATACGACGTTCATATTGTTCACGCTGCCGCTGCCCGCGGCAGACACCGTCATACCTGGATCTGCCGTCGCTAAAAGTACGACAAATAACAGCAGCCCGCAGACTGCCTTTTTTACATTCTTCATATAGTGGCCTCCTGTCTGTGCATCTGTGTCGCCGGTTTTCTGTCTGTTTTTATATTTCGCTGTATATTCGTTTGCTGACTCTTTTTGGAATGGATTTCTATCGTTGTTTGTGTGAATGGCTGTGTGCCGGATTCTTTATATTTTTCCTGTCGCAGCAACAAACCACAGACGATCGTGGCCGCGCAAAGCGCCACGAGGCTGATATCCATGAGAAGTACGACTGTTTTGGAAGTTATCTTTCTTCCGAATACCAGCCATATAAAAAATAACAGAGCGAGAGAACAACCCATGATAAGTAAAATGATTTCCGTCATTTGTCTGATCACGTCCTTTTTCTTTTGCGTTTATCATAACATACCTGACTGGTATTGTAAACAGGGCTGCGTCTAAAACAGCCTGGAATGGCCGGATTTCCTCCTGGCATATTTTACGCATTCTTACGGACTTTGCAGCGAGTGCAAAGTTCTGGTGTGAACCGTAACCAAAAACGGTTCTTTTGCCCGGAAATCTTATCTCTTATAATAATTTTTCGGATACGTCAGATGCCCCGTAAAACCACGGGGCATCCAAATCTGTTATCGGTTATCTACTTTTTCGGGATACATGTCATGATGGGCGAGACGGTCATAAGCCATCTCCTCCCATTTTGTCCCTTTCTTTCCGTAATTACAGTACGGATCGATCGAAATCCCTCCTCTTGGAAGGAATTTTCCCCAGACTTCAATATACTTCGGTTCCATAAGATTTATCAAATCTTTCATAATCTTATTGCAGCAGTCCTCATGAAACTCTCCATGATTTCTGTAAGAAAAGAGATACAGTTTTAGGGATTTGCTCTCAACCATTTTTCTATCTGGGACATAAGATATGTAGATCGTCGCAAAATCCGGCTGTCCCGTAATCGGACAGAGAGATGTAAACTCCGGACAATTGAATTTCACGAAATAGTCATTGTCCATATGTTTATTTTCAAAACTTTCAAGTACCTCCGGCGCATAATCCATTTGGTATTTTGTCTGTTTTCCAAGTGCATGCAGCTCAGACATTTAATGTTCCTCCTTCACTTTAATCTTTCTTGCCAGATATACGAAAGGCGTATCGCAGAAAGCAACAATTGCCTTAAACAGATACGTTGTAAGCAGAATACTCACAAATACTGCCGTGTCATACACACCCCAGAAAGCGGCAAACGTAAACACCAGCGTATCCACAGCCTGGGAAGTCAGCGTCGAACCACAGTTCCGAAGCCATAACCTTCCTTCATTGTCACCCGTTTTTTTCCAGATGAAATGATAAAGCGCAACATCTATCGTCTGTGAACAGATATATCCCAGTGCGCTTCCTAAAACCACCCTCGGTACAAAACCGAACAGCATCGTCATCGGCTCATTCATGATATCGTTTGCATTCGGGACAAACCTGAGCAGCCCCTGTGTTCCCACCAGGAAAATAACGGTTGTAAACAGACCGATGTAGACTGCTTTCTGTGCCGCTTTCTTTCCATACTTTTCAGACAGGATATCCGTCACCAGAAAACTTGCCGCATAAAGCGTATTCCCCGCAGTGGTCGAAAGCCCAAAAATATCCACATTTTTACAAACCTGTATATTGGCAAGAATCGCTGAAATTGCCGTAAACACATACAGCCCTGTCTTTCCAAACATTTTGTAGGCAATCACTACCGAAAAAAGATAAAAACCAATTGAAAGTATAAACAAAACAGAATTTGTCATTTCTTCTCCTCCTCATATTCCGCCGGATCCTGGATTTCGTTTAGTTCAAACGCTTTCCTCCTGTCCATACAGGTAGCGCATTTTCCACACGGCTTTTCTCCACCCTCGTAACAGGACCAGGTAAATGCAAAGGGCACCTGAAGCCCCATCCCCGTCCGGACGACATCCGCCTTATGGCTGTAGAGAAATGGAGCCTCGAGTTCCAACTGCTTTCCGCTCCCTTCATACACTGCCCGGCTGATTGCTTCATGAAATGCTTCTGAAGTATCCGGGTACGCATTTCCCGCGCTGTCATCCGCATGCGCCCCATAATAGATCTTCTCACATCCATCCGCCAGCGCAACAGACGCCGCTGCCGCCAGAAACAGCCCGTTCCGGAACGGAACATAGGTAGAAACCGGTTTTCCAGTACTCTCCTGAAGCTGGGATGCATATGTGCCCTTGGGAATTTCTCCCCTTCCCTCCAGTAATGTACAGTCTGAACCCGCAAATATCATCCCCATATCCAGTTCCTTATGTCTCACATGATAATGCTGCGCAATCCTCCGCGCCGCTTTCAGTTCATTGCTGTGCTTCTGCCCATAAGAAACAGACAGGCTCAGCACATTCTCATATCCATACTTCTCTACGGCAAGCGCCAGGCAGACAGTCGAGTCAATGCCGCCGCTTGACAATACCAGTACTTTCATACATTTTCCTCCAATCACAATTCATCCGTACAAAAAAGCAAAAAAAATCCCGCAAAACGCAGGATTCAATAAAATCGGGTTCCCTAGTTTTGTTTAACGACAGGATGGTACGCTCGAGCAATCGGGCCGAACTGTCTATTCAGCTGTATTGAAATTATATTCCGCAAAACCCAGGATGTCAACTATAAAAAATTTTGTTTTCATACGCTTACTGTCTTTACGTGTGAGTTTGACGTAACATGCCAGATCGATACATTCGTTTCTTATCACGCAACTTTTCTACTCACAGTTTCCTTCCCATCCATTGTATTTTTTCATCCACCCGCCTATAATACATCCAAAGAGGTGAATCCAATGAAAAAATTTTTTGAAAACTCTCAAAAAGAAATCCGACTCGGACAAATTCTGACAAAGCATCGCCACAAACGCGGCATTACGCAGGAAGAGCTGGCAGCCTGCATGGGTGTTTCCAAGGCTTCTGTTTCCAAATGGGAAACTTCCACTACCTACCCCGATATTACATTACTGCCGCAGCTGGCCACGTTTTTTGATATCAGTATCGATGAGCTGATGGGATATGAGCCGCAGATGACCCGTGATAATATCCGCCGTCTGTATCGGCAGATCTCGCAGGATTTTTCCAGCAAACCTTTTGAAGAGGTTATGGCGCACTGCAGAGAACTGGTCAGAAAATATTATTCATGCATGCCGCTGCTGTTTCAGATCGGCTCGCTCTATGTAAACCACTGTACATTTGCGGCCTCACCGGAAAAAACGTCGGCTGTTTTGGAAGAAGCCAGGCTGATATTTGTACGGGTCAGAGAAGAGAGCGACGATATGAGCTTAATCTCTCAGTCCGTTCATCTGGAAGCCCTTTGTCTGCTGCAGCTGGGTCAGCCGCAGGAAGTACTGGATCTGCTGTCTTCATGTGAAACGATAAAGCTCTCGTCTGAACCGCTGACAGCGGCTGCCTGGCAGATGCTGGGCAATCCAGCGGAGGCGAAAAGCATTCTGCAGGCTGGCATCTATCAGGAAATGCTGACGCTGGTCAATCTGATGGTTTCTTATGCAGATCTGTGTACCGATGACGCGGTCGTTTTTAGAGAAGCAGAAGCGCGTATACAGATGCTCTGCAAAACATTCCAGTTAGAAACGCTGCACCCGGGCATACAAATGAGCGTCTGCATTACCGCTGCGCGTGGTTATGTTCTGATCGGCGACAAAGAGCATGCGCTTGATCTGCTGGAACAATACGCAGACCTTGCTTCCTGTCAGCATCATGCGCTCGTTCTGCATGGAGATTCCTATTTCAGTCTCCTGGATCACTGGCTCGAGCAAAACCTGACGCTCGGAAACGCTTTGCCGCGGGAAGACTCCGTGATCCGCAGATGCATGACAGAGGCCGTTACCAGCCTGCCAGAGTTTGCATCCCTTTTTGGTGACACGCGCTTTCAGACAATTGTACGCAGACTGGAATCCTGCAGAAAGGACAAGGAAAACGGGTATGAAACAAGCGACTATGAAAAAAACAGAAGCCATAACATCTGAAACATTAAAACCTGAAACACTAAAATTTGCCGAATCAGAATCTGCTGGGAACGCTGTAGAATTAAACGAACTATCCAAAACCTTTCCGGACGGCAAAAAAGCTGTCGACCACATCCGGATTCAGCTGGCTCCGGGAGAAATCTTCGGGTTTTTAGGCCCGAACGGAGCCGGAAAAACGACCACGATCAAACTGCTCAACGGCATTCTGACACCGACCGCCGGCAGCTGTCGGGTATTTGGAATCGATCCTGCCAAAGATCCGGAAAAAACACATGCAATTTCTGGCGTCGTTACCGAACACGCACAAATGTACGATCATCTGACCGGCATCCAGAATCTTATTTTTTACGGCTCCCTGTTCGGCCTAAGTCCTGCGGAAAGCAAATCCCGCAGCCTGTCCCTCCTGGAACAGCTGGAATTATCAGATGCCGCCAATAAAAAAACTGCCGCTTATTCGACCGGCATGCGCAAACGTCTTTCTCTTGCACGCGCAATGCTTCACCAGCCACAGATCCTGTTTCTGGATGAACCGACCTCGGGCCTTGACCCAAAAAGCGCGCAGAATGTTCATTCCATCATCTGCCATCTGGCAAAAGAAAACGGCATTACCGTCTTTTACTGTACGCATCAGCTGCGTTACGCACAGGAAATCTGTACCCGTTACGGTCTGATGAATCATGGACAGCTGCTTGCGCAGGGAACGCTGGACGAACTGCGGGCACAGGTCTGCTCCGATATTACGGTAAAAATCAGAGCTGACAATCTGCCTGCCGGTCTGAATGCCACACCTGTCGGAACATCCGAATATCAGATCACCGTCCGCCGCGAAACTGAAATTCCGCAAATTGTCCGCAGCATTGTGACAAACGGCGGCGAACTGTACCATATTTCTGCCAGCCTTCCATCCCTGGAAGATCTGTATTTCAGACTGACCGAAACCCGAAAGGAGCATGCATGATAAAATACGAATTCACAGCCATTATAAAAAAAGACCTTGACAAAGTCGTTTCTACCAAAACAATGTTTCTCAGTCTGCTTGCCGTTCCGCTCGTATTAACGGTTCTGCTGCCGACAGTGATGATTGTTTCCTCCCATTTTATCCCGCAGGAAGAGACCGTCAAATACGCAAAACTACTGAAACTCATGCCGGTCTCAGAGCTGGGAAGCAGTCTGACGGAGACTCTGACCAGACTGATGCTGAATTATATGCTGCCTCTCTTTTTTCTGATTATTCCGATTATGGCGTCGACGATTATGTCTGCCTCTTCCTTTGTCGGCGAGAAAGAAAAACAGACACTGGAAACACTGCTGTACAGTCCGCTCTCTTTAAAACGGCTCTTCCAGGCAAAAACAGCCGCATCGTTTCTGCTGAGCATGTCCGTCTCCGCGATCTCTTTTTTCCTAATGCTGATCGTACTGGAGACGGAACTATATCTGACTACAGGCACTTTCATTCTGCCCGGTACGCAGTGGCTGCTCATTCTGCTGCTTCTGGCTCCGTCATTGTCTGTAATTGCGATTACGCTTATGGTACGTACTTCAGCAAAAGCGCAGAGTGTGGAAGACGCGCAGCAGGGAGCCGTTTTTTTAATACTTCCTATAATTCTTTTATGTGTGAGTCAGTTCGGCGGCATATTTTTAATTAATTCCCGAATACTGCTTGGTCTTGGTATTCTGTGTGCGGTACTGGCCTGGGTATTCCTGAAACGGGCTGCGGCAAATTTTACTTATGAATCACTAAACGCGCTTATATAAGTCCCTTCCTGTTATCCGCTGAAACGGCGTATCGTAAAAAATCTGCCCTTTCATTACCGAACCGCTTCCATTCGCCCGTTTTCCTCAAACCCGACGCCATCGATGACCCGTCCGGCGATCTGGTCATAAACAAGGATATTTATTCCTTCTTCTACAAACGAGTACTTTTGCTGATCCAGCAATACGGTCGTCCTGCCATCCGTACATCTGACCGCCAGATCTGACGTTCCAAGATTCAGATGCTTAAAGTAATCGCGGTCAGATGATTCCTGAAACACACATTTTCCGGAATTCCAGATTTGCAGCTTTTGATTCTGCTGCCAGCAGATGGCCGTTACCCTGTCCGGCTGCTGTTTCAGCGTTTCCAGATAATCGTCTTTTGACTGGATTTCCTGCAGCATTCTTGCGTTCAGCTCCTGCCTTTGGAACAATTCGCTCGTTTGTGCCCAGGTATCATATTGTGTATCATTCCGGCAATCCGGCAGAATAATATTTCCTTTCATCCAGTCTGCCAGATAATTCGTATATTTTACGCTGCCGAAATAATTCAAATGCGACGCATCCAGCAAATCCTCCGCAAAATCGATCTGCATTTCTTCTTTATATTTGTTGCCTTCTATCAGCGGAACGTCATATTCTTCTGCAATCGTCTGAATATAAGCATCCGCATTTCGTTTTTCTTCCACCTGATTGGCAAAAGGAGCGTTGACAAGCAGCAGGGGAATCTTTTTCTCCTGGCACAATTCGATAAATTTTCGTAAATAGTGTTCTGTCCGCTCTGTGATCGTACTTTCTTCTCCGCAGACCGGACTTTCATCGAGCTCCCTGTCCTGTTCTTTTTCCCACTTCGCCAGCTCTTTTTCCGAAATACGTGTAAAATCAGGCTTGTATCCCAGATATCGAATCTCGTCCGTATTGTTAAAATCCTCGCTCGTCAGTGTAAAAGAACGGGTATGATAATATGGAAATGAGAAAAACGCTCCCGGTGCATCCAGTATTTCCCCATACTGGTTCACTGCTGCAATCGCGTTCCATTTCGTCCGGGAAGGCTTCATACTAATAAGCGTTTCAAAGGAATATGCGCCAAAATCATCCTCTTTGCGGTACATCGTACCAATATCGAGTACCGTCAGCCTTGGATGCTGCGTTTTTAACGCTTCTTCCAGTAAATAATAACTAATCCATACCGGCTGTCCCGGCGATGCAAGCAGATAGCTGGCAATCCCATAACGATCATACAGCAGACACGTATTGATTCCATAATAAACATGACTGCTTCCGATACAAAGTACATCGACCTGATCTTCTTCCAGTTCATAAAAATCCGCCAGCTGGATGCATCCCTCGCTCCTGCGGTTTAGCGTAACATCATTTAATATTATACTGACGCCTGCCAGTAAGGATAAAAACAACATTGTTTTGAATAATTTTTTCATAAACTGCACCTCATCATACTACGTAGTCTGTCCCCCGGCTTTCTGACCATCCCGATCGCGTTCTCCGGGAATCATCCGCTAAAATTGAAAATAAATAAACTGACTTTCATCATAATCCGGTCCATACATCCCAAACAAAAAAATAAACGAAAACAAAATCACAATCACAAGCCAGCGAAACCAGATGCTTTGTCTTGACAAAAACAGATCCAGCGTTTCATTTTTATATTCTCTGATCAGGCTGACAAGCAGCAGGATCAGCAGCGCGACGGCCAGAATCAGCCATTCCGCATATCCCAGTCCCAGTTCTCCGAGCGTGCCGTCTGTAATCGCCCAAAGATCCGGCTTTGTAACTATCCTTTTTACAAAGCCAGCCGCGCTATGTAACGATTCGGAACGAAAAAAAATCAATGCAAACAGCGTCAGCACATATGTCACTGCGATCTGTCCGGCCCGATAACCAAATGCCCGGACATCGACGCCAGCCTTTTTTCTCAGCCTCCTTCGAACCCCTTCCGTCATCATTCCAACGGTCTGATAAATGCCATGAATCGCACCCCAGCAGACATAATGCCAGCTTGCGCCGTGCCAGAGTCCGCTGACAAGAAACGTAACGATCAGATTCAGATATCTGCGTACGGCTCCGCAGCGGCTGCCGCCCAATGGAATATACAGGTAATCTTTAAACCAGGTACTCAGAGAGATATGCCATCTGCGCCAAAACTCCCGGATACTTTTTGAAAAATACGGCGTACGAAAATTTTCCATCAGAGTAAATCCCATCACCTTTGCCGCACCCATCGCAATTGTAGAATAACTGGCAAAATCACAGTAAATCTGAATGGAAAACGCCGCTGTCGCAACAATCAGCTCCACTGTTCCATAAAAATACCAGGAGCCGTATACCTGATCTGCTACGATGCAGAGCCTGTCCGCAATGACCAGCTTTTGGAAAAACCCCCATAGCATCAGCACCAGTCCTTCAGCAATTCGTTCGTAGTCAAACATTTTTTTGAAACGCATGTCCCGGATTGCGCGAATCTGACCAAGCAGATTTTTGGACCGTTCGATCGGCCCCGCAACCAGCTGCGGAAAAAAGGATACAAACAGCGCGTAGCGAATCAGGTTTGTTTCCGGCTCGATATCTCTTCGATAAATGTCTATCATATAGCCAAGCGCCTGAAATGTATAAAACGAAATCCCCACTGGAAGTATAAAATCAAACGGTTTGCGTACGGGTGCAAATCCTGTTTTTACGAGCACCGCATTCAGATTCCCAATCATAAAATCAAAATACTTAAAAAACGCCAAAATACCAAGATTAATGAATATCCCAATTACTAAAATCGCTTTCGCCGATCTTCCTCTCGTTCTGCATCTGCCCAGCAGCAGCCCGCCCACCCATGTCACAATCGTAGAACAGGCTATCAAAAGCGTATGCTTCACATTCCAGCTCATATAAAAATAGTAACTGGCCAAAAGCAGCCAGAACGTTTTTAATTTTCCAGGAATGATAAAATAAATAAGTACGACAATTGGAAAAAATATTAAAAACTTCAGCGAATGAAACAACATGATTTTCTTCTCTCTTTCAAAGTATATGGATTCTGCAAACTTTTACCTGATCGCAAACAGATCGTGCCTTGTGAACAGATCGGACCCGTTACAAAATAAAACCTGCAGGATTTTCTTATCATAATGCGTTTAGATTATAAATACATTAATTTGAAAAACTTATACTCTGAAATATAAAAAAGTGTAAAGCAGCTGAATGATATCGCATGCTTTACACTTCCATAATAATGATTCTCTCTTCGCTTCTAATAGCGAAATATCTTATGTCACAGACTTCCTTCATAATATCTTTTCAGATAATTTTCCGCCTGACTGCCCTCCATATCGGGTTTCGTTCGCAGCTGAGCCAGAATTGCGTCATTTCCATATCCGAGATTCAGTAATGTAGATATGATGCCTTTTGCTTCTCCTTCTATAATCCCTCTTTTTCTTCCTTCTGCCATTCCCTTTTCCATTCCTTCTGCCATTCCCTTTTCCATTCCTTCTGCCATTCCCCTTTTCATTCCTTCTCTATATTTTTCCTGTTCCTTCATCAGCAGCGTCATATATTCCACTCTCCATTCCCTGTTTTCTTTGATTTTTTGAACTTCCTGCGCGATCGATTCCGTAAACCGATCGCTGACAGAATTATTTTCTATATATGTCAGTATATTTTGCGCGTCTTTGCCTATTCCGCCCGTTAACCCCTTCGTATTAAAAAAGATTTTCGCCGTTCCATCCTCTAATCCTGTTACAGAATCCTCGGCGCTTTTATTTTCAAACGTATACTTCCAGCGCTGTTTGCCAAACGGGTCAAAGGTACAGATAAAAATCACATAACTTTGCGGCAGTTCCTGATAATCGATCCCTTTTTCTATAGAGTTCAGATCGATCATCCCCTGATAATACCGTGTTCTCTTCGGCAGATTTCGATTTTCTGTCGTCTGAATCTCTATATTGTATACGGTTCCTTTTTCATCCAGAAGATACACATCCAGTCGCACGCTTTTGCTGTCTTTTGTAATATCGATCACTTTTTGTTCTTCCGGATACCCGATAGAATCGACCGCAATTTCCAGTAACCGTTCCAGTATCCCTTTGCATAGCTTCGGATTTCGCATTACTTTAGCAAATATAAAATCATTTGAAATCTTTAGATTTTCCCACTGCTGATCTTCTGGTATGTCAAGCGTAATTTTATTCTCTAATGCGTCCATATGTACACCTCTTTCTGGTCATATCATACTACGTTTTTGCGCACATGTCAACCAATCTGTGAAAAATTTCTTTTCCTCATTCCTTTCTTGACATCTGTTCCCATTTTCACTAATATATTCTCAAACGCCCATCATCCAACAAAGCAGGAGATCTTTATGAAGCCGAAAATACTAATTATAGAAGACGATCCCTCTATACTCAGCCAGCTGACACATTTGCTGACCGCAAACGGCTATGAAGCTGCCGGTGTCACAGATTTTACCAGAATTATGGAACAAACCCGATCATTTACCCCAGACCTGATTCTTCTGGATATCCGACTGCCGGGAAACGACGGTTTTGCGGTCTGCTCACAGATCCGCTCGTTTTGTGATTCGCCTGTTATTTTTGTAACTGCCTGTAACACCGATATGGACGAACTAAGCAGCATCCTCTCTGGCGGAGACGCATTTATTACAAAGCCTTACAACACTGCCATACTGCTCGCCAGAATAAACGCTCTGTTAAGGCGTTCCCGTACGCAAAGACAGCCGGAAATGCTGTCATGGAGCGGCGCCGTGCTCCATCCGGAATGCAGCCAGCTCACATACGATGGCAAAACTGCAGATCTGACTAAAAATGAGTTAAAAATTCTTTACTATCTGTTTACCCATGCCGGAAAAATCTGTTCCCGCAGCGATATCGTAGATTTTTTATGGGATCAGCAGATCTATGTGGACGATAATGCCTTAAGCGTCAATATCACCCGCATTCGCAACAAGCTGAAAATGCTCGGCCTTACCGATTTTATCCTCACAAAACACCGGCAGGGATATCTGATTTAAATCAGGAGATTCGATCATGAATGGAAAACAATACGTAAAAAATCAGCTTCCGATTCTTTTACTGCATTTATGCGGTATTCTTGGCGTATCCTTGTTTCTTATCGCAAATAACTGTACGTTGTCGGGCATTGTGTTTCTTGCCGCCCTCTGGCTCGTCGTTGTGGTTTGTTATCTGACCGCCGCGTTTTTCAGTCGGAAAAAACGGCTGAATCAGTTATTATTTCTGACGGAGCAGCTGGACGAACGATATTTAATCGCTGAGCTTATGCCTGTGCCAGAAAAAGCTGAAGAACAGGTTTTTTACCAGATTTTGAAACTGGCAGAGGCATCCATGCTGGAAAAAATCGAACAATCCGGCCGCGCCCAGAAAGCATACCAGGAGTATATCGAACAATGGATTCATGAGATCCGGACGCCGATTACCGCGATGCATCTGCTCTGTGAAAATAACCGGTCTGATTTCACCCGCGAGCTGCTGACAGAGCTGGAAAACGTCAGCCGTTATACCGAACAGACTCTGTACTATGCCCGCAGCAGCCATGCGCAGAAAGATTATCTGATTCGGGAAATTCGGCTGGATACCGTCGTACATGACGCCATTGCCGACAACAAATATCTGCTTCGTCAAAGCCAGGCAGTCGTAACCGTCGATCCAATGGAATCTCCTGTGTATACAGATGATAAATGGATACGGTTTATATTAAATCAGCTGATAAGCAACGCTATAAAATACACGCCGAATCATCCACAGCTGCATTTTTCCACTGTAAATGCAAAGGATTATATCCATTTGTCCGTCAGGGACAATGGCATCGGCATACCAGCGTGCGATCTGCCACGTATTTTTGAAAAAGGATTTACCGGACATAACGGAAGGATTGTCAAAAGCTCTACCGGCATCGGACTATATCTGTGCAAACGGCTTTGCGATAAACTGGGGATCGGGCTGCGCGCTGATTCAGACACTGCCGGAACAACCGTCGTCCTATCTTTTCACATCAATGATTTTGTATCGGAAATATGCCCCTGATCCTGTCATACGAACAGTTCTCTGTCGGTTCTTCCAGACCGGCAGCTGTTCTTACAATATTGTAAGAACTTCGTAAGAAATCTGTATACCAACTTTCACTTGCTTCGTCTATAATCTTCTCAAATGCAATCGAAGTTATAAGGAGGCTGACTATGCATACAATTCTGACACTGGAACATATCCAGAAATATTACGGCAGGGAAGGCATGATCACAAAAGCGATCCGGGACATCAGTTTTTCTGTCGATCAGGGTGAATTTGTCGGTATTATGGGAGCATCCGGCTCCGGCAAGACGACGCTTTTAAACTGCATCTCTACCATCGACACGGTAAGCGCCGGCCATATCTGGCTGGACGGCCGCGACATTACGCAGTTAAAGCCCACAGCTCTGGCCCGTTTCCGCAGAGAACATCTGGGTTTTATTTTCCAGGACTTTCATCTGCTGGATACACTCACCATTTCTGAAAACATCGCGCTGACGCTGGCCATCAACAAAGTACCTGCCAAAAACGTGGAACCGCGTGTCGCAGCGATCGCAGCTACCCTGAATATCAGTGATATTTTAAGCAAATATCCATACCAGGTATCCGGAGGACAAAAACAAAGATGTGCCTGTGCCCGCGCCATGATTCATGAGCCAAAGCTGCTGCTGGCGGATGAGCCAACCGGAGCGCTTGACAGCCGCTCTTCACAAATGCTGCTCTCCACAATGCAGCGCATCCATCAGGAACTGCGCGCAACGATTCTGATGGTTACACACGACGCTTTTACAGCCAGCTATGCCGAACGGATTTTATTTTTACAGGACGGCGAAATATTTACAGAACTGCGCAGAGGAAACGACAGTCGGCGAACTTTTTTTGAAAAAATCATAAACGTCCTGACTGCGATAGGAGGTGGACAGACACATGTATCTGAAACTGACGATTAAAAACGCGAAACGCTCGATAAAAAATTACCTGATTTACCTTGTTACGATGACGATCTGTGTCGCTCTGTTTTATGCTTTTTTATCCATATCCAGCGCTTACTACAATCCTTCCATCGGCACTGCCTACGACCTTACGATGTTAGCTGATAATATGAAGCTGCCCATCTGCATGGTAACGTTTTTGCTGATCTTTTTGATCCGCTATGTGAACCGCTATCTGCTCATACAGAGGCAGAAAGAATTTGCCGTCCAGTCGATACTTGGCATGGAACAGCGAACGATCGGCTGGTTATTTTTTGCAGAAACACTTGGTATGGGCGTCTTCTCCATCGTATCCGGTATTCTGCCCGGAATGATCGTCTCCCAGTTTATTACCGCCATGCTGCTTTCTGATTACGGTCAAAACTATCAGTTTTCCTGGATGCTGTTTCCGGATACCGTCATTTTTACCGTAATCTTCTTTTTGTGCTGCTTTTTGCTGGTAGGATTTTTCAATCTCCATACCATAAGAAATATTAAAATCATCGATATGTTATCCGCTGATCGTCAAAATGGCCCGGCGCTTCGCAAAAGCCGCTTTATGCACGTACTGATGATTCTGTATCTGATACTGCTTGCGTGGATGCTGTTTAGCGGATATCAGATGATTTCCTTTTATTTTGACCCCCGCTTTGAGCTGCCTGTGCATATCCTGTTCCTCGCAATTATCATCCTGCCTGCGCTCGGGATCCTATGGCCTCTTGTCTGGATAAGCATAAAGCTCCTATGCAAAAAAACGTCCGTTTTTTCCAGACTGCGTGCATTTTATACGCTGGTCGCTGTGGAAATGCTATTCACCATTCTGATCGCTGTCAGCGCGGCATGTGTTCCCGCCATGAAAAACAGTTACATGCTTTCCTATGGCAGCGGCGTTATGAAACAATACCTGACATATTTGACAGGAAACGTCCTTTTTCTCGTCTGCGAGCTGTTTTATCTGTCCGGCCTGGCCATCGCCGCCTGGAAAGAACGATCATCGAAGAGCCGCTACAAAGGAGAAAATCTCTTTTTTTACGGACAGATTCTGTCCAAACTGACTGCAAACACCAAATCCATGATACTGATCTGCATGACCCTTATATTGTCGATGATCCTGTTTCTTTCCGCGCCGGTTCTGTCCGCATGGAGTCTTGGATATCTGGAAGAACGGTCCAGATATGATGTGCAGATTTCTTCAGAGTACAACAAGAGCTATGAAGAAAGCTCTTTGCCGCAGGGCAGTTATGAAGCGGTCACCAGGTTCCTTGAAGACAAACGTATCCCGACGGCCTTTGATCAGACATTTTCCTTATATCTGCCGACACGCAGAGAGTTTCGCAGCCGGATCAAATGGGAGTTCCCGGTTCTTGCCGTCTCTCTCAGCGATTACAACGCCATCCGGCAGATGCTTGGTTATGAACCTATGTCGTTAGACGACCACACGTTTACGACCCAATGGCAGTCGATTGCGACTGATGATCAGAAAACGGAATTTTTAAACAGCCATAAAGAAGTATCTACAGATGCGGGCATTTTAACACTGGCGGACAATGCCTGCCAGGAAGCGTCCATTGGAGAAAATATCTATAACATTTATACCGATGTGATCTATATATTTCCAGACAGTATCTGCAAAAAACTTCTCGGTGTCAGACGCTGCCGTTATATTCAGCTGGCAGATCCGCTTTCGTTTGCAGATGCACAGGCGCTCGAAAAATCTTTTACCGCGGCCTTTCCGGATGATACGGCCTCAGCAGACAGCACCGGCGTACAATATACGATCAGGCTGCATACTCTGGAAGTAAACAGCATTCTGTGTACAAACTTCATACTGAAAGCGGTCATGATTTATGGCGCAGTCACACTGATGGTCATCTGCCTTACGATACTGTCCCTGCAGCAGCTGCAGGATGCTGCCCGATATCCATACCGTTTTCTTGTACTGCGTGAGCTGGGCGTGGAAGAAAGTCATATCAGCCGGCTTATTTTCAAACAGCTTGGCGTATGGTTCGGTCTTCCTGTCGCTCTGGCATTACTGACAGGTATCATTCTGATCTCAGGCTTTCTGCAGACGATCTCCGCGCAGATTGCTGCTTATATCGGTATTTCCGCTCTGCTGGAACAGCTCGCGGTTACGAGCGGCATTCTGATGCTGTTACTGATCTGCTATTTTATTAGCACATGGATCCTTTTCAGACATGCGACAAAGCCATGATCCGGACCATATCGGGAAAATAAGCATTAGAACAGGGGATGTTAACTATCGTCCGACATCCCCTGTTGTTAAATCAGGTAATCAGACCTCCAGGGTTAAAATCTCAACAGGAAAACCGCGCATCGCCCCGTTCTGTCATCCGATTTATTTTTCCTGCGCTCATGCATGAATCCTCCTTAACAGCCGCACACCTTTTTTCTCCAGTACCAATTCGTCAAGACGCCGATACATTTGCCCCTGCAGGAGATCTTCATAATGATCCTCCAAAACGACTATTTTTTCCTCTGCCGTATGATTCAGTAAAAACAAATACGTTTCACCGGCATGTTCACGCACTGCTGCTTCTACGCCCACCGGCGTCTGATGCACAGGCTGTATCCCATTTTGTGAAAACAGTCTGTCCAAAAACGTCTGGTAAAACTCTTCATTGGAATGTGTCGCTACATAACAGGCTTTTCCTTTTCCATACTGATTGACGGTTAGCGCCGGCATGCCCGCGTAAAAATCTTCTTCATACACGCCATATGCTTCCGCACCTTCCAGATGTACCAGATCGCACAAAATATCCGCCGGATACCTTTTGCCGCAATACGAAAATGCATTCTGCTCTCCCTCCGGCAGCGCGTCGTTTTCTTCCACCCAGATTCCCATCAGCTCTCGCAGTCTGCCCGGATATCCGCCAAAATCCACAAGATCATGTTCATCTACCATGCCGCTGAAATAAGATGTGACGAATGTACCTCCCTTCGCTACATAATCCCTGAGCTTTTGCTCATAACCATGCTTTACCATATACAGCAGCGGTGCAATCACTACCTGATAGGATTCCAGAGCATCCTCCACACGAATGATATCTACCGCTACATTGAGTGCAAACGCTGCCTGATAATAATCCTGTATCGTATCGATATATTTCATACGGATACTCGGCCCTGCGGAATACTCCACAGCCCACCAGTTATCCCAGTCAAATAAAATTGCCGCTTTTGCAGGTGTTTTTCCATCCAAAAACAATCCGCCGATATTTTCCAGCTCTTCTCCCAGCTGCGTGACTTCGCGAAATACTCTCGTATCCGCTCTGCCTGCATGGTCGATCACTGCTCCATGATATTTCTCACACGCTCCGATGCTCCTGCGTATCTGGAAAAACTGTATCGCATCCGCTCCATGTGCAACTGCCTGCCAGCTGAGCAATCGCATCTCTCCCGGTCGTTTCAGACGATTATACGGCTGCCAGTTCGTGACACTTGGCGTCTGTTCCATCAGTACAAAAGGCTTTTGCCCATACAGTCCACGCATCAGATCGTGACGAAACGCAATCATTGCCGGACGGTCCGACGGCGCCGGATAATTATCCCAGGATACAAAGTCCATAGCCCCTGCCCATTTCTGATAATCCAGTCCTTTATAAGCTGCCATCAGATTCGTTGTAACCGGAATGTCCGGCATAACTTTTTTAATCGCGTCATACTCCAGCTGAAAGCACTCCAGCATACTGTCAGAGTTAAAGCGCATATAATCGAGAGAAATCCCCTGAAACATCGTGCGTTCTTCCCCTGTCGCTTCATCTGTAAAATGCTCGCTCAAAAAATTCGGCAGCACAATATCTTCCCAGTCATAAAACGTATGCCCCCAAAACGCAGTATTAAAACTGCGATTGACCTCATCGATCGTTCCATATTTCTTTTTCAGCCATACCCGAAACGCTTTTTCACAATTTTCACAATAACATTCCCCGCCATATTCATTCGAAACATGCCACGCTGCAATATTATCATAATTTTGATAACGCTCCGCCAGCTTCGCTGCCAGCTTTGGCGCATACTTCCGATAGGTCGGACTGTTCGGGCAGGAATTATGCCTTCCTCCAAACTTCCGTTTCATCCCGTTTTTTTCCGTCCGAAGAATATCCGGATGTTTTCGCGCCATCCACGCCGGATGCGCCCCTGTTGAGGTGGCCAGACACACTTTCATTCCGTTTGCGCGCACCAGCTCCATCACAGCGTCCAGTTTTGAAAAATCATACGTATCCTCATCCGGCTGCAATGCCGCCCAGCTAAATACATTCAATGTCACAATATTGATATGCGCCTTTGCCATCAGACGCATATCCTCTTCCCATATCTCTGACGGCCATTGTTCCGGATTGTAATCCCCTCCATAAAGCATCTTTGTTTCCTTATAGTAACAACTCATCTCTCTTCTCCTTTCTATGCCATGAATACCTTTCCCGAATGAATCAGACAGACACGGGGAGCATCCTGCTTACACAGACTGCTCCGTCTTTATCCCGCTATCAGCAAAAAAACTGTTTTTTTATTGCGTCACACTCTCTGCCGCATCCTGCTGCGCATCGGACTCCTGTTCCAATACCGATGTACAATGTCCGCAACGAACTGCTCCAATCGGAATTTCCATCATACAGTATGGACAGGTCATCACCGTCGGCGCTGC
Source organism: uncultured Eubacterium sp. (assembly GCA_910577225.1). Classification (GTDB taxonomy): domain Bacteria; phylum Bacillota; class Clostridia; order Lachnospirales; family Lachnospiraceae; genus Eubacterium_J. The sequence continues at coordinate 152,824 of CAJTMV010000003.1, read as the reverse complement.
CGGCACTTCTTCTTTCTCCGCCTCCAGATGGGCCAGTTTTGCGGCTTTGGCCTGTAATGCATTCAGCCCCTTTAGCATCAGAAAAATAATCATTGCCATTAAAAGAAAATTCACAACTGCCGTTATAAATTTTCCATAATTCAGAGTGACTTCTCCTAAAATATTCACGGACAGCTGATCAAAATTCATACCGCCAAACAGTCCCAGTATCGGAGATATGACATCCTCTGTCAAAGATGTAACAATACTGGAAAACGCACCGCCGATTAAAACGCCGACTGCCATATCCATCACGTTTCCACGGGAAATAAAATCTCTGAATTCGCTGATAAATCCTTTTGCTTTCATAAATAAAACTCCCTTCTTTTGTTTTTACAGCATCCGATTTATCTTAAACGATCTTCAGCTTTTTTTCAACTCTGATTCGACCTTTTCATCAAATGATATGCAACCGCCCAACCCGTCCCACCCGCTGTCTGAACTGCTGCAACCGCTTATTTTTGCCGCTTTGTCAGGAGCCTCCCCTTGTAACCCATCCTCCAAAATGATATAATATCTCAACATCAGAAAGGAACCTCTTCAGCCATGCACGCATCCGATAAAGAAACCCTCAAAAAAACATGGAACGGCCTTCCATATTATTCGCTGAACACCTGGCTAAAGCAGCAATTTGGCGCCAAAACATATAAATTATCCCTCAACGCCGGCATGAGCTGTCCGAACCGTGATGGAACCATCGGATATGGCGGATGCATTTTCTGCAGCGAGGGTGGTTCCGGCGAATTTGCCGCCGGCGGTTTTTCCGCTGCAAACGGAAATCTGCCCGATATCCGGTCGCAGATAGATGCAGCCAGACTGCTGGTTTCAAAAAAAGCAGCCGCAAACAGCCGTTATATCGCCTATTTTCAGGCTTTTACCAATACCTACGCCCCCGTTTCCAGACTGAAGGATCTGTTTACCGAGACCATTTTACAGCCCGATATTGCAGCGCTGTCTGTGGCCACCCGTCCGGATTGTCTGGAGCCTGAAAAAGTCCGGCTGTTAGGCGAACTCAGTCAGATCAAACCCGTCTGGACGGAACTTGGCCTACAGACCATTCATCCGGATACCGCCGCATTCATTCGCCGCGGATATCCGTTATCCTGTTTTGACGACGCCGTCAGACGATTAAAAGCCGCGGGTCTTACCGTTATCGTACATCTGATTCTTGGTCTTCCCGGTGAATCCCGGGAACAAATGCTGGAATCGGTAAAGTATCTTGCCCATTTTTCTCCGCCCATCGATGGAATCAAGCTCCAGCTGCTTCATGTGCTAAAAGGAACCGAACTGGCCCGTTTATATGAACGCGAACCGTTTCCGCTTTTTTCCCTGGATGAATACGCAGACTTTGTCATTACCTGCCTGGAATATCTGCCGCCCACCATGGTCATTCACCGCCTGACCGGAGACGGACCAAAAAAACTGCTGCCTGTTCCTGCCTGGAGCATGGACAAGAAAAAGGTGCTGAACACGTTTGCAAGAAGATTTCGGGAACGTGACACCTGGCAGGGAAGATATTTTTCAGACCTCTGAACCGCTTATCCGATAATCATACATCCTATATGAAAAAGCAGTTTTGCATATGGTCAGAAAATCCCGCATGCAAAAAGCAGTCTGTTTCTGATCAGACTGCTTTTTCATCTATAAAAGATTATAAAATTTAATAATTTTTTATTTAAATTCCACTAATTTTGATAGTCTGCCGAGTACTGATACCCTCTCCCGGCTGCAAATGCCAAAATTATCATTTCAATACTCTTTGCCGAATAATCTCTATATTTAAAATAGTACAGAAGCGTTCCGATGAAATTGTCAACCACTTCTTTTTTATTATTGAGAATCGGTACATTTTCCGGCTCAGAAAACAGATAGCTTCTTAACAGACAACAGACAAATTCCTCGTTCACAAACGAGATCCTGTCTGCGTTTTCATGTTTTATCACCTGCATGGGTTTATGTCTTAATAGCCAGAAGGATAAATAAGCATATATTTTCGATTCATGCACGTTATCTATCTTCTGAAAATCCTTCAGACGATCGATATCGACATAATAATCAACAATCACATGATCCAATATATCGGTCGAGACAATGACATCATCCGTAATCTGCTCAGCCTCTATAAAATCGTTCATTAACCCATAGACCCAGTCATAGCATGACGAAATATGCTCTTTGCCAAACCGTTTGACCAGATATTGATAATTTTCTTCCGATTGTATTTTATCCATGGTATCCGCTCCTGCCTGCTGCAATTCGTTCATCCATCAGAAAACGCCCGCACGAACCCAGATATACACGGAACCTGTATCTGTGAAGCTCTTCCAGCCCATCTGTAAAATCAGGCCCGTGATTGGTACGATAATCTTTTTGAAAAGCGCCTGTCTCCAGTGCCGTCACCAGTTTCTTCCCATATCCGTTTTCCATTTTCTTCACATTGAAATCCTCCTATTTTGAAATTAAACATTTTCTAAACGATTCCAGTTCGTGATATGCACCATTGATCCTTCGCATAGCCTTATCAAATGCCTCTATCAGCTCGTCTGACGTCCTCCAGTGACCGTCATGCATATCTTCAATTGACTCAGACTCAAATATTTCACGCATATTTTCACCCATATCATTGGATATATTCGTCAAATCACATAAAATCTGCGATAATGCTTCCAATGCAGAATGGCTCTTATTTTCATCCTGCTTATATACGTAATTGTGATCGCAATCACTCCATGCTTCATCATATATCGTTCTGACCTGAATTTCAATATAAATATTTAAAAAACTTACTGTATAGTGTATACTTCGGTATCCTTTATTATGAAGTTTTGTCTCCAGACCTTTATTCTTAAATTCCTCTACAACATCTCCCTGTGCATAATATACCTTCGGTATCTCAACCAGTATGGACTTTCCTGATTTCTCGTGCGGCAGCAGTTGCCCTTTCTCGTATCGTTCCCGATCTTCTGCGTACGGAAACGCTCTTATAATTTCCTGGTGTATAACCTCCCATTTTCCTCTGTAATTGACGATTAGCCGCATTCCAATCAAATCCGTTATAATATCCTTATAGTTGTTTCCATCAATATTATAATAAAGACTTTGAGGGTTTCTAAGATTTTCATATCTTTTTGTTATCACCTTCACAAGCAGACTGTCAATGGTTTTGATTCTGCTGCTATGCAGATGCACTCCCTGAAACTCTTCTATTAAATGCTGAAATTCTATTTTGGTTTTATCCAGCTTCTCCCGCCAGCTGTTCTGATAATCATCGTAAATCATATGACAGATATCTGCCATCCGCAGCGATCTGTTTTGTACTTCATCCGCCTGATTCATCTCTTCAATACGGGCTTTGAGCTTCTTTTTATCTAAAAGGCACTTCCAGTATTCTTCCCAATCCATACCTTTCTCCCTCGTAATCATCTTCTGGTGTAGTTTCTAAATTGTAACATTAACCATCGCAAAAATCAAGCAATTGCTGCAAAAAATACAATCTTATACAATTTACAACTTACGATTCACGGGCAATGTCATTTACCTGACAGACGTGTGGGGCTTTTGAATGCAGGTTCAGGGAATAAACTGGCTGTGAATCAGGTGATGCGGGGGGACTTTAAGTGGCTGCGCGGACGTGTGCGTGACCGCCGGCAGGGGGCCTGGAGCGGGCCGCAGGGGACTGAGCGGACAAGGGCAACGCTACGGTGAACTAATCGCTAACTCCGACTAA
>CAJTMV010000003.1:0-149048 GCA_910577225.1 uncultured Eubacterium sp. | reverse complement strand
GGGACTGAGCGGACAAGGGCAACGCTGCGGTGAACTAATCGCTAACTCCGACTAAGACATTCGGCGTGTGGGCCTCATGCCTAAGTCTGCGTAAGCGCTGGATTTCACCTCCGCTAAAAGCGCCCCTCGGATGTCCGCCAGATCCCCTGCCGCCCGCTCCCAGGCCCCCCCTTCCGGCGGTCACGCACACTGTTTTTTGGCTGTTTTTAATCGGATTACTTTTAATTATTTCATCCTGATATCATCAGATGCCATGCGTTACGAACTGGTAGCTGCATCTGTGTACGTAGCAGGTAAATACCAGATGTTACGCCTGTAAAAACTGTGCTTTTCTGTCTCTTTCAGGGTATTTCTCAAGGCATGGTTCCCATCTGCGAGTAATAGAATCTGGAAATGTCATGTTTTCTAATTTAACAGCAACTGAATTGTATGCACCTAAAGCTGACCCGTAAACAGTGTCTGTGACCGCTGGCAGAAACCTGGAACCGGCGGCAGGGGACTGAAAGGACATCCAAAGGGCGCTTTTAGCGGAGGTGAAATCCAGCGTTTACGGAGACTTAGGCATGAGGCTCCCACGCCGAATGTCTTAGTCGCAGTTAACGATTAGTTCACCGCAGCGTTGCCCTTGTCCGCGCAGTCCCCTGCCGCCGGTTCCAGGTTCCTGCCAGCGGCCACGGACACGTCCGCGCAGCCACCCAAAGCACACCACTGTATCCAATTTATCTCCATATCATTCCCCAGGACTTATTTACCGACACCCGCTACCAAAGATATCCGAACGGTTACAGCCACGATAAATAAACCAGGAAAACAGTGCAGCAACAGCTTCCGTAAAGCAAAATGCATACCAAACCCCGTCAGCCTGTGCAAAACGGCTGAACAAAAAGGCCGCCGGTATAATGACTGCCACATACCGGGCGAGTGAAATATATAAAGAAGGAGCTCCTTTCCCCAGTCCTTCAAGTACGCCGGAACAGGTTACCGATACTGCCGAAACGATAAATCCCAGACTGATGATATGCAGTGCCCTTACGCCCATCTCAACCGTTTCCGGACTGGAAGTAAACAAGCCGATCAGTTCTTTCGGAATTACCCAGGAGAAGATCGTACCTGCAAGCATCACTCCCATCGTCAGCTTCAGCGTAGTCTGGAAAATCTGTGTCACGCGCCGGTACTCGCCTGCTCCGTAATTATAGCCGACCAGCGGACGGATACCCTGAATAATGCCGTTCGCCGTCAGATAAATAAATGTCTGCAGTTTGTAATATGCTCCCAGTACGAGCACGTACTTTTCTGAAAATGCGGCCAGTATCCCGTTCAAAGATGAAATCAGCAACGATGGCAGCGCCAGATTCAGCATAGCCGGCACCCCGACCGCATATAGTTTTGTCGTCACTTCACGATCTTTACTTACATATTCCTTTGCGATTTTTATCGGAATCGGCCGTATCTTATAAAGCAGCAGATAAACCGCTACCGTTACGCACTGCCCGATACCGGTTGCATAAGCCGCGCCTGCGGCGCCCAGAACCGGAAAACCCCCGATGCCGAAAATCATTAACGGATCCAGGATAATATTGGTAACAAATCCGCACATCATGCAGATCATCGTTTCTTTCATCCTGCCTACAGATTGAAAAATCTTTTCATAAGACAGGCTCAGCGCAATCATTGGCGCAAATAAAAAGGCCCGATTGGAATAGATCAGCGCCTGATCGATAATGTCCTGTACCGATGTAAACGCGCGCAGAAACAATGGCATAAACAGGATACATCCGCCAGCCAGAATCACGCCATGCGCCAGATTTAAAAACACTCCCTGCGTCGCTGCCCGGTATGCCTTTTCCTCCTGCCTTGCGCCCAGATAATAAGCCGTCACTGCATTGACCCCGATCCCAAAACCGATCGTCACTGCATTGATCAGATTCTGCACCGGGAATACAAGCGCCAGAGCGGTCATCGCATCTTCACTGTACTGCGCCACAAAATAGCTGTCCACAATATTGTATAGCGAATTTACTGCCATAGACAATACCATTGGCAGCGCCATGGACAATACAAGCGGCAATATTTTTTTCTCTTTCATAAATGTCTGTTCCATTATACTCCTCCTGGTTTCTATTATTTTTGTGCATAAGAAAAACCACATATCTGCGGCAGGCAGCAGGCAAATGTTTCCAAAACCTGCATGTCCTGTACAGTTATGTGGCGAAAAAAAGATTTCATCCGAATCCTGAAAAATCCACTCCCATATCGCTTATACACTTTAACACGTATGGGTTTTATGAATAATATGATATCTCTTACAGTGCAAAATGCCTGCGTATCTATTCTATCAAAAAATTTCTGAAATGTGAAGTATAAATTTTATATTTATTCTTTTATCCGGCTGCCTGTCCGTAACGGTACAGATCACCCATGAAACCGTTACGCCCGTCATACCATAGCGTCAATATTGCTTCCCTGGATCACCTCCGGTACTTCCGGCATATCTACCGGTATATCCAGCCCTGCAATCTCAAGCGATACGCCTCCTGACATATCTGCAAAACTTTTAGCGCCGCTGTTCAGCGCCTGCCGTTCTTTTTCCAGCTTCTGAAATACAGCCCGCAGATATTTCAAATCCGCGTCCATAATTTCCCGCATTTCATCTGTCCGGTGTTTTTTCTTTAGCTTCTCCAGATCTTCCGGCTCCATCTCATATACCGCACCGGTAAATTCTTCGCACAGATCTTCCACAGAGGCTTCTCTTGCCATTTCCTCCATCGATTCCTGCATCAGCTCCTGATATTCTTCTAATAATTGTTTCAGCTCCTCTTCGCTGAGTTTCAGCTCTTCCTGCTGCTCCTCCTGATTCTGCAGTTCATCCGTGAGCACATCTTCAAATTCTTCCGTTTTCCCTTTTTGCTCAATATCCTCTTCCTGTTTGAGATGTTTTTCCCGTTTTTTTGCAATTCGCTCCATCTTTCTGGCATGAAGAATCGCATGCCGCAGGTCTGTATCGTCATACTCCTGCGATCCCACTTTGCGCAGCAGCGCGGCTATCGTTCCACGCGCTTTCGTCACTACCTTGCCAGCGCTGTTTGCTGTCTTTGCAAGCAGTATCTGCGATGAAACCGCTTTGAAATTATAATTCAGCCGTTTTGTCTTCTTCTGCTTTGATCTGGAAAAACTAACGGTTCCCGCTACAGTACCATCCGGTTTTGTAAACTGTATCACCCTTTTATCCGAATACATTCCGCCAATCATCATACCCATATTGTCATCCTCCCTGATCTTCTCATCTGCTGTCTTTTGCATGCTCTGCGGTAAATCCATTTACCGTTTATGTATGTTAATTAATTTTTATATCGGCAGATTTGCAGGAATCCTTGATGCAGAATCACACATTTTTGTCAATTTATCCGCAAACGGCTCCTCAGAAACCGAAAAAAGCCCGGCTTCCGCCGGACTCTTTTCCATCGATCAAATCCTTCCAAAAGGAATGATGCTTACCTCTTTTTATACTTCGAAAATCAGATCTCCATAAGACGGCATTGGCCATATATCCTTATCTACGATCATCTCCAGCTGATCGACCGGAGCACGCAGCGCTTCCATCGACGTTTTAATGACGTCTCTGTAATATACGGCACGTTCCCGTCCGTCTTCCATCGATGAGCCAACGCAATCCGCTTCCATCAGCTTCTTTAACGCCGCTTTGGTCTTTGCCAGCAATCCGGATACTTCCTGCAGCAGCTCGATCTGTACGCTGACGTCCGCCGCGTCACACGCAGTTTTTATGCTGTTGACAGATGCTGCCAGGGCTGTCGTATACTTAATTACTGACGGAATAATCTGCTTGCCTGCAATATCGATCATCGCTTTCGCTTCGATATTGAGCGTTTTTGCATAGGTCTCATATTCGATCTCTACACGTGACTCAAGCTCTGCTTTTGTAAATACGTTAAACTTTTCAAATACAGCGACCGAAGCCTCTGCCGTATAAGCCGGTATGGCGTCGACCATGGATTTGATATTTGGAAGACCCCGTCTGGCCGCTTCTTCTACCCATTCGTCCGAATAGCCATTGCCATTAAAAATAATTCTCTGATGTTCTACCGCATATTCCTTAATCAGATCATGCACTGCCTGATTAAAATCGTCTGCTTTTTCCAGTACGTCGCATGCTTCCGAAAAGGCTTCTGCTACAATTGTATTCAGCACTACGTTCGACTGTGCCACGGAGTCCTGCGAACCTACCATACGAAACTCGAATTTGTTTCCGGTAAACGCAAATGGCGACGTCCGGTTACGGTCGGTTGCGTCTTTTCTAAAATCCGGCAGCGTCTTAACGCCAGTTTCCAGCATCTGACGCTTAATGGAATGTGTCGCCATACCGGTACTGATCAGCTGTGCAATCACATCTTCCAGCTGTTCGCCCAAAAATACCGATAAAATAGCCGGAGGCGCTTCGTTGGCTCCCAGTCTGTGGTCATTCCCCACATCCGCTGCCGATGCCCGAAGCAATGCAGAATGTTTATCAACTGCCTTTAAAATACAGACAAGCACCAGTAAGAACTGAATATTTTCATGAGGCGTAACGCCTGGCTCCAGCAGGTTAACGCCATCGTTTGTTACGAGCGACCAGTTGTTATGCTTACCGGAACCATTGACTCCTGCAAATGGTTTCTCATGCAGCAGACACTGCAGTCCATGACGTCCGGCCACCTTTTTGAGGGTTTCCATAATCAGATGATTGTCGTCCACCGCTACATTGCATTCTGCGTAAATCGGCGCAAGCTCATGCTGTGCCGGAGCTACTTCGTTATGCTGTGTCTTTGCGGATACGCCAAGTCTCCACAGCTCCTTATTGACATCTTTCATATATGCTGCAATCCGCTCGCGAATCGCTCCAAAATAATGATCGTCCATTTCCTGACCTTTCGGCGGCATAGCTCCAAACAGCGTACGTCCCGTAAAAATCAGATCTTTTCTCTGCAGATATTTCTTTCTGTCCACGATAAAATATTCCTGTTCCGGTCCTACAGACGGAATTACTTTCTTCGCTGTCGTGTTTCCAAACAGACGAATGAGCCGTACCGCCTGATCGCTGATCACTTCCATCGAACGAAGCAGAGGCGTTTTCTGGTCAAGCGCCTCGCCTGTATAGGAACAAAAAGCCGTCGGTATACAAAGCGTTGCTCCTGCCGCATCCTGTCTGACAAATGCCGGAGATGTGCAGTCCCAGGCCGTATACCCTCTCGCTTCAAATGTCGCCCGCAGTCCGCCGGACGGGAAAGAAGATGCATCCGGCTCGCCCTTGATCAGTTCTTTTCCGGAAAAGCTCATCAGCACTTTGCCGTTAGACATCGGAGCTGTAATAAAAGAATCATGTTTTTCGGCAGTTACTCCGGTTAATGGCTGGAACCAGTGCGTATAATGCGTCGCACCTTTTTCAATCGCCCACTCTTTCATCTCATGTGCAACAACGTCCGCCGTTGCCAGATCCAGTTCCGCACCATTTTCAATTATTTCTCTCATTTTTTTGTAAACTTTTTTAGGAAGACGTGCCTGCATCACAGAATCGTTAAACACATTTTCGCCAAAAATATCTGCTACATTAAAATAATCGCCCATACTTTTATCCTCATTTCCTTTCTTTCCAAATCCAACGGATAGGTATCCTGGTAACATTATATTATGAAAAAAAATAAGGATGCCCCTTGCTGGAACATCCTCGTTCTTTCCTATCTGCTATTAACATACACCTATTTCGCATAAATTACAATACTTTATTTTTATTTTATCATTTACTTATATTTTCTTTATTTTTACAATCGTTTTTTCGTCAATATTACCAAAATACCAGAGCATATCCGCAATCCTGCCTGAGATATGCTCTGGTACTCTTTGTTTTATTTATGCCTTACCAACAGAACCGAATAATTCCATCTTTTCTTTTACTGTAGCTTTGATTGCTTCTGCGCCCGGAGCGAGTAATTTACGAGGATCAAATCCCTTACCCTCCAGATCTTTGCCTGCTTCTACATACTTACGTGTCGCTTCCTGGAAAGATAACTGACATTCTGTATTTACATTGATCTTTGCAACGCCAAGCGAAATCGCTTTTTTAATCATATCTTCCGGAATACCTGTACCGCCGTGAAGTACCAACGGCATTTCGCCTGTTTTCTGCTGTACGGCATCCAGTGTCTCAAAGCTCAGACCAGCCCAGTTTTCCGGATATTTGCCATGAATATTACCAATACCTGCTGCCAGCATGTCCACGCCCAGATCAGCGATAGATTTGCATTCTTCAGGATCTGCGCATTCGCCCATTCCTACAACGCCGTCTTCTTCGCCGCCAATGGAACCTACCTCTGCTTCAATAGACAGTCCCAAGTTATGGGATACCGCTACCAGTTCCTTTGTCTTTGCTACGTTTTCTTCAATCGGATAATGAGAACCGTCAAACATGATCGATGTAAATCCTGCTTTAATACACTGATAGCAGCCTTCATAAGTACCATGATCCAGATGCAGAGCAACCGGAACCGTAATTCCAAGCTCTTCATCCATTGCTTTTACCATCGCTGCAACCGTCTTAAATCCTGTCATATACTTTCCAGCGCCTTCGGATACGCCTAAGATGACCGGACTTTTTAACTCTTCCGCCGTCAGTAATACGGATTTTGTCCATTCCAGGTTGTTGATGTTAAACTGGCCGACTGCGTAATGGCCGGCTTTTGCTTTCTTTAGCATTTCTGCTGCTGATACTAACATGTTCTTTCCTCCATTTTTTTGATCTGATTTCATTTGATACTACTATCATACCATTATTTTCAAAAAAAATAAAGAAAAATTTACCATAGTAACGTATCGTTTTTTAGCGTGTTTGTCTCCCGCTGTGTTAATCCCTGGCCGCTCCCTTCTCCAGGATCCGATTCAGTCTCAGAAACAGCATCGACCCTGTGACCGAAGCGGCGATCACGTCACTGACCGGTTCTGCCACAAATACGCCAAATACCGGATCTCTAAAATAATGCGGCAATATAAAAATCAGCGGAATCAAAAGCACCAGTTTACGCAGGCAGGCCATCAGAAGACTGATCTTTGCCTGACCGAGCGCCATAAACGTCTGCTGGCAGGAGATCTGAACGCCAGTGGAAAAAATCCCGGCCATATAAATACGCATGGCCCATATCGTATAATCGCTCAGGGCCGGATCACTGCTGAAAATACCGGTAAATACGTGCGGAACAAGCATCAGCAGCATCCACATCAGCGCCGCGTAACCGGTACAGGTCGCAAACTGGCAGCGAAATGCCTGCCTGACACGCGCTTTATGATCTGCTCCAAAGTTATAGCTCATAATCGGCTGCCCGCCCTGGCAGATTCCCTGCAGCGGCAGCGTAATCAGCTGATTGCAGGAGGAAATAATCGTCATTGCGCCAACCGCAATATCTCCTCCATATCTGGACAGGCTGCTGTTAAAGCTGATATTTAAAATACTTTCCGTACTTAACATCACAAACGTAGATATCCCAAGCGCCAGACAGGGAAAAATAACGTCCGCCTCTATCTTCATATCTGAAATCGTCAGGCGCAGCATTGTTTTCGAACCGGTTAAAAACCACAATACCCAGACGGCGCTGACGGCCTGGCTGATTACGGTTGCAGCCGCCGCTCCCTGCACTCCCATTTTCAGGACAAAGATCAGAATCGGATCCAGAATAATATTACACACAGCTCCCACGACTGTCGTTATCATACTGAACTTTGCAAATCCCTGTGTCGTAATAAATGGATTCATTCCCATCACAATCATTACAAACACGATTCCCAAAATATAAATACGCGCATACGATAACGCATAAGGCAGCGTCACGTCACTGGCGCCAAACATCCGCAGCAATTGCGGCGCATATACATAAAACAATACGGTTAGCATCACCGAGAAAATCATCAGTACCGAAAAACAGTTCCCCAGTATCTTCTGCGCGCCTTCCCTGTCATTTTTACCCATGGAAATCGCCGCTCTGGGCGCGCCTCCGGAACCTGCCAGCATCGCAAACGCGTTGATCATCATTAAAATCGGCAGAAACAGTCCGACTCCCGTTAACGCAGATGCGCCGGCATCTGGAATATGCCCGATATAAATCCGGTCCACAATGTTGTACAGCATATTAATCAATTGTGCAATCACTGCCGGAATTGCCAGTTTCAGCATGAGTTTTGGTACGCTTGCGCTCCCCATATCAGGCGTCGTATGTTTTGTTTCCATTTCACCCGTTCCTCCTTATTTCCCAATACTTTTGTAATCCTCTGGCATACGCTGTCATACGCCAAATAAAATAGCAGACATTTCATTCTTTCAAAATGCCTGCCTGTTATGTTTCACCAGAGCTTTCCTCTATGTTTCGCTTTTTACCATAATCTCTACTGCACGGTGCCAGTTTTTAATCACAACCTGATTATGCGAACCGCCATACTCCCCGTCCAGCGTCCAGGTTACTTCTTTTTCTGTATAAAAACGGATTTCATCTGTCTTAAAAGAATAAATAAGTTCTGTATTATCTACCCTTGCCAGAAGCGAAGTAACAATTTCATTCAGCTCCAGCGGATTTTTCGGACGTTTGATCAAAGTCACCTCAAAGACACCGTCATCCAGCAATACATTTTTTCCAGCTATCTGCTTAAACCCGCCGACTGATATGGAATTTGTCACCATTCCGAAAATAAATTCCCCTTCCAGAATCGTATCTTCATATTCCACACGCATTTCATACGCTTCGATATCCAGCAGACTTTTGGCTCCTTCCAGTATATAAGCGGCATGCCCGAGCAGGTTTTTCAGCTCCTGGTTCGTCTGATAAGATACTTCTGTAAAAATACCAAACGCTGCCACATAGATAAAGCTGTTATCGTTAAACTGCCCGACATCACATGCGAACGGCTGGCCATCCAGCGCAATCTCCGCTGCTTTTCGTACATTTTTGGGCAATTGCAGCGAATTGGCAAAGTCATTCGTACTGCCCATCGGAATATACCCGATCGGTCTTTTTTCATCCATCTGCATCATACCCGTAACGACTTCATCCAGCGTTCCGTCGCCGCCGCTGCATATAATCAGATCATATTCCGAGCCTTCCTGCATGATCAGCTCTGTCGCATTGCCGCTGTACTGTGTCGGATGACTTGTGACGCGATATCCTCTTTGTACCATCATATCGATCAGATCTGCCAGCTTTGACCGGATCGCAGCTTTTCCTGCGTGTGCATTATATACGAATAATATTTTTTTCATGATTGATCATTCCTTTTTTCATAGCCCATCTGTCCGGCAATCTCTTCCAGCCTGCGCAGTCTGTGATTGACGCCGGATTTTCCTACTGGCGGACAGCATAGCTCGCCCAGCTCACGAATCGCCGCTTCCGGATAATCCATTCGAAGCGCCGCCATCTCCTGCAGCTGCTGCGACAGTCCCTCCAGCGCTCCATGTTTTTTTAAATAGCGAATCGCTTCCTGCTGCCGGTAAGCGGCATTTACTGTTTTATGAATATTTGCTGTCTCGCAGTTTACCCGACGGTTAATATCGTTCCGCATCTCTTTGATAATACGTACATTTTCCAAATCCATCAGCGCTGTATGGGCTCCCATAATATTCAATGCGTCTACAATCTGCGAGCCTTCTTTTAAATAGACAATTTCATGATTTTTTCTTGTAATGATTTTGGCTTCCAGCTGAAAGGCTCCAAACAGTTCCTGCAGCTGGACGGCTTTGCACCGTTCGCTGCAGACAATTTCAAAATGATAAGATTTCTTTGGATTGCTCATCGAGCCTGCAGCCAGAAACGCTCCCCGCAAAAATGCGCGTTTACAGCAGTTCTTCTGCAGCAGCAGTCCGTCTGCCAGCGTCATATTTTCACGAATGTGTCCGTCTCCGGATATGATCTTTAACATCAGAAATATCTTTCTGACTGTTTTTTGATCTGAAATATCTGTGAGGTAAGATACCTTATTTTTTTGTTGTACCGAATATGCCTGCGTAACTGCTACGGTAACGTCTGCCGTCTGCTGCAGCAGCTTTTCATATCTCATTGCCACCCGCTCATTTTCTGTTGCCAGCGTAATATGCATCTGCCCGCTCTGTCTGTAAATCTTCCCGCTGCCGCTTAACAGAGCCGCAAGTTCCGCCAGCTGGCAGTGTCTGACCAGATCTTTGACTGCTGCCAGCTCTTTTTTTACTTCACCTGAAAACGACATAGCTCACCTGTCTACTTATGCTGTGTATCTTTTAAAATATCCCGATGTTCGATTTTAAGTCCATAGTTTGGCGCCGATCCATGCTGCTGCGCCTGCTCCGGTTCTTTTGACAGACGCTGATACAACTCGTTCGCCAGCGTAACCGAACGGTGTTTTCCTCCGGTACAGCCGATACTGATCACGAGCTGGTTCTTACCTTCCGCAATATAATTCGGCAGCAGAAACCGGATCATATCCTCCAGTTTGTTCAAAAATACATGCGCTTCCGGATACTGCAGGACATAATCCTGTATTTCCGAATCGTTTCCGTTTTTCAGCCGCAGTCCTTCCACATAATAAGGATTCGGCAGAAACCGTACATCGAAGACAAGATCCGCATCTGCCGGTATTCCATACTTAAATCCAAAAGATAATACGGTAATAAACAGATTTTGATATTCCTTATTATTTACAAAGATCTTTTCCAGCTCAACTTTTAACTCTCTCGTCAGCAGCCTGCTTGTGTCGATAATATAGTCCGCATGTTCCTTTAAAAATCTTAACTGCTCCCTCTCTCTGCCTATTCCTTTATCCACGCGCTCACCCTGCGCCAGCGGATGGCTGCGCCTCGTTTCTTTATAACGTTTGACAAGAACCGGATCGTCAGAATCCAAAAACAAAATCTCACACTTCCTGCCCTCCGCCTGAAGGCGCATTAATACGTCCTGCATTTCGCTCAGATTCTGTCCGTTTCTGACATCGATACCGACAGCCACTTTCTGCAATTCAGCGCTTGCATTGTCAGACAGCTCGTAAAAACGTTCTACTAACGGTATCGGAAGATTGTCCACGCAGTAATAACCCATATCTTCCATCATTTTTAACGCCGTAGTTTTTCCCGCTCCTGATATACCAGTTAATATTACAAAACGCATCGCAACTCCCCCTTTCTGCCTCTATGTCTGCCATTACACATGAAACCTTTCTCCTGCGGTCTGTGCCTGCATGCACAGACCTGTCTGACAGCTGCCGGTCTTACCTTCTATACAAACTCACCCATGCATTTCACTTCTGTCTCCAGCCGGACTCCTGAAGATTCAAACACTTTTTGCTGCACATGGCAAATGAGCTTTCTGACATCGTCCGCCGAAGCGCTGCCTGTATTGATAACAAACCCGCAATGCTTTGCAGATACCTGCGCTCCGCCGACAGAGGCTCCCGCAAGGCCGGCTTCCATAATCAGTTTTCCGGCATAGTTTCCCTCAGGGCGTTTAAACGTACTGCCTGCGCTTGGATATTCCAGCGGCTGCTTTTCTATCCGGCGCCGTTTCAGGTCGTCCATCAGCGACTGAATCTCCTGCCGTGGCTTCGGCTGCAGCAAAAACTCTGCTTCCAGCACGATCAGCTCCCGTTCCTGAATACAGCTGTGCCGGTAGGATAGCTCCAGATCCTTATTACTTAAAATCTGCCGCTCTCCTTCTTTTGTCAGAACAATCACCTGCATCAGCACATCTTTTAGTTCTCCGCCGTAAGCTCCCGCGTTCATTACTACCGCTCCTCCGACCGAACCGGGAATTCCGGCTGCAAATTCCATCCCTCCAAGTCCGGCTTTCAAGGCTGCCGCGGCTGCCTGAGACAACAGCGCGCCGGCGCCGGCCCTGATACGGTTTCCTTCCGCCTGAACGTCTGCTGCCTGTCTGGATAACGCGAGTACCACTCCGCGGATTCCTTTGTCGCCTACCAGCAGATTGCTGCCATTGCCAACAATCTGACATGGCATTTGCTCCCTGCGGCATAGTGCCGCAACTGCCGCGACCTGATCCGGACGCGGCATTACATAATAATCTGCCGGCCCGCCCACGCGAAACGTTGTGTGACTGCTCATCGGTTCTGCGCATAAAATCTGTTCTTTTGTAAGAATGCTTAATAACTGCTCATAAAAACCTGATTCGCTCATAATGTTTTCTTTCTATCCCAAATTTGCCAAATTCCCAAAAATCCTAAGATTCCTAAAAATCCCAAAAACGACAGTTTCCTACGCTTCTTTTAAAAATGTCAGATACCCCCGGTAGGCTTCATACAAATCGACCTTGCTGATAATCTCCCATGGCGCATGCATATTTAATACGGCGACTCCGCTGTCAATGACTTCCATGCCGTAATCAGCCAGAATAAACGCGATCGTTCCGCCGCCTCCCTGGTCTACCTTTCCAAGCTCGGAAGTCTGGTACGACACGTCGTTACGATCAAAAATGTTGCGTAAATGCGCCATATATTCGGCATTCGCGTCGTTCGAACCAGATTTTCCTCTGGATCCTGTATATTTGTTGAATACTAACCCTTTTCCAAAATATGCGGCGTTCTTCTTATCGGATACCGACGCAAAATTTGGATCAAAGGCTGCGCTGACATCAGAAGAAAGTACTTTGGAATTTGCCAGTGCCCGCCGCAGCGCCAGTTCGCTATATTGTCCCGCCGCATGCATCACCTCAGCCGTCATATTTTCGAAAAAACGGGATTTCATACCGGTCGCTCCAACGCTCCCGACTTCTTCTTTATCTACAAGCAGACATACGCTGGTACGCTCCGGTATTTCTTCCAGATCGAGCATTGCCATAAAAGACGGATATGCGCATACTCTGTCATCATGTCCGTATCCCATAATCATACTCCGGTCAAACCCGTAATCTCTGGCTTCGCCTGCCGGAACTACTTCGATCTCCGCAGATACAAAATCTTCTTCTTCGATCTGATATTCTTTTGCCAGAATCTGTAAAACATTTGCCTTGACACGGTCTTTGATCACTTCGCTGTCGTCCTCTTTTTTCTCCTGCTTAAACAGTGGAATACTGCCGATCAGAATATCCAGATTTTCTCCTTCGATTACTTTTCCCGCCTTTTTTTCCATCTGTTCGCCGGCAAGATGAATCAGCAGATCGCTGACTCCGAATACCGGATCTCCCGGTTTATCTCCGATACTCACCGAAATTACCGTGCCGTCTTTTTTTACAAAAACGCCGTGCAATGCGAGCGGCAGGGTAACCCACTGATATTTCTTTACGCCGCCGTAATAATGCGTATCCAGCATAGCCATTTCCGTATCTTCATATAATGGATTCTGTTTCAGATCGAGTCGCGGAGAGTCGATATGTGCGCCCAGGATATTCATTCCCTGCTCTATCGGCTGTGTTCCAACGACATACATCGCCAGACCTTTTCCCATATTGACAGCATATACTTTGTCTCCCGGCTTTAGAGATCCGCCGGACTTTATCTTTTCTTCCAGATCTGTAAATCCTGAACGCTTTGCTATCTGCTTAAATTTTTCCGTGCATTCCCGTTCTGTCTTGCAATCGGAAATAAACTGTCTGTATGTTTCACTAAATTCCAGCAACGGTCCGCGCTTCTCTTCAGGGTATTTTTCCCATGCATTCTTTCTTTCCATGTTTCTGCTTCTCCATTCCATTTCTTATTTCGTCAGATCCGGTAACCGCACAATCGTATCCGTCGTCTAGGATGTGGCGCTGTCTTTCGACAGATTTTCCTGTACGCGCCGGCACAGTTCTTTTGCCGCGTTATACCCCATCTTTTTCTGTCTGTGATTGACCGCAGCCGCCTCGCAGATCAGAGCCAGATTTCGTCCTGGTCTTATCGGAAGGGAATGACACACGACTTTTGTGCCAAGAAACTCCGTATACTCCTGTTCCAGTCCCATACGATCGTACTCGTTGTCTTTTTTCCAGTCTTCCAGTTTAATTACAAGATCGATGTTCTGTTTTTCCTTGACACATTCCACACCATACAGTGCCTTGACATCTATAATTCCAATACCGCGCAATTCGATAAAATAACGGGTAATATCCGGTGAGGTACCTATTAACGTCCGTTCATTGATCTTGCGTATTTCCACCACATCGTCCGTCACAAGACGATGTCCGCGCCGGATCAGCTCCAGCGCCGTCTCGCTCTTGCCAATGCCGCTCTCGCCCATAATCAGCAGTCCTTCTCCATATACGTCTACAAGTACTCCATGGATAGAAATACAAGGCGCCAGCTCTTCATTCAATACGCGGATAATTTCCGCTGTGATACTCGATGTCTTACGTTCTGTACTAAGAACAGCAACATTGTGTTTTTTCGCAATTTCAATAAAGTTTCCTTCCGGTATCAGCCCCCGGCAAAAAACAATACACGGTATATCATACGAAAAAAACGCTTCGATCGCCTTCGTTCTTTCTTCCTCTTCCAGCTGCCGCAGATAAGCATACTCCACCATTCCTACAATCTGGACACGTTCCTTTGGGAAATATTCGAAATAGCCGCAAAACTGCAGTGCCGGCCGGTTAATCTCGGATACGGTTATCTCGCGGATACCAAGATCTATTTCAGTCGTTAAGTTTTTCATTTGAAATAAATCTGCAAACCGCTGTACATTGACACCCTTCATAAAAATCTCCTTTCCTATGCCCGGGGCATAGATATCTGCTTCTGATGTGTCTTTAGTTTATCACAAATGATACCATACGGCAATCATGTGTTTTCATGTTCTGTTTCCCTGTCGGACGGTTCAGAGTCCTGCCCGCATTGCTCCGTCTGCGTGTGAAAATACTGCCAGACAGATAACGCGGCTTTTTCGTTCATACTGTCTGCCTCGCAAAGCTGTTCTACCGTTGCAGACCGTATGGCGTCGATCGATTGAAAATAACGCATCAGCGCCTTTCTCCTGGCTGGCCCGATTCCCGAAATATCGTCCAGTACCGAGTGCACCTGTTCCTTACTGCGCAAAGAACGGTGATATTCAATTGCAAATCTGTGCGCCTCGTCCTGAATACGGGTGATCAGCTTAAACCCTTCCGAATTTTTATCGATCGGGAGCTCCTGATTATGAAAATAGAGGCCTCTTGTACGATGAAAATCATCTTTTACCATACCGCATACCGGAATCGACAAATGCAGCTCGTCGAGCACCTGAAGCGCGATATTGACCTGTCCGCGTCCTCCGTCCATCATAATCAGATCAGGAAATTTTGTAAAGCTGCCATAAGCGTCTTCCAGCTCTTTTTTCGCACGTTCCTTTCGCTCTTCCATCCCATGGGTGAAACGTCTTGTCAGCACTTCATGCATCGACGCATAATCATCCGGTCCCGCAACCGTACGCAGCTTAAACTTCCGATAATCGCTGCGGCACGGTTTTCCTTTTTCATATACAATCATCGAGCCGACGCTTTCAAACCCGTTCGTATTTGAGATATCGTATGCTTCCACACGGCTGACTCCCGGCAGATCCAGAATTTTCGCTATTTCTTTCATCGCGCCAATCGTCCTGCCCTCTTCCCGTTTCAGCCGTTCCTTATCCTGATTTAATACGAGTCTGGCATTTTTCTGTGCCAGATCTACGAGCTTTTCTTTCATCCCCTTTTGCGGTACGCGGATACTGACTTTCTGTCCCCGTTTGCTGCTCAGCCACTGCGCAATGACGTCGCTTTCTTCAATTGCCGTCTGCAGCATAATCTCTTTTGGAATAAACGGCGTTCCTGCATAAAACTGTTTGAGAAACGACGTCAGAATCTGCTGCGTCGTATTACCCACATCGATCGTTACATAAAAATGCTCCCGTCCGATCAGCCTCCCGTCCCGGATAAAAAACACCTGAACCACCGCGTCCCTGTCGTCTTTTGCGAGAGCGATAATATCCTTATCTTCCCCGTCCGAATTTGTCACTTTCTGTTTTTGGGATACCTGGCGGACACTATCGATCAGATCGCGGTATTCCATTGCTTTTTCAAAATCCATCTCCGCAGACGCTGCCTGCATTTTCTGTTCCAGCTCTTCTAATATTGGCTTATAATTCCCATTCAGAAAATCCAGCGCTTTTTTTATCTGTACCCGGTAATCCTCCGGTGAAATATATCCCTGACACGGTCCCTGGCACTGGTGAATATGGTAGTTCAGACACGGACGGTCTTTCCCTGTATCCCGCGGCAGCTGCCGGTTACAGGTTCGCAACTGATACAGTTTGCGGATCAGCTCGATCGTATCCTTGACCGCTCCTGCGCTTGTATAAGGTCCGAAATACTGCGATTTATCCTTCTTCATCTGACGCGAAAAAAGGACCCTGGGGTAAGTTTCCCCCAGCGTCACTTTAATATACGGATAAGTCTTATCATCTTTCAGCAGAATATTATATTTCGGACGATGCTCTTTGATCAGATTACATTCCAATACAAGAGCCTCCAGTTCCGAATCCGTTATGATATATTCAAATCGGTCGATCAGCGATACCATCTGATCTTTTCGGATTCCTTCTCTGTGACTGGCACGAAAATACTGACGTACACGATTTTTCAGACTGACTGCTTTACCTACGTAAATAATCGTATCGTTTTTATCGTGCATCAGGTAGACTCCCGGACGATCCGGGAGCTTTTTTAGTTCTTCCTGAATATCAAACATTATTTCCTGTCATCTTCTTTCTGCTCGTTCTGATTCCACAACTGCTGTTCCCATTCCGACTGCCCGCGCGCCTGCGAAGACGGACGTTGTCCGAAAGCGTCGTGCGTCATTGTCGGATTCTGATTCGACGGATTCGCCATATAGTCGTTATCATCCTGCATCGCGCTTTGATGTGTGGTCTTCTGTCCCTGCATCTGCGCCGGCGTCAGGTTATTTGTCCCCGGCGGCTGTGTCGGAGCCGGACTATTTGCTCCTGGCATCTGCGTCGGATTCGTTATTCCCGACATCTGCATCGGAACATTTATACCTGATGTCTGCATCGGATTCTGGCCATTTTGTCCCTGCACCTGCGTCGGGTTTGGAATGTTCTGACCTGATATCTGCGGCTGCACCGGTACCTGACCGCCTGCCATCTGCGGCGGGTTTGGAATGTTCTGACCTGATATCTGCGGCTGGCCTGGCATCTGACCGCCTGGTACCTGCGGCTGTGCCGGTATCTGACCGCCCGGCATCTGTGCCGGATTTGGCATATTGCCTCCCGGCGCCGGACTCTGGCCTGGCATCTGACCGCCTGCCATTGGATTCTGGTTCGGCCCGTTCCAGCCTGCCGGCGGATTGTGCGGCGGCTGGGAAAATCCCTGTACCTGAACCGGAGGTTTTTCTTCCTCTTCCGGCGGCTGCGGAATTCCCTTGATATCGCGATATATTCTCATAAATTCCTTGCCGGTAATCGTTTCGTGTTCAAACAGATATTCCGCGATCTGATCCAGCACTTCTCTGTTGTCTTCCAGCAGCTTCTTCGCCTTATCATAGCTTTCTTTTAGTATTATCTGAACTTCCTGATCGATCTCAGCCGCAGTATCATCGCCGCAGTTTAGTACCGGTCTGCCGTCCAGATACCGGTTTTCCACCGACTCCAGACTAATCAGTCCGAATTTTTTCGACATTCCGTACTGCGTAACCATGGCACGGGCAATCTGTGTCGCCTTTTCAATATCGTTAGAAGCGCCCGTTGTAATCGAATGAAAGACGATCTCTTCCGCGGCGCGGCCCGCCATAAACGTAACAAGACGCGCTTTGAGTTCTTCCTCCGACATCAGATATTTTTCCTCTTCCGGAACCTGCATCACATAGCCAAGCGCACCCATCGTTCGAGGCACAATCGTAATCTTTTGCACCGGTTCCGCGTCTTTTTGCAGCGCTGTTGTCAGCGCGTGACCGACCTCATGATAAGCGACAATACGCTTTTCTTCTTTACCAAGGATTCTGTCTTTTTTCTCTTTTCCGGCAATGACAACTTCCACAGATTCAAATAAATCTGACTGGTTGACATATTTTCTGCCGTTTTTCACCGCGTTAATCGCCGCCTCGTTGATCATATTCGCCAGATCCGAACCAACGGCTCCGGAGGTTGCCAGCGCAATCGCGTCCAGATCTACGGTTTCATCCATCAGCACATCTTTGGAATGTACTTTCAGCGTCTCGACTCTTCCTTTCAGATCCGGTTTTTCGACGATAATCCGCCGGTCAAACCGTCCCGGACGCAGCAGCGCTTTATCCAGTACTTCCGGACGGTTCGTTGCCGCCAGAATCAGCAGTCCCTTGGACGTATCGAAGCCATCCATCTCTGCCAGCAGCTGGTTCAGCGTCTGTTCTCTTTCATCATTCCCGCTGCCGTAACGGGTATCGCGGCTCTTGCCAATCGCATCGATCTCATCGATAAAAATAATACAAGGCGCCTGCTTTTGAGCCTCTTTAAACAAATCCCGCACACGGGAAGCGCCCACACCGACAAACATCTCTACGAAATCAGAACCTGCCAGTGAAAAAAACGGTACGTTTGCCTCTCCTGCGACCGCTTTTGCCAGCAATGTCTTACCTGTTCCGGGAGGCCCTACAAGAAGCGCTCCTTTCGGCAGCTTTGCGCCAATGTCTGTATATTTTTGCGGATTATGCAGAAAGTCTACCACTTCCTGTAAAGATTCTTTTGCTTCATCCTGACCGGCTACATCCTTAAACGTAACGCCTGTCTTTTTCTCTACATAGACTTTTGCGGTATTTTTTCCGACGCCCATACCCATGCCGCCGCCCATCTTGCGCATTAAAAATCCCATAACCGCCCAGAGCAGCAGGATCGGCAGTACGATGCTTAGTATATTATAGATCCATGTAGCCGAATCATCCGGTATATAAGGATAATATTTGACGTTATGTTTCTTTAGCAGCGATACCAGTTCCAGATCGTTGCCCGCAATTCCTGTATAGTAAGTAATCGAAACCAGCTCGTTTTTGGCCTTTTTCGGCGTGATCCGATAACTATTGGAAGTTACATGTACCTCCTCTACCTTATCTTCTTCTACCATTTTCAGAAATTCCGTATAAGATATTTCTTTTGTTGTCATCTGCGTCTGCCAACGGCTGAACATACTCATAAAAAAAAGCGCTACAAGCGTGATCAGCAAAAACAGCAGAATCATCTGACCGTTTGTGTTTTTTTTGTTATTGGGACTATTATTCCCGTTATTGGGTGACTGATTATTCATTGCTCCTCCATCTGCCGTACTGTAACATTATACTTTACGCGTTATTTTGCAGAACACTATCTGTATTATAAGTGGATTAATATCATAAAGCAAGATTCTAATCATGAACTTTTTGCGAAATTTCTTAAATAAACAAAAAATTTATAACCGAAAGATAAATGAACTGCATAAGCGTGTCTGAAAACCTATTCCTGTCATCCATACCTGTCTCTGGCATGGATGCAGCAATAACTTTCAAACACGCTTTCAAATATGATCCAGATCAGTTTTCAGATACCTGCTCAAACGCAAGAGCAGCTTCTACAAATCCACGGAATAACGGATGCGGACGGTTTGGACGGGATTTCAGTTCCGGATGTGCCTGTGTCGCTATATACCACGGATGATCCGGCGCCTCGATCATTTCCACGATACGCCTGTCCGGCGACATGCCGGATAATTTCAGTCCATGCTCCGTTAATACCGCCCGGTAATCGTTATTCACCTCATACCTGTGACGGTGACGCTCCTGTATCGTCTCTTCTCCATACAAAGCATACGCTTTGGATTCCGGATCCAGATCACAGGGATAAGAGCCAAGTCTTAACGTACCTCCAATATCCCCATCCTGATCCTGGTCCGGCATCAGCGCAATGACCGGATGCGTCGTCTTTGGATCCAGCTCGATGCTGTGCGCGTCATGCAGTCCGCATACATTCCGCGCAAATTCAATAATCGCCACCTGCATACCCAGACACAGGCCCAGATATGGTATTTTATGCTCTCTGGCATATTGCGCGGCCAGAATCTTCCCATCCACGCCGCGATTCCCAAATCCTCCCGGCACGAGAATGCCGCTGACATCGCCCAGCAGCCGGTCTGCCGTATCCGGTGTCAGGCGTTCCGAATCCACCCATTTAATCGTAACTGTCGCACGGCTTGGAATCCCTCCGTGCTTTAACGCCTCCACAACAGAAATATATGCGTCGTGCAGCTGTGTGTATTTTCCCACCAGCGCAATCCGGACTTCCTTTTCCGGATTGCGGAGATTCTCGATCATTTCATTCCACTCGTCCAGATCTGGTTCCGGACACGGCAGATGCAGACATTCGCACGCGACTCTGGCCAGATTTTCTCTTTCCATCGCAAGCGGCGCTTCATACAGATATTCCACATCCAGATTCTGCAGTACATGTCCGTTTGGCACATTACAAAACAATGCGATTTTATCTTTAATGCTCTGATCCAGCTCGTGCTCCGAACGACATACGATGACATCCGGCTGGATTCCCATCCCCTGCAGCTCTTTGACGCTTGCCTGCGTAGGCTTCGTCTTTAATTCGCCGGACGCCTTTAAATACGGGATCAGCGTTACATGAATCAGCATCGCGTTCTCATGGCCCACCTCATGCTGAAACTGACGGATAGACTCCAGAAAAGGCTGACTCTCGATATCCCCGACCGTTCCGCCGACTTCTATAATCGCAATATGCATGTCCGGCGATGAAAAATTCCGGTAAAACCGGCTTTTAATTTCATTTGTAATATGAGGTATTACCTGTACCGTGCCTCCCCCATAATCTCCGCGGCGTTCTTTCTGCAAAACGGACCAGTAAATTTTACCAGTCGTTACATTTGAATTTTTCGTCAGACTCTCGTCAATAAACCGTTCATAATGTCCGAGATCCAGATCTGTCTCTGCGCCGTCGTCCGTCACAAATACTTCCCCGTGCTGAATCGGATTCATCGTCCCCGGATCGATATTAATGTACGGATCAAATTTCTGCATCGTCACTTTATATCCGCGCGCTTTTAACAACCGCCCCAGAGACGCTGCCGTAATCCCCTTTCCAAGTCCTGACACAACCCCGCCGGTAACAAACACATATTTTACAGGCATAATTTTTTCCTCCATTTACCTTCTGTCTTTATTGTAAAACCGAATCTGCTCATCCGCATCCTTTTGCTTAAAGGTATCGAATCCACCCTTGACGCCATATTCCGCCCTGTTACATTCCGGGCAAAAATTACCAAACTGGATGGCTTTGCCGCAACGCTGGCAATGGAGACCTGCTACAGTGTTGACCAGTTCTTTATATTCCAGCCTGCCCTCACGAATCCAATGTTTTACCTGCCTGAGCGGAATCCCAAATACCTCGGCCAGCTGAAATTCATTTACATCATGTTCCCTTACATATTCCCGTATTTCACGAAATTCCATACTGGCCTGACAATTTTTACAAAACTCTGTCTCAGAATCAATCGGAATCGGACAGTGGCACCAGGCACAAAATCTGTTTTCCTGAAATAATTTTCCGCTAACCTCCATCTGACTTTCCCCCTATCCATTGCTACTTCCAGGTCTTACTACACTCTGCTATTATTATACCGCAAAGAAACGGCAGTGTATACTGTTTTTTCCTATCGCTGTTCAATCATAAAAGAGTGTAAGTATCCCACAGACTTTACACTCTCCGCTCTACCCTATTGGTTATTATCACAATCTGATAGGTAAATTATAACAAAAGGGAGAGGCCGTGTAAAGACTCAATCCGACAGAAAAAACGATCTGCTTTCGCAGACCGCCTTTTCGAGGAGTTTAGTTATGAAAATGTTTAATCTATATATTAATGGAATAATTTTTAGTCGAAGCTGGCAGCTGGCGCGCGCTTTCATAGCCGTCAACTTCATTTGATGGTACTAAGTATACCCA
This sequence comes from uncultured Eubacterium sp., assembly GCA_910577225.1. Taxonomy (GTDB): domain Bacteria; phylum Bacillota; class Clostridia; order Lachnospirales; family Lachnospiraceae; genus Eubacterium_J. The sequence goes on along the minus strand of CAJTMV010000003.1, from coordinate 127,133 downwards.
CTAAATGTGTCTGAAATGTGTCAAAACGCTAAAAGAATCATAAATTTATTCTTAATAATTCAAAAACGTTCCTAATATTCTCGTTCTTCCAGCAGTTCCTCTGTCACCGTCACCATTTTTTCAGCCTCAAAATCGATCATAAGCGTCATCGGATCTTCATCTGCCGTAAAACATTTTTCCGGCAGATAATAATTTTTTCGAATCAGCTCTTCTCCCGCTTCCAGCTTTCGTATCGCTTCGGCGGCATACGGAGGAGACAACGGATTGCATTCGAAATCAGCATGAATTTTTCCCTCGAGAACCGCTTTTAGTCCTGCTCTGGTCGCATCAAAGGAAATAACGATCACATCTCCGTCTGTTCCGTAAGAAACCCCCGCGTCGTCCATTGCCGCACACGCGCCGAACGCCTCGTTATCATTCTGACAAACAACGACATCGATATCCGGATACCGCTTTAGATATTCTTCCATCACCTGTCTGCCGCCGCTTTCTGTAAAATCCCCGCAGTCCTGCGCCAGCAGATTCCAGTTGCCGTTGCGCTCCAGATAACGCGCAAACCCTTCAGTACGGCCGATCTGCGCAGATGCTCCCAGCGTGCCGTTGATCGTAACAATCCGAATCTGTTCGTTCCCTCTTCCCATCCGGTTCAGATAATTTTGCAGCCACTGTCCGGCCAGTTCTCCTTCCCTGACAAAATCCGAACCAAACCAGGCCGCATAATAACGTTCCTTACAGTCAATGGTACGATCCAGAATAATCACCGGAATGTGCGCATAATACGCTTCTTTCAGTACCGCCGTCCAGCCCGTCGTTACAATAGGATCGATTACAATATAATCTGCCTGCTCCCTGATAAAATTGCGTACCGCCGCTACCTGCACTTTCGGATCGTTATCTGCATCTACAAAATACAGCTCATACCCCTGCTCCGGTGCAAACGCATCCATGCAGGATTTTGTGGCTGCGATTCGCCAGTCCGATTCGTGTCCAACCTGTACAAATCCAACTTTGATCCGTTTCTCAGGCAGCAGCGCCTGTGCCTGTTCCGCTGCCGTCAGGCTGCCGGACATTTTTTCATCTAACCCGCCGAACCGGTCTGTATCATCCAGTACCGTCTTTGTCGCGCACGCGGAAAATATTAAAAAACAAACCGTCAGAATCACTGCCGCCATATGCACGGACCTCTTCTGTAACATGTCTGACCGCCTCCTTCGTTTTGAAATAAAAGTTCCCAGATACCTTTATTTCCCCGTTTTCTTTTATTATATCATAAATAACCGGCGTTCGGTATAAAAAGACTTTGGCCTGCATAAAATACAAAATACAGCAGCTCACATAAACGGAGCTGCTGCATCATATTTATCCGATTCTCTGATCAGATTTTTATTTTACCCCAAACTGATAGCTCGTCTTCGTCGTATAGACTTCTCCTGCTTTCAGAATCGGAGACTCAAAATTCGGCTCATTGACAGAATTTGGGAAATACTGCGTTTCCAGACAGAATCCCTGTCTCTTTTCATAAACCGCACCCTGCTTTCCGTCCTGCGTTGTAATAAAGTTTCCGGAATAAAACTGCACGCCCGGCAGATCTGTAAATACTTTCATGACAATGCCGGTTCCCGGCGCATACGCTTCCGCAATCAGTTCAAACGCGCCTTTCTCCTGCTTATCCAGCACAAAATTGTGGTCATATCCGCCGCCGTAATTCACCTGAATATCGTCGGTTTCAATATCTCTTCCAATCGTCTTCGCCGTCGTAAAATCCATCGGCGTGCCTGCGACCGGAGCGATTTCTCCTGTCGGAATCGCTTTGGAATCGATGACCGGCGTAAAATTTGACGCCCGCAGCATTAATTCCTGACCAAGCACGCTGCCGGATGCGTGTCCTTCCAGATTAAAATATGCGTGATTTGTAAAATTGGCTACCGTATCCTGATCGGACACCGCTTTGTAATGAATCTCCACCGTACAGTCATCCGTCAGTACGTAAGTTACCTCCGCATCCATATTTCCGGGAAATCCCTGTTCCCCGTCTGCGCTCTTACACGTCAGCGTAATCGTATTCTGCGTTTGTTCGCTGACATTCCATACCATTGTATCCATTCCTTTTACTCCGGAATGCAGATTGTTCTCATTATCATTCGCATCCAGCTGATAAGACACACCGTTAATGGTCAGCTGCGCATTGGCAATCCGGTTGCCGTTTCTGCCGATGACAGCGCCAAAATAGCATGTATTGTTTTCATAGCCGGTTACATTATCATAACCAAGCAGGACATCCTGCATATTCCCGTTTTTATCCGGTACGATAATCGAAACAAGCGCTGCGCCGTAATCCGTTACACGAACGACTGCGCCGCTCTTATTTTCCAGCATATAGACAGACACCGCTTCCCCATGTCTGCCTGTTCCAAATGATTCTTTCTTCATTTTTAAATCCGCCTTTCTTCATTTCCGCAACCACACCATTTCCGCATCCGGCGCAGCAGATTCGTTTCTTCTGTTAATTTTGCCCGTAATAAGCGTTTGCGCCATGCTTGCGATAGAAGTGTTTATCCTTGATGCTGTCCGGCGCCGGCTCTGCTTTTGGATTGATGAGCTCAGTATTCAGCGCCATTTTTGCTACCTCTTCCAATACGACTGCGTTGTAAACGGCCTGATCCGCATCTTTGCCCCAGGTAAACGGTCCATGGTTTTTGCACAAAATCCCCGGCGTATACATCGGATTAATCTCGTTTTCTTCCAGTGTCTCAATGATGACAAGTCCTGTATTTTTCTCATATTCACCGTTTATCTCGTCCGGCGTTAAGCTCCTCGCACACGGAATCGAGCCTAGAAAATAGTCCGCATGGGTAGTTCCATACAACGGAATACTTCTGCCTGCCTGTGCCCAGGACGTTGCGTTTGTAGAATGCGTATGCACGACTCCGCCGATTTCCAGATATTTTTTATACAATTCTGCATGTGTTGCCGTGTCTGAAGACGGTTTATATTTTCCTTCAATTTTATTCATATCCAGGTCCATGACCACCATATCGTCCGGCGTCAGTTCTTCATATTCCACGCCGCTTGGTTTAATGACAAAATAACCTGTTTCACGATCGATTCCGCTGACATTCCCCCATGTATAGGTAACAAGACCGCGCTTTGGCAGCTCCATATTTGCTTCGTATACCTGTTTTTTTAATTCTTCTAACATCGATAACTCTCCCTTTTTCCATAAAATGATCAACCGTACGCATTCCGCCGCTTACTATGCGCCGTCGACAGTCACTGCTGTCATAAAACACCGGAGCCTGTCTTAAAAATCATTCCCGCCGTCTTGCATTCCCCAATTTGCGTGATATCTGCGCCAGATTCAGGTTATATCGCCCGTCATGCGCCCTTCCTTTGGCGCAAAGCTCCCACAAATTGTGAAATACAGCTGACAGAAAGCATTTTTAAGACAGGCTCCGGGGCTGTTACCTGTCGTAACAGCCCATGCCCGTACAGTTTTCATAAAATCTGTTTATATTTTAAGCATGAAAACTCTTTACTTTCTTATAAATACCTGCTGCATCCAGCCCATATTTTTCTAAAAGCTGTACAGCCGGACCAGATTCGCCGAACGTATCTTCCACGCCAATCCGAAGCATCTTTGTCGGACACTTTTCGCTCAGTACTTCTGCTACCGCGCCGCCAAGACCGCCAACTACAGAATGCTCTTCGATCGTTACGATTTTACCGGTTTCCTGTGCGGCTTTTATAATCAGCTCTTCATCTAACGGCTTAATCGTATGAATATTGATCACTCTTGCATCCACACCGTCTGCGGCCAGCTTTTCTGCTGCTTCCAGCGCGCCGGATACGCACAGTCCGGTAGCGACCAGAGTAATATCTTTGCCATCTCTTAATGTTACGCCTTTTCCGATCTCAAATTTATAATCAGCGCCGTCATTGATCACTGGCGCCGCGAGCCGTCCAAATCTTAAATAAACAGGTCCCTGATGTTCATAAGCAGCTTTTACGGCTGCCTTTGCTTCCACATCATCGGAAGGATTGATTACTACCATACCCGGAATGACACGCATCAGTGCAATATCTTCGTTACACTGATGGCTTGCGCCGTCTTCACCGACCGAAATGCCTGCATGTGTCGCGCCAATCTTCACATTCAGATGCGGATAACCGACCGAATTACGTACCTGCTCGAACGCACGTCCTGCCGCGAACATCGCAAAGGAACTTACAAACGGAACTTTGCCGGTAGCTGCGATACCTGCCGCAATACCCATCATATTACATTCTGCAATCCCGCAGTCGATATGTCTGTCAGGAAAAGCCTTTTTAAATGTGCCTGTCTTGGTCGCTTCAGCCAGATCCGCATCTAATACTACAAGGTTGTCTGCTTCTTTCCCGAGCTCTGCCAAAGCATTGCCGTAGCTTTCTCTGGTTGCAATCTTTTTTACTTCTGACATAACGCTTCACCTGCTTTCTTAAGATCTTCCATTGCAATTGCATATTCCTCGTCATTCGGAGCCTTGCCGTGCCAGCCGGCCTTGTTCTCCATGAAAGAAACTCCTTTGCCTTTTACGGTCTTCATTACAATTGCTGTCGGCTGCCCCTTCGTGGCTCTTGCTTCTTCAAAAGCTGCCCGCAGCTGCGCCATATCATTTCCATCTTCCACATTAATCACATGGAAATTAAATGCCTTAAATTTTTCATCAATAGGATATGGAGAGCATACGTCGTCGATCTTTCCATCGATCTGCAGACCATTGTTGTCTACAATCACGCAAAGATTGTCAAGTTTGCGGTGTCCGGCAAACATCGAAGCCTCCCATACCTGTCCTTCCTGAATCTCACCGTCTCCAAGAAGCGTATATACGCGATAACCGTCATTGCTCAGCTTTGCAGAGAGCGCCATACCTACGGCCACCGAAATGCCCTGTCCCAAAGACCCGGAAGAAGCGTCGATCCCCGGCGTATGCTGGATGCATGGATGCCCCTGCAGATGCGAACCGATATGCCGCAGTGTCGGCAGATCTTCTACCGGGAAAAACCCCCTGTTGGCAAGCACCGAATATAAGCCCGGAGCCGTATGTCCTTTTGACAGTACAAAACGGTCGCGATCCGCCTTTTTTGGTTCCTTCGGGTCAATATTCATTTCCTCAAAATAAAGATATGTAAACAGGTCGGCAGATGATAAGGAGCCGCCCGGATGTCCAGCCTTCGCGCCATGGACAGCTGTAACGATTCCTTTTCTTACTTCTACCGCCGTTTTTTGAAGTTCTAAATCCGTCATAGTTATATCCTTTCCCCATAGGATGCAGTTAGAACCATGTTCCCTGCATCTGACTGTGTCCTGTTCTGATTATTTGGAACTGTCCTGAATGAATTTTTCAATACCTGCGTCTGTCAGCGGATGTTTTGTCATCGCTTCGATTACATTGTAAGGTACAGTTGCAATATGCGCGCCTGCCAGAGCACAGTCGATAATATGGATTGGATTACGAATCGATGCAGCGATAATCTCTGTTTCAATATCATGAATCGCAAAAATTTCTGCAATCGTGCGAATCAGATCTACGCCCGGTACGGAAATGTCGTCCAGACGTCCCAGGAACGGAGATACATACGTAGCGCCTGCTCTTGCTGCAAGCAGTGCCTGGTTTGCATTAAAAATCAATGTTACGTTTGTCTTAATTCCTTCTGATGATAACTGTTTTACTGCCTTTAAGCCTTCCACTGTCATCGGAATCTTTACTACCATATTTGGATGGATTTTGGCAATCTCACGGCCTTCTGCAATCATGCCTTCTGCATCCTGTGTCGTAGCCTTCACTTCGCCGCTGATCGCACCGTCTACGATATCTGTGATCTCTTTAATCACTTCCGCAAAGTCTCTTCCGGATTTTGCAATTAAAGACGGGTTTGTCGTTACCCCGCAGATAACGCCCATATCATTTGCTTTTTTGATCTCCTCAACGATCGCTGTGTCTACGAAAAATTTCATAATTTGGTTCTCCTTCCATATTTAGGGTTCATCCCTTTTCCCTTGTTTTGCATCTATCAGCAGACAGGACGCTGACATCTCTCAGACATCCTGTCTTACTTTTAATTTTATTTGCCGTATACGACGCTTCCTAACATCAGATCTCTCTTTAACTGCGGAATCGTTGTGCCGTCTGTAATATAGACCGGTTCAATTCCCATCATGGATGCCCAGTCGCCGATCTGCTCGGAAGTCAGGTCATACGTAAACGCTGTATGATGTGCTCCGCCCGCCAGAATCCATGCCTCCAGACCTGTATAGAAATCTGGCTTCGGTACCCAGAAGTTTGATCCTACCGGCAGCTTCGGCATCGGTTTTTCTACCTTTTTGCACTCTACATCATTGATCAGCAGACGGAATCTGTCTCCAAGATCGATTAAAGATGCTGCCACGCCGGGTCCTTCTTTGGATGTAAATACAAGACGTGCCGGATCTTCTCTGTCGCCCATGGATAACGGCTGACATTTGATGCTGATCGGACCGTCCGCAACAGACGGGCATACTTCCAGCATGTGAGACTGCAGAATACCTTCTTTTCCCGGAACCAGATTATATGTATAATCTTCCATCATGGAAGTACCTTTTGCATTTTTCATACCGGCTGTCATGATCTTCATAATACGAACCATTGCCGCAACTTTCCAGTCGCCTTCTGCTCCGAATCCGTAACCTTTTTGCATCAGTCTCTGGATCGCAAGACCCGGAAGCTGCTTTAACGCGCCAAGATCTCCAAAATGCGTTACGATTGCCTGATAATTCTTTTCTTCCAGGAAACGTTCAAAACCGATTTCGATCTGTGCCTGTACTGCCACATGCTTTTTAAATTCTTCCGGATCTCTGCCTTCCAATAAAATCTCATAAGTATCGTAGTATTCGTCTACGAGCGCGTTCGTATCAGACGCAGATACGGCTGCAACCGCTTCTGCAATCTCGTTTACCGGATAAGCGTCTACTTCCCAGCCGAATTTCAGCTGCGCTTCTACTTTATCGCCTTCGGTAACCGCTACGTTTCTCATGTTGTCTGCGACTCTCATTACGCGCACATGGCTGCTTTCAATCACGCCCAGCGCTACGCGCATCCAGGAAGCGATTCTTTCCAGTACTTTTTCATCTTTCCAGTATCCGGCAATGATTTTTCGCTCGATCCCCATACGTGTAACCATATGTCCGTATTCTCTGTCTCCATGAGCCGCCTGATTTTCATTCATAAAATCCATATCGATCGTATCATATGGAATTTCCTGATTGTACTGCGTATGAAGATGGCATAACGGTTTTCTGAGCTCTTTTAACCCGAGAATCCATGATTTTGCCGGAGAGAACGTATGCATCCATGTGATAACGCCTGCGCATTCATCATCGGTATTCGCTTCGTTGAATGTCTTTCTGATCAGCTCGTTTGTGATCAGCGTTGGTTTCCATACAACTTCGAACGGAAGAATACCGGATTTGTTCATATATTCTACCATTTCTTTCGAGTGCGCCGCTACGTGGCTCAAACACTCGTCTCCATATAAATCCTGCGAACCTGTACAAAACCAGATTTTGTAATTTTTTGTCTGCATTTCAACTTCCTCCTGTAAATATTTATTAATTTGCTGGTTTGGGAGTCCCATATGACGGATGGAATTCCCTGTTTTGCAACCGATCTGAAACAGCGATCCGTTACTTTGATTTCCCTACTACTAATTTACCACCAAACAGGGGGAGTTGACAAGCTGTTTTTTTCAAATTATACAAAAATATTTTAAATTAATCTAAAATTATGTGTACATGCACTATTAAGCGGCATTTTACTGAAAGACTTCATATGTCAATTTGTAACATTTGCATCGTCGCAGCTGTCCGTCGGGACTGATTTTTGCTTTTTCGGCATTCTTCCACAGGAATGTGCCTCCGGACAGTATCCAAGCGCTTCGCATTTTGGCATAAAATAATGCCCGGTCAGATAAGCCCACTCATCCGAAATTTCTGCCAGCGCTTTGCTGATATCCTGAAATAATATGCGATATTCATGATATGCCCGGCCGCACATGCGCTGACGGCTCATATCCACAAGATTTCTCAGGTTACGCCTGTCTACAATCTTCGTCGTCATCCCCAGCGGCAGCAGCATTGCCGCGTCTTCTCCCGGAATCCCGCATGTCTGTTCCAGATATGCGCATGTTTCACTAATTTCATGCATCAGTTTTTCATACCGGACACGCGCATGTTCATTGTCTGCCACTGCAGGCGGTATTACATATGAAAAGTTCTTGTAGTCCACATAACGGGTACTGGCCTGCAGACGCGTTGGCGAACCGCCGATATGTGTGTACCATTCCCGAATTACGCGCGCGGAATACCCTTCCAGAACCATTTCCACATTTACATATTCCATAACTCTGCCATGGCCGGACGACAGGCACTGCAGCCCCCGTTTATAGTTTTTCTGCCGGTCGGAAATATCCGAACCCCAGCAGATACCGGCCCGGCTGCCCATGAGCGTAATCGGATCCTTCGTTGTCTCTTCTAATATAAGAACCTGTCCCATTTTTAATATACTCCCTCAAAAATTTCTCCCAATGTCATTTTAATATGCGGAAATGCCCGCAGACAAATTTCCTGTTCCGCATGATAATTAACATCCTGTTTATCGCTCTGCAGCATATAACTGTATTCCAGGCTGTATGTTCCATCATTTAAGTAATAGATATCTACCATTCCCTGTGGTGAAACAATCCAGTACTCTTCTACTCCGGCTTTTTCATAAATATCCTTTTTTTCTGTCTTATCCCTTTTTACTGTAGAAGGACTTACTGTCTCTGCGACGAATCTGGGAATCCCATCATAACTGCCGCCTTTTAAATGATTTCGGTCACAAACGATCATAACGTCTGGACAGACATAATCCTGACTGATCTGCGGATGATATTTAAAATCAAGGTTTGCAATCGAAACAAGACAACTACTGTCTTTCAGACCACTTTTAATCTTTGTATGAATATTACTGTTTACAATACCATGGCGAAAATCCGGAGCCGGAGACATACGATAAATCTGCCCGTTTATTTTTTCATCTTTTTGTTCCTCATTTTGTATCGATTCTCTGTCGGTTACCGGATGCAGTTCTGACCATATGGTTGCGTCCATAAGTCTCCCCCATTCTTTTACCGAATCTGTCCGTCGCCGCAGATTACATATTTATACGTGCACAGTTCTGCCAGTCCCATCGGCCCTCTCGCATGCAGTTTCTGCGTGGAAATTCCCATCTCGCATCCCAGTCCGAACTCGCCTCCGTCTGTAAATCGCGTCGATACATTTACATAAACGGCCGCGCTGTCCACTGCTGCCGTAAACTGCCGGGCCGCATCCTGATCAGCGGTAACAATCGCTTCGCTGTGACCAGTGGAATGCCGGTTGATATGTTCGATCGCCTCTTCCAGGCTATCCACGATTTTAACGCCAAGTATATAATCCAGAAACTCGGTGTCAAAATCCGCTTCTTTCGCCGGCGTCCCCGGAATGATCTTTGCCGCCTCCGCATCCAGACGCAGCTCCACCGGCTGTTTTCCTTCTTTCTGACGCTTTTCGCAAAGCGTCTCCTTTAGCGCCGGCAAAAACGCTGCCGCAGCCTCCCTGTGCACCAGACAGACCTCCAGCGCATTGCATACGCTCGGACGGCTTGTTTTGCCATTGTTTACGATCTGCAGCGCCATCGCAGGGTCTGCCGCCCGATCGACATATACGTGGCAGATGCCGGTTCCGGTCTGAATACAAGGTACCGTCGCATGTTCCACACAGGAACGGATCAGTCCCTTGCCGCCCCTTGGAATTAAAAGATCGACAAATCCTTCCGCTGTCATCAGCTCGTTGGCGCTGACACGCGTCGTATCTTCGATCAGACTGACTGCCTCCCGCGGCATTCCTGCTTCTTCCAGCCCGATCTGCAGCGCTTCCACAATCGCATGACATGTCTGCCACGCTTCTTTTCCGCCGCGCAGTACGCAGACATTTCCGCTTTTTATTGCCAGCGCAGCCGCATCGCTGGTCACATTCGGACGACTTTCATAAATAATCGCAATCACGCCCATTGGAACAGCCGTTTTTCGGATGGTCATTCCGTTTGGCCGTACGGTTTCTGACAACACTTTCCCAACCGGATCTTCCAGCGCCACAACCTCCCGGATTCCGTCTGCCATACCTGCAATGCGCGTTTCATTCAGCATCAGCCGGTCCAGCATCACCTCGGAAATGGTACCTTTTGCGGCTTCCAGATCACGTTGATTCGCCTCCAGAATCCTCGCTCTGTGATCCGGCTTTTCCAGCGCGTCTGCCATCCTGTGCAGCGCCTGGTTTTTACGTGCGGTATCCGCCAGTGTCAGCGCTGTCTTCGCCTCGTTTGCCCGTATCAAAATCTCCTGCGTCGTCATAAAACCGTCTCCTTTTTCCTTACTTTTTTCTTCCCAAAAAACGTGTCCCTACCGCTTCGCCTTCTACAATATTATATAGTTTTCGCGGCCTTGAGCCATTTGCAATGACCATATCGACCCCATGATTCATCGCGATGCCTGCCGCATGCAGCTTGGTAATCATACCGCCAGTTCCAAGTCCGCTGCCTTTTCCTTCCGCCAGCAGCTGTATTTCCGGAGTGATTTCCATCACCAGCGGTATCAGCTGCGCATCTTCACATTTATGCGGATCCTTTGTGTACAGTCCGTCGATATCGCTTAACAGAATCAGCAAATCCGCGTCCACACTGCACGCGACCATCGCCGCCAGCGTATCGTTATCGCCTACCGAGATCTCATCTGTGGCAATCGTATCGTTCTCATTGACTACCGGAATTACTCCCAGCTCGATCAGCCGCAAAATCGTATTTTCAAAATTCTCTTTCCGGTCTTCATGGGAAAAATCAGAACCTGTCAGCAAAATCTGTCCGACAATATGATTATATTCTCCAAACAGCCTGTCATACGTGTACATCAGCTCACACTGTCCTACCGAAGCCGCCGCCTGTTTCGTCGGCATGTCCTCCGGCCTGCCGCTTAGCGAGAGTCTCCCAACGCCCATTCCGATCGCGCCTGAAGATACCAGCACGATTTCATGACCCGCATTTTTCAGATCGCTCAGTGTCTTTACAAGAATTTCCACATGGCGGATATCCAGACATCCGGTCGGATATGCCAGCGTTGAAGTTCCTACCTTTACTACAATACGCATATGTGATTATCGCTCCTTCTAACCTATTATGTCCATACTTAAAAAATCAGCTCCTGCTGCCCCAGCACTTCGATCTGCGACACGAGCATTGTCTCTGTTTCCCTGCCGCGCATGTGCTCAGCCTTTACATACTGCATCCCGCTGTGCAGCCCTGCCGCAATCAGATTTAATACATAAATATTATCAAACCGGTTATAGATCGATTCCCCGCCCAGACCGGACAGGCAGATGAGCTGCGTGTTTGTCTTCTTTGCCATCTCCATCAGCGGCCTGAGGAGATGCGATGCGTTTGTCTGCGCAAACGGATTGTCCATCAGCAATACTTTTCCTTCGTTGCGGTCGGCAAATAAATCCGACTCGTCCCTTCGCATATAATATAACAGACTTGATAAGATAATAAACGCCGAGAGAAAACCTTCGCCTCCCGAATTACGTGCTACCTGTGACCAGGTAATTTCGTACTGACGCTGTTCTTCTATTTTATGCAGATGAATCTGTACCGTTTCAATACCGACTACGACATCATAGAGATTTTTGGTCGTAAGACGCACGCCCAGATACTCCTGCGTATTTTCGTTACGCTCTGACAGCTCGATTCCTTTCTGCGTAATCTCCTCCATAAAATCCCGGATTCTGGTCTGATACAGACTTTCATTTTTCTCCCAGTCGGACAGTGTAATTTTTAACATTCTCACATTTTTATCACGAATCGTAATGGTAGAATTCTGATCGATCCGGCTAAGATTCTGATGCACTTCATGCACATATTCGCCAAACAGCTCTGCAATCCGGCTCTTTTCCTCTTCCACGATAGCAATATCCACCTGTATCTTTTCCATCAGATTCTCATAAGACTGCAGCGTCGTAACGAGCTGGCGCAGCACCTGCCCCGCGTGGTCCGTCAGAGACAGCATCGCCTCTATCGGTTTGCGGTAAAAATCCTCCGCAAATATTTCCCTGCGCGCCATCTGATTCAGCAGCTCTGTCAGCTGATCCTTTTTCTGCTGTCTGCGCTTTTGACAATGATTATAATCACGGACGAGCGTCCCTTTTTTGCGGCGCAGCTCTTCTCTGGAGAGACGCTCCAGCGTCTCCTGCAGCAGCGCGATCATCTGCAGTTCACATTTCTGATCTGAAACGCTTTGAATCTTTTCCAGCATCTGCTGCCTGCCCGCATCTGTACCGCCATGCTCCTGCAGCTCATCTGAACGCGCCGGGCCTGCGTCCGCAGCCGTCTGATCCTGCACGGACTTCCACATCTTTTGTTCTTCTTTGGAACAGACGTTCTCCGCTTCCAGTCCATGTGCGATCATCTCCCACAGCTTCTGTTCGTCCGCAGGCAGATACTCTGTATATTCAGCCAGAGCGGTCAGATGTTCCTCATACCAGTCCATCCTCCTTTGCTCCTGCTGCTCTGTCTGCTCCAGTTCTCTGCGTTCATAATCCTTTTTTTCGATCTCAGACTCAAAATCGATCGGCTGAATTTCTTCTTTTGGCAGCGGCTGCGTCTGACGGCACTTTTCCATCATCGCCCTTTTATGCTGTTCCAGCCGCTGACTTGCCAGAGCCGCGTTTTTATCCGCTTCATTCCAGCGGGCTTTTTTTATCTCGTACTGCCGCTCGCGTACGATCAGCAGCTGCTCCTGATGTTCCTCCGCTTTTTCGTCATATACCGTCTGTTTCCATTCTCCATCAGACAGATTGTATTTTTTCTGCTTTCTGGCAAGTCCATGTTCGATTTTATGTTCTTTTTCCCGCGCTCCCTGCAGCAGCCGCTCGATTTCCTGCTGACGCAGAGAGATCTGACTGGTAATGGCCAGATACCTGTTTTCCAGATCTTCCAGTCTGCCCTCTGCCTGCTGTGTCTGCTCATATTGTGCATAGCAGGCTGCTTTTTCTGCCAGCTGCCCGGCCAAACGTCTGTCATGTTCCAGTTCGATTTCCTGATTTCTGGCACGTTCCCGCAGTTTGCCCGCCGTACTTTCCGCCAGCTGTTCCTTTTCCTTTGTAACAGTCAGATCATGCCGCAGGATTTCCATCTGCCGTTTATCCTGCAGATACGTCTGATATGCCTGATGCAGCTGCCGCAGATCATCCAGCCTGCGTTCTTTCGTGCTCTGCTGTCTGACATTTTCGTGAATCTGCTGCTGCAGCTTTTGCAGTCTGTCGGTCAGCTTCTGCGCCTCTTCCCTCTGCTTTCGAATCTTTTGCGTCAGTTCCTCCAGCTCGTCCGACAGCTGTTTTTGCTTTTGCTCCGCCTGCTCCTGTAACTGCTTCGTTACCGACTGGCTGCGCAGCTGCTCTTTTTTAGCGAAGTATTCCTCATATTCCTGACGGCGGATCCTGATCTGCTCCTGTTTCTTTTCGATCTGCCGCTCTTTTTCAGCCGCCATCTGCTGCAGCTTTTTTTCATTTAACAAATGCTCGTTAAACAACAGATAAAAACTTACGTTCTCCAGTTCCAGAACCGGATTCTTTTCGCCGCCCTCCGCCTGCTCCATCTGTTCTCTTACCATAAGCGGTATCGGAAACGAGGTATAAGGAAGTTCTTTGTTTTGTTTTTTCGTATCCGCGCTTTTTAGTTTCTCCATATCCCGTGCCGACAGCATCAGGGCATACGGCAAAAACGGATACCTGCGTATCAGTTTCTGATTCTGCGTCTGCGTATACTGATTCTTTTTCAGCCATTCCATCCCATAGACATAAGCAATGTCCAGATCGTTCAGCAGTTTTTCAAACGATTCCGGCAGCTCCAGTACCCGTCCCTGTGTCAGCCGCTGATATTCTTTGCGCAGCAGATCTTCTTCTTTTTCCAGACCCCTTTTTGCCAGTTCGATCCCAGACAGTTTCCGCTGTGCCGCATGCACAATTTTTTCCATATCATATAAAACTGTTTCATCCAGACCAAAATAACGCAGCAGCTTCTTCCGCTCTGCCAGCTCCTGTTCGTACTGGCTGCACACTTCTTTCGCATGTTCCAGCTCCTGTTCCTTCTGCATTTTTTTCCGTCCGGCATCTTCCAGATTGCGTTCGTTTTCTTTCTGCGTCCAGCTGCCTTCCTCTGCCGTTCTTTGCATCTGCTGATAAGATTTTTTCAGTGCGTCCAGTTCTTTTTCATATTCCTGCAGACGGATTTCCAACGCCGCCGGTTCGTATTCGCCGAGTATATTTCGAATCAGCCCCTGCTGATATCGCCGATTATACGTCTCTTCTTTCGCGTCATACTCCTGTATTTTCGCCTGCACACTGCCGACAGCCGTACTTTGTTCCAATATCTTTGCCCGATATTTCTCAGCCTTTTCTTCTTCCTCCGTGATTTTTTCATAAACATGCGTCAGCTTCTCCGCCGACAGCCGTGCCTGTTCCTGCTGCTTACGATGCTCCGCTTCATAATACATCCGCAGCGTATACCCAAGCTGCCCGCGCTCTCTGCCGTAATCCTGCTCCTGCTGGTTCAGTACGGCCAGCTGCTGCTCATACTGCGCACATTCGGCGCGCTGTTCTTCCAGCTCCTGCTGCTGCCTGGCACAATCGAATAAATGCAGCATATATCTGGTCTGCTCGTATTCCTGTTCTTTTTCATCCCGTTCCAGCTGTATCATTTCCCGGTCTGCCCTGCAGAAACGCTCGGTTTCCATCGCTTCATATACGGCTTTGGATATCTGCTGATATTTCAGGTGCTCCATATCTGCGGCCAGCCGCTGCTTTTTTTCTGCGATTGCCGCACAGTTTGCCTGTACGGTATGCTTTGCCGCGGAAAGCTGCCATAAAAAAATACCGATCTGTTCCTGCCGAAGCTGCAGTTCTTTTTCCACAGTTTCGTATTGTCCCGCCGTTTCCATCACTTCCTGCGACTCCTGGCGAAACTGGCGGATAATATCCCTGCGCTGAATTTTGGACTTATTATCTTTATACTGACCGACGTATTTTTCCATAATATTCTGAAATTCTTTCATCCGGTCTTTCTCTTTATTCAGTTTGCTGGCTACAGCGTCCAGCAGCCATTTTTCCACCAGACTTTTCTCATCCCTGCAGTCCGCAAACAACTCCGACAGACCAGACTCTTTCAGGTTCACCTTTTTCATAATGGTTTCCCATTCCTTATAATAAATCTGATATTCCGCCAGCTTGTCAAAATACTGTCTGGACTGCGCGCTGTTGCTCATATCATAGCTGAAAAACTTTACCGAAGGATCCTTTTTATAACCGTCAAACAACTGCCTGCATGCCGCAAAATTTTTCAGCGACATTTCTTTTTTTCCTTTTTCCACAACCGGCAGATGATAAATATCATGCGCACAGGATGTCTGATATTCGCTGATAAACTGTATGATTTCCAGGGAATCGTTCGAATCTGATACATCCGTGCCGATCTCCTGCCGCCTGCGCGCCATCATACCCGTCGTCACATATCCGGCGCCATGATCCAACACCCATTCGACCAGTATAAATGTTGGTCTGGCTGTTGTAAAATAACTTTCAAACCGCCGCTCCTTTGCATCCCGGTAACGTTTATGGACAAACGGAGCCGTCATCATCTGCACCAGCACCGACTTCCCGCCTCCGTTGCGCAGGGACAGCAGCGTACTTTCTCCGTTCATATGAAACGTCTCGTCACTGATACGGATTGCATTGTTATTGTAATTTAAGTTGATCAGCCGTACTGCGTTGATTTTACTCATATCGATCCCTCCTCTGCTCCCAGCACTCTCCGCACACGCATATAATGATTCTGGTTCAGCAGATTCCAATCCATAAAACTATCCAGCTTTTTTGTCGTCTGAATCATCTCGTCTTCTTCCACATAATCGATCAGTCCCTGTTTCTCCAAAAACTTCAGAATATGATGCAAAAATCCTTCTTTCGTTGTCTTCGCTTTCGACCCTTTCTCATCGGAGCGCAGCGCCTCATACGCTTCGTACATATCTGAAAACGCCAGTCCTGTCTCTTCCTCCGTCTGCTCCCCGCCGCTTTCCGCTCCTGCCTTTAAATAAGTCCCGATACTGTTTTGTACATCTCCGACACGCAAAAACTCTCTCGCCTTGCTGCTCTTCCCCTGTGCGTCATAAAATTCCACCAGCAGCGTTAAAATTACAAACTGCGATAAATAATAATCCCGGTCTGTCCCTGAAGATTTGCACAAAGCCGCCTTTAACTGCGCTTTGGAAAATCCGAGAAAATAATTTTCTTCCTGCGGAATCAGATAGATCACATCTCCGTAACGTTCAATACTGCAGGACGCGACTGTTCCCTGTGATTTTACCAGATTTTGAATCTGTTCATTTTCTGCATAAGCCTGATATAATCTGTGTTCCGTCTCTTCATGAATCTCATGGTGCTCCAGCAGATAGTAAAATATCTCCTGGCTGGTACGGATTTCTTCGATTTCATAAGCCATACTCGTCCTGCATCCTTTCCTCACTGTAATTCGTATTCTGCCCGAAATATCAGATCGGAACAGCGAATCGTTTTCTGATTTCCCTGTTCATCGCCGACATTTTTAAAAACCACCGCCTCCGCGCCTTCGATCCGGCAGACATATATTTTACGTATCCCTGTTTCTCCTGCTGTCTCCCGCTCTTCCAGCAGATTCAGCAGCATTTCATTCAGCTGAAATCCTCCTGAGACTTCCTGTATAAATTCGCTCCGCTCTTTCTTTAACGCGGGAATGTCAATCTCCTGGCTTTTGATCAGCTCGACCATAACTTCCTTAAAAATCTCTACATTCGGAATCAGCCGCCGCCTGTTTTCATCCTCATGCAGCAGCTCCTCCGCGCATTCTGACAGCGTAAACTGATCCGCGGCAAACAGACGGCCTAACAGATATCCCAGACAGCTTTTATATTTTTCCAGCTTCTTTGCCCGCATCTGTTCCTGTTCTTTCTGCCACTGCTCCTCGTCAAAATCGATCTGCTCCCCGCTATCCTCTTCCACTTTTTTCCGAACCGCCTGCTGCGGCTCGAGCGCCTTGTTCAGATGATAAATCTTATCCGGTCCCTGCAGAAACATCGGCCGGAAAAAAATATCCATCCTGGACAGTCCCCGGGGATGTTCCAGAATCCGGTCGAACAGCTCGCTGCGCAGGGAAAATCTGCGTATCAGAGACATCTGTGACAGTTCTTCCAGTTCCTTTGTATACAACGCTTTCAGATCCAGATGATTGTTCAGTATTTTCTGATGCTCGTCGATCACACGGTTTAAATAACTTTCGATCACACGCAGATTCCCCAGATTTTCTTCCTCTTTCTCATTCAGCTTTTGCACGTTAATATGCTCTTCTTCCAGATCTGATACGCGCGCGGTTACCATATCGCGGTATTCCACAAACTGCTTTCTCGTATCCCGTATCGTATCCATATTTTCTTCCAGAATCTGCTGATAATCCATCACAGAATAATTCAGGGCATTTCTGCGGATTCTTCCCATCGCTTCCTGAATCTTTTGCAGCTGGATACGCATCAGATTAAACACATTTTTTACTTCGTCTACCGCTTTATCATAGCTCTGTTTTTCCAGGTGCATCTTAAATATCATTTCATGAATCGTCAGCTTCATATTGCTCTCAATCTCAAGCGTACCCAGCAGCAGATTGTAGCCGTCATTCGTCAGATAATAAGAAGTCCGCTTCACTTCCGTATCCAGATATACGATCCGGTTTGCCACATAACTGATATTGATTCTCTGATATTCCAGCTTTTCAAAATCATAGCCCTGAAAATACATCGGCCGTCCGTCGTTGGACAATATGACATTTACGATAAAGTCTCCCAGTTTCCGGCAATCCTCATACGACAGCGGTTTGCCAAACGCCGTTGTATTTAACGTGTCGATATACGCCCCGATATCGTCCATCACGCAATTTTCTTCTTTCAGCGACTGCTCCATCAGATACAGCATAACTGCAAAAATCATATTAAACTGCTCGTCCATGGAATCAAAGCCATACTGACGCCACGTTGTTTTCTGGCTGCTGTTCCCAAACAGCAGCGTATAAAGGCCGACGTTTTTCATCCGTTTTGGGAATTGTTTCAGAAATTCATACTGCATCATGCTGTCCTTCCTGCGCCTTCTGCCTGATCTTCACAAAGTCCGTAATGTTGATAATTTCCTGCGGAATATAGCGTTCACTCTCTAGTATTTCTTTCATGGTGCGAACGGTTTGTTCCGGGAAACAGGAAAAAAAATATCCGGACAGGTTTCGATTCTGCTTCTCTTTCATCTTTGGAAGCTCTCCTGCCGCCTGCGCTTTTTCCAGCATCATTACATACGCGTTTATAAATGGAAAAATTTTTATCCCCTGCCGCTCAGACAATTCCGCCAGCCTTTCATAGATGCCGATGCCTTCATAGTCCAGATCTCCGAAATAATAAATCTGGTTTTCCTTCGCCTGCATATACGGTTCTACACAAAAAGAAAAATCCTGAAACGATCGCAAAATTCCCTTTCCCGCGCCATAAATCAGCGTGCCAAATAACATCCCGAATATTTCCCGCTTACCCTCTTTTTTATCACTATCGTTTTTCTGGCTGATCAGATGTCTGCGCATACTGTAAAAGGTATCTTTATTTTCAAGAATTAACAGATTTTGCGGCGTATTCCGATGACTGCTGTAATAAGCGAGCGGTTCGGATGTTTCGTAAAAAGAAAGTCTGGAAACCGCAACGCCGCACCGTTTTAATATTTTCTTCCCCTGTTCCTGCTGCAGAAATTTCTCCCTGCCCCAGATTTGGAAACTGCGCTCATTTTTAGACACTGGTTCCGGATTTATTTCCTGGTTGTTCAAAAAATAATCGTTCAGCTGCAGGACCCATTTCCGATCCGATACATACTGCGGCAGATGACGCAGATAATAATCTGTGGAAATCTGCATGCTCATTTTATATTTCAGTTCTTCTTTATAAACCTGATCACTGGTACGCGGCTCTGCATCGATGATCCAGTATTCCCGATATAACGCCGGCCTTTTGCCGTTGGTCTTCGACGCTTTCACCGGTTTCAGCCTGCCGTTTTCTATCTGAGTATAAATATAAATGCAGAGCTGTTCATAAGACTCTGCCTGCATGTTTTGTTCTATTTCGTTTAGTGAGATTCGCTTCATATATGATCCATTCCGGTTTGTTTTCTTTTTGATCTTCTGTTCGATTCTGTAATGCTCCGTTCACTGGTTCCAGTATACTCTATGAACTTTCGTTTTTCAAACATTTTCTCATATTCGGCCTGACTTTTCTTTCCATACGTTACTGTTTACCGGCAAACCTGCAAACAGTAACTTCCATGCCGCTCTGTCATCACATCTCTCATAAAAACGATATTTTCGGATTTTTCAGTGAAATCGAATGCTCTGTATAGCAATTCAGCCAGAAAAGACAGACGCGCAAAACGTCTGTCTCTTCTATCAGCCGGCACATCTTTTTATTTACACACCCGCATCTGCAATTGCATCTGCCAGCGCTTCCAGATCTGCCATATTCTCTTCTTTTAATGTAGACTTTATCGTAACAAGCGGCTCTACAACAGATACATTTTTCATTGTTTCCAGTATCGCCTTCATCGTTCTTCCTGCCGTCGGCCCCCAGGAACCGTTTTCCAGAATACCAACGGTACGTTTCTGATAAGCCTTGCTCTGCAGATGGTGTAAGAAATCCTGCATGCATGGGAACACACCGCCGTCATAGCTTGCCGCTGCCAGAACCATACGATCATAGCGGAACGCATCTTCGATCACTTCCGCCATATCTTCTCTTGCAAGATCACTGACAACTACTTTTTCCACACCCTTTTCACGCAGCATTTCAGCCAGCTTTTCCGCCGCCTTTGCCGTATTGCCATGAATGGACGCATATGCGATAAGTACGCCGGAGTTCTCCGGTTTATAGCTGCTCCAGGTGTCGTACAGCCCGATATAATAGCCAAGGTCTTCCTTTAAAATCGGGCCATGCAGCGGACAGATCATTGCTATGTCGAGTCCGGCAGCCTTTTTCAGCAGTGCCTGTACCGATGCGCCATATCTGCCGACAATATTAAAATAATATCTTCTTGCTTCACATGCCCATCCTTCGTCATCTTCCGCATCCATCGCGCCGAATTTTCCAAATCCGTCAGCGGAGAACAGAATTTTTTCGCTGCTTTCATAAGTAACCATAACTTCCGGCCAGTGTACCATCGGAGCCATATAAAAATTGAGCGTATGTGAACCAAGCGACAAGGTATCGCCTTCTCTGACTTCGATCGAACGATCGTCCAGCGCAACGTCAAAAAACTGCGGCAGCATATTGAACGTCTTTGCATTCCCAACGATCACTACGTCCGGATATAATTCCAACAGTCTGCCAATGCTTCCTGCGTGATCCGGTTCCAGATGAGAAATAATCAGAAAATCCAGTTTTCTGCCGTCCAAAGCCGTCTGCAGGTTCTTCTCCCACTCTTCCATACCTCTGGCATCTACCGTATCCATCAGCGCCGTTTTTTCATCTAAAATCAAATAAGAGTTATATGTTACGCCGTCCGGAACAACATACTGACTCTCAAACAAGTCGATATCCCGATCGTCCACTCCGATGTATTTGATCGCATCTGAAATTGTTACCTGCATAAATCTTCTCCTTTCGAATGTTTTGTATCGGGTACATGGCAGCAGAAATAACTGGTCATTTCCGCTGCCGTGTACCAGTTCATCACATGTTATTTTTAAAAATTACTGGTATCTGTCTTACGGCAGATACCTGCATGGCTTATAGTATACTCTAAGAACGTCTGTTTTTCAAACATTTTCTTACATAAATTTTACATTTGTGTGAAAAGCGGTTACTGTTTACACCAGGGTTTTGCATTTACTGCAAAACCCATAAGAATGCGTAAATTCAGTCCTTCGCCGCAGGCGAACTTTCCATGGGCTGAATGCAGTTACTGTGAACCGTAACAAAAAGCGTAACCGCCGGACAGGTCTGCGCATCGGCAGCGCAGACAAACGTATCGCACATGGGTTAAATTTTATTCATACAGCAGTGCTTATATTTCTTTCCGCTGCCGCAAGGACAAGGATCGTTCGGATAGATTTTTTTACTTTCCCGCGTTTTCGGTTTTGCTGCCGCGGAATCGTCTTTGTTCGTTCCGGTTACTTTAGCTACTTCTTCACGCTCGACCTTCTCTTCCATCCGCACATGATACATCAGACGCAGCGTATCTTCCCGCATATTCTGCGTCATTCCATCGAACATCTCAAATCCCATCAGCTTATATTCTACAAGCGGATCTCTCTGCCCGTAAGCCTGCAGTCCGATTCCCTGACGGAGCTGATCCATATCGTCCAGATGCGCCATCCATTTCCGATCGATCACTTTTAACAAAATGACGCGTTCCAGCTCACGAATTGCTTCCGGTTCCGGAAATTCCGCTTCTTTTGCTTCATACAGCTTTACTGCCTGTTCTTTTAACTTGTGTTTTACTTCTTTACTGTTTTTACAGTCTTCGATACTTTCGACGGTCAGCGGTTCCAGAGGAATGACCGGAACGAGCAGCTGATTCAGCTCTTCCAGATCCCATTCTTCCCGGCTCACATCGTCTGACAGACAGGTATCTACAATTGCTTCTACAAAGTCTACGATCATTTTATAAATGGAATCGCGCATGTTTTCGCCATTTAATACTTTCATACGCTCTTCGTATACAATCTCTCTCTGATCGTTCATTACCTGATCATATTCCAGCAGATTTTTACGAATACCAAAGTTATTTCCTTCAATCTTTTTCTGTGCCTTTTCAATTGCATTTGTAAGCATCTTGTGCTGAATTTCTTCTCCCTCCGGCACACCCAGCGCATTAAAGATGTCCATCAGCTTTTCAGAACCAAACAAACGCATCAGATCGTCTTCCAGAGAAATGTAAAACTTGGATTCTCCCGGATCTCCCTGCCGACCGGAACGACCGCGCAGCTGATTATCAATACGTCTGGACTCATGACGCTCCGTACCGATAATTTTTAATCCGCCCGCTTTTCTGGCCTCGTCGTCCAGCTTAATATCCGTACCGCGACCAGCCATATTCGTCGCGATTGTTACCGCCCCATGCTCTCCGGCATGACTGACAATCTCAGCTTCCATCTCATGGAACTTGGCATTTAACACCTGATGTTTGATTCCTCTGCGGCTCAGCATCTTATCCAGCAGCTCGGAAATCTCAATCGTAACCGTACCGACAAGTACCGGCTGCCCTTTTGCATGGCTTTCTTCCACTTCGTCGCAGACTGCGCGGAATTTTTCTTTCTGCGTCTTATACACAGCGTCCTGATGATCCTCACGAATCACCGGCTTATTTGTCGGAATCTCAATAACGTCCATTCCATAAATATCGCGGAACTCCTGTTCCTCTGTCAGCGCAGTACCGGTCATACCGGATTTTTTTTCAAATTTATTAAAAAAGTTCTGGAAAGTAATGGTCGCAAGCGTGCGGCTCTCGCGCTTTACCTTGACATGCTCTTTCGCTTCGATCGCCTGATGCAGTCCGTCGGAGTAGCGGCGTCCCGGCATAATACGTCCGGTAAATTCATCTACGATCAGCACTTCTTCATCTTTTACCACATAATCCTTATCGCGGAACATCAGATTATGCGCGCGCAAAGCCAGAATAATATTGTGCTGGATTTCCAGATTTTCTGCATCGGCCAGATTCTCTATATTAAAAAATTTCTCGACTTTTTTGACGCCTTCAGCCGTCAGATTGATAACCTTGTCCTTTTCATTGACGATAAAATCACCGTCTTCTTCTTTTTCGACGCCCATAATCGCGTCCATTTTCGTAAATTCGCCGTCGCCTTCTCCACGCTTTAACTGTTTTGCGAGAATATCGCAGGCTTCATATAATTTGGTAGATTTTCCGCTCTGTCCGGAAATAATCAACGGCGTACGAGCCTCGTCGATCAATATCGAGTCTACCTCGTCCACAATCGCATAATGCAGATCTCTTTGTACCAGCTGCTCTTTATAAATCACCATATTATCTCTCAGATAATCAAATCCAAGCTCATTATTTGTCACATACGTAATGTCGCATGCATAGGCTTCGCGCCGCTGATCGTTATCCATACTGTTTAAAATACATCCAACCGTCAGACCAAGAAATCTATGCACCTGTCCCATTTCTTCCGCATCACGCTGAGCCAGATAGTCGTTCACCGTTACTATATGAACTCCTTTGCCCTCCAGCGCATTCAGATACGCCGGCATGGTAGCTACAAGCGTTTTACCTTCACCGGTCTTCATCTCAGCGATACGCCCCTGATGCAGAATGATACCACCAATCAGCTGTACACGAAACGGCTCCATATGAAGAACACGCCAGGACGCTTCTCTGACTACTGCAAATGCTTCCACTAAAATATCGTCCATTGTCCCGCCTGCTTCCAGACGCTTTTTAAATTCTGATGTTTTGGATTTTAACTGCTCATCCGAAAGTTGCTGCATCTCAGGCCTTAGAGCCTCGATTTTATCCACAAGCGGCTTTATTCTCTTTAACTCACGTTCACTATGAGTCCCGAATATTTTTTCAAATGCTCCCATATAATCTCCTATCGTTATCGTAAACTTATCATGTATCACAAAATTGGTTCTATTATAGCACTACTTGGATTTTGAAACAATAGATAATGCGATGAACTATTTGTGAATATTTTATAAACAGTGATCGATCTGTCCGAATCTTTCTTATTCAGCATATGCATCTTTTTTTAGAACATACAAAAATCATCATTTTACTCCATGTAATTTTCTGATTATTTTACCTATATTCCGTGTAATTCAGATTAATATAATTTTTTTTATTTTTTTTCTAATTTATTGTTGACAAATCTATATTTGTTTGATATTATAATTTCAACAAAAAACAAACGGAACACCAAAATAAAACAGTCGATACACTCCTGGCCGATACGAAATGAATTTTTAAAACAAGAATTCTTTCCCAAAAGACAGGGTGCAGACGCAGGAGAGGGGTGAGTCCACCAGCATAAGTAAAGAACTACCCAATATTCTAAGAAACGAGGTATCGTCCAATGATTACATAACTTTCTTACACAACGTGTAATTTATAATCTAAGGAAACGGAGATCAGACCAATGGACAGAGTCATTTAAGTCTTGTTTGTTTTTGCAGATCAGAGGAAAGCGAGGGTTCATCCAATGGAGGGAATTACTTAAACACAAATATATGAACATCAAGGATTACTGAGCGAGTACACTATCGGAAAGCGGGGTACAGACCAATGAAAACGATTGTTTAAACCCGGATTTTTGTTAATATGCATAAACTGCACGATTGAATGAAAGTGGGGTACAGACCAATGGGAATCATTATTTAAACCCGGATTTTATCAGTATGATTTGCAATAGCACGAGAAAGCGGGGACAATCCAATGGACAGAACAGTTTAAATCCACCAGTTTATTAAAGTCTAATGAAAGCGGGGTAAACTCCAATGCATGATTCAAATCATAAGAACGTTTTCAGATTAGTTACATGATATGCAGAAGATACCGTGAAGACAACACTTTAAAGTGGTCGGAGATTCAGTCGGGTACATTCATATATGAATCCAGATCAGACAAATTCAAGGAAAACAGAAATGGATACCGAATGGACTAAACTGAAGACACAGAAAAAATACAGAAAAACATTGAAAATTATGAAAAACAAAGTTAAAAAAAGTACATTTCATTCCTCATTTAAGATATCGTTGTAAAATAAAAAGAAAGGCATGGTATAATCCCATGGACACATCAGTCTAAAAGGCGTCAGCAATTTAAGTAGTAAATTGTTGGCGCCTTTATCCTGATTTTTTATTTATCGTCCCGCATCTTTCCCGCAATATAATAACCCAGATTCTCCTCCGCATTCACAAGACGACATCCGTAGAAAAATCCGCCTCCGGGTATCTCCTTCTTCCATACGCCTCTCGCTTCTACTTTAATCTCTTCTTCGTCTTCTCTGTCTCCATCTAAAAACTGAATATATAAATGTCTGATATCCTGTTCCTCTATTTTCACAGGACATTCAAATCCAATCCCGTTGACACACAGATCATGGATCATAATGTCTACGGGATCCGGCACATTGCTGATCTTTAATTTTCCCGGCTTATTCAGTACAATTCTGGAAACCTTACGCCGGTTTACTTTCACACTTGTTTTTGGCGCGGCGAGCGCATGGAACTGTTTCCCATCCACGGTTCTTCTTTGAATTCTGCAGTTTGTCCAGGCCTTCGGCATATCCAGACCATCTTCGTAAATGGTTATAATCTGTACATGTGGACTGGAAAAATCTACAATCTGTCCATCATGACGAATCAGTTCCAGCAATACCACCTCAGCCCGTACCCCTGCTACATGTGCCTCCATATCTACTAATAACGTTTTATGCTTGCAGCGGATCGTCACCTTTTGACCTTTTTTTAATTCTGATATTTTCATACTGTCACCTCCGAATTTTCAAACACAGGTTCTGTAATCGTTCAGATATCCTAACTGTTCCCCATTTCGATCATCGATCTTATCAACGTTACTATAATAAATGGAATGGCACAAAAAGTCAATGCCTGAATCATGTTTCCTTTTACTGAAGACGGAACTTATTCACTTCCATATCCAGCATATTTGCAATATCCATATTGGAGTCTGCCAGACCTTCAATATCCCTGATATTATCGTTGATGCTTGCTGACATTTCAGAAATACGGCTGACTCCCAGAGCGCTTTCTTCTACAGAATGGTTCACAGATTCCATCACCTGACGAATACGATCCATATTATTTTGCAGCTGCTGCGCCTGATCGCTGAATACCTGCATCATTTTATTAATCTTGTCTGATTCTTCATAATATTCCTCACTTGTTTTCACAAGGTCGGAATAACCTTTCATCGCAATATCTTCTACAAATTTAACCATACGGGACGCTTCTTCTGCCAAAGCGTTCACCGCTTTGATCACAACCGTACTTACATCCTGAATCTGCTCAGCCGCAGACGCAGAATCTGTCGCCAGCTTTCCGATCTCATCTGCCACGACAGCAAAACCTTTTCCTGCCTCTCCTGCTCTTGCTGCCTCGATGCTGGCGTTCAGCGCAAGCAGATTTGTCTGATCCGTAATATTTATAATATTGGTAGTCAGCTCTCCGATCTTCTCAACGGCCTTGGACTGTTCAATTTTCGCATATACGCTTTCTGTGATTTCCTGCGTCCGCTGTTTTGCTGCCTCCTGTTCTGAAATCGCGTTTGTCTGAATCTTCTGCGCACTGACTCTGATTTCATCTGATAACAAATCGCCGTCTTTGGAACGGTCATTGATCTGTTCGATGAACTGGAACACTTCGTTGACAGACTCGTTGATTCTGTTAATCGAAGCAGTCGTCTCCTGCATCGTTGCCGTCATTTCTTCCATGGTTGACGATACTTCCGAAACGCCCGACTGCGTATCTCTGATATGCGATACGACATTTTGCGACGATTCGTTCAGCTTATCCGAATTATCTGAAATACTAATCATAATTTGCCGCATATAGGTAAGCAATTCATTGACATGCTCAGCAATACATTCGATCTCATCCCCGGTTCGAATCTGAATCGTCTGCGTCAGGTCTCCGTTACTGTTTACAATATCATATATTTTATCGTCAACATTCCACAGATTTTTCGTAATACGACTTATGATAAAGCTGAATAAAAACACTGCTGCCAGGAAAAATGCCACGCCTATGATCGCGATATTGCGCATCGTATCGTTGACTGCCGCAACAATTCCCTTTGCTTCATAATCGCATCCAACAGCTCCCACGATCTTCATTTTATTATTATATACCGGTACATAAGCGGAAATAATCGCAGTATTCCTATCTATCTTTTCTATTTTATCACTTTTGACTGCTTTGCCATTTTCAAATACGCTTTTTAATTCTGCATACGGTTCGCCAAATTCTGTGCCGATCGGCTGTCTGTCTTCCGTATCCAGATCCACACCATAATACACCTTGCCATTTTCTGCATATAACGTGTAAATATACTTTATCGCGGATCCTTTGATCGTCTCTGTCAAAGAATTCGTAATCGCTTTGTACGCTGC
Source organism: uncultured Eubacterium sp. (assembly GCA_910577225.1). Classification (GTDB taxonomy): domain Bacteria; phylum Bacillota; class Clostridia; order Lachnospirales; family Lachnospiraceae; genus Eubacterium_J. Next base: position 99,795 of record CAJTMV010000003.1, on the reverse strand, counting down.
GGATGTCTCTCCTCCCGGCGCAAGTTTTTCCAGGAGATTGCCATTCATTTTATCTTCTGCCAGATTGCCGACATAAACAGCCAGCTCAGCGCCGGTCGAAATCATATCGGTCTCCATACGCGATTTAAATAATAGTGCCATACAGCAGCAAATAAATGCTACCATTACTGCAGTAGGTACAAGCACTTTTGCACGGATACTCAGCTTTCTTGTCTTATGCCGGTAGCCGCCTGCATTACGCTTTTTTTCATTACGCTGCTTGTTCTCTTTTTTGATACTACTCATACCTCTTCCTCCAATTTCCCTAAAATCCCATTTATTTACGACAAAGCCATATCTATTCTATCACATTTTCTGCCATATTGCTACCTTCACAAAAAAAAAATTCTTTTTTCTTATTTTTATAACAAATTGCACAATATTTAATGTAACTTCTCTTTCCTCTCCTTCCAGTCGGGAAGTATCCGGCTGACAAAGTCATAAAACGCAGCCGAATGATCAGGATGTATAAAATGGGAAAATTCATGTACTACAACATATTCCACACATTCCAGCGGTTGTTCCAGCAGCAGACTGTTAAACGTTATCCGATGCTTTCCCGGTATGCAGGACCCCCACCGGGAACTCATTTTACGAATCTTTATCTGCGGATAGGCAACGCCGGATTTTTCAAATATCGGATAATATTGCCTGCTGATCTTTTCACATAAGGCGCCCGTCTGTATCTTCTGCCAGGAATCATACAGCTGCTGTTTGTACGCCAAATCATCCGTATGTTCCGTATACAGATATAAACGCCCATTCTGACAAAATACAGCCTCGCCCCGGTTATTTCTGGAAAAACCGGTAATGCATCCTTCCTGAAGTTTTTCAATCCATATTGGAAGATATCTCCGGCCGGCATTTTCCACCTGCAACGTAAGCCGCTTACCCAGATAAGGAATCTGTTCTCCAGATATCAGCTGCCCTCTGCTCTTTCCATTTTGCATCATTTGAAAACGGGCTTTCTCAATAAACGACTGTTTTGCACGCACAAACTCATCGATATATTCTTTCGGCACTGCCGGATTTGCCGACACAACGACGCTTCCGTCTGATTTTACATGAAGATTGATATTTTTTACATTTTTTCGTATTAATCGATAGGCTGTTTCCGGATAATCTGTCATGCTCCCTGACCCCCCCCCTACTATAATAAAGATAACCCCGAAACACATTTTTTTCGGGGTATCGTTCTCTTTTCGCACTATGAACTTTTATCTCCCGGAAAGTTCCGAATGCCCAAAATACGGCATTTTATACAAAAAACAGTAAAAATCCCCAAAACACATAAGTTCTGGGGATTGCAATCCATATTTGATATTCCGTTTGCTTATCTCTTGCTGAACTGCGGAGCACGACGAGCTGCTTTCAGACCATATTTCTTTCTTTCTTTCATACGCGGATCACGCGTCAGATATCCGGCTGTTTTCAACGCCGGACGATAATCGGAGTCAGCCTCCAGTAAGGCTCTGGCAATGCCGTGACGAATTGCGCCCGCCTGACCTGTAAAACCGCCGCCTTTTACGTTTACAAGCACATCGAATTTATCTGTTGTACCTGTCGCCTCTAACGGCTGACGTACGATAACTTTTAATGTCTCTGGTCCGAGATAATCATCGATATCTCTTTTATTAATTGTGATTTTGCCTGTTCCTGGAAACAGATATACTCTGGCAACAGAGCTCTTTCTTCTTCCTGTTCCATAATATCTTGCATTAGCCACTGTAATTTACCTCCTATTTCCGATTAAAATGTAAGAGCTTCCGGTTTCTGAGCTGCGTGTTTGTGCTCTGGTCCGACATATACGAATAACTTACGATACATCTGTCTTCCGAGCGGTCCTTTTGGAAGCATGCCTTTTACTGCATATTCCACAACTCTTTCCGGGTGTCTTTTTAACATATCTTTTAACGTGGTTTCTTTCATACCGCCAACATAACCGGAATGTTTGTAGTAAATCTTCTGGTTCATTTTCTTGCCTGTTACTTTAATTTTTTCAGCGTTCACTACGATTACATAATCGCCTGTATCAATATGTGGTGTAAAAATCGGTTTATGTTTGCCTCTTAATACTTTAGCTATTTCTGAAGCTAAACGTCCTAATGTCTTTCCTTCTGCATCAACTACATACCATTTTCTGTCAATGGTATCTGGACCTGCCATAAAAGTTTTCATTGGTCTGCCTCCTTGATTAAAATTTGATAAGAACTCCGAAAACTCAGCCATGTCCGGGAGCCTTGTCTTCTTCCTTCTCCGATAATTATATAGTTAAAACGCAGAAACTATTTTCCCTGCATTTTCTCACTATGTCAGACTTAAACATTATAGTACCCGCCGCCGTGTGTGTCAAGATTTATTTCAAATATTCCCCAAATTCTATGCCAATCATCGTCAGCCCATGTGCCGGAGCGGTCGGTCCGGCTGCCGCGCGGTCTTTGGCCTTTAAAATATCTGCCATTTCCAGCGGACTGCGTTCTCCGGTTCCGACCTGCAGCAATGTGCCGGCGATAATACGAACCATATTATATAAAAACCCGCTGCCTGTGACACGAATTGTAATAATATCCTGTTCTTTGCATACGGTCAGACTATAGATCGTACGGATCGTTGTTTTTACCTGTGCGTGGATCGAACAAAAGCTCTTAAAATCATGCGTCCCGACCAGATCAGCGGCTGCCTGGCGCATGCGTTCCACATCCAGATTGCGGTACGTAAAATAGCAGTCGTTGCGATGCAGCGGCAGCGGAAACGTCCGGTTTAATATGTGATATTCATACGTCTTGCGACTTTCGCATTTTCTTGGATGAAAATCCGGAGGCACTTCGCAGGAATGCTGTACCACAATATCATCCGGAAGCCGCTGATTCAGCGCGTATGATATTTTTTCTGGCGGAATTTTTGTGTTTGTATCGAAGATCGCGACATTTCCAAGCGCATGTACGCCCGAATCCGTCCGGCTGGCCCCGATAACCGCTACCGGTTCACTGGTCAGTTCGGTCAGCTTCTGATTTAAGATGCCTTCGATCGTCGTTCCCGCAGGCTGTATCTGCCAGCCCTGATAATTCGTTCCTTCGTATGCGACAATTAATTTTATTCTTTTCATAACCATCCGGCTCCATCTGGCAAAACAGGAATGACCACGCCGCGCAATCCAATAATTGCCGCCAGAAATACGGTTACGACCAGATATCCGATATAATCCCGTTTCGAATATCTGAGCGGCTTCATTTTCGTTCTGCCTGCGCCGCCCCGGTAGCAACGTGCTTCCATCGCCATGGCCAGATCGTTTGCCCGCCGGAATGCGGAAATAAACAGCGGCACAAGTAATGGAATCATCGCCTTTGCTTTACGGATCAGATTACCGCTCTCAAAATCCGCTCCGCGCGCCATCTGCGCCCGCATAATCTTATCCGTTTCTTCAATCAGAATCGGAATAAACCGCAGCGCAATGGCCATCATCATCGCAATTTCATGAACCGGCACACGGACTGCCTGTAATGGCTTTAACGCCTTTTCCAGACCGTCTGTCAGCTGATTCGGCGTAGTTGTCAGCGTCATCAGCGAAGTTCCCAAAATCAGATAGACGAGTCGTATCACCATCTTTATGGCTGTTGCCACACCTTCTCTTGTAATATGCAGCCATTTCCACTGCCAGATCGTGACAGAGCCATTTGATAAAAATATATTAAAGAACGCAGTAATTACCATTAATATCCAGATTGCTTTCAACCCTTTGATCATATATCGAAACGGTACTTTCGACAACCGGATCATTCCTGCCAGAAACACCGTAAGCAGCAAAAATCCTGCAATTCCCCGAAAAGAAAATACCGCAATCAAAAAAATCATCGTTCCAAACAGCTTCACACGCGGGTCCATTCTGTGAAGCAGCGAATCCGCAGGATAATATTGCCCTATCGTAATATCTCTAATCATAATCTTTCATCCATTTACCGCAAAATTCCAAGTATTTCCTTTTTCGCATCTTCCACTGTAGACGCGTCCGTATGGACCGCAAATCCCGCTTCCCGCAGCTCATGCATCAGATACGTTACCTGCGGCGCTGCAAGTCCGATGGATTCCAGTTCTTTATAATGCGCAAAGACATTCGCTGGTGTCTGATCGTACAAAATCTGTCCCTGGTTCATCACAATCATACGGTCTACATATTTTGCCACATCTTCCATGCTATGTGAAACAAGAATGATTGTCATATGCTCTTCTTCATGCATTCTGACAATCTGTTCAAAAATCTCATCCCGTCCCTTCGGGTCCAGACCGGCTGTCGGCTCGTCCAGGATAAGCACCTCCGGCTTCATTGCCAGCACTCCGGCAATCGCCACCCGGCGCTTTTGTCCGCCGGACAGATCGAACGGAGACTGATCATACAATTCCTCCGGCATTCCTACATTTTTAAGCGCTTCAAAAGCACGAAGTCCGGCCTCATTTTTAGGTATTCCCTGATTGACCGGCCCAAAACAGACATCCTCAAAAATCGTCGTCTCAAACAACTGATGTTCCGGATACTGAAATACCAGACCCACTTTACTACGCAGTTCCTTTAACTGATAATCATCGTCATAGATATCTTCTCCATTATAATAAATACCGCCGCCGGTCGCCTTTAGCAAACCGTTGAGATGCTGTATAAGCGTCGACTTCCCGCTGCCGGTATGCCCGATGATTCCGATAAACTCTCCGTCTTCTATTTTCAGATTAATATTCCTAAGCGCCCAGACCTCATACGCCGTACCCATGCTGTACACATAATTTACTTTATCTAATATGATCGACATAACCTGTTTCCCTGATTCGAATTAATTCCTGTAACAGTTCTTCCCTCGTCAGAATCCCTTCCGGCAGACGCAGTCCCTCCTGCCGCAGCTCATGCGCCAGCAGCGTGATCTGCGGCACGTCCATCCGATACTCTTTCAGCTCGTCCACACGGGAAAATATCTGCTTTGGCGTTCCCTGCATGACTATTTTTCCATGATCCATCACAAATACCCGGTCCGCATCCACTACTTCTTCCATATAATGCGTGATCAGCACAATCGTAACGCCCTTCGCCTGGTTGAGCTCATGCACCGTCCGCAATACGTCCGCCCGGCCAGCCGGATCCAGCATGGCAGTCGGTTCGTCAAGGACAATACATTTCGGCTGCATGGCAACCACACCCGCAATTGCCACCCGCTGTTTCTGACCCCCGGACAATTTATTCGGCGAATGCTTCTGATATTTCAGCATTCCTACTGATTTGAGGCTGTCCCATACACGCGTCCATATTTCCTCTGTAGGGACTCCGATATTTTCAGGTCCAAAGCCGACGTCTTCTTCCACAACGCTGGCAACAATCTGATTCTCGGGATTTTGAAATACCATTCCTGCGCTCTGACGCACATCCCAGACATTTGCATCGTCGCTGACATCTTTGCCATCCACCCACAAAGACCCTTCGGAAGGCGCTAAAAGCGCATTGATATGTCTTGCAAGCGTGGATTTGCCTGAGCCGTTATGTCCTAAAACCGCAATAAATTCACCTTCCTGTATATTCAGATCCACCTGATCCAGCGCGGTCTGAATCGATTCCACGTTGCCTTCTTCATCCCGCCGGATATATTCGTGTACTAACTTTACCGCCTTGATAATATCCATGGTTCCATTCCTCTCCAGACCTGACCAGCCGCTACGATTCGCTGCTTTCTATTCTGAATCTTCCCAGCTCAGGCGGTGCAGCTCTCCTTCCAGTTTCATATCCGGAAACTGTCTCTGCCGCAATGCCTCATACAAAACAATCGCAACCGCATTGGACAGATTCAGCGACCGCGCCTGACCAAGCATCGGGATTCTGATACACTGCTGCGGATAATCTTTTAGTATTTCCTCCGGTATCCCGCCGCTTTCTTTTCCAAACATCAGATAACAATCCGGTTCATAGCGAACGTCGCTGTACAGCTGACGCCCTTTCGTCGTTGCGTAATAAACTGTGGCGCCCTGATTTTTTTCCAAAAATTCTTTATAATCCACGTAAGTCGAAACGTCGATCTCATGCCAGTAATCCATACCGGCTCTTTTCAACGCTTTTTCATTCAGCTGAAATCCCAGCGGTTCTATCAGGTGCAGCCTTGTGCCTGTCGCCACGCATGTTCTCCCAATATTTCCCGTATTTTGCGGAATTTCAGGCTGATGCAGTACAATATTTAATGCTGACATAACCATTCTCCCTGCGCGTTTTTTTCTTATCCGGATAACTCCTGCCGATACCGCCGGTTTACCCGCACCAGAGCGAGCCGCCTGTTTTTCAGCCGCACTTTGGCGGCCGCTACTCTTTCTGCAGTTTCTCAATAAATCTGCGCACTCTTGTTAATGCATTTTTCAGACTGTCCAGCGAATACGCGTACGAAATGCGGATAAATCCTTCGCCGCTTGCTCCAAACGCAGTACCCGGCACAACTGCCACTTTTTCTTCCATCAGCAGCTTTTCCGCAAATTCTTCGGACGTCATACCAAACTCTTTAATGCACGGAAATACATAAAAGGCCCCAAACGGTTCAAAACAGGACAATCCCATTTCTTCAAACGTATGCATCAGATAACGGCGTCTGCCGTTATACTCTTCCCGCATCGCCGCCACATCACTGTCGCCGTTGCGCAATGCATCTACGGCAGCGTACTGGCTGTTTGTCGGCGCGCACATAATCGCGTACTGATGAATTTTGAGCATCTGCTCCAAAATCACCTGCGGCCCGCAGGCATAACCAAGCCTCCAGCCAGTCATAGCGTGAGATTTCGAAAAACCGTTGATGACAATCGTGCGCTCTTTCATGCCCGGCAAAGATGCGATCGATACATGATTGTTCTCTTCGAAATAAGTAAGTTCCGCATAAATCTCATCACTGAGTACAAATAAATCATATTTTTCTACGATTTCCGCAACCGCTTCCAGATTATGCCGTTCCATAACAGCCCCGGTGGGATTATTTGGAAATGGCAGTACAAGCAGTTTTGTTTTTGGCGTAATCGCGGCTTCCAGCTCTTCTTTTGTCAGACGAAACTCATTCTCCGCCTTCAGTTCAATAATTACAGGCGTTCCATTGGCCAGACGGCAGCATGGCTCATAGGATACATAGCTTGGCTGCGGGATCAGCACTTCGTCACCCGGGTCCAGCATCGCACGCATCGCGATATCGATCGCCTCGCTCCCGCCGACGGTCACAATCACTTCGTTGTTATAATCATATTCCAGGTCGAATCTGCGTTTTAAATACCGCGCAATCTCTATTTTCAATTCTTTCAGACCGGCGTTCGACGTATAAAACGTCCGTCCTTTTTCCAGAGAATAAATCCCCTCGTCACGGATATGCCACGGCGTATCAAAGTCCGGCTCGCCCACACCCAGAGAAATAGCGTCTTTCATCTCGCTTACAATATCAAAAAACTTCCGGATACCGGAAGGCTGTATATTTACAATTTCTTTTGACAATGGATTTCTCATGGCGTTATCAGCATCCTTTCATCCTTCGGCGCATCCGCGATAATCGTTCCGTGATCTTTATACTTCTTTAAAATAAAATTTGTTTTTGTGCTCAGCACGGAATCCAGCGTAGACAGCTTATCCGTTACAAACTGCGATACTTCGCGCAATGTCTTTCCTTCCAGCGTCACAAGCAAATCAAATCCTCCGGAAATCAAAAATACCGCATTCACTTCCGGATAATTATAAATGCGTTCCGCAACCTTATCAAATCCCATATCTCTTTGCGGCGTTACCCGCACTTCGATCATTGCCGTTACTTTTTCCACATTCGTCTTATCCCAGTCGATTAGCGTATGGTAGCCGCAAATAATATGTTCTTCTTCCATATTTTTCAGCTCCTGCGCCACTGTTACCTCGTCTACGCCAATAATAACAGCCAGCTCCTTTAAATTAATCCGGCTGTTTTTTTCTATAAACGTCAATATTTTCTCACGCATATGCTCCCCCGCTGTTTTTATATTATTTTATATAATTCGTCCGCTTTCGGCGGTTCCAAAAATCTGCACTCTTTATCCGCATATAAAATACGATCGTTGCCCGCTGTCGCTTTGCCAGCCACAACCGCATGTATGCCCGCTTTTTCCAGTTCACGTACAATCGTATTTCCATCCGCCGCTGCCATCAGCATACAGCCGCTGGAAATCAGCTCATATGGATTGACGTCAAAAAACTCGCAGAGCTCTATCGTTTCCTGCCGGACCGGTATTTTTTTCAGATCGATTTCCAGTCCGACGCCGGACGCTTCAGCCATTTCCCACAGCGCGCCGAAGATACCGCCTTCTGTTACGTCATGCATCGCCGCTACCGCGTGTTCTCTTGCAATCATCGCCTCCGGCAGTACGGACAGCATCTGATCGAACTCTTTTGCCTGTTTCAGAAACGACGGTGCAAAACGTGTCAGCAGCTCCTCTTCTTTTTCTTTTGCCAGAATCGACGTGCCTTCGATCCCAATCCACTTTGTAATTATAATATCCATACCGGGACGGGCGCCTGCTGTCGATATCAGTTTTCCTTTTTTTGCCTTTCCAACGCCGACGACCGATATCAAAGGCTGATTCACCACTCTCGTCACCTCTGTATGACCGCCCATAATCTGCACATGCACGTTCGCGCAGGCTGCTTCTGCCTGTTCCATCATCAACCGCATTTTCTGCTCGCTTACACGTTCCGGCAGCAGAACCGTCAGCATGACGCCGACAGGTTCTGCTCCTGCGCTTGCCAGATCGTTCACTGTAATCTGTATCGCCAGATCTCCAATATCCTGTACGGTACCGGTAATCGGATCTGTAGATATTACAAGCATTTCATCCTCAGCGACTGCGACAGCTGCACAGTCTTCTCCCACAGAAGCTCCTAACAGCACTTCTTCTCTGCGGGTATGAATCTGACTCAGTACAGATCGTTTTAATACTGCCTCTGATATTTTTCCTATCTTCATCTTCCCAAACCTTCCGCACGCTCCTGATTCCCGCTGAATCGTTATTACTCTACGTCCTCAGCGGATTCGTCTGCCGTCTTTTTACTGTTTACCGCAGCTTCGTCCGGCTCCCCGTTTTCCTGCGTCGGCCTGCTGTTTACCGTGGCCTTTGCATCTTCTTCGGAATTTTTCTTAGGCTCGTCGTCTTTTTTGTTATCTTCCTTCTTTGGCTCGTCTTTTTTCGAATCTTCCTTTTTCGAATCCTCTTTTTTGGAATCTTCTTTCTCCGGTTTCTTTTCCGGTTTTTCGTCCTTCGGTTTTTCCGTATCCGGATCCTGTTCATCCGGTTCTTCTTCAGCCGGATCCTCCTCTGGCGGACGTGCCGCGATCGTTGCCGCAGTTTGTGCCGCAGCGTAAATAGCGCCTTCATTTTGTGAAGCAATGGCATTCTGAATATATGCTCTCGCCTCGTCGCTGGCCGTATTCGTACCTACCACAATAATCTTTGGCGACGCGCGATAATTACTATTATTAAATTCCTCACGGCTTTTTTCCACACCGTCTTCTTTTACAATCTTCCACAGTCTTGCAACTTTTCCTACATGCGCGGACTGCTGTACGGACACATAACCCACGTTATAGCTCGCCGAACCCTGAATCTGTGTCGGCGGATTATTTTCACTCACAATCTCACTCTCAAAAATCACTTCCCGCTTCGGACTTCTCGTTTCTTCTCCGTAAATAGTAAACGTAATCACTCCGCCGCCGGTAACGCCTTCGATATAGACCGGCGCATCCGTATTATTTTCGAATTTCAGATCTTTTACCGTTCCTGCGATCGCAGCGTCCATGGACGGTTTTACGTAATTTACAATCATGGAATGCGCATAGCGTTCCTTTATCTTTAATTCTGCGCGAATCACCGCATTGTACAGTGTGGTCGATACCTGACAGATACCGCCGCCATATGTTTCGACAACCGTCCCGTTTTCGTAAGAGCCTGCCAGCGCATATCCATTCTCTGCATCGAACGGACTGACTGCCTCATAGACGGAAAACTGATCGCCCGGATACAGCAGTGCGCCGTTAATCCGGCTGCATCCGTTGGACACATTCATCGCACGTCCGGAGCTGGAACTGCTGTAATCTGTGGAAAATGTGCCGAGCACGTCTTTGACTTTTGAAAGCTGCTCTTTGGAACCGCGCGGCTGTACGACGTCTGCGCTCAATGCAATCTCTGCTTCTTTCGTATCCCAGTCATTTGTAATATACGCGGCAATTTTCTTTGCGGATTCTTCGACGTTAACGGCAATGCCCTCCTCGCCGCCTGTAATTTTAAAGCTGCCGTTTTCACGCAGCAAACCGCCGTCTACCGCTTCCTGATTGACCTTTTCGGCATGCTCTGTCAGATACTTTTTAATATCCGCTTCGTTCGTTCCAAACGTAACTTCCAGTTTTTTCGGTTCATGCTCCAGATCTTTTTTATCTTTATAGCGGGTAATCAGACTGCCGCTTTTGCCGATCATGACCGCTTCATCTACCACTCCGGTATTTTCCCAGTCTACGCCCAGCTGTTTTGCCGTAGCTGTAATACTTTTTTCATTTACTGAAAGTTTCATTTTTGTATTTTGTATCTCTTTTACATACGCGTCCACTGCCTGCTTTGCTTCATCTTTATTCATCCCGCCGACAGCGACTTCTCCAATATAAATGTTATCCAGTATTTTGTCGCCCTGTTTCGCTTCCGCATAGGCCTGGTTTACTGCGAATCCCGCCGTAAGCAGTCCAATTACCGCAAGCGAACCCACGATACATTTCTTTAAATATCTGTTATGCTGAAATTTCACTTTCATCTGTCCCTTTCTAAAAATATAATCGTTTACATTTTATCGCATATTCCTGTTTCATTTCAAGCAGAATAGTCACGAATATATTTGACATCGACGCCTGTTTTCTGTATATTATACACGATATCTGCTTTTTCACTACACGAGCGCCGCTACCAAAAGCGGAAGAACCATGGCAAATGCCAGAATAATACAGACGACTGCCGCTGCCGTTCTTTTCTTTTTAGACGTATAAATGGTTGTTTTTGTTTTTTTAGATTTTGACATGGTACCTTCTTTCCCAGACCGGCTGCGGTCTGTTATAATGATATTGTTGATAGTTTATGATAAACCTATAGAAAGGATGCGAAAATTATGCCGTTAATGATTCTGCCTTTTGCAATTATTCTTTTGTCAGTGTTTTCTCTGCTGCGCAACCGTTCCCAGCGTTCGATGAAAGAAAGTCAGGACGCTTTCTGGGAAAAAGAACAGCGTGCAAACCGAACGCGCAGACAGGATATCAGTCAGCTGGATTATATTCAAATTCCATTAGACACTTTTCCGATTGGAGCCTGTACAGACCCCTGCCTGTCAGACCTGGAACAGACGCTGCAGACTTTAAGCAGCCGCAAAATACTAAATTTGTCAGGCATTTCCAATACCGATCTAAAGCTGCAGTACGGCGCCGCAAATCTTAATATTTTATCCGACTGCGACGCTAATTTTACAACGCTGGCCAGAACGCTTGTATCGTATGCCGACCGGCTGCTCGCTCTCGGGCGCTGGCAGGACGCTGTCCGGGTACTGGAATTTGGCGTCGCCTGCGGCTCAGACGTCAGCAAAAACTACACGCTGCTCGGTAATGTATACCGCGAGCATGGCGAAACCGGAAAATTAAACGAGCTGACAGAAATCGTACGCAGCTCTGATATGCTGCTAAAAGATACTATTTTAAAGCAGCTAAAGGAATAAACGTTACTTTTTATGTATGTGTCTGCGTCAGCTCAGGCTTTGGCATCCTGCCATACTGCGCGATCAGCTGATCGATCTGTCGGGAAGCCTCGTTTTTGGTCAGCGTCTCCCAGGATATATTTAATACGACATTATGATAATCCGCCAGCTGCCGCAGATGATTTTTCTGCCTGTTCGTAGCTGGCGACTGTCTTTTTGCTTTGTAAATCAGCGGGCACGGCACAAATACCTCCGGATACTGCGCCCCGTACTCTGTCTCAAAGATCTCATACAGCTCCTTTGCTGCCAGCGCGTCGTCCAGTGCACGATGCTGACGGCTGCGGCTGATCTGATACCGGTCGCACAAAAGCTGCAGCGTTTTTTTATCTTCCGGAGCCAGAAACTTTCTGGCAATTCGAAGCGTATCGATCCCCTGATGCTCGAACGGTATGTTCCGATTCATCGCCGCCTGCTTCAAAAATCCATAATCAAAAATCACATTATGTCCAAGCAGCGGCAGATCTTCGCAAAACGCTGCAATTTCAGGAAAAACGTCGTCCAGTTCGCGCCCGCCGGCGGCCATTTCATTCGTAATTCCCGTCAGCTTTGTAACCTCCCCGGATAATTCCAGATGCGGATGAATCATTGCCTGATAAATATCTTCTGTTTTTTTCCGCCTCACCCGTACGGCTCCAATCTCCAGTATATGGTCCCGCCTGGCATTTAATCCTGTCATTTCCAGATCGATTGCTACATAATCTTCCATGATCAAATCTTCTTATCCCCTGCCTTACATAAATCCTGCAAAAAGCATTCGCTGCACTTCGGACTTCTGGCCATACAGATACTGCGCCCAAATGTAATAATCTGCATATTATATAAGATCCAATGGTCCTTTGGCAGCACCTTCATCAAATCCTGCTCTATTTTATACGGATCTGACTCTTTTGTAAATCCCAAACGGTTCGAAATTCGTTTGACATGCGTATCCACAACAATACTCGGTTCGTGATAAATATTGCCCCGTATTACGTTTGCCGTCTTACGTCCTACTCCGGCCAGACTGGTCAGATCTTCGATCGAAGACGGTACTTCTCCTCCAAACTTTGTCACCAGATCCCGACAGCAGGAAATAATATTTTTCGCCTTGCTATGGTAAAATCCGATCGAATGAATATCCTGCTCCAGCTGCGAGATATCCGCTTCCGCAAATTTTTCCAGCGTATCATATTTCTGAAAAAGACTGGCCGTTACAATATTGACCCTGGCATCCGTGCACTGGGCGCTTAGGATGACTGCAATCAAAAGCTGCCAGGCGTTATCATGATTCAGATAGCAGAGCGCGTCTGTTCCATAGGTCTGATCCAGCCGTTCCAGAATCTTCGCAGTGCGTTTTGTCATGGGTTTCCTCCTTTGTTGTATAAAAATGTCACTGACACTGATAATCAATAGATACGAAAAAGAAGTCATTTTTTTGTATGTATTGCTTAAAAAAAATTATTTTATGCAAAAATGAAGCTGCCGCACGTATCAGCCATGCAGCAGCTCCATTTACATCTGCCAGATCAAACGCTCCTTCCATTCCTCCCAAAGGAGTCCTATGATCTAATCTTCTTTTTCTTTTATTCCTTCTGTACGGAAAATAAATTTCGTCGTAGCGTCCATCCCTTCCGGCGCCCCGCTAAACGTGCGGTAATTCTCACCCGCTTTTGCAATCTCTTTGATCCGCTCTGTCAGCTCTTTGACGTCGCCGTTATAAGCGTCCAGCATTTTTTTCACTGCCTTTTTATCAAACTCCTTCAGGCCGTCGCTCAGCTCATGTGCACCATTGCCCAGTCTGCCTGCGCCATCGCTGATTTTTACTGCTCCGTCAGATAATTTTGCCACGCCGTCTTTTAACGCCTTATTATTTCCCGTCAGTTCGTCCGCGCCGGATACAAGCTGGCCAATTCCATTTTTCAGCGCCGGCACGCTTTCTGCCAGCTGCTTTGTGCCTTCGCTAAGCGCCTTCGTTCCGGAAACGAGACTATGCCCGCTTTGCGCATCTTTTGCTTCGATTGCTGCCGCGATCTTTTGTTTGGCTGATTCCGCGCCGGATACTGCCGCCGCTTCTCCTGCCTGCTTTGCGGCCATTTTACATGCGCCGGTAACCGCTTCCCCGACCGAAGCGGCTCCCTGACCTGCAATGCCGCTCGTAATCCCGTCAGCAAGCGCTAAAGACAGACCGCCGTTCAATACTGCGTTTGCAAAAAATGCCGCATACGTCGTTTCCGTTCCCGGTACGTTTGCCTGACATGCTTCTGGCGTAAACGTCTGTCCGGATGCATCTGTAAATCCATTTGCAGCATAATACTGTGCAAGTGCCGCCACAACGCCTTCCGAAGTCAGCCCCTGCGCACGAAGTCCGGCCTGTATACCTGTCTGTACGGTCTGTACAGAGGACTCGCTGGTCATCGTATGTTCAAAATTCTGCACCGCTGCATGATAAATCGTCTGATACGTATCCGTTCCCTTTTGAAATTGCGCTTCGATGGCCTGATCTGCCTGTTTTTTTACCGCCGCCTGTTCCTTTTCCGTCATTTTCGTATGCAGCGTCTGGTCCAGCTTTTGTACGCCGTCACTGATCGTCTTTGCGCTGTCATGGAGTGTATTGACCCCCGCCTCCAGTGTCCCGGAACGATCGTTTAGCGTATGGATCCCTTCTGCCAGCTTCGACGCCCCGTCCGTATAGGCGCTGACCCCGGATGCCAGTGCGCTGACCCCGTCAGAAAATCCGCCCATACTGTCGTTGAGCGTATCCAGACCGTCCGCCAGTTCTCCGCCGCCGTCTTTCAGCCGGTTCATCGCATCTGACATATCATCCATCGTCTGATCCAGCTCCCTGAAATTCAGTCCATCCGAAAAATCACTATTCGACAAAAGTCCGGCCATTGCCGCTGTCGCCGTCATTTCCAGAGAAAAATTTTCCACGTCAGCCGTGACTTCTACATATTCCGGGAATTCAAAATCTTTATCAAAATCGTTTTCATCGATATCCAGACTTTCTTTTAAACCGGGCATGGCAATGCCGATCGCTATCATTCTGTTTCCATCTGACAGCACTCTGCCGTTATTTACCCGCACATTGCGAAAACCATCGTTTAAAATCATACCTGATACCACGGTAAACGGTACGTAAATATCCGCCTGTCTGCCATCGATCTTTGCCACTGTTCTGGCATGATTGGTATAATCAAAACGAATCGTTACTTTTCCGCTTTTGCCGCCCAGTTCCTCCGGAGCAATTTCCTTTCCATCCAGATAATACGTAACCTGTTCAGAAACCGGCATTTCTTTTGTCGTTGTTCCCCGATAATAAATGTCCTGTCCGTCTGCCTGCCAGGTAATCTGTCTGCCGTTCTGTGTAAACGTTTCTTCCCCTTTTACATTTTCAATATCGACAAGCTCAGTTTCATCCAGAATTTGTGCATTTGCAGAGCCGTTTTTTAACCAGTTGCTTACAATCGTCTGATTCACTTTCCCATTTGCGTCTGTAATCAGATAAACCGTTTCTTCTTTCGCATCCAGACTCTGCGCTGTATCTGCGTCCAGTACGGATACCAGCTGATCTGCCAGCTTCTTCCGGGTATCTGTATCCTCTGCTTTTGCCGCCCGGTCTTCTTCTTCGATGTCTGTATGCACAGCCGCTATCCTGCCCGCCTGCAGCTGCCAGGCGCCGAAGCTGCCCCCAGCCAGCGCCACACATAAAAAACCGGCTGCCATCCGTATGGAAAATCTATGTTTGTATCTTTCTTTTAACTCTTTATATTTCATTGCCGCTACCTCCTGCCATTAAAAACGATTGCTGCTTCTTTATAATTTCTGCCGCCTGTTTACGATATTACAGACCTGGTCCTGATTCTCTGCTCTTTATTCACGAACCCCGCGCTCGTCTTACAGATCACTTTGTCAAAGATCATAAACATGGCCGGTAATATAAACGCCACTACCAAAAGACTGATAATCGCGCCTCTTGCAAGCAGCACGCACAAAGCGCTGATCATATCGATACTCGAATAAAGACCGACCCCAAACGTTGCCGCGAAAAAGCTCAGCGCACTGACAAATACCGACTGCAGGGAACTGTTGAGCGCATAGGAAACCGCCTCTTGTTTTTCCGCCCCCTGATATCTGGCTCTTTTGTATTTGTTTGTCATCAAAATCGCATAGTCTACAGTCGCGCCTAGCTGGATCGTCCCTATAACGATCGACGCTATAAACGGCAGTACGGTTCCCGTATACGAAGGAATCCCCATATTAATAAAAATAGCAAACTCGATGACGCAGACAAGTATGACTGGCAGCGACACTGATTTTAATACCACTGCAATAATCAAAAAGATCAATACGATCGATACGGTGCTGACCGTTTTAAAATCTTTATCTGTAATCGTAATCAGATCCTGTGTACAAGGCGCTTCTCCGATCAGCATGGCAGAAGCGTCATATTGTTTGATCACCTTTTTTATCTCGTCGCATTGCGCGTTTACTTCGTCTGACGCCGTCTTATATTCCGACGCTAAAAACATCAGCTGGTATTTGCCGTTATCCAGGATATCCTTATAAGAATCCGGCACCATTTCTTCCGGAACAGCCGGCCCTAATACCGAATCCATTCCCAGCACCAGTTTGATTCCTTTTAAATCCTCCAGCTCCCGCAGCATCTTCGCCGACTGCTTTTTGTCCAGACCGCTGTCCGCGATAATCATATGCGTCGCACCCATCTGATAATCTTCTTCCAGCTTTGTATTTCCCATGACGCTTTCAAGATCCTCCGGCAGCGTGCCAGCCAGATCATAATAAACCTGATTGTGCGTATATCCATACAGCGCCGGCCCCAAAACAACAAGAAATACAACCGCAAAAACAACGTATTTTTTTGTTACAAAGTTGCCGATTCTGCCCAGGTTCGGAATAATCGCGCGATGTCTCGTTTTTTCAATCGCCCTGTCAAAAATCAATATCATGGACGGCAGTATCGTAACGCAGCCAACGACTCCGAATACGACGCCCTTTGCCATTACAATGCCAAGATCCAGACCCAGCGTAAACGTCATAAAACACATGGCAAGAAATCCGGCTACCGTTGTGATTGAGCTTCCTACCACCGAAGCGATTGTATTCGAAATCGCATGTGCCATCGCACGCTTTTTATCTCCGCTGTAACGCTCCTGATTTTCCTGATAACTATGCCAGAGGAAAATCGAATAATCCATCGTAACCGCCAGCTGCAGCACCGCCGCCAGCGCCTGTGTAATAAAAGAAATCTCCCCTGCAATGATATTGGTGCCCAGATTATATATAATCGCCATTCCTATACTCAGCAGGAAAAACAGCGGTATTAAAAACGAATCCATCGTCAGTGACAGTACAATTGCCGAAAGTACTGACGCAATCACAACATACATAATCGCTTCACTGTTACATATTTTTTTAATATCTGCTACAACGGCCGACATTCCGCTTAGCAGACACTGCTGCTTCGTCAGACCGCGAATCTGTTCTACCGCATCCAGCGTTTCATCCGCCGACATGGAAGTCTCCAGCATAATGATCATCAGCGTTGAATTTTTCTCTTTATTTTGAAACGCTTCTTCCACATCGCCCGGCAGCAGTTCCATCGGTACGGAAATATCTGCGAGCGAATCATACCAGAGAACGGTTTTGACATGGTCGATCTGTTCGATCTCACTCTTTAGCGCCGCCACATCCTTCTGCTCCATTCCCTCCACGACAGCCACCGAAAACGCTCCCGTTCCAAACTCCTCCAGCAGTATATCCTGTCCCTTCATCGTCTCTATATCATCCGGCAGATACGACAAAATATCATAATTGATACGTGTATTTACGTAGCCAGTCACGGACGGAATCAGCAGCAGGAAACCGAGAATTAAAATCGGTATTCTAAATTTAACGACTCCTTTACCAAATCTGATCATGCTATCACTCATCTCTTTCTTTTTTTATTTCTACACCAGTGCAAATAAAAGTATATAAAAAAAGACTGAATATGAAAATATTCAATCTTTTTTATGTGTATCCACTTTTTTACATTTTCGTTTTCCTGTGAAATTTGGAATACAGATGTCTGAAATTGTCTATCTGCTACAAATCCCTGAGAGCATCTTCCAGAGAATGACTCATCACATACTGATACAGTTCGGCCAGATCTTCTGCCGGAATTGTCATTCCGCTCTGTATCCACTCGATCAGTATAAACACCATCGACTGTCCGTAATACTGTGCCAGACGCTCCGGTGTCAGCCACTCGTACTTCAGCTGCTTGCGCTCGCTGTGTTCTCCGCACACCTCTTCCAGAAGGCTCTGAAGACAATGCCTGGAAATACTGTAAAAAGAATTCTGCCCCTCCAGCCTGCTGACCTTTGTATAAAATTCTTTTTCTTTCTCCACATTTATAAATAAAAATGTCATCGCCTGCGTCGTCAGTCCGCTGCGGACAAACGGTTTGATCGGTTCGATCAGGTCATGGTTAATCACCCATTCCAGTAATTCATACTTATCCTGAAAGTGGTTGTAAAATGTTGTACGTATCACGCCTGCCCGATCTGTAATCTCCCTGATCGTTATTTTCTCAATCGGATACTGACACGCCAGCTCCTTGAAGCTCTCTGCAAGCAGCAGGTCAGTCTCCCGCTTTCCCTGACTGGCCATCGATTATTTTTCCTCCAGCTTATTTTTCCACAAATCTTCCGGTACCGGAATCATCTCCTTCGTTCCTTCCCGCCAGCAAATCAGCTGATGCGTCTGCTCCACACGACACACCCATGTGTTATCGTAAATCCCGCTGATTTCCAGATCCTCTTTTCCAAGCAGCCACACTCTCTTACCCTTGATTGTCAGAGCATGTACCTTTTCAAATACAATCGTGCCGGCGCTGCTGCGTTCCGGTTCGTCGACGCTTACAATAAATGCCTGCGGCGCCAGCCTTAACCCATTCACTACAAACCCGTTTTCCAGACGGTACTGAACGCTTAAAATATCCAGCGTTCCGTTATCCAGATATGCTGCCATTCAAATCCCTCCCTGTCTTTTATGCTTTTGCCCCGTCAGATATACCTGCAGATTATGATCGCATCCCAACGGCTGTTACTCATCAAACGCTACCGTTACAAAAAAGCCTTTTGGCGTCTCTTTTATTTCCAGCACCCGTCCGCTGTCAGAATGCAGACGCTCGCGAAACGTATAATTCGCCGACATCGCAAAGGCATTGCCAAGCGTATAATAATAAGAATCCGGCAGTTTCCCTTCCGTAACCGGAAGTATATCGCCTTCCTGCAAAAGGCCTGTCCGCTCCATTTTAAATTCCATTGTCCTCATCATTCATCCACTTCATGCGCGTCCACGTCGACCGGTTCTATTTTTTCCGCTGCGTATCTGATCGCCTGTACCGTATGCCAGACGATAATCATATTGGAGATTCCGTCGTAAACAAGCGCGATTCCGAGCATTCGCACCGCCAGCGATACGACTCCAAAGGAATCGCAGATGCAGATCACCCCAAACACACAGTTTAACAGCGCCAGCAGAAACAGCATGCCCCATCGTTCGCTTCCGTTATTTTTTGCGTCTGAAGCCATCTGAAAATCTCTCAGGCTGTGCACCAGCAGTACAACGCCTATGACAATCGGCACCAGCGTAGCGATCGACTGCGGCGTTATAAAAATCCATACGCCCAGCAGCAGAAATATAAGGCCGCCGGTAATCGATAACATCCCTCTGCCCTCTACGAAATAGCCAAATATATATACTGCGCCCATGACTACGAGCAATGCGCCAAGTATCCGGCAGATCAGACCCGTAACTTCCATTGGCCACGCAATCAGTATCCCGCCCAGCGCGATCGTAAGCATCGCCGACAGATATGCCGCAATCCGAAGTCTTTGAAAAAATCCTTTCATACATCCCACTTCCTTCCCGTGTTGATTTAAAAACATGCTTATATCTGGTCATTATAGGTTATTTGGGGTAAAATGACAAGAGATCTTTTCCAAATACCAGAATCTCTTTTAAGAACCTTTCGGCGTTTTGACATCCTTCGTTCCCTTGTGCTGCGGCCTTCCCATCGATTTCATACATATCCGTTCAAAAATCTTTGTGAATTTCTGCCTATTTACAACCGCGCCTTTCCATGCTACGATCATCCTGTCGATTCGGCGTATCGGATACCGCTATGACAGAGTCATTTCTATCGTTTTTATAGGAGGTATCGCATATGACACGCAGATCTTTATATTCTATTATTTCTATCGTACTATTGACGATTTTGTTCCTTTTTACCCCGCTGACCCGTATGACCATCAGCGCCGATGCCGCCATACGGAACCTGCCGCCGGTGATCATCCTCTCCAGATATTCCAGGACAATGGCAATTGGCGAAGAATTCAGTCTGATCGCAGTGGCATCGAACGGCAAACAGCCCTCTTTCAAGAGCAGCAAATCTTCGATTGCCTCTGTAAACACTTACGGCCTGATCACGGCAAAAAAAGCCGGGACATGCAAAATTACCGCAAAGGTCAAAAACGCCGAGGCATCCTGCAATATCACGGTAAAGCCGACTACGCTTTCCATCACTCCCTCCACAGTCACGCTCTACCGTCAGGGTACAAAACAGCTCGCAGCAAACGTCTCAACCGGCCATTCTCCTGTGTGGAAGTCAAACAAAAGCAGCGTCGCGGCCGTAGACGAAAACGGTCTGGTTACCGCGGTCAGACATGGAACAGCCAAAATCACGGCAAAAGTGGACGGCGTATCCAAAACCTGCACCGTTACCGTAAAGCAGCCAGTGATCAGACTTGCCGCATCTTCTCTTGCCATGACAGTCGGAGAAACGCGGACACTGTCCGCTGCCGTTTCTTCCGGCAACGTTCCGGAATGGAGTACCAGTAACGGTAATGTGCTTTCCGTCAGTCAGGACGGCAGTATTACCGCACTAAAAAAAGGACGGGCATATGTCTATGCCCGTGAAGACGGAATCAAAACAAGCTGCGTCGTAACCGTCAGCGAACCCGAAACCTGACGGTTTCCAGTTCCTTATCGTTTGATTCACCTATTTTTCAGGATACTTTCTGATTTCACCGCGATGGAATCTGCCTGGGTCAGATTCCTTTCCATCACATTCAGGTATTATCAGAATCTTATTCACTTTCATCCGTTCAAATGAATCTTATTCACATTTCCTGTAATCAAATCATTTCTAATATTTCATCAAACACTGTCACAACCTGTCCGGACACCGAATCGACACACAGTCCCTCCGTCCATTTCTTCAAATCACCCAGTCCCAAACGCCTCCCTGGTCGCCCGTTTTTGGCGGATCCGCCTGAAATACCATTTCCGGCGCTTTCAATGACACCTTTGTATAGGCTGGCACAGACTCTGTAATAAACGTATTGCCTCCGATAATCGAATTGGCTCCGATCACAGTCTCCCCGCCGAGAATTGTAGCTCCGGAATATATCGTCACATGATTTTCAATCGTCGGATGACGCTTCACATCCGCAAGCAGCTGTCCTTTTCTCGTAGACAGCGCCCCCAGCGTCACGCCCTGATACAGCTTTACATTGTCTCCAATTTGCGTCGTTTCTCCAATTACGACGCCGGTACCATGATCGATAAAAAAATATTCTCCGATCACCGCGCCCGGATTAATATCGATACCGGTTCGACTGTGCGCATATTCCGACATAATACGCGGAATAAACGGCACCTGCCGGATATACAGCTCATGTGCCATCCGGTACACAAAGATCGCAAACACGCCCGGATAGGACGAAATGATCTCCTGTCTGCTCTTTGCAGCCGGATCTCCGTCAAATCCTGCCTGCACATCCTTTAACAGCATATTCTGTATATCCGCCAGTCTTCCAATAAAATATTGAGCCGTCTCATCCGCCTCCTGCGCAATTTGCTCTCTGGACCTGCTTTCATTTGTATACAGCAGCGCAATCTCCACCTGCTGTCTTAATTCCCGACGAATGCTGTTTAACGTATTCCCTGCAAAGTACTGCGCATCCATGTACTCAAAATTCTTTTCCTCAAAATAACCCGGAAACATCAAAGACCGCAGGCGTTTTATTAAAATAATAATACTGCTTCTGCCCGGCAGACGCCGATTCTCTTTTGTTACGAATACTTCGTCCGAAATATAATTTTGCGTAATTTTTTTTACTACCTGATCAAAATCTGTCCTGTTTTCTGCTGCCATCCGCTACCTCCCAGCCTGAAAATGCTTTGTATCGTTCCGATACCTGCCGTTGCGATACTTTCCGTTTTTACTGTTTTATTTTATGCTCCATCTCTGGTTACTATCTTGATTCTACTATGTTTTCGACAGAATGCAACCTCAAATTTTCATCATGATCTCATTATAGTTTATGCATTCGAAATCGTATGTGACGAATGGTACAAACCGCCATACTGAAAAATAAGAGAAAATAAAAGCTGATTCCTCTTGTCACACACATCGAAGGCACGACATATTCCACAGTAAAAATGTCCCGAAACGCCCGACGATACATAAGCTCTGTAATCCCCTGCGCTCCCGGCAGCGGCAGCATATCGACTGCCAGATAGACAGACATCTGTATCATCAGTATCGTCAGCGCATCGGCTCCTTCCAGCCCAAATCCAAGGTACACGACATATGGCAAAAGAAACACCAGGCAGCGCTGCACAAATGTCGCCAGCAATACGACTGCCACCTGTATTTTATTTTGCAGTAAAAAATGTACCGCATTCTGATAGCTTTGCACAAACTGATGGATCTGATCTGTCCGGTACCGCGATTTTTTTAAGATGCGTATTCGTACCAGAATCTTTTCGAGCGATAAAATCATCCATTTTGCAAACCCCGGAAATATCATAACGATCAGCAGTACCGCAACAAGCGCCGTATTTAAAAACATTCCAAGATAAAACAGGCGCAGATAATTCCCAAGGTTATTTTTTAATACCGGAAATCCAAACAGCACCATTGCAAGCCCCATCAGTACAAGCACCAGCTTATAAACAAGCGCCACGGTCATGAGTACGACCGTCCCCGCCGACAGGTCGTTGCCGTCGCGCCTCATATGATAGAGCTGCATCGGCTGACCGCCGGTTGCAGACGGCGTAATACCCGAATATAAAAACCCAACGAAAGAATACCGGATACAGTCCATAAACCCGGCTCTGCCCTGCAGCGTTCGCAGCAGATACCAGATCATAACGCCTTCCATCATTGTAAAAACAAGCGCAATAACAACCGCTGCCAAAAGATACGCCAGCTTCATCTTTTTTAAAGAAGCAGCGACCAATCTCATATCGTTATCCCGAAACACCGTATAAAAAGCAAGTATGGCAAGCAACACAAAAAACAAATAACTGAGCTGATTTTTCAATCTCGCATTCATCGGGCAGAACCTCCCTTATTTTTCCCAGGCCACAGATGCCGTGCCGGCATCTGTATCAACATTCTACCTCGATTTTACTATGTTTTTGTCAAAATGCAACCTAAAAATTACATCAGTACACAATCCTGCCGGTTTCTTTCCACTTTTCTTCCATCGCAAATGCAAGCGTCTTTTTTTCACTAATCAGATATAATCTGTCGCCCACATATACGCTCCGCCAGTATCCGCCTTTGAAAACCCGTTCTCCGGCTGACAGCCTCCGTTCGATCTGGCTGACAAATTCCCCGTTTTCAAAAGAAAATACCCGGTAATCTTCCCTGCACATTTCCTGGTATGTTTTTGTCGTAAATGCAATAAGATTCTTTTGGGGACTGACAAGCACAGCTTTATAATTATACATTCCTTCCCAGTCATCGACTCCTTTTAATACCAGCTTCGCCTCTTCCCTGACCCTGACCGGATCTGAAATATCAAACATCGACAGCTTCACTCCTATCCGCTGTCCGCTGTCCGGATCCGTTTCAAATCCAATGCCAAGCAGTCTGTCGTCACTCCAGAAATGCAGATATTCTGAAAATCCGGTCACTTTCAGCTCACCGATTACTCTCGGTTCCTCCGGATTTGAGAAATCCACCGTAAATAACGGATCTGTATTCCGATAAGTCACAAAATACCCGATGTCTCCGGTAAATCGCGCCGCATAAATCCGCTCCCCTTTTGCGAGACCGGTCAGCTTTCCGACTGTCTGCATATTTTCATCTAATACATAAACACGATTTTCCCACGGCTCCGCGGTTGTAACCGAAGTAAGTACCTGCAGATATCCGTCTTTTTCATGAATGGCAAACGTATCCTCGATCCCTCCTTTCACTGTTTTCGCTGCTTTCGCCTGTATCGTCCCATCCGCTTCCAGCGCAAATCTGGCAATTCTCGTTCTAAGCGCTCCGTTTACATATTCCGTATCATACAAATAGACAGAGCTTTTGCTGACATACAGGCTGACATACTGGTTCACCAGCAGCTTCGTATCCAGAACACGACAATGATCAGCCAAATCTACCGCAGCCATCAGTACCCCATGTCTGCCGTCTTTTTGCAGATAAATGCAGTCGGAACTTACCACATTGCCATTGACAGACGGTACCCATTGTCTTAACGCGTCGCCGGAAACAGCTTCTTTCCGCGGCATCGTTTCCGAAATACCAAGCGACTGGTTTGTAAAAAGATACAGGCGGCCGCCTGTTTTTCTGGATGTCTGATACCATCCATCCTGCTCCACGCTCGCTTTTTGCACCGGATGTTCCGGATCCAGGATATCGTAAGTCACCACTTTGGTAACCGGCATCGTATCTATATATTGGACGTCGGTATCTTCTTCTGCCAGTTTTATGTCCTGATCTTCTTTCCCGCCTGTCTGCTCCAAAGCAGTATTTTCCGTCTGTATAATCACCGTCAGCATACGATCTGCTACATACATTTCGCAGATCCGGTCCGTATCCTCGTCCAATCCCGGCCGGATTGTTCCTGCCAGAGTCGGAACCGGGCCGCCGCGTACGTCCAGTACCTGAATCTGTTCTTCCTGTACCACATATAAAAAATCACCGTCCGTTTTTACATAATCGCTTTCATCCACGCCTGCTACCTGCAGGTTTGTTGTAGAAAACCCGGCCGTGTCGTTTTCTGCCCGCAGGCTGCCGCCAGTATCCTGATCTGCACTGCCGCTGTCTTCGGCCATATATTCCGGCAATGCCTGTTTCTGCCCCTCTGTCTGCCGCATTTGGGCCTCTTTTAACGTATCATAAATAGAGCCATAATCCGATGCAAGCGTATACATATTTCCCAGCTTTTTCACAGGCTGTTTCTTTTGTCCGACTGCCGCATCTTCTTTGCCTGCGTCCTCCCCGATATCGCTGTTTTTTGATGCGTCGATCGCAGGCTCATGCTTCCACGCCGCCGCTAATTGTTCTTTCTCCAGATCGGATCTTTGCTCTGTCCGGTCATCCTGCACCTGACTGTGTCTGCTCTGCTGTCTGTCATTTTGATATACCAGACCGCCCACGCCAAAGCATATGCACAGACATGCCGCCGCGGCAGCTGCTCTGTAATGACGCCGGTATTTACGCCGCCTGTTCGTCAACTGTTTTCTGACCTGATCCGGCTTTAATTCTTCTGGTACCTGCAGATATTCCGCAGATCCTGCAATTTTTTCCAAAATTTCACGTTCGTCCATTCCCATTCCCTCCAGACTGCATCCGTTACCATATCCGCGTTTGATTCGCAACCAGACGCTTTACTTTAACTTTTCTCTCATTTTTTTCAGCGCACGGCTCTCTTTCGAACGAACGGTATTCTCATTCATATGTAGCTGCTTTGCAATCTCTCTGCTCGTATATCCGGCAAATACATGCATGGCAATAATCATCCGTTCCTCCGGCGCCAGCTCCTGATACAGCATCCGGATCTGCAGATATTCTGCCTCATCCCCTGCCATACCCGGTGTGGTCAGCTGCTCTGCCAGCTCTTTGGGCAGTTCCACGGTTCTGTTTGCATACTCTTTGAGTTTTCTTTTGCATTTGGCGGACAGTATTTTAAATATCCATCCCCGAAACGCCTCTTCTTTTCTGATGTTTCGTATGGACGCAAATGCATCCGCAACCGTTTCACTGACTGCATCCTGTGCGTCCACAGGATCTTTTAATGTATACGCTGCAAACCGGTATAAATCCTTATAAACTTCCTGATACAGACTGGCAAACGCATCCGCGTTTCCGCGCTTTGCCTGCCGCACCAGCTCCAAATACTGATCCATGACATGCCTCCTGGATTCTTTTTCTGTAAGGCCTGTCTGACTGCGCCGTCTGACAGACCTGTTTCGCCTCTGGCTTTCCTGTTACATTACCTGTACATATATATTGTGTCAGATGGGGCTGATTTTGTTGCAGCAAAATAAAAAAAGTGTGTCTAAGACGGTTTCGTTCTTAAACACACTCTTTGGTCTGATCTTCCATCCTCTAATTCTTCCGTTTCAACACGACAGAAGAATATTTTGGCAGCATAATTTTCAGTCTGCCTTCTGACACCGTATATACGACCGGCACGACCGAATATCCGTTTTCATTTGTAAAAATCAGCTGTTCCAGCTGCGCAGACATCGGGATTCCGGCTGCCCATACTGAAATATCTGCTTCCCGGCTGCCATCGGCATTATTTACAAGAACAATCAGCTGCTCCTGCCGGTTAAATCGCGCATAGCACAGCAGATTATGCTCGCCCTGCAAAAACTTCACCGATCCTGTGCGAAGCGCCTGATGTTCTTTATGAATCCTTATAATTTCTTTGTGGAACAAAATGAGTTCCTTATCTTCTTTTCCCCACGGGTAAGTCCTGCGGTTATCCGGATCGGTAAATCCGCATACGCCGGCTTCGTCTCCATAATACAGCGTCGGCGCTCCCGGCCATGTCATCTGGATCACGACAGCTTCCCGAAAAACGCCTTTGTTGATTCCTTCAGACGCCGCCTGCGCGCCCAGCGTATCGACACGCCCCGGCCTGTGGTTCGTACGCGTCAGAAAACGGGAGTGATCATGATTGGACAGCTGATTCATCGAGCAGTACAGCGAAGGCGTCAGAAAACTCGTCATATAATGATTCATCGAACCTTCAAAATTATTGATATTACCGAGCGTACACTTCTGAAAACTGTCGCTATGCTTTTCCATCCCGGTTAAAAACCATGTGACCGGTTCCATAAACGCATCATAGTTCATAATTGTATCCCACTGGTCGCCAGCCAGCCAGTTTTTTGGATCTCCATAATGCTCTGCCAGAATAATCGCATTCGGATTCGCTGACTTTACCGCTTTACGAAAATCCCGCCAGAACTGATGATTAAATCGCTCGCTATAGCCCAGATCCGCCGCGACGTCAAGCCGCCAGCCGTCTGCGTTATAAGGAGGCGACACCCATTTTTTGCCGATCTCCAGTATATAATTATATAATTCCTTTGATTCTTCATAATTGAGCTTTGGCAGCGTATCATGCTCCCACCAGCCGTCATACGATTTATTATGCGGCCATGCATTCTGATCGTTAAATTTAAAATATCCCCTGTACGGACTTTCGCCTGATACATAAGCGCCCGGTTCATACCCTTCCTGTCCGTTGTACAGTTCTTCCCGATCCATCCATTTGTTGAACGAACCGCAATGATTAAATACTCCGTCCAGAATCACTTTCATGCCGCGGCTGTGTATTTCTTCCACAAGTTCAGCGAAAAACTGATTGCTCGCCTCCAGGTTGCGTTTGTCCGTAACCCTCTGAATATACCGCTGCGCCAGACGGTTATCCACACAGCCGGGCGCCAGTAACTCTCCGCCGTCAGCGACGATCTTTCCATAATGCGGGTCGATATAATCATAGTCCTGAATATCGTATTTATGATTCGAAGGCGATACAAACAACGGGTTGAAATAAATAACTTCTATCCCAAGATTTTGCAGATAATCCAGCTTTTTGCGCACGCCTTCCAGATCTCCTCCGTAAAATTCCGCCACACTAAAATTCGACGGCGCCTTATCCCAGTTTTCAATTTTCTGACTCGGTGTGCGGATATAAAAATATTCGTTTGTCTCTACGTCATTTTCCATGTCTCCGTTATAAAAACGATCGACCAGTATCTGATACATCACGGCGCCCTTTGCCCAGTCTGGTGTGGAAAATCCCGGCACAATCCGAAAGCTATACTGCGGACGCAGTTCCTTTGTCGGCCCATAATGATCATAATACAATGTAAGCATGCCATCCGCCACCTGAAAATAGTAATCAAACGGCTGATCTGTCATCGTAACTGTATATGCATAATAATCAAATTCCTCACAGGTTTCTACTTTTTTCATTTGGTATTCCTGTCCATTCCCACACAAAAATACCGCGTCAACATTATCCTTTTTCGTGCGGAAACGAATCGTTACTTCTTCCCATTCTTTTGGTTCCGGAGGCTGCCTGTAATCCGCTGTTCCGTCTGAAAAGAGTACCTGCTTATATAGCACCGGACGCATCTGCATCATATAGCGCTGTATCCTGTTTAATTCATATACTGTTTTGCTTTTCATCTCTACAAGCTCCATTTTCACTTTTTCTGTCCCCTTACCGGGAATTTCATATTGTTAAGTATATCCTATCTTTCCAAAATAATCTATAGCACAACTGAACAAAAATGAATTACGTGAAAAATTGGTGCGGTTATGTGAAAAATCAGAATGACCAGACACCCCTGCACGGTTTTATCTGCAGAAAGTAAAACAGACAGCTTACGCTGTCTGTTTTAGGAGAAGGTATTTTTACTATGGGGTATAGCAAAAACTATATAATGTATTGGGGGGTTTTTACGTTAATTATAATACCATCTTTACTCCGATAAGTGTGCACAAACTTCAAAAAATATATAAGTTTTTTTTGTGCATTTCATGCATTAAGTTTTTTCTGCAACGCAATTTGCACAAAAAATTGCACAGCTTTTATCCCTCTGCCACCGGTATCTCTTTCTGTTCTGAAAATAACGCCTCAAACTCTTCTCTGCTGATCTTCTCTTTCTCCAGCAGTAAATCCGCGCACTGATGAAGTACCTGCTCATATTGATAAATAATTTCTTTCGCTTTGATATAACATTCGTCAATAATCCGCTTCACTTCCTGATCGATCAGTGTCGCCACATTTTCGCCATATCCTTTTGTATGTGCCAGATCTCTGCCGATAAATACTTCATTGTCTTCTTCGTCATAGCAGATCAGACCCAGATTTTCAGACATTCCATACTTTGTTACCATCGCTTTTGCCATAGCGGTCGCCTGCTTGATATCCTGCGATGCGCCCGTCGTAATATCGTCAAATATCAATTCTTCTGCTACGCGTCCTCCAAGATCTACAACAATTTCCTGCAGCATCCGGCCCTTTGTGTTAAACATTTCATCTTTTTCCGGCAGCGGCATGGTATATCCGGCGGCGCCTGCGCCAGTCGGGATAATCGATACCGAATACACCGGCCCTACATCCGGCAGCACATGAAACAAAATTGCATGTCCCGCCTCATGAAAAGCCGTAATTCGTTTTTCCTTTTCACTAATAATCCGGCTCTTTTTCTCGGCTCCGATACCGACTTTTACAAAAGAATTGCGGATATCGTCCAGCCGGATATAACCGCGGTCTGACTTTGCTGCGCGGATCGCCGCTTCATTTAACAGATTTTCCAGATCGGCTCCGGTAAATCCCGCTGTCGTTTGCGCAATCTGCTTTAAATCCACATCCTCGCTCAGCGGTTTATTTTTGGCATGTACATGCAGGATTTCCTCTCGTCCGCCGACATCCGGTCTTCCGACATGCACCTTGCGGTCAAATCTGCCCGGACGCATAATCGCCGGATCCAGAATATCCACCCGGTTCGTCGCAGCCATTACGATAATCCCTTCGTTAATGCCAAAGCCGTCCATTTCCACCAGCATCTGATTCAGTGTCTGTTCCCGCTCGTCATGTCCGCCGCCCATACCAGTACCGCGACGTCTGGCAACCGCGTCGATCTCATCGATAAATACGATACACGGCGCATTTTTCTTGGCGTCTTCAAACAGGTCACGTACCCTGGACGCTCCGACACCGACAAACATTTCTACAAAATCAGATCCGGAAATGCTAAAAAACGGTACGCCTGCCTCTCCTGCAACCGCTTTTGCAAGCAGCGTCTTACCAGTTCCCGGAGGCCCTACCAGCAATACGCCTTTTGGTATTCGGGCGCCCAGCTTTGTATATTTGGCCGGTTCCCGAAGAAAATCCACAATTTCCTCCAGCTCTTCTTTTTCTTCTTTCAATCCGGCTACTTTAGAGAAATTGACAGATTTGGTTTCATCTGTGTACATTCTGGCCCGGCTTTTGCCAAAATTCATCATTTTCGGGCCGCCGCCTCCGCCTGCGGACTGATTGATATTATTCATGATAATAAACAGAATGAACATTGCTCCGAAAATAATCAGATACGGCAGCCAGGTAGACAGCCAGCTGGCCCGCGGAATATTTTTCAGCAGGTAATTATGAAATGCGTTCTGTTTTAAATATTCCTGCTCTGCATTCACATCCGATACCACGATCTCATGACGTTCCGAATCATCCTTAAGCGTTACGACAAGCGTACCTGTCGGCGTCTCCGCATTCTGTTCAATAATCACAGAATAGATCTTATCTGTCTCCAGATCTGCCTGATACTGATGATACGTATACGTATCTGACGTAATATCTGTCTCACTTAAAAAATACCATATGCCAACGACTCCCAATACGAGGATGGCATACAAGACAAAACCTCTATAACCTTTCTTCAAGTCCTAACCTCCTTCTACTCACCCTCTATCACACCAATATAAGGAAGATTTCTGTATTTCTGCGCGTAATCCATGCCAAACCCTACTACGAATTTATTCGGGATTACAAATCCGTTATAATCCACCTCTACCGGTACAACCCGCCGTTCCGGTTTATCCAGCAGCGTACACAGCTTCAGACTTTTCGGTTTCCGGGCGCGCAAATTATCCAGCAGCAGACTCAGCGTTCTGCCGGTATCGATAATATCTTCGACTACGATCACATGTTTCCCCTCGATATCTTCGATCAGATCTTTTGTAATATTCACCTGACCGCTGGAGCTTGTGCCTGCCCCGTAGCTGGACGCCTCCATAAAGTCCAGGATAACAGGTATCGTAAGACGCTTTGTCAGTTCTGCGCAAAAATAAACTCCGCCACGCAAAATTCCGATCGCAAGAATCTCTTCTCCCTCATAATCTTCATTAATCTGTGCTGCAATCTCTGCAATTCGTCCCCTTACTTCTTCCTCTGAAATCATTACCTGAATTTGTTCCTTCATCTTCTCTTCCTCCGCAAAAAGTAACCTCCAATATTCTTCTGGTCTGTCCGTCCACTTTATAGTAGCTGCTGATCCGGTATCCGACTATCCACATAATATGCGCCCCATCTGCCAGCAACAGCAGCCGCTCCCGTTCCTCTGCAGGAATCTTCTCATTTACCAGATATTTTTTCAGCTTCTGACAGCCGCCAGAAGCGTTAATTGCCAGATAGTCTCCCGGCTGTCTGTTTCTTACGCAGAATCCATGTTTTATCTTATCATAATCAAAGCATTTCGTATACTTCTTTTTGGAAATTTGTGACATATGCTCAGAAATATCGTCAATTATTCGGAACGAAAACTGTTTTTGCAAATCATCTGTGTGTTCCTCCGGTCTGTTTACTGCATTTTCCACATTTTTTATGCGCCTGATTTCTACGCCGCTGTAAACTCTTACCGCCTTCATTCTGTAAGGCAGCTGTATCTGGCGGCCGTTTTGTTTCTCAAACAGCTCCAACAGCTGACGGACATGCTCTCTCGTAAGATCTTTTCCACTGCCTGCCAGCGTGCCCAGCAGCCCGCGCAGCAATTCCTTTTGAATGACCGGCTCCAGTCGTAAAAAAGATTCCTTTTCAATCTCCACTCCTTCCGTCCGCATGGTACAGCATATTTTCCGTGCCTCATTCGCCTGTTTTTTCAGATAGCCATCGATCTCACGCAGCTGCTGCGCCGTCTGATACATGTGCTCTGGCGCGCGATCATTGACATCCAAAAGCACGGGCAGTATCTGATGCCGAATCTGATTTCTGCTATATGCGTCGCTCGCATTCGTCGCATCCGTACAAAATGTCTGTCCGACCTGCGACAGGTACGTTTCTATCTGCACCCGGCTTACCTGCAGCAGCGGACGTATAATATCCCCCCTGACAGGCGCAATCGACGCAAGCCCCTGAATTCCCGTCCCCCGCGCCAGATGAAACAACATCGTTTCCGCATGATCTTCCAGATTATGTGCAACTGCTATTCGGACCATTTTTCCAAAAAATCGTTTCTTTTCTTCCGCAAATGCCTGATACCGCAAACATCTGCCAGCCTCCTCCTCGCTCATTCCATGCGCACGCGCATACTCCGGCACCTGAAAATGACGGATATGACACTCTATGCCGGACGCACGGCAAAAAGAACTGACAAACGCCGCATCTTTGTGTGCTGCCTCGCCTCGTATCCCATGCTCTACGTGTACGACAGACACTTCATATTTAAAGACATCCCGCAATTGCAGCAGCACGAGCAGCATACAGATCGAATCCGCTCCTCCCGAAACCCCGGCAATGACATGACTGCCCGGCTCAGTCATCTGATGCTGTCTCATAAACGACTCTGCCTGTCGTAACAATTGAAAATCCCGTTCATTATTATGATCCATTTCTGATTATCCTTCTCTTTTGCTATCCGCTGTTTCCTATTTTTTCCACACGCCGCAGACGAGAATCGTCATATCGTCCGCAGCCTTTCCTCCGGTACGCTCCAGTACTTCTTTTAATATCGCGTCCGCCAGCTGCCCCGGATGTTTTTCTGACAGTTCCTGCAAAATGCCGCACATTGCAAGATCCGCGTCTTCTTCCTGCAGGTATTCTAACACACCGTCGGACATCATGACAAGAAAATCACCGTCTTCCAGCTGCTTTTTCGTACTTCCTGTTTCCATACGATGCGTGACTCCTACCGGCAGGGAACTGGACTCTACCCTCTCAATATAATCACGGTGTTTAATGAAGGTCGTTGCTGCACCGATTTTGTACAATTCGCATCTTCCGGTATACAGATTCAAAGAACAGATATCTACCGTAGAATACAGATCGTCCTCACCCCGTATGACCATTGCCGAATTCATCATTTTCAGCGCCGTTTCTTCCGAAAATCCTGCTTCCAGGAACTTTTCCAGCAGCTCCAGAACCAGCTCGCTTTCTTTGCCTGCCTGACTGCCCGATCCCATACCGTCAGACAGCATCATCGCCAGCTGCCCGTGATCCAGCTCCAAAAACGAATAATTGTCGCCGGACACATGCCCTCCGTCTTTTACCATACGAGCCACTGCATGCGTCTCATGATAGCAGGTGTCCTCCTCGAACACGACGTCAGCCCCCTGCGGACTGACCAGCGACCGTTCCTCTCTGTGCGGCCGCATGGCACGCTCCAGTCCTGCCGACACAGCTTTTGTCAGCTCTTTCATACTAATACAGCTTCCGTTTTTTGCACAGGCATTGCAGGTAAACTGCCAGCGCTGATCCTTGTTCTCAAACAGCCGTGGCTTTTGTACGATCACGCCGCGTTCTCTGGCGCGATATTTTACCTCGGCCATCATCTGACGATGTTCCATCGTGATCTCATTTTTTTCATTTGCGCAGTCTTCCATAATATATGCCATCGCATCCAGCTGCTGGGCAATAATCTCGCGATTCTCCAGCAAACGATTATACCAGGCCAGATTCAGTCTTGCCTTCTCAAAGATGCGCATACTCTCCTGTACAACCGCATCCGTATACGGACAATACTCCTGCATCTGCACGACGATTTCATGATCCGCCTCTCCCGTTCGCTGCAAAGACTGCAGCATATACGCAAGATACGAATACATCGGACTCTCCTGTTTCTCCCAGCACATCGCACACTGATTGCAGTTCACACACAGCGTTCCGGTCAGCTCGTTTTGGATTCTGTACATCTGTTCAGACGAAAATCCTTTCTGCGTACTGCTCATTCTCGAAAAAATCCTGGAAAGACCGTTAAATGAGTCTGCATAACTGACCAGTTTTGTTTCCTGCCGGCTGTCCTCCGCTTCTTTTTGCGGCCACAGACTCATCTGCATAAAAAAATCCACAAATCTTGTCCCCGTCATTACCGCGGCAAAGACAAACACTGCTTCGATCATACTGACCGGAATTCCGGACGCATTACGTATATTTAACAATTCGCCTGACAACGACATCATAAACGCCGCAATGGCAGCTGCTGAAGCCGCGCATAAAACCGTGCAATATCCTTCGGCCCACTCAAACAATTTTATCGTAATTAAGATTACAACGATCACCATCAGATATTTCACTGCCGCAGCGATCGGTACGAATAAAATAATTCCCACAAACATTGCCGCACTAAGTGCCAGACGCGCCGCATCCTCCAGGCATACAGCGGTAAAAAAAGCAGGTATCAGTGGAAAACAGCCCATCCACGATATCTGACACATCAAAATTCCTCCTACGTATAAGACCATTTGTTTTACATTTAGTCTCTTCATCCTGCATCCTCCCATTCATCAATAATATGGCGCCGGTCTGCTTCCTTGTCTGCCGGCATATGCCAGCCATTATAAAAAGAGAGTATCGCAATGTTTGTCAAACCATGGTCCGTTTTTTAATTTTTATTCGTGTTTTTATCCGTTCAAAACAACTATTGAGTCGATTCTAAGCGGTTCAGGTTTTTGAACCCTGCCTTCGGATTTCATGACCGGGCCAGCAAAAAAGACCCGGCATTCGCCAGATCCTTTTATGTATAACCTTCTACCGTTTACTTTTCTTTAAATATAAGCTCATCTTTATACACAAGTCCCAGTTTACTCTTCGCAACGTCTTCGATATATTCCTGTGTCTTTGTATACGCCTCGTACTCTTCGATTTCTTTCTGCCTGGCAAGTTCCTCTGCCTTCTGTTTCTCCAGGAGCTCCTCCTGCGCAATAAACTGCTGATCCTTTTTATAAAGGTTTACAATCTGCACAGACATGACCCCGATCATCGCAAGAACAATCATCGTAATACATAGCTTTCCTGTTCGATTTGCCTTTCTGCTGTTATATCTGTGGCTCATGCACCCTCATCCTTTCGGCGGCAGTCCTCTGCCGTCTCATTTCTTTGATATCCCTATTTTAATCAATTTGCCTGTTCTTTTCAACCGCTTATTTAAATATTTCTTAAATTTTCTCCCTTTACCGGCTAAAATCGAACCTTTGTTCGCCACCTTTCTGCCTGCCTTGAGAAAAGGCGTTAGTACAAACCTGCATATTTTCTGTACGAGCCGAATGACCTTCTTTAGAATACGCGCAATGTACTTTACCGTATAACGGCTGATATACTGATTATACAACACCATGCCAAACACGATCCCGCCGATCGAAAATCCACGGATCAGTCCGTCATTTTTCTGATACAGCATGGCAAATATAACAAACGCCGTAAATATCCAGTAAAGCAAATCTTCCAGAGAGATCCACATGGTTCCGTGTCGGACAAGCCGTCTGAAAATCCGCAGACAATCATAAATCAGCACAAGCAGAATGCCAAGCGCAAAAGAAACGGCAAAAAAATCCAGTTCCTGAAAAATATTCTCGCTTACCATCATCGGAAAATTCTTCCTAACAGGCTTTCCGCCGCTTTTTTCGTGCCTCCTGCATCCGAATAGGCCAGACTGTCAATCCTTCCTTCTACGTCCACCTCACCCTTTTCCAGTGTCAGACGGTTGACATGCAAATCGTTGCCTTTGATCAGCAGCATCCCCTGTTCGGTCTCCAGCAGTATTTCCGATACATCAAAAGAAAGCACATCCAAAACCCCCGTAAATGCTACTGTTTTCCTATTTGTAAGCAGGATTTTGTGCGCTTTCGTCTGATTCTTTTCCATTCTCTCATCCATATCCTTTCCTCCATTCTTGTCCAAACTGTCGTATAAGCAGGTCTTACGTCCAGCATCCGGCGAAGCGGTTACCATGCAAGCCTTCACTAATAAAGTATATGAATGGATATGGAAATAAATGCTATAAATATTCAAATAATTCTTTTGCCTGTTCCTTTTTTGTCGTGTCCTGAATATCCAGCACACGGACTTTCACGGACTTTGTACCAAACATAATTTCAATCACATCGCCCACCTTCACTTTGACAGACGCCTTCGCCGGTTTCCCGTTTACCAGCACCCTGCCGGCATCACAGGCTTCGTTCGCAATCGTCCGCCGTTTAATCAGACGCGATACTTTTAAAAATTTATCCAATCTCATAATAATTCCTCTCCGGCCGATGTTTCTATCCCAGGGCTTTCTGTTCCAGATTTTTCCGCCAAAAAGGGACTGCACAGCTGCAGTCCCTTTTTAAGATTTATTCGTTCATTAAATCCTTCAATGCTTTTCCTGCCTTAAACTTCGGCGCCTTGGATGCCGGAATGGTCATCTCTTCGCCTGTCTGTGGATTTCTGCCAGTTCTGGCTGCCCGTTCAGATACTTCAAAAGTTCCGAAGCCGACTAACTGGATCTTTTCCCCTTTCCTGAGCTCTTCAGCGACAACATCTGTAAAAGCCTTTAAAGCTGCTTCCGCATCTTTTTTGGATAATTCAGCCTTGTCAGCCATAGCTGCAACTAATTCCGCTTTGTTCATTTCTACTCCTCCTGTGGATTCATTATAGTATTGATATTAATTAAGATTCGGAACTCATTTTCTCCAAAATACTTACGAATATATTTATACTAACTTTTCCATGGTTTGTCAAGCGGAAAATGCCCAATTCTGGCATTTTAGAAGGCTTTCTTTCGGATTAAATCATCTTCTGAATCATATCCAGCACCTTCGTTCCCAAAGAAGCCGATTTTTCGTCAGCATCCGCCATGGAGCTGCCTTTTACGCCAATATAGAACTTCACTTTTGGTTCTGTTCCGGACGGTCTTACACATACCCACGCGTCGTCTTCCAGTTCATAATACAGTACGTTTGACTGCGGCAGTCCGGTCGGTTCGGTCTGTCCGGTTACAAAATTCTGAATCGTATCTGTCTTATAATCTCTTGCCGCAAGTACTTTCAGTCCGCCAATCTCCTTCGGCGCATCTGCTCGCAGCGTATTCATAATTTCCTGAATCTTTGCCAGTCCTTCGATGCCCTTTAACGTAATCGACTCTACATGATCTTTGTAGTATCCATAACGTTCATACATTTCCAGCATGGCATCCCAGAGCGTCATATCTTTGGTCATATAATAAGCCGCTGCTTCACACAATGCCATGGAAGCTACTACCGCATCCTTATCTCTTGCATAAGTTCCGGTCAGACAGCCGTAGCTTTCTTCCATACCAAATAAGTAAGTACCCTTACCTGTCGTTTCAAACTCCAGCATTTTCTGTCCGATAAACTTAAATCCTGTTAAAACTTCCACAAGCTGAATGCCATAATACTTTGCAATCGCATCTGCCATATTGGTAGAAACAATCGAGCGGATAAATGCTCCGTCTTCAGGCAGCGAACCGTTTATCGCTTTGCGCTGTCCGATGACATAATCACCGATCAGACAGCCGGACATATTACCAGTCAGCGTATGGTATTCGCCCGTTTTGGAATCTTTTACATACACACCGAGACGATCTGCATCCGGATCCGTCGCTAATACAAGATCCGCGTTTACCTTCTTTGCAAGTGCAAGTCCGAGTTCAAACGCTTCGGCAGCTTCAGGATTCGGATAACTAACCGTCGGGAAGTCTCCGTCCGGCAGCTCCTGCTCCGGTACTACATGCACATTCTGGAAACCAAGCTCTTTTAACACGCGGCGCACTGGGATATTTCCAGTTCCATGCAGCGGCGAGTATACAATGGTCAGCTTATCCTTCACTGCATCGATGCTGTCCTGATGAAGTACCAGTCCCTTCAGCTCTTCGATATACGGATCGTCAATATCCGCTCCAATCGTCTGATAAAGTCCGGCCTCTTTTGCTTCATCCAGAGACATCGTCTTACAGGAAGCATAGTCTGTCACCTGCTTTACCTGATCCATAATGCCGCTGTCATGAGGAGGCGTAATCTGCGCGCCGTCTTCCCAGTATACCTTATAACCGTTATATTCCGGCGGATTATGGCTTGCCGTAATATTAATGCCTGCGATACATCCCAGTCTGCGAACTGCGTAAGACAGCTCCGGCGTCGGTCTTAAGCTCTCAAATACATATGCTTTAATCCCGTTTGCCGCCAGGCATAAAGCCGCTACGTCCGCAAACTCCGGCGACATATGTCTGGAATCGTATGCAATCGCAACGCCTTTTGCCTCTGCCCCGACAGACAAAATATAGTTTGCCAGGCCCTGTGTCGCTTTTCTGACTGTGTATACGTTCATACGGTTCGTACCCGCGCCGATCACGCCGCGCAGTCCTGCTGTACCAAACTCCAGATCCATATAAAAGCGGTCTTCGATCTCCTTCTCATTTCCCGCGATTGCTTTTAATTCCGCCTTCGTTTCCTCATCGAAATAAGGGTTGTCCAGCCATTGCTGGTACATTTCTTTGTAGTCCATGCTACGTCCTCCCATTCATGTATTTAGTTTTATATTCATATCAGGTCTGCGGCACACCTGTGTCCGTATACCCCAATATACATTAATTAATCCGAATTACCCGAACGGTTCAGCCTGTCCAGCGAATCCACCAGATCCGATAATGTATCCAGATAATCTGTGGACTCCCCTCCTGTTATGATATTGGCCAGGGAAGAACCTAACGCTGCGTTTGCAAGCGCACTGCTGGCGCTGTCATTACTGTTGTCGCTGTCTGACTGTCCGGACGAATCGCCTCCTGTATAAGTGCCTGCCCTGGAGCCTGCCTTTGTGCCTGCTTTCCCACGCCCGCCCGTCGACGTCTGATTCGTATTGCCGTTCTCCTGATTTTCCGTATTCTCGTCTTTGTCCGTACTTTTTTCATCGTCTGTACCTGAAGCAGACTCTGTTCCGGTCTGAGCGCTTAACAGAATTTCGATTTTCGCTTTTGGCGAATTAACGACAAGCTGTCTCGTCCATGCGTCGTATCCATCTGCATAAACCCCAAGCGTATGCACGCCGTACCGCAGCTCGATCGGCTTTTTATGATTTACTTTTTTGCCGTCGACGGTAAGTACCGCCCCGGCTACGCCGACGTCGAACGTCACCCGGCATAACTTCGGACCTTCTCCTTTGTAATCGTTCAGATCGATCGTCGTAACTTTATCTCTGCGAATCCTGACCTCTCCAGAATCGCCGTATCCGTCGTTTGCAACTGAAAAATCATAGATTCCTTCCGGCAGCTCCATCGTCATATCCCTTGTAACCTTCGCATACACTTTGGTGCCGAGATTGACCCAGCCGCCTTCAAACAGCTCCGTATTGGCAAGCGCCAGCGTTCCGTGTCCGGTTTCTACGACAATCGCATAAACGGTGCGCCCGATTCCATAGACATTTAACACATCGCTGTCCCCGACTGCGGTCAGCTCTTTTTCTTCCCCTTCGGAAAACACTTTAACATTCGGATCCAGCCGATACGGAGTGCCCGCAAGGTCTATCCGTCTTTTCTCCAGATCCATCGAATAATTATGTACGCCTTCATAATCCCAGGTCTGATCTGTAAATGCAACCGCACCCAGCGTATCGTTGCTATTGATTCTCTGAATCTCCACCAGCCTGCCTTCCGAAAAGTCCCTGCTCAGCGCATAACCTCCATATTTATCAAAAAATTCAGTACCGTCTGTATATTCATAAAAGATCTGCTCCCCGCTGTCCAGACTCACCAGCGTCATCTGATAACTGACCGTATCGTGTTTTACAATCATATAAAACTCATCCGGCTGATCGGTAAGATCCGCCGTACTTTGCGCTTTGTCTGCATCTGTCTGGTTTGCCGCTGCCGTGGAACGGCTGCTCTCCCTGGCAGTAATACTGTCTTTGCGCGCCATTCCGCATGCGCTGCACAGCAGCATGACAAACAGCAGCGTTATTATCATCGTAATTTTACGTTTCATCCTGATCGCTCTTTTCCTCATTTATAATAAAATATCGAAACGTCCTGTAACAAAATACCTGTTTATTATATCATGGACGTTTGCCTGGCGCAAGTCTTCCCTCTTTGTAATTCTTATGTATTTTCATCCGTGAACAAAATAATCCATTATTTTCAAAAACTCCGCGCGTTCCTTTTCCTGTGCGCAGATTTTTTCCAGTTTTTCACCGTCTCTGCTGTTCGCCCAGCTCTTTTTCGAATTAAAATAGTGATTGGCTACCTTCCAGAATTTTTCCGGATAGCTCATACGCACACCCAGCTGTTTCAATTCCCAGGTGTCCAGCCGCCGCGCTTTGTCGTAGGCATGGATCATATCCATTCCCAATCCGGTATTCCAGTTATGTTTTTCCATAATCTTTCTGAAAAAGTGTGCAAAATCACTAATATATGCGTCCCGGCAAAATCGTTCAAAATTAACAATCACCGGTCCCTGCGCCGTAAACAGCAGATTATGATGACTATAATCCCCGTGACAGACGCCAAAAAACCGTTCCGGCGTCAGCGTCTCCATTTCCCGCAGCCTTTCAGTCGCTTCTTCTGCCTGCTGCAGATAATAACTATATTCTTTTAAAAAATCGGTTTCGAATTTATTTCGCTTTTTTTTCGCTTTGATATAATTACGTACTTTATGCAGTTCTCTCGTATGACGCAGATATTCCTGCTGCAAAAAATCCGGTCTGCGGCTCATCCCCTGCGGCAGTTCTTCTTTAAAGCCTTCCGCTTCGATATGAAACTGCGCCAGCCTTCGCACCGCGCATAAAATATCTTCCCTGTTGCGCGTATCACACTCTCTGCCTTCAAACCACGTACGCATATAATAGCGCGTATCGTCCGTATCTGTAAACAGCACCTGTCCCTCTTTCGTATAGACAATCTGCTCCGCCGTCCATTTGCGCTCCTTTAAAAAACGCAAAAACTGGTCCAGCAGTCCGGCTTTCGTTCCGGAGCCGGAAAACTCCTTTAATACTTTTCTGCTTCCATCCTGACAATAACAAAAATATACGCCTCTGCCTT
Organism: uncultured Eubacterium sp.; assembly: GCA_910577225.1. GTDB lineage: Bacteria > Bacillota > Clostridia > Lachnospirales > Lachnospiraceae > Eubacterium_J. The sequence goes on along the minus strand of CAJTMV010000003.1, from coordinate 58,850 downwards.
TTACCGTATCTGTAAATTCATATGGATATGCCTCTAAAATGATTTCTGTCCGATTATACACAATAGCACCCCTCCAGCTAAGATGAACGATCACGCATTAACGTGTCCATTCATCTTATGAGAAGCAGCTGCCAGATATGCATAAAAACTCTGGCTTTGTGCATTTTACTGTAAGGTTTGATGATGAATATACTCCTGCGCCAGTTCGAGCAGGACATCCCTTCGGTTTTTCTCCGGATCTTCGATCACCTGTTCCAAAAGCAGATTCAATATCGTACCGATCTGCCTGCCCTGCTGAACTCCCAAAACCATAATATCCCGTCCGGTTACCGCAAGCTGCTTTAAGCTGATGCAGTCGCCTTTTGCAGTCATTGCCTCGTACATCTCTTCATAGCGATCCACATACGCCAGCTTCTCTTCCCGCTGATAATCGCTCTGCGCCAGTATATCCGCCCTCTTAAGCGCAAATATCCGCGGATACTGCTCCCGGCCGGTTTTCACTACCGCACGCCGTACGTTTTCCTCTGTCAGCAGAGGATTATAATCATGCCAGCGCACAAGCGCACATACACGCTCCATCGTTTCACGGTCAAATTTCAGACGACGGAAAATCTTTTTTGCCATCTGCGCGCTCTTTTCCGGATGTCCATAAAAGTGATCGATTCCATTCTCATCCGTCGTCCGGCAGACCGGCTTGGCGATATCATGAAACAGCATCGCCAGTCGCAGCACCCTGTCCGGCGCTGTATAGGTGAGTCCGCAGATTGTATGTTCCCCGACCGTTCTGCAGTGATGCGGATGATTCTGTTTTGTTTCCATCATCTGATCCAGTTCCGGCAGAATCACTTTTGAAATCCCAAGCGTATACAGCTCCCGAATATATTCCGGATGCGGCGATAGCAAAAGTTTCACCAGCTCCGCCTGAATCCGTTCCGCACTGATTCTCTTTAAATCAGGCGCCAGACGGCGGATTGCATCCCTTGTATGCTCTTCGATCTGAAAATCCAGCTGTGCCGCAAACCGCACGGCGCGCAGCATGCGTAATGCGTCCTCTTTAAAACGATCCATTGGATTCCCAACACAGCGGACAATGCCAGCCGCCAGATCGTCTGTCCCGCCAAACGCATCGGTCAGTCCGTTCGTATGATGATATGCCATCGCGTTCATCGTAAAATCACGCCTCTTTAGATCTTCGAGCAGGTTCGGCGTGAAAAATACTTCTTTTGGATGTCTTCCGTCCACATATTCCCCGTCGATCCGATACGTCGTGACCTCAAATCCTTCTCTTCCAATCAACACGGTCACAGTTCCATGCGTCAGTCCCGTATCTACGGTCCTTGGAAACAGCGCTTTCACCTGCATTGGGACTGCAGACGTCGTCACATCCCAGTCCTGCGGCGTCCTGCCCAGCAGACTGTCACGCACGCAGCCGCCGACTGCATGCGCTTCGTATCCGTGCGCCAGAAGCGTATCCAGTATGTATGCCACCTTTTCCGGCAGATCGATCTGTATCTCTTTTTTCGTTCCTGTCCGTTGATCCAATCCGATATCCACCGCTTCCTTTTTACTTCTTTTAATTTGCTGTAATTTCCTGTTTCCTTCTTCTCATGATTTCGGTAACAGTTCCGCTCACTTCCCTGTTACCATCCGTCTGATATCTTATCTCATAATGTCTCATGTCATGCAGCTTTAATATGCTTTTCCCCAGAATACGAGCTTTTTCGCCGGTTTGCCGCAGCAGACGCATACGTCTGAAATACGTTCCTGCTCAAAAGGCATACAGCGTGAAGTTGCCGTCGTCTCTTCTTTGATCTTATCTTCACATGCCTGTTCTCCGCACCACATCGCGCGGATAAATCCCGGATTTTGTTCCAGTGCGTTCTGAAACGCTTCATAAGTAACCGCATCCGTAATATGCGAATCCCGATGCGCTTTTGCACGCGCAAACATGTCTGACTGTATCTGCTTTAACAATTCTGCCAGCTTCTCAGGTACTTCTTCTATCGCTGTCTGATATTTTTCTCTCGTATCGCGGCGCACAAGAACGCACTGACCCTTTTCAATATCTTTCGGTCCTATTTCAATCCGCACAGGAATACCGCGCATTTCCTGTTCCGCGAATTTCCAGCCCGGACTCTTCTCCGTATCGTCTGTCTTTACCCGGAACTGCGTCCGCAATGTCTGATACAGCTCGTCTGCTTTCTCCAGCACGCCTTCTTTCTGCTGCTGAATCGGAACAATCATCACCTGTACCGGAGCGATCGCCGGAGGCAGTACCAGTCCGGAGTCGTCCCCGTGCACCATAATAATCGCGCCGATAATCCGTGTACTCAGTCCCCAGGAGGTCTGATGTACATACTGAAGCTGATTATTGGTATCTGTGTACTGTATGCCAAATGCTTTCGCAAATCCGTCTCCAAAATTATGACTGGTTCCTGACTGCAATGCTTTTCCATCATGCATCAGAGCTTCGATCGTATAAGTTGCTTCTGCACCCGCAAACTTTTCTTTTTCTGTTTTCTGCCCGCGGATCACCGGAATTGCAAGCACTTCTTCACAGAACTGCGCGTATACGTTGAGCATCTGTTCTGTCCGCTCCTGCGCTTCCTGCGCTGTTGCATGCGCCGTATGCCCTTCCTGCCACAAAAATTCACGCGAACGCAGAAACGGCCTGGTTTCCTTCTCCCATCTGACAACCGAACACCACTGATTATATACTTTTGGAAGATCGCGGTAAGACTGAACGTCATTTTTATAAAAATCACAAAACAGCGTCTCCGAAGTCGGTCTGACGCAAAGTCTTTCCAGCAGCTCGCTCTGCCCGCCATGCGTCACCCACGCCACCTCCGGCGCAAAGCCTTCCACATGATCTTTTTCTTTATTCAGAAGACTTTCCGGAATAAACAGCGGCATATACACGTTCTGTACTCCGGTTTCTTTAAAACGACGGTCCAGTTCGTTCTGGATATTTTCCCACAGCGCGTATCCTGCCGGCTTGATAATCATACAGCCTTTCACAGACGAATAATCGATCAGTTCTGCTTTTTTTACTACATCGGTATACCATTGCGCGAAATCCTCCTGCATACTTGTAATGGATTCCACTAATTTCTTGTCCTTTGCCATATTCTTCTCCTTTAACTGCGTAAATTGAGCTTATGCATCCAAGCCTGTTTATACCGATTTATTTTAGCGTCATAATCAGCTTATGTCAAGGGCCGCCTGTTTCCACGCCGTATACAGTTCACAGATCAGAAATCCGGAAACCGGCCCGGACAGCACGCCGGCGGCGCCATATACATGCACGCCGATATAAATGCTCATCAGCACCACAATCGGCGGATACCCCAGACGTCCTCCGATCAGTCTTGGCTCCAGAAACTGCCTTGAAAAACTGCAGATCACATACAACAGTCCATATACCGCTGCCAGCACATATTTCCCGTTAATAATGTCTATAATCATCCACGGCACAAATATCGTTCCCGTCCCGATGAACGGGAGCGCGTCACAGATTCCGATTCCCATACCGGCCAGCAGCGCGTAAGGATTTCCCGTCGCGAACAGTCCTGCGATACAGATCAGACTAATAATCAGCAAAATTGCAATCTGCGCTTTCAGATAAGTACCTCCTGCTTCTTTTGCGTGACGTTTGACCTGTACAGCCAGCTTACCGATACCGGATCTGTGAATGGCGGCTGTAATATTCGGATAATCCGTTAAGATCAGCAGACCGGAAATGATCGATACGAGAGCGACCCCTATCATCGAAAAAACAACTTTCGCATACGACATCGAATTTTTCAAAAGATACGGCAGCGTACCGGACCGGAACCCTGATTTCATTCTATTTTGCATATTTACAAACAGCTGTTCTGCCTCTCCCAGACGAACGCCCAGCATACTCTCGATTCTTTCGCAGCATTCGCACCAGATGTCGCGGACCCCTCCTTCTATCGCTTCCGCATTTTTTACAAGAGACGCCAGCTGCAGACAGGCCGTACGTCCTACGAAAAAACAGATCATTCCGACTGCCGCCAGCACAGCCAAAACGATCAGCATCGAAATCATGCCGCGCCCTCTGCCCGTCTTTTTCACAATTTTTTCCACGAGCGGATTTAACGTCATCGCCAAAAGCGCTCCTAATAAAAAAGGAATTACCATCGGCAGAATATACCTCATAAACACATACACTGCCAGCGTAACTCCCGTTAATAAAATTAATTTTTTTACGCCTTCTTTTTCATACCATCTCATAGAAAAAGTATGTGTGAATTGCTGCGTAATATGTATCCGGTTTCGGGAGCGCTGCTGTTACTTTTTAGAAAATCTGTCAGTTTCTGTACGCGCTCCCGCATGCAGAAACTTTTGAAATACCGGCTGCGACGGCTGGATTTCAAATTTCATAATTTTTTTCTTTACCGGATGTAAAAATTCCAGCTCACATGCGCAAAGCCCAAGGCCGGACTGCCCTTCGATCTTCTGCTGCAGATCCGGCGCGCCGTATTTCCGGTCTCCTGCCAGCGGCGTACCAAGATGTGCCATCTGCACCCGTATCTGATGATGTCTTCCCGTCAGCAGTCTGATCTGCACCAGATTCTGTACCGGCTGGCAGCTCTCATCCGTTTGCAGCACGCGATAAATCAGCTCCGCTTTTTTCGCCTGCGGTTCCGTCGGACCTGTTACGGCCGAAAGATTGCTGCAGGTCTCTTTTTTCAGATAATCCAGCAGTCTGCCTTCGTGTGCCGGCATAACGCCCCTGGTCACGGCCAGATATATTTTGGAAAAATCCCCCTGCTGCAGCTGTTTGTTTAACGCAGCCGTACTGCGCGCATGTTTCCCAAACGCCAGAATGCCTTCCACTGGCTGATCGAGCCTGTGGATCAGTCCGATATACGGCTCTTCCCCTTTTTCATGCCGGTAATTCCGCAGCAGACTGACCATATCCTGCTGTCCGCTCTGGTTTGTCTGCGCAGCGATACCCGCAGGCTTTACGCAGACAATCATATGCGCGTCTTCATATAATATTTCCACACCGTTTTCCTTTCCTTTTCCCGATGTGCCGCACTATAGTTTGAACCGGTATCCGACTCCCCAGATCGTTTCTATATATTGCGGCTTTGCCGTATTAATCTCTATCTTTTCCCGAATCTTTTTAATATGAACCGTTACGGTAGCAATGTCTCCCACGGATTCCATATCCCAGATTTCTTTAAACAGCTCGTCCTTTGTAAATACCCGGTTCGGATTCTGCGCCAGAAATACGAGCAGATCGAACTCTTTTGTCGTAAACTGCTTTTCCTCTTCATGAATCCAGACCCGTCTGGCCGTCTTGTCGATGCGGATTCCGCGGATCTCTACAATATCGTTCTGCGGCATGCCGCTGCCAATCAGCCTTTCATATCTTGCCAGATGCGCCTTGACTCTTGCCACCAGCTCGCTGGGTGAAAACGGTTTGGTCACATAATCGTCCGCCCCCATGCCAAGTCCTCGTATTTTGTCAATATCGTCTTTTTTGGCAGACACCATCAATATCGGCAGATTTTTATGTTCACGTATCTGTCTGCATACTTCAAACCCGTCCATACCCGGGAGCATCAGATCCAGAATCACCATATTATAATCTTCTTCCAGAACCTTGCGAAGACCTTCCTCCCCGTTCGTCTCAATTTCTACCTGAAATCCGCTCAGCTCCAGATAGTCCTTTTCCAGCTCTGCAATCGTCATTTCATCTTCAACAATTAATATTCTACTCATTTGGAACCTCCTGATACTTTCGTATTACAAAATACATAACGGTGCCTGTAGACTCTTTGCTGGTCGCCCAGATCTTGCCGCCATGATCTTCTATAATCTTTTTTACAATCGACAGTCCGATGCCGCTGCCGCCGGTTGCAGAATTTCTGGAAGCATCCGTACGATAAAAGCGGTCAAAAATAAACGGCAGATCTTTCTGTGCGATACCCTTACCGTTATCTTCTATTTCTACCTGAATAAAATCGCCCACGTCCTTGATACGAATATTGATCAGACCATGCTCTTTATCCATATATTTTACAGAATTTCCAATAATATTATCGATCACGCGTTTTAGCTGTTCCGGATCGGCAATAATCAGCACTTCGTCGCTCACATAGTTAAAATAAGACAGTCCCAGATGTTCGGCTTCCAGCTCCAGTCCGATTTCCTCTATACAATCATGAAAATATTCTCCGGCATTGATTCGTTTAAAATTATACGGAATACGGTTCGTATCGATCTTGGCATACAGCGTCAGTTCATTAATCAGCCGGTCCATATCGATCGCCTTGTTATAAATCGTACGCATATACTTATCGACTTTTTCCGGCGTATCCGCCACCCCGTCCAGTATCCCCTCCACATAGCCTTTGATCGCTGTAATCGGCGTACGCAGATCATGCGAAATATTGCTGATCAGTATACGGTTCTGCTTTTCTGCTTCTAATTTTTCTTCAGCGGATTCTTTCAGCCTCTGGCGCATATCTTCAAAATTCTGGCACAGTCTGCCCATCTCATCCTTGCTGTCTGCCTCTATCGTAAAATCCAGATTGCCTTCTTTAATATTATTTGCCGCTTCTTCCAGCTTGCAGATCGGCGTCACGATACTGCGATAGATCCATGCGGTAATCGATAATCCGGTCGCTGCGAGAATCAGTACGATGCAGACGGCCATATCTTCTACCAGAACTTCGATCTGCGCCATATCCATATTCACAGCAAGCGCTCCAATATCGATTCCCGTCTGCTGATTCACCGCGCTTGTCTGAATCAGCCGGATCACAAAAAACGCAAACAACGCCAGCAGAATCGGCATAAACACAATTACAAAAAAAGTAATCACCAGTTTTGTACTCAGTTTCATATCCAGTCTCCTGTTTTTAAAATAAAAATAACTGCGGCAGTGCTCCACACACCACAGCAGTTATTTTCCAACGTATGCATGTTTCGGCTATTCGTTATTATAACATGAGCCTGATTATTTCTTATAAAAATTCGAAAAAAAGATTCTTAATTTTTTCTAAAATTACAGCTGCTTCCGGCTGCCGCGCCGGCAAATCGTTTACGCCAGATATTTTTTCAGTACATCCGCTTTATCCAGCGCTTCCCACGGCAGATTCAGATCATTTCTGCCAAAATGTCCGTAAGCGGCTGTCTGTTTGTAGATCGGTCTTCTCAGATCCAGCATTTTAATAATTCCAGCCGGACGCAGATCGAAGTTCTCACGTACAATCGTCACGAGCTGATCGTCGGAGATTTTGCCTGTACCAAACGTATCTACCATCACAGATGTCGGCTGTGCCACGCCGATCGCGTAAGACAGCTGAATCTCACATTTATCAGCCAGTCCTGCCGCTACGATATTTTTTGCGACATAACGTGCCGCATACGCAGCCGAACGGTCTACCTTTGTGCAGTCTTTGCCGGAAAAAGCGCCGCCGCCATGACGCGCGTAACCGCCGTATGTATCTACGATAATCTTTCTTCCGGTCAGTCCTGCATCCCCCTGCGGGCCGCCGATTACAAATCTTCCGGTAGGATTAATAAAGAACTTTGTATCTGCGTCGATCATATCTTTTGGAATAATCGGGTCAAATACGTATTTCATAATATCGGAATGAATCTTATCCTGTGTGACATCCGCATCGTGCTGCGTGGATAATACAACCGCTTCCAGTCTCTTCGGTCTGCCGCTTTCATCATACTCTACAGATACCTGCGTCTTTCCATCCGGACGCAGATAGGTCAGCGTACCGTCTTTACGTACTTTTGTCAGCTGCAGCGCCAGCTTGTGCGCCAGAGAGATCGGATATGGCATATAGCTTTCTGTCTCGTTCGTTGCGTAACCAAACATCATCCCCTGGTCTCCTGCCCCAATGGCATCCAGCTGTTCATCTGTCATTTTATTTTCTTTTGCTTCCAGTGCCTTATCTACGCCCATTGCAATATCTGCCGACTGACGGTCAAGCGCTGAAAATACCGCGCACGTATTGCAGTCGAATCCCATTTTTGCATCGTTGTAACCAATTTCGTCTACCGTCTTTCTTACAATCGACGGAATATCCAGCTGCGCCTTTGTCGTAATTTCTCCGGTTACAAGTACGAATCCTGTACAGCACACGGTTTCGCATGCTACCCGGCTCATCGGGTCCTGTTCCATACAGGCATCCAGCACTGCGTCCGATACTGCGTCGCACAGTTTGTCCGGATGTCCTTCAGTTACTGATTCTGAGGTAAATAATAACTTTTCCATACTTTTTCCTTTCGTCGTCTGATTCCGGCAGCTTCGTTTTTCAGCTGCCGCTTTGATTCACCTAATTTTTGCAACAAAAAAAGGTTCGCTATAAGCGGACCTGACTCTAGGTTAAATCATCAAATCCTCTTATTGTTCGATTACTCGCTCAGGTTGGCACCTTCCACGCATCCTGCAGGGGGTTGCCGTGACTTCACAGATCCTTTGTATCTCCATCACTCTGAATAAGAGAAAAATCGTATGCAATTTTCGAATTATCAAATCTAACTCACATAAACAATACAACAATTCACCCGAAAAGTCAATGCTAAATATTGACATTTTCTGCTTTTCATCAGATAATAGAAGGAAAGTAAACATATTTTTTACAAACGTTCACAAAACTACAATTGCAAAAAACACAGGAAGGAACTATATTGTTAGGGGAGGAAATATATGAGCCAAACATCATTCGCAAACACTACACACGGGAATATATCCAATCCCGCACCCGACGGGAAAAGCGCACCGCATCAAAATCGTATCTACTCACAGGCAGTCAAACAGAGTCCCGCGTTTATGAGCTTTCAGGTTGATTTTGCGGTCTGCTTAAACGAACTTACCGATTATTTCAACGCGATTATTTCTGGAAGCTGCAAAGCTCCCGATTCATTATTGAAAAAAACCGCTTCTCTGCTCCGTCCGGGACAGACCACGATTGATTTTTTTGACATGCTTCACAATCTTCGTCACGTCGACGACAGTATTTACGTTCATTGCCTGAATGTCGCTCTGATTTCCCGCATGATTGGAAAATGGCTGAAAATCCCTGCCCGGGACCTGGAAACGCTGACGTTTGCCGGACTGCTGCATGATATCGGCAAATCTCTCATTCCTGAAGATCTGCTCAATAAACAAGGGAAACTCACCAATGAAGAATATGATCTGCTTTGTCAGCACGCACAGCTTGGCTACGATCTGTTAAGACCGCTCCCGCTGGACTCTCATGTAAAAAATGCCGCGCTGATGCATCATGAGCGCTGCGACGGCTCCGGTTATCCGGGAAAAGCCACTACGGAGGCGATCGATGATTACGCGCATATCATAGCCATTGCAGACGTCTATGACGCAATGACCGCTGCCCGTACCTACCGTGCGCCGCTTTGCCCGTTCCAGGTAATCGCAGAATTTGAAAAAGACGGACTTCAAAAATATAAACCAAAATATATTCTTACTTTTTTAGAGCATATTGCCTCCACCTACCAGAACAATCACGTTCTGCTCAGCGACGGCCGCGCGGCGAATATTGTGCTGTTAAACCGTCATCATCTGTCCAAACCGCTCGTGCAGCTGGACAACGGCGAATGCATAGATTTATCAAGATCTGAACTATATATTAATTCCCTCATCTAAAAATGACCGCTGATTTTTGGCAGTCCGGGCAAAAAAGTACCGCATAAATGCGTATCCTCACATTTATGCGGTACTTTTTTGATTTTATGATCAGCTGACTTTCAGCGTAAATTTCTGGATATCTTTTTCCGAACTGACCTTTTCGATTCTGGCGCCAAGCTCGCTCAGCTTATACTCAAATTGTTCGTATCCCCGTTCAATATAATGAATATTATCTACTACCGTAATCCCTTCCGCAGACAGTCCTGCGATAACCAGCGCAGCGCCGGCGCGCAGATCAGGCGCGCTGACTCTGGCTCCCATATAACTGTCCACGCCGTTAATAATCGCAATATTGCTCTCTACCTTGATGTTGGCGCCCATTCTCGTTAATTCATCCACATAACGAAACCGGTTTTCAAAAATACTTTCCGTTACGGTACTCGTACCCTGCGCAATCCCCAGCAATACGGACATCTGCGGCTGCATATCCGTCGGAAAGCCCGGATAAGCCAGTGTCGTTACCTGCGTATGATGCATCGGTCTGGAGCATACGACTCTGACCGCGTCGTCAAACTCTTCCACTTCGCAGCCTACTTCCAGCAATTTTGCGGTCGTAGCTTCCAGGTGTTTCGGAATGACATTTTTTACCGTCACATCCCCTTTTGTCGCTGCAGCTGCAAACATAAATGTGCCCGCTTCGATCTGGTCAGGTATAATTGCATACTCTGTCGCATGCAGTCTTTCCACGCCGACAATCCGGATCACATCTGTACCGGCGCCGCGAATATTCGCGCCCATGCTGTTTAAAAAATTGGCCACATCCACAACATGCGGTTCCTTTGCCGCGTTTTCGATAATCGTCTTCCCATGCGCCATAGACGCAGCCATCATAATATTAATCGTCGCTCCGACGGATACTTTGTCGAGATAGATATGAGTGCCTTTTAAATATTCTGTCTGTGCGACGATCAATCCATGCTGGATAGACACATCTGCCCCCAGCGCGCGAAATCCCTTCAGATGCAGATCGATCGGTCTGCTCCCGATATCGCAGCCTCCCGGAAGCGCGACTTCCGCATGATTATATTTTCCAAGTAACGCGCCCAGCAGGTAATAAGATGCTCGTATTTTTTTAATATATTCGTATTCCACACAAAGCTCGCGGATCTGTGAACCGTTGATTTTTACAGTATGTTCATCGATACGGTGAATCTTTGCCCCGATCTCCGCCATCGCTTCCAGCAGCACATTGATATCGCGCACATTCGGAAGATTGTCAATTGTAACTGTCTCGTCTGTCATAATTGCTGCCGCCAGAATTGCGAGCGCAGCGTTTTTGGCTCCTCCGATCTCAACTTCTCCGACAAGTGGAATACCGCCCTTGATTACAAAATACTGTTCCATCTCACACCTCAATCTATCTCTATATTCCAGGATTACAAATCTTTTGTGCCACTCCTGATATCATGCCCTCATTAACACGTAATTATAGTAGCTAATTTTATTTTTTGTCAATACTTCTTGAAAAAATATGGCAAATTATATACTTTACTTATCATTTTCTAAATCGAACTGTTCAAAATGTTAAAGAAAACGAATCGTTATGTGTTATTTTATGCCATACGCAGCAGATGGTTCCTGCATTGTTATCAGAAACCATAGTCATTGTTTATCTTGCAAACTGACTCTTATATAGTGTCGCATAAAATCCATTTTTTTTCAATAGTTCCTGATGAGATCCCTGCTCGATTATTTTACCATCTTTCATCACAAGAATGACATCCGCGCTTTCAATCGTTGACAGCCGGTGCGCTACGATAAAACTGGTGCGTCCCTGCATCATCGCCGCAAAGGCTTTCTGAATCCGCATTTCTGTACGGGTATCGATCGAAGACGTCGCCTCGTCCAGAATCAGCATCGGCGGCAGACAGAGCATGACTCTTGCAATACAGAGCAGCTGTTTCTGCCCCTGTGACAGATTGCCGCCGTCTTCGGAAATAACGGTATCATATCCGTCTGGCAGACGTTTGATAAAGCTATGCGCATGTGCCGCTTTTGCTGCCTGCACCATCTCTTCCACCGACGCGTCCGGCCGTCCCATACAGATATTGTCCCGTATCGTTCCGCTGCGCAGCCACGTTTCCTGCAGCACCATTCCATAAGACCCACGCAGACTCTTGCGCGTAATGTCTCTGATATCTGTACCGCTTACCCGGATCACACCCGCATTCGGATCGTAAAACCGCATCAGCAGATTGATCATCGTCGTCTTTCCACATCCGGTCGGCCCTACGATGGCTATTCTCTGACTCGGCCGCACCGCCAGATTAAAATCTTCGATCAGCTTTTGCTCCGGCGTATACGAAAACGTTACATGCTCCAGTGCGACGCTGCCGTCTGCATGCTCCAGAACTCTTGCATCCGCGCGGTCCGGTATCTGCGGCTCCTGTTCGATCAGATCAAAAATGCCTGACGCGCAGGCGAGCGCATTCTGCAGCTCTGTAATAACCCCGGATATTTCGTTAAACGGCTTGGTATACTGATTCGCATAGCTTAAAAAACAGGAAAGCTGCCCAACGCTCAGATTCCCCCGGATTACCGCAAGCGCTCCGAACACTGCCACACCCGTATATACCAGACTATTGACAAAACGGGTAGACGGATTTGTAATCGATGAGAAAAAAATGGCGCGCAGGGAATACTTTTCCAGATCCGCGTTGATCTGATCGAACTGCTCCAGCACAGCCTGCTCCCTGCCAAATGCCTGAACCACTTTCTGACTGCCGATCATTTCGTCGATCAGTGCGGTCTGCGCTGCCCTGCTCTGCGACTGCTTCTGAAACATCTGATACGTACGTTTGGCAATAAACGCGGCAACAAACAGCGATACCGGAGTTACCACAACTACTACGATCGTAATCGTTATATTAATCGACACCATAAAGCCAAGCGTCCCCACAATCGTCAAAAGTCCGGTAAACAGCTGCGTAAATCCCATCAGCAGACCATCCGCAAACTGATCGACATCCGCGATCACACGGCTGACAATCTCGCCTGCAGAACGTCCGTCCAGATATTTTAACGGCAGTTTTTCGATCTTTTGAAACGCTTCTTCCCGAATATCCCGAATGACCTGATAGGTAATCCGGTTATTGATTACGTTCATAAACCACTGCGCGGCCGCTGTCACCACAATCATAATACCCGCTTTTTGAATAATCGCTAATATTCCCTCAAAATCCACCAGCCCTTTTGCCAGAATCAGATCTACGGCATCTCCGGTCAGTATCGGAAAATACAACGTCGCAAATACAGTAACCGCAGCAAAAAGAAGTGACAGCAGGACTAACATCCGGTACTGCTTAATATAAGTAAGAACTTTTTTAATCGTCTGGGATTGTTTTTTCCTGCCTTCCATTATGCCATTCCTCCTTCCGTTGCGGCTGCTCTTGCAGCTTCACCGGAATCGTCCGGTTTTGCCCGAAACTGAGACGCATAGATCTCCTGATAAACGCTGCAGCTTTCCAGCAGCTGTTCATGTGTCCCTTTTCCCACCAGTTCTCCGTCGTCCAGAACGAGAATACAGTCCGCGGACTGTACCGAAGATGTTCTCTGTGAGACGATAAACACTGCCGGCGCATAATCCAGCTTACGCAAAGAGGCCCGCAGTCTGGCGTCTGTCGCAAAATCCAGCGCGCTTGCGCTGTCATCCAGAATCAGAATCTGCGGTCTGCGTACCAGTGCTCTGGCAATCGTCAGACGCTGACGCTGCCCGCCGGACAGATTTTTACCGCCCTGTTCGACTGGTTCGTCCAGTCCCAGCTCCTTTGCCTGAATTACGTCCGCCGCCTGCGCCGCTTCGATCGCTTCCTGCAGCTGCGCCTCTGTCGCGTCCGGATTTCCCCATTTCAGGTTGTCCCGAATCGTCCCTTTAAACAGCACCGCCTTCTGCAAAACGACGCCGGCCTTCTGTCTGAGCTCCTGCAGATCATAGAACCGCACATCTTTTCCATCGACCTTTACCGATCCTTCTGACACATCATAAAATCTTGGAATCAGATTGACAACGGTACTTTTTCCGGAACCCGTACCACCGATAATCCCAATCGTTTCACCGGGATATACCTCAAAGTCGATACCTGACACCGCATATTCGCCAGACCCATGATAAGCCATACTGACGCCGGTAAACGATACTTTTGGTACGTTGCCTGACACCCGGCTCTGATTCGGATCACTGTCCGCCAGATCTTTGGTCTGTGCCATTCCGGTTTCCACATCCAGCACATCCGCCACGCGCTTTCCGCATGCGATCGCCTTTGTAACGCTTACAATCAGATTTGCCAGCTTGATCAGCTCCACAAGTATCTGTGACATATAGTTCACAAGAGCCACGACTTCTCCCTGCGTCAGATATCCCGTATCCACACGCACCGCGCCTGTCCAGATCAGCACCAGTGTGGCAGCGTTAATAATCACGTAAGTAATCGGATTCATTAAAGCCGATATTTTGCCAACATACTGCTGATCTTCATTCAGCATTTGATTTTTATGATTAAACTGCCGGATCTCTTCTTCTTCTTTGTGAAACGCGCGAATGACGCGGACACCGGTCAGATTTTCCCGTACCAGCGTCAGCACCTCGTCCAGTCCGCTCTGTACTTTTTTGTACAGTGGAATACTGACGCACATCACGCCAAACACGACCACAGATAACAACGGTATTGTAACGACAAATATGATCGCGGCCTTAACGTCTACCGTAAACGCCATGACCATCGCTCCAAATACAATAAACGGAGAACGCAGAAACAGGCGCAGAAACAAATTAATGCCCGACTGCACCTGATTAATATCACTTGTCATTCGTGTAATAAGCGTTGACGTTCCGATCTGGTCGAGCCTTGAAAAGGAAAGATTCTGAATATGAGAAAATACTGTATGACGCAGCTTCGTCGCCATGCCGACCGCTGCTTTTGCCGCAAAATACTGCGCCGTTATAGAACATACAAGACCAACCGCCCCAAGACCTGTCAGAACCAGGCACATCCGGATTACATAGTGTTTATCTCCATGCGCAATCCCGACATCGATAATCGCCGCCATAACCAAAGGCACAATCAGCTCAAATATCGCTTCCAGCATTTTAAACAGCGGGGCAAGAATACTTTCTTTTTTATAATCTTTGAGAAAATATAATATTTTTTTCATAACTGATACCCTCTTACCTAAAACCAAAAAACAGTCCGGACATATCAAAATCATGTCGTCAACCGGACGCTTTTCAAACGCCCCTGCGCTTTGAAATGCTCCGGTTAATGACATTTTGAAGAACTGTTACGACATTACTGTCGTCTGCTTATTCAGATTTGTCCGTTCCTGTCTGTGTGCCTGCTCCGTCGTCGGTCGATGTCGTACCTGTTCCGTCGTCGGTTCCCGTCGCTGCTGTTCCGTCGTCTGCGGATGTCTCAGTTTCATCTGCTTTCGCCTTATAAAGCTCGTCAAACTGCACTTTTTTCCATTCGCTTTCGTTGATTTTCCACTCGCTGTCTTTTTTATAGCTTTCAACCGTTTCAGAATATTTATCGTTTTTGCGCTGTGTCAGAATAGACTCTTTTTTTGTTTTGGCAGCGTCTTTGTCATCTGTCGAATCCATACGAATTACATAATACCCGCTGTCTGCTTCTACAACGGTGTCTGCCAGCTCTTTATTTTTCAGCTTGTCCGCCGCTTTTAATACTTCCACGTCCATACTTGTGGAATTCTCGTCTTCATTCAAATCCGCCGCGCCATAGGAACATTTCAGTACCGTATATTCTTCTGCGCTGGCAGCCTCCTCCATATCGTCTTTGGCGTCCGCCAGAAACTGCTCCGCTTTTGCTTTATTATCTGTCTGCGATTCTTCCTCTTCTGCGTCTGCCGCTGTCGTATCATCCGCAGCATCGTCTGTCGTCGTATCTGCCGCGCTCGTTTTATCAAACCGTACATAGCTGAACGTTTTCTGCGCGCATTCCTCATCGCTCACGTTGGTATCTATTTCTTCATAAATCGCCGCGCGCATTTTGGCCTGAATTTTATTCAGACGGAGCATTTCTTCTACGATTTCCTGCGTTGCCCCCATCTTATTCAGCGCCTCCGGACTATTGTCTGCCAGGAATTTTGCCGCAGCTTCCGTAATGGCTGCCTTTTCTTCCTCCGTCAGCTCCACGCCGTAATCCGCAGCGTGCGCGTCCATCAGATAACACTCGCGGATATTTTCCATTACGCTGTTTTTTACAGAATCTGTCATAGTCGTCCCGTCACCGGAATCCGAAGTCCACATATCTTCTCCATAATACGACAAAAAATACAGATCCGTCTGCGCAGCCTGATACTGTGCCATAAAGTTTGCAACGCCCATTCCAATTTCTTTGCCGTCCAGCTTTGCTGCCACTGCGTCCGTATTCACCTTATTTCCGCAGCCCGTTACTGTAAATGATGCCAGCAATGCCGCCGACAGCAGCATTGCTGTTATTTTTTTGAACTTCATAAATAAACTGCCTCCTGAAATATTTTAAATAGTTTGTATTTTTCTGTGATCTTATGCACTGGTCTATTATAGTGCAAATATACGGTATCTGCAAGAAGTTTCATTATTTTTTCACAAAAGCGCGGTCATTTCCCCGGCCAGACCGGTCAGCAGTGCAAGCACATCCGTTTTTTTCGCATCCCTGCTGTTTCTCTCCATATTGTACACAAACGTCGGATTTTTTCCTACGGCGGTAAAGGTCAGCTTTCCGTCATATTTTTTTACAAACGCCGCGATTTTGGACGTATCGATCCGTGCATGCTCATGCATCATCATACGCAGCGTCTTCCCTTTTTGAATAATTTCCCTGATATAGACACGATGAGCCTTCGCCTTTACCTGTGCAATCTTCAGCAGATTACAGACAGAGCCGGGCGGATCTCCAAAACGATCCAATAATTCCTCCATCATTTCCTCGGCCTCTTCCTGCGTTTCAATCCCTGCCATACGTTTATAAATATCCAGCTTCTGATACTCGTTCGGTATATAAGACGGCGGTATATATGCATCGATATCAATATCGATGGAAGTCTCGAAATCTTCTTCGGCAGGTATGCCCTTTGCCTGTTTTACTGCCTCGTTTAACATCTTACAATACAGATCATAGCCGACCGCTTCCATATGTCCGCTCTGCTGTGCCCCAAGCAGATTTCCTGCTCCGCGAATCTCCAGATCACGCATGGCGATCTTAAATCCGCTGCCCAGATCCGTAAACTCCCTGATCGCTGCCAGACGCTTTTCCGCAACTTCTTTGAGCATCTTGTCACGTCTGTACATTAAAAAGGCATACGCCGTCCGATTCGACCGCCCTACCCGTCCGCGCAGCTGGTACAGCTGGGACAGACCCATATTATCCGCATCCTGAATAATCATCGTATTTACATTTGAAATATCCAATCCTGTTTCAATAATTGTAGTGGACACCAGAACATCGATCTCTCCATTGATAAACTGATACATAATATTTTCCAGTTCCCGCTCTTTCATCTGCCCGTGCGCAATTGCCGTCACTGCGTCCGGCACAAGTTTTTGTACTTTAACCGCCACTTCCTGAATCTGATTCACTCGATTAAACACATAATAAACCTGCCCGCCTCTGGCAAGCTCCCGTACGATGGCTTCCCGTACCATCTCTTCATTATACTCCAGGACATATGTCTGAATCGGCACCCGGTCTACCGGCGGTTCCTCCAATACGCTCATATCCCGAATGCCGATCAGACTCATATGGAGCGTCCTTGGTATCGGCGTCGCTGTCAGTGTCAGCACGTCCACATTTGTTTTTAATTTTTTTATCTTTTCCTTATGGGTAACGCCGAATCGCTGTTCCTCATCTACAATTAAAAGTCCCAGATCCTTATACTGCACGTCTTTGGACAATACCCGATGCGTACCGACAATAATATCTACCGTTCCCTGACGCAGTCCCTGAATGGTTTTTTTCTGCTGCGCCGGTGTGCGAAATCTGCATAACAAACCGACCTTAATCGGAAAATCCTGCATACGCCGGACAAAATTATTATAAACCTGCTGCGCAAGAATCGTCGTCGGGGCCAGATATACTACCTGTTTGCTCTCCTGCACCGCCTTGAAAGCCGCACGTATGGCAATTTCTGTCTTTCCGTATCCGACGTCTCCGCAGATCAGCCGATCCATGATTTTCGTGCTCTCCATATCTTTTTTGGTAGCCTCGATTGCCATCGTCTGATCTTCGGTCTCCTCAAACGGAAACATTTCTTCAAATTCCCTCTGCCAGACGGTATCCGGCCCATATACATAACCCTTCTGATCTTCCCTCGCGGCATAAAGCTGTACCAGCTCGCCTGCAATTTCCCTGACCGCACTGCGCACCTTCGTTTTCGTCTTCTTCCAGTCCAGACTTCCCAGACTGTTCAGCTTCGGCCTGCGCTCCGTGGCGCCTGTATACTTTTGTATCATATCCAGCTGTGTAGCCAGTATATATAATACTCCTCCCTTATCATATTCAATCTTAATATAATCTTTTGCAGTACCCTCTACATCTATTTTTTCAATTCCCCGATAGATCCCAAGTCCATGATTTTCATGTACGACGTAATCTCCCACGCTCAAATCTGTAAAACTGGCAATTTTCTCCCCGTTTTTTACATGCCGGCGTTTTTTCTTCTTCTTTTCCGCGCCAAAAATATCGCTTTCAGATATCACCACAAATCTGAGCAGCGGATATTCATATCCGCGTTTTACTTTCCCGTACAAAGCCATGACTTCTCCCGGCTTTACAATATGGTCATAATCCTCCGTATAAAAGGCGTTTAATCCCTCGTCCACCAGGTCCTGCGTCAGTCTCTGTGCCCTCGTCCTTGACCCTGATAATAAAATTACCTTATAATTTTTTCTTTTATACTGCTGCAGGTCTTTTACAAGAAGCTCGAAACTATTGTTGTAAGGATTGACCGTACGAGTCTGAAACGGATAGATTCTGACAGGCGTAAGTTCCGGCAGTTTTAATTCCAGCGTCGCCAGCGCAATGGTATGCAGACGCCCGGTTTTGGCGAAGATCTCTTTCGCACGATACAGCGCATGCATCTGCCCCGGCAGG
Organism: uncultured Eubacterium sp.; assembly: GCA_910577225.1. Taxonomy (GTDB): domain Bacteria; phylum Bacillota; class Clostridia; order Lachnospirales; family Lachnospiraceae; genus Eubacterium_J. The sequence goes on along the minus strand of CAJTMV010000003.1, from coordinate 40,058 downwards.
ATATATCCCTTTTCCAGCCGCTGCTGCATGCTGTCGATATATTCCGTTTCCACCGCGGCGCTTTGCTCCGCAATACGCGCCGGCTCATCCAGCGCTACGATCGTTTTGTCCCGGTCAAAATAATCCAGCAGACTTACCGTATGTTCCGTAAAATAAGACAGATACCCGTCCAGTTTTGTACTGCTCCCAAGCTCCTGCAATTCTTCTGTCAGCGCATCCACCGCACTTTTCAGCCGAAATGCCTCTTCTGTTTTCCCCTCTTCACGCAGGCGCGCCGCAGCCGTCTTTTCCTCCTCCCGCAGACGGCGAATGCCATCCCGCATCTGCGTTTCAGTTAACAGACACTCATGCGCGGGATAAATACTTATCTGTTCCAGGTTTTCAATCGAACGCTGGCTCGACGCCTCATAGCTTCGAATGGAATCGATCTCATCTCCCCACATTTCAATCCGGTAAGGATTTTCTTCCGTCAGCACATACACATCCAGAATACCGCCCCTTACCGCAAACTGTCCCGGAGTCTCTGCCTGATAATTTCGCTCATATCCCATAACCGCCAGCTGCTTTTGCATCGCGTCGATATCCATCGTACCGCCGGTCTTAAGCGTTTTTATCCCTGATAAAAATCCTGCCGGTTCCGCCATCCGGTTCATAAGCGCGTCAAAAGTAGTGACAACCGTACAGCTGCCCCCTTCTGCCAGTAATTTTAAAACTTCTATCCTTTCCTTTGTCAGTTCGTTTCCCCGAATATCGGACTGATAAAACAAGATGTCTTTCGCCGGAAAATAACGGACGTTTTTATCAAAAAAACGATATTCTTCACAAAATTCTCTTGCACGCTGCTCCGAAAATGTAACGATGAGTCTGCTATCTTCTTTGTTGCCAAGACAATGGAGCAAATGCAGCTTCTGCGAGTCGATGCACCCTGTAATTTCCACAACGCCAGCGCCGGCTTTTTCATGCAGCCAGCTGCGGATCTCCTGATATTCCGTCATCGTCTCAAGCGGCTCGGTAAATGCATTCATGATTCGTTACCCCTGTTTCCTTCTTGTCATTTTACGATTTAAAATTATATTTACTTTTTCTTTTTATTATACATATTCATCGCCTGCGACTCTTCGCCTGCCACAATCAGCGCAGCTGCGGCAACGGCATCCTTCATCGCCGCTTCTGCCTCTTCCCGTTCCTCCTTTGGAAACCGGCTCAGCACATAATCCGCAAGATCCCAGCCATCCGGTTTTTGTCCCACGCCGACTTTAATACGGGCAAACGCTTCGGTTCCCACATGCGCAAGAATACTTTTTATCCCATTATGTCCTCCAGCGCTGCCTTTCATCCGGATTCTGATATTTCCCGGAGCCAGACTGATGTCGTCATAAATGACAAGCAGCTGCGAAGCCGGATCCAGCTTATAAAAACGCATGGCTGCCCCGACAGCCTCGCCGCTGTTATTCATATACGTCAGCGGTTTCATAAGCAGCACCTTCTGCCCGCCAATGATACCGCTGCCGCAGACCGACTGATATCTGATCTCGTTCATCGTAATATGGTATTCCTCCGCTATCCGGTCTATCGTATCGAACCCTATATTATGTCTTGTTTTCTCATATCGTCCGGACGGATTGCCAAGTCCTGCTATCACATACATAATCGTTTTATTCCCTCCTTCTTTTCGCACACCGCATCCTGCCTCGCGGCTCTAAGTATATCATTGAATGGTAAAAAATGAAAGCAGAAAAACGCGTCGTCTGCTTCCCTTGCACTCTGTCAAAAGATATGCTATAGTCTATACTGGCTGGTCCATAAATATTATAAAAAGCGGGGAATACAGATATGTTTAATTTTTTTACCACATCCACCCATGATGCCGGGGGAATGGAAGCCACAACGCTGACATTTGCAGGATTTTGCGCAGTCGTCATACTCATTGCGGCGCTGATTCTGGGCGCGCTGTTCTTTCGTCCCAGACGGGAACGCTCCAGAAGCATTTCTACCAAACAGCTTGTTTTTTCATCAGCTGCAATGGCACTGGGTATTGTAACTTCGATGATTAAATTCGCAGATCTTCCGATGGGCGGTTCCATTACGTTATTCAGCATGTTGTTCGTCTCGCTCATCGGATACTGGTACGGGCCAAAAATCGGCATTACAACTGCCGTTGCTTACGGCCTGTTACAATTTATCCTGCAGCCGGTCTTTTATACGCTGCCTCAGGTAATCGTCGATTACCCTCTGGCTTTTGGCGCACTCGGTATCTCCGGTTTTTTCAGTAAAAAGAAAAACGGACTGCTGACCGGCTACCTTGCGGCTGTTCTTGGACGATACTTTTTTGCGTTCTGGTCCGGTATGATCTTTTTTGGCGCATATGCGGCTGATTACAATATGAGCGTGCCTGTATATTCCATCTTATATAACGGCATGTATCTGATTCCTGAAGCCATTCTTACTGTCGCGGCAATTTCCATGCCGCCTGTCAGAAGCGCCTGCAGACGTATGAAGCAGACCGCAGCCGAAACACAAAGCAGGCAGACTGTCGTCTGACCATAAAAACCTCTGCAGCCCGGCCGCAGAGGTTTTTGTTATTAAATAACATTTTAATAAGTCAGATCATAGACGTAGCGTATCGTACTGCTCTTATCTCCGTTAATCAGCACACCAATATTCTGCTGGTTATAAAACCATTTCCCTGTCTGCACCTGCGATCCCAGGACCCAGAAAAAATCTCCCTGCGCAGTTACCGAAGTCTCCTCGTCCACCTGAATATAATCCTTATTCCCGCCGTTATTGCGGAAACACAGATAACCGCTCTTTTTCCCTGTATGTATTTCGTAAAATACACTTGCCGCCGGCGCGTAGCTGATCATACTGCACTGATAAGCCGCCGACTCTTCTCCAAAGAAAGACGCTTCGATCACCGGCGTCAGCTCCGGCAGATTATATGCAGTTGGATCTGCGGAAAACCGGACAATCTGATTATCTTTTATCAGTCCTCTTTTTACAAAGCTGTCAAAATAGCTCTGCTTGTCTTCGATCGTCATATCGTAATCATAAATGACCTCGCCAAACATCGACGCCATATCCTCGTCCGCATACGCCTGCGCTTCTTCCCTGGAATTGCCTAACAGCGAATAGTTATAGCAGAGCGACTGACTGATGCGGTACTGATAATCCATCATACTGTTAATCGCAGCTTCGACCGCAGTCTCTCCTTCCACGCCGTTTCCGGTATTTCCCGAAAGTCCCGCTGCCAGCAGCTTATCCTTTAGCACCGTGATCTCAGAAGGTTCTACAAAACTATTATTCTGAATATCGCCGCCTTCTACCAGACGGCCGTAAATATCTGATATTTCCGAATCTGTCATCGTACTGACGGTCCGGTCTGACAAATCCATCACATAATGGCCAAGTCCTTCCTGCGCGTCTTTTTGCGCCTCTTCCTCTGTCTGCCCGACAACGTTAAAATAGTATGTGTAAAGCTGCATTTTTAACTCTGCCTGACTGTTCGCATAGGCCGTAACCATTGTACGGCGAATATCTCCGTTACTGTCGCCATTGTTATTCAGCTTAAACAACCGCGGCGCAAATACGCTAAAAACGACGACGCAGGCCACGATAACGACTCCTATCGCAAAATTACGCGGTGTAAAAATCTGAAATTTTTCTTTCTGCGAATCTTTGGCATTCGCTTCTTTTAGTTTTGCAAGACGCTTTTCCTTCTTCTTCTTTTCTTTCTCCGCCTTCCGCTCCTGTTTTTCCGTCGTTTTATCTGATTTTTTATCCGCAGGCGGCGCCGACGTTATGCCTGCCGATCTTTCCAGCCTTACTACAAATTTCATGCCGTAAGGCGACTGGAACGTATCCGGATGCGCCTTAATAGACGCGAGAATTTTTTTTGCCTGCTCCGGATCGTCTACGTTGTATTTATCTACAAGACCTTTGATTCTTTTCAAATCCGCAGCAGCTTCCCGATATTCCTGTTCTGTATCAAATTCCAGATCACCCAATTTATATTTCTTTTCCTGTGCCATAATTTAATCAATTCCCTTCATAGATATCCCACTGGTTTTTCCCTTTGCATTTGGCCCTATGCAACGCATCGTCCGCATGCCCTATCAGTTCCATAAACGATTGCTGCCCGTTTCTGGCAGACGCAACCGCGATTCCTATCGAAAATTCAAGTTCGATTTTATTTTGTATTATCAAACGCATTTCTGCAAGCAGTTTGCTGCACTTATCCTGTATCATCTCTCGCGAAGGCACGTCGATAACGAACACAATAAATTCGTCTCCGCCGTAACGCGCCAGTATATCGCTCTTACGAAAACAGCTCCTTAAGCGGTCCGCAAAATCCTGGATACATTTATCTCCTGTCTCGCGCCCAAAGCGCTGATTGATCTGCTTAAAATTGTCTATATCGATCAAAAGCAGCGCCTGTAAGCCTTCCCTTTGCTGCAGTACCTCATGAATCATCTGTCCGGCCACATTCCGGTTATACAATCCGGTCAGATAGTCATGCTGTTTCGATCTGCCTGTCTGCTTCGCGATCTGCAGCACTTCTCCGACACGCTTTTGCGATTCCAGCACGTTGCAGACTCTGCGTATCACGACTTCTGGTATAAATGGTTTTACGACATAGTCGTTCGCTCCCATGGAAAGCGCGTTGATCTGCTGCTGCCTGGAATCGTCCGCAGTAATAATAACGACCGGAATATGCGCTATTTCAATATCCTCTTTTTTCCGCAGTAAAAATTCTCTTCCATCCATCACCGGCATCATCACATCCAGCAGGATCAGATCGATATGAGAAGCGTTCTTTTTTACGATATCCAAGGCCTCTCTGCCATCCGCCGCTTCCAGTATATTATATTCGCTTTCAAACATAATACGCAAAATCTGGCGATTCATACTCATATCATCCACAATCAGAATCGTCTCGACTTTACTTTCTGATGAGAGAATGGCCTTCCGGTACCTGCGAAGTTCACGCTCGATCTCTTTTTGAGCGGTAATGTCTGCCATCGTCGCAAAAATTACGCTTCGCTTTCCAACAGAACGTACATATTTCAGGCTCATTTCGATCCACTTTTCCACGCCTTTGTCAGTCGTACAGCAAAACTCGCACCTTGCCACCCGTCCGGACGACGCTACTGATTCAAACGCCGCAAAAACCGCGCCGCGGCAGGACTCATCTACCGCGTTTTGTATACCGTTTCCAATCTGGTCCAGACCGCTATAGCCAAACAAATCGTAATACGCATTATTGACCCGAATCGTATCGATTATCTGTTCCACAGGCACGTATTCAAATATTGCCACTGCCTGCAGCATGTTGTTAAATAGCAGCTCCATCTGGGACGAGGCATCCCACAGCTGATCAGCGCTGTTTTTCACGGTATCCGTTTCTTCCTTATGAAATGTAAAGTTCCCAAACGCCAGTCGTTCATATTCTTCCACCGGCATCGGTTTTGAGAAATAATATCCCTGCACAAATTCACAGCCGATACTCCGCAAAAAAGCCACCTGTGATTCCTTTTCCACACCCTCGGCAATCACAGGCATATCCAGCCATTTTGCCATCCGTACGACAGATGCAAGAATATTTTCTCCGCGCCCCGGTACTTCCGAATCCGATAAAAATTTCATATCGATCTTTAAAATATCAACGACAATATCTTTCAAAGTATTCAGGGATGAATAGCCGCTTCCAAAATCATCCATAAGTATACAAAATCCATATTTCTGGAGCTGGGCCATCGTCTTTTTAATCAGCTTCGGATTACTCGTATATGAGCTTTCTGTCAGCTCCAGATGCAGCAGCCGCGGCTCGATACGATACCTTCTTACCAGATCCATAATGACGTCTGCCAGCTTGTCGTCGCACAGACTGACTCTGGAAATATTTACAGAAACAGGAAACGGCTCCCTTCCCTGATCCAGCCATCTGCGAATCATCTGACAGGTATGTTCCCATATATAATAATCCAGCTTTGTAATAAATCCATTCCGTTCAAATACCGGAATAAAATCGCCCGGAGCAATGATCCCGTTCTCCGGCGACCGCCAGCGCACCAGCACTTCGCCGCCGTCCACCATATTCGTATGCAGATCATATTTCGGCTGAATATATAACACAAACTGCTCCTGCATCAGAGCCGCCTTCATCGTATTGATAATCTTTTGTTCCTTTACCAGCTGCTCACTCATAGAAACGTCGTAAAAAGAATAATTCTGTATGTAATTTCCCTTGCATTGCTTTGCCGCAAGATTTGCCCGGTCACTGACCGTAATAATCTGTTCCCCTGCATCATCAGTCACGCAGATGCCAAATACCGGCACCAGTACGTGTTCGATTTTAAAATTGTTAATATCTTCCCGTATTTTTTCAATGATCTGCAATACCGATTGTTCATTTTGAAACGGCATACAAAAGCAGAAAACATCCGCCCGATATCTTCCATATGTAAAATGCTTAAAATCTTCCGCCATACAGACCAGCTGATCAGCAATATACCGCAGCAGGCGGTCGGCTTCGCGAATGCCATAAAACTGATTCACAAGATGAAACTGATAAATATCAAAATGAATAAACGCAAATGTTTCTTCCGGATAACGATTCAGCATTTCTTTCGTTTTATACAAGAACATCCGCTTGTTGTAAATTCCAGTCAGTTCGTCATATTCACATATATTTTTCACCTGTTTCAATTTTCGCAGTTCGCTGCGTTCTATCACATTTTTTACCCGAAAACGTACAACGTCCGGAACATACGGCCGCTGCACAATCTCCCAGACGCCTGTCTGCAAAATTCCGCCCTGTTCGTCTCCGGCTTCTACGGCTGCTATTACCGGAATCGTGCCGATGCTTTTATCTTCCTTCCACTCTCTGACGATCTTTTGTCCATCTGACTGTCCGGACACTGACAAATCCAGGATCACTGCCGCAAGCTGCTGTCTGTACTGCCGCATCAGCTGCAGCGCTTTTTCCCCGTTGTCTGCTTCCAGCAGATCATAGTCGTTACATAAAATATGTATTAAAGTCCGCCGGTTGATTTCCTGATGATCTGCAATCAGTACGATATTATTTATCATATAAAATCCCCTGCCTTATCTGCGTTCTTTTTACATAAGGGCATTTTATCATAATATTAATCATAATTCAAATTAATTTGAAACAAGTACCGCGTAAATAGTTAGTGCCTGTCCCGTAGACTTCTTATTTTTCACAATACGTACCGTATGCGTTTTTTTCGTGCTGGAAGAATAACATGGCACGGCTCCCGGTTTATTATGTCTTCCGCCAGAATTATCCGCGTCGATAATCACAGTCTTTTTGCCGTCTACATAAACGTCATACTGACCGCCTCTCCCGTTGATCTGCTGCGCAAACACCAGGCCGATACTTTTTGCAGTCACCGTAAAAGTCAGATCTCCGTTTCCCTTCGCTGATGTCAGGTTATTTTTAAAAATACTGCTCTTACTGCTTTCTTCAAACGTCCCCATTTTCTGAATCTTTATATCCTTACATGTCAGCACCTTTGCGCTTTCATACTTTTTCGACGTCACATAAGATTTCGGTTCTTTTTTATACGCGGCCTCACCAAGCGCCATTTGCCGGATACTTTCCAGATACCGCACCAGAATCTCTCCTGCCACCGCATATCCAAGCGCCGACGGATGAATGGCATCTCCGGACAATTCTTCCATCGTATAAATCCCCTGCGTAATCATATCTTTCATAACGTTTCCATAACTAAGCATCGGCAGCCGGTAATGCTTTCCGATCTCCGCCTGCTGCAGCTGGCAGCTCCACCCGTTCAGCTTTGACATAAAGAAAAGCATCACCGCCGGTTTCGACGAAGCGTTCATAATTTTCCGAATCAGATTTTCATAGGACTGTTTATGATACGCCGTCTTTTTGTCATTCACCGCAAACTCCACGACAACCAGATCCGGCTTTTTATCCAGCACATCTTTTTGCACCCGGTGCACTCCCAGATAGGAATCCGTTGCGCTGATTCCGGCGTTTACAAAACGCAGATCGGCTCTCGGAAATTTTTTGTACCACCAGTCCGTAAAATAATCGACATACGTGAGCTTTTTATTCATGCTTTCATCTCTGGTTCCTGTAGACATCGTTCCCTTCGTAATAGACCCTCCGATAAAGGCAATCGTAACCTTCTGCCCGTTCTCAGCTTTACGCATCACGTTAAATAAAGGCGCTTCATTCGCGCCCGTCCAGGGATTCGCAAGCTGCATCTGACGATCTGTCACATAACCGGCCGGCAGATTGTTTCCCTTGATGCCTCCGGTTCCTCTTGCCTGAACTGTGAAAGGAGCCGCCGTCAGTATGTGCACAACAGATACAAATAAAATCGCGACCATGCACATGCAGGACAGCTGTTTTCTGACTTTTGTAATTGTTTTCAAACTCATGAGCAATACCTTCTTTATTATATAGATTTTTATTACAGCTCCTGTTCGTCCGCGGAAGGGCTGCTGCGTTTCTTTTATCTATTTTAACATATTCTGACGGATAAATTCCATAGTAACCATAATTTTCCTCGAAAAAACATATGCCAGATCGATCCTGGTATTCTGCCCTGCGAGTGATAAAGCATCTGCATAAGGCCGTCCCCCGAAAAATTTGTGCAGATTTTTACCCGCCTGCATATGATTTTTTTTGATAAAATCATAAACCTGCTTACGCTTCATATATATTATTAATACTGATCCTTTTATGGAATGGCAATTATGAAACCAACCGTTTACAAGTTTATTGTTTCTCTGGAGCTTCTTTCCCTTCTTGGAATACTCGCCCTGACGATTTTTCGTTCCTATGCAGAGCGCTCTATCCAAAAAATATTAAATGATAGTTCAACAAAATATCCTGTTTCTTCATTGACTGCAGATCTGTCAGATCAGCCTGATTCCGCTGCAGGCGATTTCATCAAATGGGTCGATTTTAAAGTAACCAGCGAGGCTATGAACGACGCCTATCAATACGATCTGGCTTCGCATGATACCGACGTGCCTCTTGACTGGGTATCTCTGCTTGCCGTGCTTGGCGCAAAATATGGCGGCGAATTTAAGAATTACAAAAAATCCGATCTGGATTCTATTGTAGATAAATTATCAAATAAACAATTAACTTTTGAAAAGTTAACTTCAGATATGAAATATTATAATTATTACAATGAGGCTTATCATGCCGTGTTAGGCGGACTGGTGGGCGAATATCAGATCCCGGGAGCAGCTTCCGGAGAAATGGAATATGGATTAAAAGGATTTTCTCCAATTGCAAAAGGTTTTCCATATACAGACTATGACGACTTCGGTTCTTCCCGTTCTTTTGGCTATCGCAGGCAGCATCTCGGACACGATATGATGGGCCAGATCGGTACGCCGATCATCGCTGTGGAATCCGGATATGTGGAATGTCTTGGCTGGAACCGATATGGCGGCTGGCGCATCGGCATCCGCAGTTTTGATAAAAAAAGGTACTATTATTATGCACATCTGAGACAAAACTTTCCATACAGCAAATCATTAAAGGAAGGCAGTACCGTGACTGCCGGAGATGTTATCGGTTATATGGGTCATACTGGCTACAGCGATAAAGAAAACACAAATAATATCGACATTATACATTTGCACTTTGGTTTGCAGCTGATTTTTGACGAATCTCAAAAAGATGGAACCAACGAAATCTGGATCAGCTGTTACGAACTGACACGCTTTTTATCGCAAAACCGCAGCGAAACGGTCAAGGACGCATCGACCAAAGAATGGCGCCGGTTACAGGAAATCATCGATCCCGCGGTGAAAAACTACGAATCTTCGCTCAAAGACGCAAAGCAGACATAATATTACGAGAACAGAATTCTATACGTATGAAACGGCTGAACTCTCTAAAAAACCGGATATAAAAAACTGTAGCAGACAAATATATTTCCATACATGGTCTGCTACAGTTTCTTTCGGACGAATCGCTTCATCCTTTCCATTTCTATTCTGTTTCAATCGTCATTCACGTCTCTTCTTCTGCTGTCATTTGTTTTTGATATTCCTCCAGAATGATATTCTGAATATGGTCTCTAGTCTCAGAATTAATCGGATGAGCAATATCACGGAATTCTCCATCTGCTGCCTTTCTGCTTGGCATCGCTATGAATAATCCCTTAACCCCTTCAATTACTTTGATATCGTGCACAACAAATTCATCATCTATTGTGATCGATACCACTGCTTTCATCTTTCCTTCTTTTTCAACTTTTCGGACTCGGACATCTGTTATACGCATCATCTTTCGCCCCTTTCTTCCTTTCCTATAAAACACCTCGCATTTACCTTATTATAGTTTATACCCTCTCCTTTTTAGTTTGTGACTTACAAGCCGCAGCCAAAATGACTGCAGCTTGTGATATATTACAACCCATACCGTTCATTGTTATCTTCAACGACTACTTTCAGACCGCTGTCACCGCAGTAATAGGTATTCGCTTTCAGAGTCCCGCGACTCTCTACGATGCAATTTTCGATATGCGTATTGTCACCTATGTACACTTCGTTTAGTATGATTGAATTTTTAATCACACAATTTTTACCAACAAACACTTCCTTGAACAATACAGAATTTTCTACTTTGCTGTTAATGATACATCCGCTGGAAATCAGACTGTTATGCACATCCGAGCCAAAATTATATTTTGCCGGCGGCAGATCATCCACTTTGGAATAAATATGAGGATAATCCCGGAAAAAGAATTTCCGCACTTCCGACTTTAAGAAATCCATATTCGTCCTGTAATAAGAATCTACAGTCGAAATATTGCTCCAGTATCCTTCCAGTTTATATCCATACATACGCTTTAAATTTTTATAGCGAATCAGAATATCTGTTACAAAATCGTTCCTGCTTTCCTGTGCGCAGTGTTCCAGCAGATCGATCAGCTGTCTTCTGCGAATAATATAGATTCCCGTAGATATCGTATTTGACTGGGCAACCATCGGTTTTTCTTCAAATTCGACAATTCTGGAATCCTCGTTCATCTTAACAACGCCGTATCTGCTGACGTCTTCCGACTTATCCATGTCTTTTACGACGATCGTAATATCTGCTTTTTTCTCTATATGATAATCCAGTATTTTGTTATAATCTATTTTGTACACACAATCGCCGCTCGTAATAATTACATACGGTTCATGGCACCGTTTCAGAAAATCGATGTTCTGATACATGGCATCCGCTGTCCCGCGATACCACCAGCTGTTATCTGCGGTTACCGTCGGTGTAAACACATACAGGCCGCCCTGCTTTCTGCCGAAATCCCACCATTTGGATGAGCTTAAATGCTCGTTCAGCGAACGCGCGTTATACTGCGTCAGAACGGCGACTGTCTGAATCTGTGAATTTGTCATATTGCTCAGCGCAAAGTCAATACAGCGAAAACTGCCGCCGACCGGCATTGCCGCAATTGCTCTCTTCTTTGATAATTCCTGCATCCGGTTATTATTTCCGCCTGCAAGGATCAGTCCTAATGCTTTCATGCCGATTCACCTGCCTTTATAATTGCTCCGCCGCCTGCAAGCTGCCCGTCCGGATAATCTTCCGCTGTCGTCCTGCCTGCAATCGCCGTATTACGTCCGATCCTGACATCCGGAGGAATCACGGAGTCCTCCCCGATTGTAACAAGATCGAATGCATACACTTTTGAATTATAAGTACTCGGTGCATATTCTCCGACACCGACCTGAGCGCGATCGCCGATCTTTGTATTTTCTGCGACAATTCCTTTATCAATCATAACATGTTCGCCAATCACAGCATCCTTCATAATAATCGAATTACGTATGACAGATCCTCTGCCAATGGTAACGCCCGCTCCAATCACCGAACTGTATACTTCTCCAAATATCTCACAGCCTTCTCCGATCAGGCTTTTTTCTACCACAGCCTCCGAAGAAATGTACTGTGGCTCTATAATATCACACTTCGTATAAATTTTCCAATACTTCTCGTATAAATTAAATTCCGGTATGAGGTCGATCAGCTCCATATTCGCTTCCCAATAAGAGCCAAGCGTTCCCACATCCTTCCAATATCCGTTATATTCATAAGCATACATCCGAAATTCTTTTTCGTGCAAATAAGGAATAATATGCTTGCCAAAATCGCAGTTGCCCTGATCTTTTAACGCAACAAGCGCATCCCTGAGTACTTTCCAGCTGAATATGTAGATACCCATGGACGCCATATTGCTCCTTGGATGTTCCGGCTTTTCTTCAAAATCCTGAATCCGTTTGTCGTCATCTGTAATTACAATGCCAAATCTGCACGCTTCCTCCATCGGAACCGGCATTGCCGCAATCGTCACATCAGCCTGATTCGCTTTATGAAAATCGAGCATCTCTTCATAATCCATCTTATAAATATGATCTCCGGACAAAATAATTACATACTCCGGATGGTAACTTTCCATATAATTCAGATTCTGAAAAATCGCATTTGCAGTCCCTGTATACCATTCGCTGTTATCGCTTTTTTCGTACGGCGGCAGAACAGTGACGCCCCCGTTATTCCGGTCAAGATCCCATGGGATGCCAATGCCGATATGTGAATTTAAGCGCAACGGCTGATACTGCGTCAGCACGCCCACCGTATCAATCCCTGAATTGATACAATTGCTCAGCGGGAAATCAATAATGCGGTACTTTCCACCGAATGCAACAGCCGGTTTTGCTACCCCCGAAGTCAAAACGCCAAGGCGGCTTCCCTGTCCGCCAGCCAGAAGCATTGCTATCATTTCTTTACAAACCACTTTGCTCACCTCTCATCCAATATACTTACTGCCGTACGATTAGTATAACATATCCATCTCAAAATGTACATCATTTTTCACATCTTTTTGTCTATTTTGTACCAGTTTTTGTAGAATTTAACAAAATTTTGTATTTTTGAAAATTCCAAAGCCGGAAAATGATATAAGAAATAAATTGCAAAATAATTAAATACGTTTATAATAAAAATAGACCATATATTCAGCATAATTCTCTGAATATGTGAATATAAAATATAGATTGTGCAGGTGTAAAAAAATGTATCAGATTAATTTTAATCAGCCGGTCCATGTGCATTTTATCGGCATCGGCGGTATCAGTATGAGCGGCCTCGCAGAAGTCCTTCTGGAGGAACGCTTTCCCATATCCGGTTCTGACGCAAACGAATCAGAACTTACAAAAAAACTGGAACAATCCGGCGCCGTAATATATTATGGCCAGAGCGCTGAAAATATCCGTTCCGGAACAGATCTGGTCGTCTATACAGCGGCCATACACGCCGATAATCCCGAATATCAGGCAGCTGTCGCGCAAAACATTCCCATGCTAAGCCGCGCAGAATTATTAGGCCAGATCATGAACAACTACAAACAGTCCGTCGCCGTTGCAGGCACACACGGAAAAACGACCACCACTTCCATGGCGACGCATATCCTGCTGGCTGCGCATACGGACCCTACGATTTCCATCGGCGGGATTCTGTCTGCCATCGGCGGCAATATCCGCGTTGGTCATTCCACTTATTTTGTAACGGAAGCCTGTGAATATACGAACAGTTTTCTGCATTTTTATCCGAAATACAGTATCATCCTTAATATAGAAGAAGACCATCTGGATTTTTTTAAAGATTTGGATGATATCCGCCATTCTTTTCGTCTGTTTGCCAAAAATACAGCGTCTGACGGTACGATCATTATCAACCGCGAGATCGACGATCTGGATGAACTGGTTGAGGGCCTTCACCGTCAGGTGATTACATACGGGTTTGATACTTCCTGCGACTTTTATCCGGAAAACATTTGCTGTCAGCCGTCTGGTTTTGCAACGTTTACGATTATGCATCGGACAGACCGGCCGGATCTTTCCGGAAACAGCCGTTCCGATTCATCCTCTTTAGACGGCAGGAAGCCGGAGAAAATATGTGACGTTGCCCTGCGTGTACCTGGCCGCCATAACATCAGCAACGCGCTGGCTGCAGCCGCGCTGGCCGTACAAATGGGACTGCCGGCAGACGCCATTTCCCAGGGTCTTGGCGCTTTTTGCGGAACTGACCGGCGCTTTCAGTTCAAAGGCAGTCTGAACGGAGCATCCATCATCGATGATTATGCACATCATCCGACGGAAATTAAAGCTACTTTAACCGCCGCCGCCGATTATCCACATTCACGCGTAATCTGTGTGTTTCAGCCGCATACTTATACCCGCACCAAAGCGTTTCTGGATGAATTTGCCACATCGCTTTCCACTGCCGATATTGTCATACTGGCTGATATCTACGCCGCAAGAGAAACCGATACGCTCGGCATCAGTTCTTTGGATCTCCTGCAAAAGCTGGAAAAACTCGGTACGGAATGCTACTATTTTCCTTCTTTCGCAGAAATTGAAAAATTTTTATTAAAAAATTTAATGAACGGCGACCTGTTGATAACTATGGGGGCCGGAGACATATTAAAAGTTGGTGAAAGTCTGCTTCACCAATAGTTATCCACATTATCCACATTGAATTGTGCAAAAGATGCCTTTTTCGATGTGGATTTTTTGTGTTTTATCCACATTCCTCAAAAAATTGTGGAAAGAATGTATTTTCTAAGATTTTTAGAATTAATATAATGTGAACTTCATCCTTATCCACCTTTTCCACTTTATCCACATCAAACAGCATGTCCCGATTTCACAAACCTTGCGAAAAAATTGTACTTCTCAATTGGGAAATCCTGTGCTATAATCTCAGCAGTAAGAGAGGGAATGCATATGGCTGATATATTATTGAAACATGACAGCACGCTTGCTGCCACTTATGTACCAAACGCTTTTATCGATGAATATATGACACATGCAGATGGGGAGTTTGTTAAAATTTATCTGTACCTTCTTCGGTGTATCAACAATCCGGATACGATGTGTTCCATCTCAGACATCGCGGACAAGTTTGATCATACGGAAAAGGATGTCACGCGCGCTTTAAAATACTGGGAAAAGATGCGTCTGCTCCGCCTGGAGTTCAACAGCCAGGAAGAGCTTACCGGTATCTGTCTGTCAGATTTTTGTTCACAGACAATGCCGAAAGCCTCCGCAGCGCCATCTGCCGCACTTTCAGCAGCTGTTCCGGCAAAGCTGCCGCCGGACAAATCAGCGTCCGGAAAACAGACATGCAAAAATCCGCCTGTTTCTGATTCCGGCACACATTCTGTCCTGCTGCCGGAACGCGCCTCCTATTCGCTCAATCAGCTCGCTCAGTTTAGCGAAGATGAGACGGTACAGGAGATTTTGTTTGTGGCCGAGCGCTATCTGGGACATCGTCTGAACGATACCGAGACACAGATGATTTTGTACTGGCTGGATAAGCTGGAATTTTCCCAGGATATGATCGAATATCTGATCGAACACTGCGTTGCCAGAAATCATACGAGCGTCCGATATATGGATAAGATTGCGCTTTCATGGGCAAAGTCCGGAATCCGCACACTGACAGACGCAAAACAGGCTTCCGACCTGCACAGCAGCGTCGTCTGCACCGTACAAAAGGCATTTGGCATTTCCAACCGGGCTCTGGCCGGGGTCGAACTGGACTATGTCAATAAATGGTCAAAAGAAATGGGGTTTTCTGATGAAATCATTGCTCTGGCCTGCCAGAAAACCATACTGAGCATTCATCAGATCAGCTTTGAATACGCAGATTCCATTCTGCAGAGCTGGAAACGTCAGAATGCGCGGACTTTAAATGATGTCCGTCTGCTGGACGCACAATATCAGGAAGCAAAGTCCCGAAAAATCACGGCTCAGAAAGCCGCTGTTCGTACCGCAAAAGGAACCGTCGCCGGAGGATTTGCGAATTTTTCACAGCGCTCTTATAATTTTGAAGAGCTGGAACGTGAACTGTTATCGCATACCAGATAATTAACGGAGAATCAGAATGTCTTTATCTAACTTACAATATGACGAAATCCAGCGTCAGTATGACGCCAGACAGCTTCGCAACCAGCGTATTCTTCAGGAACGCAAAGCGCAGATCTTCCTGAGATATCCGCGTCTTACGGAACTGGAAGCATTAACTGCATCCGCAAGCGTCCGGCATGCCAGACATTTGCTGGACGGAGATGAAACAGCGTTGTCCCGCCTGAAGCAGGAATTGTCCCAATACCGGACAGAACGGGCGTCCATACTTGCTTCGGCCGGACTGGACGAACATTATTTTGAACCGCCTTATACATGTCCGGACTGCAAAGATACCGGCTACATTGAAAATAAAAGATGTCATTGTTTTGAACAGGCAGCTATCGATCTGGTATATACACAGTCGAATATCCGAACGATTCTGCAGGAAGAAAATTTTTCCCATTTTTCCTTCGAATATTATTCGGAAGAAAAAATAAACGATGCCACCGGTCTTTCGTCGAGAGATACGGCAAAAAACGCGGTCATAGAATCGCTTACATTTATTAAGAAATTTGATACGGAATTTTATAATCTGTTTCTATACGGCGATACAGGCACCGGAAAGACATTTTTATCGAACTGCATAGCGAAAGAACTGCTGGATACCGGACATTCTGTCATTTACTTTACGGCATTTCAGCTGTTTGATATTTTAGAAAAACATAAATTCCAAAAGGATCTGGAGGCCGCTGCCTCCATGCAGCATATTTTTGACTGCGACCTTTTGATTATCGACGATCTTGGAACCGAGCTGGCAAATACATTTACCATCTCACAATTGTTTTTATGCCTGAACGAGCGGATATTACGCAAGAAGTCGGTTATTATTTCCACCAATTTAGGCTTTGACCAGCTTAGCGCGGTCTACTCTGAAAGAGTATTTTCCCGGATTGTGAGCAGTTATACGATGATAAAACTTTTTGGTGACGATATCCGGCTCCAAAAGAGAAAATTAAGTAACGGTCCCGGCTGACCCGGACTATTACAAAATTAAATAAAACGGAGGACTTACACTATGCATTATGACAGCAACACGATTGAAAGCATTCCAGTCGGAGTACTCGGACTCATTCCAATGTCAAACTGCTCGGCCCTGGGTGAAAAAGTAAACCAGTACCTTGTGCAGTGGCGCCACGAGCATCAGTCTGATCACAAAACGACAATCGCCTTCAGGGGTTTTGAGCGCGACACTTATATCGTCAATGCGAGCACTCCACGTTTTGGCACCGGCGAAGCCAAAGGATTTATTAAAGACTCTATCCGTGGCTATGACCTCTTTATCATGGTGGACGTAACAAATTATCACGAAACCTATACCGTCTGCGGTCACCGAAATCACAAATCACCGGACGATCACTATTCTGATCTGAAGCGGATTATTGCCGCTGCAGGCGGTAAGGCAAGACGAATTACCGTCATTATGACATATTTATATGAAGGCCGCCAGCATCGGCGCAATGGCCGGGAATCCATGGACTGCGCAATGATGCTGCAGGAACTGACCGCAATGGGTGTCGACAATATTATTACATTTGACGCTCATGACCCTCGTGTACAAAATGCAATCCCGATATCCGGCTTTGAATCCATCCAGCCTGCTTATCAGTTCATCAAAGCATTGTGTACAAACGTATCCGACTTAAAGTTCGATTCCGACCACATGATGATGATCAGCCCGGATGAAGGCGCTACCGGACGTGCCGTATATCTCGCAAGTGTTCTCGGAATTAATATCGGTATGTTTTATAAACGCCGTGACTACAGCCGCATTGTAAACGGACGCAATCCGATTATCGCGCACGAATTTCTCGGCGCCTCTGTCGAAGGAAAAGACGTTATGATCATCGATGATATGATCTCTTCCGGCGACAGCATGATCGATGTGGCTACCGAATTAAAAAAACGCAAGGCCAGACGAATTTTTGTTATTTCAACGTTTGGATTGTTTACAGACGGACTGGACAAGTTCGATAAAGCAGTAGAAGAAGGTACGATCTATCGGGTAATTACAACCAATCTAATCTATCAGACGCAGGAACTGCTCAGCCGTCCATACTATATTAACTGTGACATGAGCAAATACATCGCCCATATTGTAGATACGCTGAATCAGGACACATCGATCAGCGAACTTCTCAATCCTTATGACCGGATCAAAAATCTGGTTACAAGATATCAGAATGGTGAATTATAAAAAGAAGATCTGAGTCTTTCGGATGACTCAAAATGAAAACCAACCCTTTCATTCATCCGAAAGCTCAGACTTTTTTATATCTGAAACTTATAAAACAAGCGCCTGCACATCGTATCCAAATACTTCCATACGATGTACAGACGCTGTAATGCTCTCTCTGATCTTAGAACAAATCTACTTCTCCGCTATACTTATTATCATTAATCACATAATAAGCCTTAAATTCTTCTGGTTTTATATATATCTGTAAGGACTTAATCGATGATACTCTGTGTCCGCTCGCAACAAACGCCGCCTTCACCTTATCAACAACCGTTGCCTGACTTGCCTGTCTGTTCTGAAACTCGATAAATACTTCCGGCTTCAATTCAGGTTTATCTGCTTTTTTTGTTGATTTTCTTGCAGCAGGTTTCTTAGCTGCTTTTGCTTCATCCTTATCAGCTTTTTTTCCAACCGTTTTTGTTTCTCCTTTAACAGCCGTATCTGCTTCTGATTTCGCATCTGCCTTAACTGCCTCTGCTTCTTTTACATCTGCTGCTTCTGCAACTGACTTTGTTTCTTTGTCTGTACTCTTTGAGCTCATCTCCTTAGACCTCCTACAATCTACTCACACACTAAAAACTTTTCCATTGCTAACAGAGCTTCCTTCTCGTCGTTGCCTTCAGTAATAATGTTTACGCTCATTCCTTTGGATGGATTAAATGCCATAATACCCATAATACTCTTTGCATTAATTTTGCGGTTGTCATTCTCAAACGTAATATTACTATCGAACTGACATGCCACCTGAACAAGCTCTGCAATTGGATTCTCATGCCCTTTTGCTACATTTGAAACTATGATCTGTTTATTACTCATATCCCTTCCACTTCCCTTAGAATCAGTTTAGAATACATAAGTTCATCTCGTAATATAGTCCAAAAATTAAGCATTTGCAAGTGTTTTTTTCAATTCTGTTACATTTCTGTTAAAAACTCACGAATGCCATAAAAAACGTCTTAAAATTTTATGCATTTTGCAGAGTTTTTACAAGGGTTTCGCTTTATCCCCGCCGGAACGTTTCCTGAAATTTTTCCACGTCTTTTGCGAGTTCTCCGCTTAGCGCAAGCAGACAGATCAGGTTCGGCACTGCCATCAGTGCGTTCGCAATATCGGAAAATTTCCAGGCAATCGAAAGTGTCGTCGTTGCGCCGACAAACGCAACCGCAGAAAATACAACACGGTAAACCATATTATATTTATGCGTTCCTGCCAGATATTCCAGCGCTTTTTCTCCATGGTACTCCCATCCCAGAATCGTGGAAAAAGCAAACAACGCGATACCGATTGTAACCATCCAGCCGCCAGCCGGACCAAGTACCGTTTTAAACGCTTCGATGGTAAGCTGCGCTCCTTCAATCGCTTTCCCGTCTTCGCCTGTCATACCAAGCACGCCGGAGGATGCAATACACAGACCTGTAATCGTACAAACCACAATCGTATCCCAGAATGTTCCCGTCATATTTATGTAACCCTGCTGAACCGGATTATTTGTTGTCGCAGACGCAGCCGTAATCGCTGCAGAACCCATACCCGCTTCGTTTGAGAATACGCCTCTTGCAATACCATAGCGCATACCGCTCATCATGGAAGCTACAATCGTGCCTCCGACACCGCCTGCAACCGCTTTTACAGAGAATGCCATACGGAAAATTTCTGCCAGGCCAGCCGGAACATTTTTGATATTTCCCGCAATTACGATCAGTCCGCCGATCACATAAAAAATAGCCATACAAGGAACAATCACAGAGGACAGCCTGGATATGGATTTAATCCCGCCTACAATAATACAGAGTGAAAGCACGGTAACGATGATCCCTGTCAGCCATGTCGGCACTCCAAAAGTAACATGCATCGCGTCTGAAATGGAATTTGCCTGTGTCAGATTGCCGATTCCAAAGGACGCAATTACCGCAAACAAGGCAAACAGCGTACCCAGAACGGCTCCAAGCGTTTTGTTTTTGATCGCTTTTTTCATCGTATACATCGGACCGCCCGACATTTCGCCCTGCGCGTTTACTTCCCGGTATTTAATCGCCAGCATACATTCGCTGAACTTTGAGGTCAGTCCGAAGCAGGCGGAAATCCACATCCACACAAGCGCTCCCGCGCCTCCGGATACCATCGCTGTCGCAACGCCTATAATATTTCCTGTACCAATCGTCGCTGCCAGCGCCGTCGTTAAAGCTGCGAAAGGCGACACGTCCCCTGCGCCATTTTTTGTTCTTGACTCCTTGCTTAATGTCAGTCTGATTGCATAGGGAAGATTTTTCCAGGTGAGAAACTTAAGACGGAACGTAAGAAATATTCCCGTACCAACCAAAAGTACGAGCATGACCGGTCCCCACACAAAATCATCCACAATTTTCAGAATTTCTTCCAAATTCTCCATCACTTCCAAACTCCCTTCTTGTCTTTTGCTTCTCTGTTTATTTCTCAGTTTATTTCTCTTTTATCCTATGCGGCGCCCGCAAAAATATGCAAATGCCGTATAATATCCAGAAAAGGGACAACGTCTGCACGCTGTCCCGTCCTTGAGAGCTCAAAACACTTTATTATTTTACCATAAAAAAGCAGATTGTCAAATATTTTTTCTATTGATACACAATATAAATGCCGCCCGCCGCCCGAAATCTTTCGTCCGCTTCTTCTATCGTACTCTTTATCACGCCGCCTGCCTGCGGATCGTAGAGCCATACGTTCAGTGCGTCATAACCGGTCACCAGCATGATCTGCTGCGTACCGGCGGCTGCCAGAACCGGCGTCCCACAGTTCACATAATACAGCATCTGCGAAAGCGTACATCCTTCCACACCGATGACCTGCCGCTCAGGCAGCAGCGACTCCAGAATTTCCAACGGCGTGTCGCCTTTTTCCATTAATTCTCCTACGCTGACCTCAATCCCCTGATGGTGAAGCACTGCGCTGACGCATTTTACCATCGGCGTACCGGACGCATCCGCATCCGACGGCTGCACCTCCAACGGTGTTTGTATGCTTTTCCTCGCGCGTTTCCAGAGATATTTTTGTCTTTCATCCACTACAACTCCCATATGCTCATCTGCAGCGCGAACTGCCTCGGTAAAATCTGTTGTCGCGGTTTCCAGCCTGCCTCTTGCAAACGCAAAATATTTCGGCTGTTCCTGCGCCGGTTTTAACGCCATTTTCCTTTCTTCCTGATTGAGTATCTGCTTTGCCGCGATATATACCGGCGGCGTATCTTTTTTCATTTCGTTTAATACCAGCTGTATCTGCATCTGCTTCACTTCAGTAATTGTCGTATGAATCAGCCTGCCTTCTTCACTTTCCTGACTGCGGTTCACAATAGAGTCCTGCTGCGCCTGCACATATCCGTCTTCCCCTGCCAGAAGCCGGTGCATGACGAGCACACCGTTTTGAACCTCCACACTATCAATAAAATATCCTTTTTTCCGATATTTTTTTAATACGTTCATATTCGACGCATCCACGATACGCAGCGCATACATAGGCGTTCTGTGAACGCCTGTAAGTCCGGCAGTCCTATGCCTGTCCGCCGAGATCCCATATACTAAATCTTCCTG
Source organism: uncultured Eubacterium sp. (assembly GCA_910577225.1). Lineage (GTDB taxonomy): Bacteria > Bacillota > Clostridia > Lachnospirales > Lachnospiraceae > Eubacterium_J. The sequence goes on along the minus strand of CAJTMV010000003.1, from coordinate 18,269 downwards.
CAAAAACCCGGCCACACGCAGCGATTTCCCCTCTTTTGCCCGGATCTGCCGCACACGCGCCGTTTCCAGATCCATCACGGAAATCTCACTGGCATCACGACTCGAAATCCAGGCAAAATACCGGTTAGACTCCGAAACAGCATACGTATCGTCATTCAGTCCGGATGCGATCTCTTCCATTTCCATTGCTGCAAGATCGGTATGAAAGACTGTACCGTTAAACAGCAGATAAATGCCGCCCGCCGCATTTTCATAAAGCAGTTTGTCAAGCTCTGCCGCAAGCGTCTGATAAGATTTGTCATAAGACAAAAACAATTTTTCTTCGTTTGTATTCGCCTGGCTTTTATAGTGCATAAAGCAGATACCCATTTCCCCTTCATGAATCCCGCGGTTCATGTATCCATACACGACATAATCGATATCTCCGGCCTCGTCGACGTTCAGAATACGAATATCATGCTGCATATAATTTTCACGCGTATCGATTCCTTCATGTCCGCGGAAGCTAAATACTTCTGTCAGCCGGTTAAACGACTGATTATAGCTCCACAGGTCCCCCTCCTGCACAAAACAGGTAACCGTTCCCGACTCATTCTGCAAATACCTGACATCCCTGGAACGAATACCAAGCTGCAGGTAATTTTCATACAAAAAGTCGTTTTCCCCGTTAAAAATCTGATTCATGGTACGTTCAAAGTTCAGCAGGTACATGCGTTCATTGGTATATCGAATGCGGTAATATTCTTCGACATTATAATATTCCAGCTCCCCGTTCGTCTCGTTCGAAGTCACGACATAGTTCAGCACGATCACATTATAAGAGCTGTTCATCTCTTTTACCGACGGAATCGGCATCGTCAGTCTGTCACATTTAAAATCCGCCCAGCCCGCCTGCATAAGACTGGAATTGATCGTTACCTTATGCAGCGTGGAATTATCTCCGGATGCGTTCGGCTCCCAGTAAGTGGAAAGCTCTCCGGAGCTTTCTGAAAATGTCGTGTCGCTGATCTGCTGCGCAAACTTTACGCTCTCAGCCACATAGCAGTCTCTCGCATCTGCAATTCTCGTATAATAATAGCAGGTCGTATCATCCTGTCTTAATTTCAATGTCAGAATATATTCCCTAGATTGTTCCAGCAGGCTCTGCACTGGTACGCTTGTCCTTATCTGACCGTCATTTTCTTTAAATGACGTAATATTCCCGTCAGAAATCAGACGTTCGCCGTCTATACTGCGTATTTCATAAGAAATGCCATCGATCCGATACCCGTAAGTACGTATTTGCAGCGGAACTTCTCTGCTGCTGGAAAGCGGGGTAATCGTATCCCGCATGCCAGTCGCGTTCATCTGCATCTTATAACCGTGCAGTTCATTGATCTGCTCGTCCTCATTGTACAATACAATCACTGGCAGCGTCGCCGCCTCCATCTCCGTCGTCAGATCCAGCTGGTTTTTATTTGTAATCTTTCCGGATATCACCAGTGTCAGAACAAAGATGATAGTAAGCACTGTTGCCTTAATCAAACCTTTTTTCATCTGTTTTTTCCTTTCGTAATTAATCGCAGGTTACCGTTCAGATAACCGATAGAACTGTTACGGCCTGCAGTCCGCCCTGACGGGAACTGCAGGCTCTTTATTTTTCTACCACCAGCGCCGACAGCGATTATGCCTGCATCGTCTCTGATACATTTCATTATAGAGCAGCACTTCTATCAGATTGCCCAGTCCGGACGAACCAGAAGGCGGTCTGCCCGGTCCCGGCGGTGGCGGCCATCCCGGTCCCGGCGGCGGAGGTGGGGGCGGCCATCCCGGTCCCGGCGGCGGTCCCGGCGGTCTGCCTGGATTCCACCTGTAATCGAGCGATTCTGTCTGCACGACTTCAGATTCTGATTCCGGCTCTGATTCATTCTGCAGCTGGCTCTGCGGCTGGGCAGCGATCTGATAGATTCTGTCGCAAATTACCTTTAACATCACCCGGTCCGGATATTCGTCAAACATCATGCTGCCTTCATACTCCAGCTTATCGCACTCTTCTTCGACAAGCTGCTGAATTCTCTTTACATCCTCCGGATACAGTTCTTTCATTCGTTCCATATCCCGCTCATATTCCAGCTCAGTCATATAGATATTCTGCACCGGATAGCTCATATAAAATGGCATCTGAGGCGCATACTGATACTGCTGCATACGTATAAACTGTTCCTGCTTATAATCCACGTATCTGTCTCCTGCATTTCGTTAATAGCAGTATATGGAGAAGCTGGAAAAAGGTTACCGTTCCCCCGGCCATTTCAATTATAGATGATTATAACGCACAAAAAGCCGCGTTTCAAGGCAATTTCACCCGAAGTCGTCGAATGCTTTATTCATAATATCCCGAATTTAAGTAAATCTTAAGAATTTTTTATGATTTTTACCGATTGATTTTTTGCCCGTTAGGATATATTTTATTCTCAGTCAGAATAAAGTTGAAGTAAGAAATTTCCAGAGGAGGTTTTCCGTATTTATGAAAAAAATATTAAATAATAAATGGTGTCAGCCGGCTGCGTCTGCAAAGCGTGATTACAGCCGACAGATTGCCTTTCTAAATCGTTATTCCATTTTGTTTCACGCGTTGCTGGCATGTGTACTTGTATTTATCATCGAAGCATGTTCCAGACGTTCCGTAATCGACGCATGCGTATTTTTGGGCAGCCATGCATTTGCATTTTTCTTCAACGCGCTGATTATCTTTTTTACATTGTCTGTCGTTTATCTGTTTCGGCGCAGAATGCTGATGCGTATTATTATCAGCTGTATCTGGCTGCTGCTTGGGATTATTAACGGGTGTGTGTTATCCCAGCGTGTAACGCCGTTTGGTTACACAGATCTGAAATGTATCTCAGATCTTCTGACCATGACGAATACACAGTATTTTACAAAAACGCAGGAAATCTGTGTGGTTATTTTATTAAGTATACTCGTTTTATTTTTATTTATACTTGCACTCAAGGGACCAAAGTTCCAGGGACATCCACACAAAGTACGTGCCGCATGCTTTTGCGTGCTGATGGGAATCGTCATGTCCGGCGCGACTACCCTGGCGCAGAACTCTGAACAGATGGCTTCCTATTTTTCCAACATCGCACAGGGATATTCTGACTACGGTTTCGTTTATGGATTCTCATCCAGCGTCATGGACCGCGGTATGAGCCGGCCGGACGATTATTCAGAATCTACGATCCGGCAGATCAGACAGTCGGTCTCGCAGGCAAAGGAAGAAGCAGGCTCTTATACGGTAGCGGAATCCGGTCAGATCGTATCTGACTCTGCAAAAAAACAACAGCCAAACGTGATCTGCGTCCTTTTGGAATCTTTTATGGATCCGACAGAAATTAATTTTTTAAAAATGTCCAAAGATCCGATTCCAAATTTCCGGGAGTTAAGCGATAACTTTACATCCGGCTATCTGACCGTACCTGTCGTCGGCGCCGGAACCGCCAATTCAGAATTTGAAGTACTGACAGGCATGAACCTGCGTTTTTTCGGAACCGGAGAATATCCGTACAAAACGATTTTAAAAGAAACCGACTGCGAAAGCATCGCCTCTGACATGTCTGCCATCGGTTATGGCACACATGTCGTTCATAATAACGGCGGCAATTTTTACAGCCGCGCAAACGCTTTTTCACAGTTTGGCTTTGATACGTTTACCAGTAAGGAACTGATGAATATTCAGGAATACACTCCGCTCGGTTCCTGGCCAACCGACGATATCCTGATCCGTGAGACAGAAAAAGCGCTGGATTCCACACCAGATCAGTCTGATTTTGTATATACCATTACCGTGCAGGGACACGGCAGCTATCCGGAAGAAAAGATTATTGAAAATCCGGAGATTACAGTATCCGGAGCCGAAACAGAAGAAAAAAATAACCAGTGGGAATATTATGTCAATCAAATCCATGAAGTGGATAAGTTTATTAAAAACCTGACGGATATGCTTGCTGAAAGAGACGAACCTACGATGCTTGTACTGTTCGGCGACCATCTGCCTACGATGGGACTTACCGATGAAGACGTAAAATCCGGCGATATTTTTAAGACACAGTACGCTACATGGAACAACTTCGGACTTGAACAAAAAGACGCCGATCTGACCGCTTACCAGCTGCTTGCTTATACGACAGAACAGGCGGGACTTCATCAGGGTACCATCTTTACGTACCATCAGGCTGGCGAATATGATACGGAGCAGCCGCAATATCAAAACCAGCTGGAAAATCTGCAGTATGATATCCTGTATGGCGAACGCTATTGCTACGATGGCGAGGATTTATATCCTGCTTCCGATCTGCAGATGGGCGTGGACCAGACTCATATTTCCAGATACCATAAAAATGCAGACGGCAGTCTTTCGATCTATGGAGATCACTTTACAAACTGGAGCCGCATTTATGTCAATGACGAAAAAATGTCTACAATGTTTGTATCTGACGAACACGTCATGCTGCCTTCTGAATACGCGGCAGACCTTGAAAACGGCGATATTTTAAAAGTTTGTCAGGTAGGTTCCAGCAATACGATATTCCGAACCACGGAAAACTCTGTAACGTTTTTCGATGCGTCCCAAAAGGAAGCCGAATAAATACGCAGAGCAGCCAATCTGTATCGATCATAAAAGCCGGGGAACTTTCTGGTTCCCCGGCTTTCTTATATTCTTTGGATTCTCCTCTTTGGCTGTTTCTGGTATGATACTTATATATTTCCCTGTTCGATCGTACCGTCCCGGTATGCTTCCAGCAGTTTTTTCAGCCCTTCGATATCTTCCAGAATCTTTTTCCCGTTGTCCGTGTGCTTGACCATAAGGCGTTCCTTTTCCGTCTCCACAAGCTCGCTTTCGGATTCGATATCTTTATTTTCCTGCAGCGCCGTATACACGCTTTCAAACGGCTGATGCGCCTTGATGCGAATCCCATGAGAATTGTAGATCAGCGTATATCCTGCAATTCCGGTCGTTTTATGATAACTGCGGCAAAATCCCCCGTCGATTACAATCAGCTTTCCGTTTGCCCGCACCGGCATTTCTCCCTCTCCGGTACGTACCGGCGTATGACCATTAATAATATGCGAAAACGAAGAATACAAGCCAAATTCGCGCAAAATCATATTACATGTTTTTTCTGTCTGATAAAATTTGTAATACGGATCAGACGCTTCCTTCCACACGCTTTCGTCCGCGATATAGCTGCGCTCAAACGTCTTAATATTGCGACCGCAGAGCGGTGATTTTCTGCCGCACCATAAATACCACATAAAATCCAGATCGCTTTGTCTGCGTCCGGACAGGTATGCACGTCTGCTTGTCTTATCCGCATATTCCAGGTATGCGCGGCCTTTGTACATCCGCCCGTCGATACAGATGCCTTCAAAATTCCCTTCCTCATCCAGCGGAATACATCCGTGATACAGCAGATTTCCGTTAAAACTTTTATACATACTGCCTTTTTTATATAGAAAGCGAATATGCGCGTTTAAACGGCTGCTGTTGACAAAGGCCATACACAGCTCTTCCATAATCTTTTCTTCCTCATCCGAAAGACGATATACATCGTTCCGGTCGATCGTCGGAAATTCTTTTTCCCTGAGCTCGTAGGTCTTTCCTTCCAGAGTGATCGTATGATTTTCCCAGTCGATCTGATGAAGCAGCCTGCGGTCTTCCATCTCGTATTCCGGATGTCTGGCGATCACTTCCCCTTCCAGCTTAAACAGCATAACGGTAATCGCCCTGACTGCCGCTTCCATCGGATCCGTGCCCGGATACAGCTGCTCCGCAAACAGCGTTAATCTGCGCAGACTGATTCCATAGCTGTTCTCCAGTATTTCCGTATTATCATATTTCAGATTATTGCGTACAACATTCGCAATGCACGCTCTGCTGCCGGCCGCCGCTCCCATCCACAGGATGTCATGATTGCCCCACTCGATATCCAGCGAATGATATTTCATAAGCAGGTCCAGTATCTGATCTGCACAGGCGCCGCGGTCAAATATATCGCCGACGATATGCAGCCGGTCTACCGCCAGCCGCTTAATCAGATTTGCAAGAGCGACAATAAATTCATCCGCATTATCCAGCTCTATAATCGTTTTTAAGATCTCGCGGTGGTAAATCACCTGATTATCATCTTCATCCTTCTGCACATGCAGCAGCTCATCGATGATATATGCAAACTCTTCCGGCATTGCTTTACGTACTTTCGAACGCGTATACTTGGAAGATAATGTTTTCGCAATTTCAATCAGTTCTGTCAGAATCTCACGATACCACTCGGGCAGATTGATCATTTCTTTTTTCATCAGCTCCAGCTTTTCTCTCGGATAATAGATCAATGTACAAATCTGCTCCCGTTCCGCATCCGACAGCTTATCTTCAAACAGCATGTCCACTTTCTCCCGAACGACGCCGGAACAGTTATTCAGAATATGATAGAACGCTTCATACTCCCCGTGAAGATCGCTCATAAAATGCTCGGTACCTTTTGGAAGATTTAAAATTGCGTTCAGGTTAATAATTTCCCGACATACAGCCTGTATCGTCGGATATTTCTCTGCTAATAACGTTAAATATTTCTCCTGATCAAATTCCATAGTTCCCCCCTGTATTTCACGCGTTTTTAAAAATCACCGGATATAGTATTCCTTCTGGTCGTCCAGCCTCAGACACGCCAGACTGTTTCCGTCCAAAAAAGAATAAGCGCTGCCGCAGTCAACATCTGTAATATGACGATACGTATAGATACAGGAATCACCCGAAAACCTCTGCACCGGAACATGACCGACAATATACCGCAGCGTCGGGTCAAACGCACTATACCTGGCATGATATTCCCCTTTACGAAAAACAGACTTCCACACGACGTTTTCCGCTTCTTTGGATGACACATCTTTAAATCTGTAAAAGTCCGCCTGCCGATCTGCAAGCGTAAACGAATGGCTCAGATGATACCTGATACCATCGATCTCCAGCACTCTTAACAACGTGCTTTCCTCTATTGCAGTTAATATTTTTCTCTTCTCCTGATCTTCCAGTCTGCAAAACGCAGCGGCCGTAACCGCCCCTCCGTTGTTCGGAGAACACCAAATCCGCTGCATATATTCGTCTGTCACAAATTCCGTTCCAACCGCAGATATTGTCTGATACAGGAACCATTCATGATTTCCCAAAAACAGTTCCACATTACTTCTGCTTATCGCATCCTGCAAAATCAATATCCCGTCCGGATTCCTGTCTATCACATCCCCCAATATAAATAACCGATCATCGGATGTAAGCTGAATCTGATCCAGCAATTTCTGATAACGGTCAAACCTTCCATGAATATCGGAACAGACATAATATGACATAAAAACCTTTCCTTTCTGTTTTCATCAGACACAAATCTGATAAGACGCTTCAAAATTCTTTCCCGGCGCAAGATGCTGTCCCCACTCGCGTTCCTGCCAGATTCCCTGAAAATCCTGCGCGTCACATCTGCCATACCACGGTTCTATACATATAAACGGAGCCTTCTTTCCCGGCGGCGACCAGATGCCAAATAACGGCGCATCGAAGCTGACCGTCAGGTAATGGCTGCCGTCAGGTCTTACAAGCGCTGTTTTGTGTGCCTGATGGTTCTCGATCACAAGCGCATCGTTATCAAACAGATGCTCTGTGATCTGCAGATATCCGTCTTTCAATGGGTAAACCGTATGCTCCCCTGCTGCCAGTCCGTCTTTGATCGCAGTCGCCGTCACCTGATCTTTGGTATCGAACCAGATGCGGTAATCTTCCTGCTTCTCTTCTTTTTGGATCGGACAGCAGAACGCCGGATGCCCGCCGATCGAAAAATACAAATCGCTGTCTGCCGGATTACTGACTTTCCATTTTACAATCACTGTCGTTTCCTGTAATTCATACCCGATGTCCAGCACAAATGCATATGGATATTTTTGTAACGTTTCTTCGTTCGATTCCAGCGAAAACCATATCTCGTGATCGTTCTGGCTTTTTAGCTGAAATTCCATGTCTCTGGCAAAGCCATGCTGTCCCATCGGCCAGTTCGTGCCATTCAGCAAATAACTGCCTCCGCGCAGACTGCCTACAATCGGAAACAATACCGGAGACGTCCGTTTCCAGTATGCCGGATCGCCCTCCCACAGATATTCGGTATCCGTGTCTGTTCTCTTTAACGACTTAAGCTCCGCACCCATACGGTCGATCTGTATGGAAATCTGCCCATTGCTGATTTGATAATCTGCCATATTACACCTCATTTCTGCACTGCCTTTCCTGCGTCAGACTGGCAGTGCGTTCGATTTTTAACTCAAGTATATTTAATGCTACTTTCTGTGTCAATCATTTTTTCTGTTGATCTGCCAAAAAAGAAAGATTATAATAAATACAAAAACAAAGGAGGAATTTTGTATGAAATACCCGTGGATCGATGAATATTTGCAGAACAAGCCCGGCGTCACAAAAGATTTACAAAAAGACTGGAACTGGATCCGCTATCAGATCGGCGGAAAGATGTTTGCCGCTGTCTGTCTCGACAAGGACAATCAGCCATATTATATTACGTTAAAGCTGGAGCCGTCCGAAGGAGATTTTTTAAGAGCGCAGTATCCTGACATTGTACCGGGATATTATATGAACAAGGTCCACTGGAATTCCGTCAAACCGGACGGAGAACTGCCAGACGAACTGCTGAAAGATCTGCTGGACAAATCCTGGCAGCTTGTCCTCCACGGATTCAGCAGAAAAAAGCAGCTGGAAATTTTAGGCGAAACCTCTCCCGCAAATACCTCCTCCGGCACTTTGGCTGCCGGCGCCAAAAAGAAATCTTTTGATTACAAAAAAGAATACAAAGAGTTTTATCTGCCTAAAACCAAACCGTCGATCGTAGAAATTCCGCCGATGAACTATATCGCCGTCCGCGGCAAAGGTGACCCGAATGCCGAAAACAGCGAATACAAATCGTCGATCGGACTTTTATATGCAATTGCTTTTACGATCAAAATGAGCCGGAAAACCGGACATACAATCGAAGGATTTTTCGATTATGTCGTTCCGCCTCTCGAGGGATTCTGGTGGCAGGAGCATACAAAAGGAATCGATTACAGCCGCAAAGACACTTTCCAGTTCATTTCCCTGATCCGTCTGCCTGATTTTGTCACAAAAGACGATTTTGACTGGGCCATTCAGACAGCTTCAGTGAAAAAAAATATGGATTTTTCCAAAGTCGAATTTATGACCTATAACGAAGGCTTATGCGTCCAGTGTATGCATATCGGCTCTTATGATTCCGAGCCTGACACCGTCTCACAGATGCATGCATATATAACAGCCCACGGTTATGCGCTCGATATTACCGACGAGCGGTATCATCATGAAATCTATCTGAGCGATGCCAGAAAAGTCAGTCCTGAAAAACTAAAAACGGTCATTCGCCATCCTGTGAAGCCCCGGTAAATCTGCAGCAGCGGATCAGCTCCGCATATCTGCAAACGGATGCATGAAAACATGCGATATATTTCCAGATATTCAGCCTTTCCGGATAACTGGAAATATATCGTTTCCCGCTTAACGATACCATACATAGTCCTGCATCTCCCTGTAAAATCCAGCCCCGGAACGCCATATCAAAAACTCCTTAGTTATTATACATCTGGATCAGTCTCATTACAATTTCTGTAACTCTTTCTGAATTTAATATTTTTCTTAAGATATCCAGAAATTCTGCCTGATTTTTGACTGAATAGATATATCCATGATCAGAATGATTAATCTCTTCTGCGATCCCTTCTTCCAGTATGATTTTTAACGGATATCCCATAATACCATTTTTCATAAACATAATCCGAAACTTATAATCAGGCATATTTTTGGAAGAAAGAAAAAACTCATACGTAAACGGTTCTTTTCCCATCTCTCCCAAATCTGTCTGTATATCTATTTTTTTATCCTCAAACAACTCGTTAAACTGCGACGTTGTTGTTTTTAACCGGTCAGACACTCCCGGGATCACATATGACTCGATCTGTCCCGCATAATCGGCCACTCTGGGAATTACGATTCCATTTGTCATTTTATTTAAATATACGCATTGCTCCTCCAGGATTTTTTTTGGCATCTCGGCTCTGGAATCTACATCGTATTGTACTTCTAATAAATTTTCCATCACATTTCCTCCCTGATTTCAAAATATATTGGTAAATGATCGCTTATTTTCCTGTCCGGTTTCCCATTTTTATTTAAAATACTGTTCCCTTTCATATGATCTATAATTTTCAGACTGTCAAATACGAAACATTCTGTCAAATCCGGTCTTAGAATCACCTGATCATAAATATTCCACTGATATAACCGTATTTGATTTTTATTATAAAAATACGTCCCGCTAACACCGTCAGCATCGCCAAATAAATTCCACATTGGATTATAAAAAGTAGTAAATGAAACACCCTCCACGGTTCGATAACCTTTGCCAGCTTCCCGTCTGTCTGGCAGCGCATGAAAACAGTCCGCGTTTATACAGGCATTCTCAAATGGATTTACATTAAAATCTCCTACCACAAATGAGTTTCGATGTCCCAGTTTTTCTTCTACATGTTCAATATCATTCCTGATTCGCCTTGCATAAAACTCTATGTCCGGATGTTCAAAATACATTTTACACGGCAGGTGAAGCGCCGTTAATATATATTTTCCATATGCTGTTTCCACACCAAAGATACAGTACCTTTTTTCATCCTGCATCAGCTGATTCCGATAACACTTTTTTGATATTATCCTAATCTTGTCACAGGCAGGACTTTGCCACAAATAAAAGTCCATCTGTAATAAAGATAACTGATTGCACAACCCATTTATATTGCCTGTGTATTCTGCTAATATAATAATATCACAGGAATACTGTTCTGTTAAGTCAATAATAAACGGATCGATCTCCTTGTTTTTATGAGTATTCCAAAATAAGATTTTCATATGTTTTACATTGTCCTCATCTGTATATCGTTTCCCGCCTAACGATACAATACATAGTCCTGCATCTCCCTGCGGAATCCAGCACCGGATAACGCGCTTTCTGCAATCTGCGGATATTCTTTCACAACGATCCGTTTTCGTCCGTAAAAAATCCTGCCGCTTAAGAACGCTGCTGCAAATTCCTGCATACACGCATCCGTCAGTTCCTGCTCAAACACCCGCAGCGTCTTCCCCTGTCGTTCCAGCACTGCTGCCGGCAGTCCGGCATAACAGGCCACAGCCGTCCCTGGTACATGCAAAAAATTTCGTCCCTGCATATGCGGCAGCACTTTTCCCCAGCACTGCGCGGGATCTGCGGCATTGATCCAGACAATCTTTTCTTCCGGCCTTTGCAGCATCCGTACAACGGACGCATAATCTTTTCCCCTGATAAACTGCGCCCCTGACATTCCTTCCACAAAATATCCCCTCCTGACCTGTCCGGTGTATTCCTGAATCCGCAGCACCGCCAGCGCCTCCTGCCAGGAAATTCCAAATGCCGCTGTCGTCTCTTTGCTTAGTATAAGCCAGGCGTCAAAACACCTTTCCAGCTTTTGTTCCATTCCGGCTGTCTGCGGCTGCTCCTGCACCGGTCTGACCACATCCCACCGGCCGGCACGTAATGCCTGTACCCGCATATTTGCAAGACGCTTCGGCGCCATTTTTTTAGACTTCTCCAGTTCCTGCCACTGCCGCACCGGAACAAAACTGTCCGCGCAGACCATCCCTTTTCCCATTAGCGCAAGCAGCGTTTCATGTGCAGACTCTCCGGCCAGCAGGCGGTTTAATGGCTGCAGAAAACTCGCGCCGCGCTTTAACAGCGTCTCATAAATCAGTCGCTCTTTCTCATTCAGCTGCAGCATTCCATCGGTCAGATCAGCCTCCCAGTCCGCTTCTTCCACATATTCGAAACAAAGTCCGTCTTTTTCATCCATATGCCAGTACATTTCTCCTTCTGCCAGAAACGTATCCAGCATCGACTCCCGGTAATTTTTCACCCGTGACGCCAGCACGATACTCTCCCAGACCGCCGCCGGAAACGTAATCCCCGCATATCGTCTGATCGTCTGTTCCAGACATTCCTTCGCCGGAGCGCCAGATTCCATCCGTGTAAGCAGCAGCGCCGCGTACGCCTGCGCCGGACAGGTCTGCGCTTCTTCCCGCAGCCGCTTTACTGTCCGTACTCTCGCTCTCTGATACAGCACTGCATGATAATAAACATCCTCCTGGCAGACCGCGTCCCTGCGGCCGCAGAGCTCTGCCAGAACCTCTTTTGCACATTCTTTCGTCCATCCGTAACGCTCTGCGATCTGACTGACATCAGCCGCACCCCGATAGCGCAGCATCCGTCTGACAATATGCAGTCTGGCATCCCGCGCAGATCCCCCGCTCTCCGGAGCCTTTCCACACTCTGTCTGCACTGGCAGATTCTGCCCGCCATCCAGTGCCTGTGCATATTCTGCTTCATGTTCCGCAGCAATCCAGAGTCCCTGCTCCAGATATATCACCCTGCCTTCCCGTGCCAGCCGGTCCAGCCACATTGCAGGTATTTCCAGCTCTCCGGCTGCCAGATCTCCCTGTGTCATCAAAAGAACATGCAGCTGCTGTTCATCTTCCGGCAGTTTCCAATATACGTCATGTACCTGTGACAGCTCCTCTTTGCCCGGTCGTACAAGTTCTTTTCCCTGTTTTTCTTCTTCCTTTAACGCATCCCGCACAGCCGCATGGATTTCTCCGGGCGTCGGCGCATAATCGTACATAACCGCTGCTTCCTGCGCCCACTGCAGCGGCAATGACATAGGCGACGGTATTTCGGTATAAAATTCTCTGACTTCTATCACGCCCGCACGAATATCCCATAACAGCTGCGACAGTCCCTCACAGTCCCACAATTCCTGCATACATTCACGTCTTGTTTCCCGAATCAGCGGATGTCTTGTTTCTCTCACAACATTTTCCAGCATCTGCGCACTTTTCAGCCGCTGCATCCACAATGGCTGCCGGCCGTTTCTTTTCACTCCCATCATCAGCGCACGTCCGCTGTTATATCGAAACGCCATATTAAACACCGGCGTCTCCGGCAGTAAAATTTCCAGCTTGCGGATGCAGGTGTCAGGATCCAGCATCTGCAGCACTCCTTCCGGCAGATTCCGTTCTCCATACGAATACAGCAAAAACCCCTCTTCCTCGTCCACGCTGCCAGTCTCCATACCAAGCTGTTCCCGTACCGTATGCGCCGCCAGTATCGCAAGCGGCGCATGAATCCTCCTGCCAAAGACCGAATGAAACATCAGCTGGCTGTTTCCGGACGCATCACGAAAATGTTCTACCAGAATCGTCCGGTCATCCGCCAGACTGCCTGCCGCTTTGATCTGCCGTTCCAGATATCCTGCCGACAGTTTCACCGCTGCTTCATCCAGTCCCAGCTGTCCCAGCGCTTCTTCCATCCTCCCGTCTGCATACGCGTCCTGCAGCACATGAAACATCCGGCCGAACGCTTCTCCGGTACGCTTGTCCCGTCCCTTCAGCTCTCCTTTCCAGAACGGAAGCCTCGCGCCTTCTACCGGCGCCTGTACAACAGTTACCGTATCCCTGCTGATATTTACGACTTTCCACGCAAAAGAACCGAGAATAAAACGATCACCTTTCTGAGATTCATAGACAAACTCTTCGTCGACCTCTCCCAGCTTTATCCCTGCTTCGGTTCTTACATCATACAGTCCTTTATCCGGAATCGTCCCTCCTGCCGATACTGCCAGCATTCTGCTGTAACCGTCTCCCTCCACCTTTTCGTGAATCCGGTCATACAGCACTCTCGGCCGCACCGGTATATCCTGTGCATGTTCATAATCGCCCGCCAGCATTTCAAGCACTTCTTTTACATCGTTTTTGGTAATCTGACGAAACGGCCATGCACGCGGCAGTATTTCCATCACCTCATCCAGCTCGTAGCTGCGATACGCAGCCATCGATACAAGGTGCTGCGCCAGCACATCCAGACACTGTACCGGAGGGTGCACATGCTCCACCCCTCCCTCTCTGGCCAGCTGTGCAGTCATTCCACAGGATACGCACTCTGCAGCTGTCCGCGGAAACAGATACATCACACTGACTCTTCCTGGATTATGCCCCGCACGTCCCAGCCGCTGCATCGTCCCCGATACTGTACGCGGACACCCGACCTGCAATACCCGGTCGATCTCTCCCACATCGATACCCAGCTCCATCGAAGATGTTGCACATAACAGCCGCAGGCTGCCATCCCGCAGCGCCAGCTCCGTCTCCAGCCGCTGCTCTTTGGACAGACTGCCATGATGCACGCGCGCAAATCCTTCTCCGCCGACCTGATTGACATAATACGCCAGCTTTTCCGCATACCGTCTGCCTTCCACAAACGCAATCACACTGCGGCTTCCCTGACAATATTGGTAAACGAGTATCCCAAGCTCTTCCCAGACCGGATCTTTTCTTCTGCCTTTCGTTATATCCACATACGGACTTAAAATGTCCAGCCTGACCTTTTTTTGCATTGTGGGAGCCGCTATTTTCACCCTTTCCGGCGCCAGATATTCCGCCGCAAGCTGCAGCGGTTCGATTGTCGCAGACAGACCGATCCGCTGCAGCGGATGTCCGCACAGCCTGTCCAGCCGCGCCAGAGAAAGCATCAGATGCGCGCCCCTTTTTGTATCGATCAGGGCATGCAGTTCATCCAGTATCACAGCTTTTGCCGTTGCCAGCACATTCTGCCCCGTCTTGCTCGTCAGCATCAGATACAAAGACTCCGGCGTAATAATCAGAATATGCGGCGGCCTGCGCACCATCCGCTGCCTGTCCTTCTGAGGCGTATCACCGGTACGAATCGCCGTTTCTATTATCGTTTCCGCCTGCATTCCTTCCAGTGGTCTTCTTAAATTTTCCCGAATATCTGCCGCCAGCGACTTTAACGGCGACACATAAATCAGCTGCAGCTGCCGCTTTAACGTTCCCTGACGCGCCTGCCGTTTCATCTGGTCCAAAAATACAAGAAACGCAGAAAGCGTCTTTCCGGTTCCGGTAGGCGCCGATACAAGCACATGTTCTCCAGCCGCAATCATCGGCCAGGCTTCTCTCTGAACCGGCGTCGGCTCTCCAAGAGTACGTTCAAACCATTCGGCTGTCGCATTCTCAAAAATATCTAATACATGTTCTGTCATACTCATCGATCTCATTTCCTTACATCAGGTTTCATTTTCATTTATGTATCGCTTCTTTACTATTTCGTCGCTCGCTTACTCAAAACCCCTGAAACCCGCAGTAAACCAGCATTTCACAACGCTACTTCTCCTCGCACACCTGGAAAATATAAAACTTAAAGCAGCGTTGGCAAATTCCACTGCCAAGCTCTTTTCCTTTTAATGATTTACCCATTTTCCTATTCCTTTCTAACATATGTGTAAATCAAAAGGATACGCATAAATACACTTGCTTTTAGTATAACATTAAAACTTATCTCTTTCAATTTACATTACTTATTTATCAGAATTTTTATCGTTTTTGCTTCCTATACAGACTGTCTATTTATCCATTCATCAAGTTTATTCTTATTAGCATACCAGCGATTTCCTATCTGCACACCGAATCCATTATGTCCTCTTGGTAATTCCCTTGCTTTTGTCTGTCCAATTCCCAAATAATCACAAAATTCTTTGATATTTAATAATGCTTTGTCAACTAATACCTTTTCTTTCATACTTATAAAAATCATCCTTTCTTCCTAAATTGTTTATTAAAATGTTCCTTCAATTACTTCTTCTCTTTTTTCAATACAGAAATTTCTTGCTTCTTACATTTGAATCTCAATACTATCTTTTTTGCACACCTAATTTAACATAGATTCACTATTTGCATTGGAATTCATGAATGCTTTCAATCCGATATTTTCATTCCATATTTTCTATTCCATATTTTCACTACCTTTTTTGATTGCATGATTTTTCACTCTCTCTATTTTCAATTTGTCTTACACTTACTTTTTCTCTTTATATGTTTGGATTGATTCAATTTTTATTTGAAAGATAGAAATAGAAATTAGATTAGTCTCCAAAAATTTTCTATGGGTAAAAAAATGTGTATTGCTATGTTAGCTCCCACTAACAGGGGGCAAACGCTATCCTCACACGATACCACACGCCACAACTACCATACGCCCCAGAACGCTCTAAAACCGATACAAGATCATTAATAAAAATGGTCAGAAATCACTTGGAAAGAATGTCTACCCTCATATGCTCCGGCATCAGTGCTTTACTGCTATGGCTAAGAATCCAGACGTTGATCTGAAAACTATATCAGAACCAGCTGGACATAGCAGTGTGGAACTTACTGTAAAATATTATATTCACTCTTCTAAAGAGGAAAAAATAAATGCTGTAGAAATTCTTTCATTCTTTTAAAATTGTTATATAATTGAACACAAAAATATAAGACACTCACTTGATTGTGGGTGTCTTTTTTGCGTGTATATTTGTGTATCAGAAAGTGTGTATATGGTGTTGCTTCTCTACTAACATCCATGATCAGGTGTTATGTAGTGTATGTAACATAAGATAGTTTCGATTTTTTGGTACAGTTTCAAAGTGTCTTGAAAAGAAATTATCTGAATTATCTAAACATTCAGAATATTCCAATGATTCATCAAACTACATATAATGCATTGTTATTGCAAGTTTATTGCATAAAAATATATAAATTTTCTGACAAATTAACCAACTATATTTAATAATACTACACGGATCAGATTATTCTATTTTCTCCTAATTAATACCTACTAAATATAGTAAGAAATCAATTAACTTACCGCTCCTATTTTATCTTAAATTATAAACAACAAACCGCATTTTAACATAATAAAAGCACAATTATTTTTGGCTGGGCGGTGTATCCAGCATCTCAGGTACTCTTTACAGAGTGTGTCGGGAACCATTTCCGACCTCAAAAATAATCATGCTCATTACTATTATTATATTTACTTATGTATATAATATACTATTTATTTGTTGACTTGTCAACATGAAATTCTTTGACTCTCCCACTATATAAACGCCTTTGTATCTTTGATTCCTGTATATCATGCATTGTAGATACATAAAGATAATCATTTTCCTTGTCCAGTTTAATTCCTATCATCACATTATCACGATACCTTTTAATCAGTTCAATAGAATCTGTACCATTTTCATTCGGATTCACACCTATATAATCAGGATTATCAATGATATCTGGTATATAATCTATATATTTTAAACATTTTTCATGCTTGCTTTTAAGCATATGTGCTGGCAAACCTTTTGATCTATATATATCTCTAATTTCTATGTTTATCCCTAATATGGTATTAAATTCCTTTTTATATGATCCTACATAGATAACTTTATCCAGCATTCTACTCATTTCCTTTACTTTTGTATAGGAAAATTATAACATATAAAATTCTAAATATCTATATATTTTTCAAGTCAACCAAACAAATTATTTATACCATTCCCCGCTAAAATCTGATATAATATTCCATAGTCAGTGTAGACAATATGGGGATAGTTCCTCGGTTGCCCTTTTCGGAGACGGAAAGGGGGATTCTATGAACACGTTAGAAGTTTTAACATTGCTGTTAGTAGTATTCGCAGCATTAACATACATAGATAATCACAACAAACGTAAATAGACAGGAATAAAGCTATCCCACTATTGGCAGCAGAGGGATAGCTTGTTGTAAATTATAATTCTACAATATAGTTTCCGTCTCGGGTAATGGGGACGCTACAATATCCACATTACCTTTACACTGATTATAAGCTATAAGACAGAATAATTCAAGTCAAAAATTTCAATTTCAAATAACTCTGTATGCGTTTTTCATGTCTCCAATGCCATATGTACCTCCTTTCCGTTCCCGGAAAGTACAACCACCAGACTATCCCTACGCTGTCCTAATCTGACTATGGAGTATTATAACATATTTTGTCGGTGAATAGTATATTATTTTAAATAATAATTTCCTCAAAAATACCCCGTTATTTGATTTCCATTTATAATCTGTTCAACCTCAAAATCAGAAACAACATTCCATGTGAAAGCTGCGTTATCAGATTCATTTCCAGCATTATCTGTAATTTTAAGTGTATATTTCCTTCGCATACCACATGTCAGTTCTGGTTTTCCAATGATTTTATATGTATAGGATACATCC
>CAJTMV010000002.1:285581-299892 GCA_910577225.1 uncultured Eubacterium sp. | reverse complement strand
TCACCGCAGCGTTGCCCCAGTCCGCTCAGTCCCATGCCGCCCGCTCCAGGGCCCCCTTCCGGCTGTCACGCACACGTCCGCGCAGCCATCTAAAAGTGGCCGCACAATGTCTGATTTGCTCCCGGTTTCTTACCTGAACTTATCTCCAGAAATTCCACACCACAGACAAATAGAAAATATACACACCTAAATGTAAAATATACTTGATACAAAGAAAAATAAAGTATATATTGTATGCAGAAACCATTTTCATACACCACAAACAGGAGGAGAACTTATGAAACAGCATGCAATTGGCTTACTGGCCGGAGCACTTGCCGGATGCTGCGTGGTATTGGCGGCTCTGGGGAAAAAAAGAGACGGTTCGATCAAAGGAAAGTACGACGAGCGTCAGCAGGTCGTCCGCGGACGGGCATTTCAGTACGGATTTGTCGGATGGATGATTTTTACCGCGTTTTGTATTCTGTCAGATATCGGACTGGAGATACAGTTTATGGATCTGTCCATGACGCTGTTTTGCGGAATGCTGATCGGAGTCACGATCTATGTGGTTTACAGCGTCTGGTATGACGGATATTTCCCGCTAAATAAAAATCCAAAACGGATCTTAAGCATCCTGATTACAGTGACTTTGATGAATGCGGTATGCGCTGTGTACCGGATACGGCACGGACTGCTGGAACACGGCGTTCTGACTTTTTTAAACGGGGTGAATCTGCTGCTGACGGTTGCATTTACCATTTTACTTACTGTGATGTTTGTAAAATGGACAAAAGAGCGTCAGAATACGGACAAAGGGGAGCAAACGTGAAAAATCTGAGATTGAAAGCGGCCAGAGCGGCAAAAGATCTGTCACAGCAGGAGCTGGCAGATCTGGTCGGCGTATCCAGGCAGACCGTAAGCGCAATTGAAAAAGGAGATTACAATCCGACTATCCGGCTGTGTATTGCGATCTGCCGGACGCTTGGAAAGACACTGGACGAATTGTTCTGGGAAGATCAGATATGAGCCGCAGGATTGAAAACGTTTTCTGATTTTTGAGGCAAATATTTTGTAAAAGCAAAGATCAAAATAATATTTTGGAAACAAATGGAAATATAATTTGTTTTATGTTATGATTATATTTGAAAACGTTTTCTAAAAAATTCAAAACCGGCGTATGTTTTTGTGATAAAATGCAGACATTGACTACAAAAACATAATCATGATCTGACATGGAGGTTCTTACATGAAAAACATAATGAAAAAAATTGTGACCGGTCTTATTGTTGCAGGCATCTGCCTTTCTGCATCCGCATGCGGTTCTGGCGGAGACAGCGCGAAGGGAGAAGATGGGAAAACAAAGGTGCGCATTGCATATTTTCCCAATATTACGCATACGCAGGCGCTGGTAATGAAAAATAAGAAAATGCTGGAAGAAAAATGGGGAGAAGACTGCCTTGTGACATGGAATTCGTTTAATGCCGGTCCGGCGGAAATGGAAGCGATCTTTGCAGGGGAAATCGATCTCGGATATATCGGCCCTGTTCCGGCGTTAAGCGCAAACGTAAAATCCGAAGGCGACGTAAAAATTATTTCCAATACGACAAATGCGGGAGCCGTTTTATTAAAACGGAAAGATTCCGGCATCACCTCTCTGTCAGATCTTGCCGGTAAAAAGATTGCGGTGCCGCAGATGGGAAATACGCAGCATTTGTGTCTGTTAAGTATCTTATCGGATCAGGGATTAAAAACCGTAGATGCCGGCGGCGACGTAACGGTAAATGCCAGTTCGAACGCTGATATACTCAATCTGATCGACAATGGCAGCGTGGATGCCGCGCTTGTTCCGGAACCGTGGGGAACTACGATTGAAAATAACGGCAATGCAGAGATCTTACTGGACTATAACGAAGTATTTTTAGAAGGAAATTATCCGACGGCAGTCGTTGTTGCCAGTCAGGATTTTATCGAAGATCATCCGGATCTGGTGAAACAGTTTTTACAGATACACGAAGAGGCGACGCTGTATATCAATCAAAATATGGAAGAAGCACGTACGATTGTCAATGACGAGATTAAAGAAACGACGGGCAAGGCGATCGACGAAGCGGTCATCGAAAATGCGTTTGCTCGAATGACGGTGGACACGGCGCTGAATAAAGAAGCAGTTATGAAGTTTGCCGAAATCAGCAAAAATGAGGGATTTATTAATAAAGTGCCGGAGGAGAGCGATGTATTTACAACTTCATTCAATTAGTAAGGTATTTAGTGATACGACAAAAGAAACGCTGCAGGATATTTCTCTGGAAGTGGAAAAAGGCGAATTTATCTGCATTGTAGGACCTTCCGGCTGCGGAAAGTCCACATTGTTAAATCTGGTGGCGGGACTGGATACGCCGACGTCCGGTTCCATTTATCTGGACGGTCAGCCGGTGACGGAGCCGGGGGCGGATCGTGTCGTGATGTTTCAGGAGGCTGCGCTGTATCCGTGGCTGAATGTGATGGAAAACGTCATGTTTGGTCTGGAAGCAGCCGGACACCCAAAAGCAAAGCAGCAGGAGATTGCGGAGAAATATTTGAAAATGGTGCGGCTCTGGCATTACAAAGATTATTCGATTCATCAGATCTCCGGCGGCATGAAACAGCGAACCGCGCTGGCAAGAGCGCTGGCGCTGGACAGTAAGCTGCTGCTGATGGACGAGCCGTTTTCTGCTCTGGATAAGCAGACCATTCATATCCTGCGTGCAGAGCTGGAAGAAATATGGGAAAAGACAAAAAAGACGATTTTGTACGTTACGCATAGTGTGGAAGAGGCGATATATTTTGCGGACCGCGTCATAGTGATGGCCGAGAATCCGGGACAGATCAGGCAGATCATACCGATCGGCTTTCAGCGTCCGAGAAATATCGAGGCGCCGGAGTTTACCGCGCTGCGCAGACAGATTTTAAGTCAGGTTAGTCTGAGCGCCAGAAAAAGCGTGGCGGATGAATTTGATCAGCCGGAGGTGAAGCAGCCATGAAGATGCGTAAAGCGATGGGAAGCATTTTATTTTTGATCTTACTGATTGCGTTCTGGCAGTTCCTGTATGTGGCTGCTACGGACTGGTTCGAGTGGGCGAAGCCGTATGCGGTGCCGCATCCGTTCGGCGTTGTGGAGAGTGTGAAAACTTTGCTTGCCAATGGCACGCTTGTGGCTGCCGTTTTGAAAAGTATGCTGCGTGTGCTGACAGGATTTCTGATTTCCGTCGTTATCGGCGTATTGTTTGGCATTCTGATTATTCAGTCGAAGTATTTTGCCAGAAATTTAAAGCCGCTGCTGCTGGGTATCCAGACGCTGCCGAGCATCTGCTGGGTGCCGTTTGCAATCCTCTGGTTCGGACTGAATGAAAGCGCCATTATTTTTGTCGTGGTTATGGGGTCCGTATTCAGCATTTCGCTTGCGGTGGAAAGCGGAATTCGGGAAGTGCCTCCGATCTATATCAAAGCGGCTAAAACGATGGGCGTTACAGGCAGTAAAATGTATACAAAAGTTATTTTTCCGGCTGCGCTGCCGTCTTTTGTGGCAGGCCTGAAACAGGCGTGGTCGTTTGCCTGGAGAGCGCTGATGTCGGGCGAGGTGATGTCGGCTTCTGTCGGCCTTGGCTATACGTTGATGATTGGGCGTGATCTGGCGGATATCAATCAGGTTATGACGGTCATGCTCGTAATTATTCTGATCGGAATCGTTATTGATAAAGGAATTTTCTCCAGCGTAGAAAATTATCTGCTCAGACAAAGAGGTCTGAAATAGGAAGGATTTATCAAAATGTCGCTGAAAAAAATTGCGCAGATGTCAGGCGCTTCTGTAGCAACAGTATCCAGAGTCTTAAATCAGCCGGATTACCAGTGTCAGGACAAACGTCTGACAGAGCGTATCCGCGAGGCTGCCAGAGAGCTGAATTATGTACCCAATCAAAATGCCAGACAGCTGAAAATGAGCAGCCAGGGGAATACGGCAACAGAAAAACCATATCGCATCGACATTCTTCTGGCAAGATTTCATTCGTTTGCCAAAGACCCTTTTTTTGAAGAGATGTATCGCCATATCGAGACGGAATGTCATAAACAAAACTGTATTCCGGGACAGATTCTGCATGTCCCGGATCTTTCGACGCTGGGGAACGGGAGCCGTCTGCGTGCGGATGGAATGCTTGTACTTGGCAAATGTCCGCAGGCGGCGGCGGATATCATACTGCGCAAATATCGCGGCGTTGTTGCGATCGACCGCAATCCGATGGATTACCGGATGGATGAAATTACATGTAATGGCGCGCAGGCGGCGGCAATGGCTGTGGAGTATCTGCTGGAGCTGGGACATACAGGCATCGCTTATGTCGGAGACTGCACGATGGAGGCCAGGTACAGCGGTTATTATGAATGTCTGCTCAATCATAAGATCTCGCTGATCTATGAATATATCGTATCAACGAATCAGACACGGGAAGAAGGATATCAGGCGTTTCAGCGGCTGGAAGCGCTGCGCAGACCGCCGACGGCAGTTTTTTGCGCAAACGACGTTACGGCGCTGGGGTTTTTGCAGGCGATGAAAGACCGAAACGGGCGGCGCAGAAAACAGGTGTATCGTCCGGCTGTCATTTCGATCGACGATATCGAAGAAGCGGTGCGGTTTTCGCCGATGTTAACAACGATACAGATTCCGAAAGGAGATATGGCACATCTGGCAGTGCTGACGCTGAAAGACCGGCTGCAGGGAGGACATCAGGCATGCGTGCGCATGGAGCTGCCGTGTCATCTGATGATACGGGAATCCGCGGGGATGTGTCTGTAGCCGCTGCGATATGGATATTGGAAGACGCAACGGCAGGATGTATGATTTGACGAAAAGACAGGTCTGATCAGGAAGATCCGAAGGAATATACACGAATGATATGTAAGAAACAACGGCGTGTGACAGGAGGAAAACAGATGTCGATAGAGAAAGTAAAAGCATATTTTAAAACGTATGGAATGGAAGATAAGATTCTGGAATTTGACGTATCCAGTGCAACAGTGGAGCTTGCCGCACTGGCACTGCACTGTGAACCGCAGAGGATTGCAAAGACGCTTTCCTTTCTGGCGGACGGACAGACGGTGCTGATTGTGACAGCTGGGGACAGGAAGATCGATAATAAAAAATATAAGGCGCAGTTTGGCACAAAAGCGAAGATGCTTTCGGCGCAGGAAGCAGAAACGCTCGTGGGACACGCAGTCGGCGGCATATGTCCGTTTGCGGTAAACGAGGGGGTCAGCGTATACCTGGACCAGTCGCTCAGACGCTTTGAGACGGTGTTTCCAGCCTGCGGCAGTTCCAATAGCGCCATCGAGCTTACCATCGCGCAGCTGGAACAATATTCCGGATATGCGGAATGGGTGGACGTGTGTAAGGAAGTAGTTTTTTAAAAATAGCAAAGAGAGAACGGAGACAACTGGAAATGTCATTTTTTACTGTATTTTTTCAAATGCTGGCGCTGCTTTTAATGATTGGCGCCGGCTATTTTGTCACGAAAAAAGGGATGCTGGACGAGCATACGAATACGCAGATGTCGGAAATGATCGTTCAGATATTTAATCCGCTGCTTGTTCTGGCGAGCGCGGCCGACGCAGCTGGCAAAATCCCGCTGGATACCATAAAGCTGGCAGGAGGTATTGCCGCAGGCATGTTTCTGGCATTTATTATCGCCGGAATGATTTTGTCCCCATATTTTGAAAAGGATCGGGAGCAAAAAAAGATTTTTCAGCTGATGTTTGTGTTTTCCAATGTCGGATTTATTGGGATTCCGGTTATTTCGAGCATATTTGGATCAGAGTATGTGGTCTATGTTACCGAATTTATGCTTGTGTATACGTTTGTCTTTTATACGTATGGAATCGCGCTGATGGACGGAAAGCTGACCGTATCTTCCTTACGGGCGATGGTAAATCCGGGGACGGTATCCGGACTGCTTGCAATGGCAATTATTATTTTCGAGATCCAGCTGCCGGAATTTTTAAAGACCGCAGTGACGTATCTTGGTAACGTGACGTCGCCAATGGCGCTTGTGGCGGTCGGATTTGCACTGGCAGCATCCGGCTTTGGAAAAATTTTCGGGCAGCCGCGTCTGTATGTGTTTGCGTTTGTCAAGCTGCTTGTGCTGCCGCTGCTTATGCTGCCGCTGCTGCGTCTGGTCATAGGGGAATCAGATCTTCTGGCTGTCTGTATGGTAATGTTTGGCATGCCGGTTGGAAATATGCCGCTGATTCTCGGGAACCAGAAAGGAATGGACGTGACGGCCTGCAGTGCGGCAATCATACTGACGACCGTGTTATGTGTGCTGACCGTACCGGTTTTGATGATTTTTGCACAATAAATGTTCCATTTTTCCTTCCGGTATGATAGAATAGGTTCACCAGACGTCAGAGCGTCTGGGTGAGAACAAAGTAACCAGATCACAATGGGCAATAACTTGGAACTATTTGGAGGAAAACAGGATGAATGGTAAAAAATGTAACAGGAATACAAAGAAACTGACGGCTCTTTTATTAACAGCGGCAGTAGGTATGGGAGCCGGTTCCATACAGATGACAGGAACGGCGTTTCCAGGATCTGGCGCAGCCGTTTCTTCGGTGACGGTGCAGGCGGCGTCCAAACCTTCGGCATCCAAACTGGCTGACGCGATCAAAAAAGCCTACGCAGAGAATTACTGGCCGAATTATAAGCTGGATAAAAATGAGATCAAAGACAGATACGGAGTCGCTTCTTCCTTATATTCGTCCGCATATGCGGAGGTGCCAATGATCAGCGCACAGGTAGATCAGATGGCGATATTCAAGGCGAAAAACGCTTCGTCCAAAAAGAAAATTCTAAGCGCAGTAAAAAAATATCAGAAAAAACTGAAGGAAGATACGATGCAGTATCCGATGAATCAGCTGAAAATTCAGGGCTCCAAAGTGTATGCAAATGGAAATTACGTCTGCTTTTTCATGCTCGGCGGAAGCGTGAGTAAGGACGTGGAAGAAAGCGGAAACGAAGAAAAGATTATTAAAGCGCATCAGCAGCTCAATAAAAAAGCTGTAAATACAGTGAAAAACAAGCTGAAATAATCGGACGGCATTTATTTAATTGAGTACTTTTTTGACAGAGGTGCTATGAAAGATTTTGAAAATTACAGCGATAGAAAAACTATTCAGACACGAATCCGGTTCCTATGTTTTATAGGAGCCGTGATTTTGTTGTTGTCAGGATGCGCTGTATGTATGCGTCTGACGCCTGATCGGACATATTCTGCCGAAGAACGCAGGATGCTTTCCAAACGTCCCAGCTTAACGAAGAAAAGTGTGATGAGCGGAAAGTTTCAAAGAAAGTATGAAACATATCTGAGCGAACAGTTTCCGGGAAGGACGCATTTTGTAACGCTGCGCACGCGCCTGACGCGGCTGCTTGGCGAGCGGGAAGCAAACGGCGTGTATTTTGGAAAAGACGATTACCTGTTGGAGCGGTATCAGACGCAGGATTTTGACTGGAAACAGGTTCGAAAAAATGTGAAACGTACCGCGTCTTTTTTAAAAGAGTATCCAAACGCGGACGTTTTGTTTGTACCGGTCAAAAGCAGCGCGCTGTCTCAAAAACTTCCGATGTTTGCGCAGATCGGCGGAGAAGCGCAGTTTTTTGATCAGGTCAGACAGCAGGCGCCGCGTCAGCAGCAGATTGCGGTGGAAGATGTATTAAAAGCGCATGATTCCGAATACATTTATTATCGCACCGATCATCACTGGACGACGCTGGGCGCTTATTATGCTTATGAAGCATGGGCAAAGCATATGGGATTTACGCCGGTTCCCAAAGAACAGTTTCAGGTTATGCCGGTCACGGATACATTTATGGGAACTACTTATGCAAAAGTAAGGACCGGAGGAAAAGCGGACACGATTTCTTTGTATGAACAGTCCGGCGATTCCGCGTTTTCGTTCGATTATAATATGGGCGAATTTCAGTCTGACAGCTTTTATGATCTGTCAAAGCTGGAAGGAGAGGATCCATATAGTGTGTTTTTTGGAGGCAATCAGGCGCTGGTGGACATTCGCCGGGCAGAGGAAGGTACGAATGGAAAAACGCTTCTTTTGATTAAAGATTCTTTCGGCAACTGCTTTGCGCCATTTGCAGCCAGACATTATGCACGTACGATTGTTGTGGACCTGCGTTATGTCAATCTGCCGATCAGCAAGCTGCTGCGCGTATATCCGGCAGACGATATTCTGATCTTATATAACAGCGTACAGTTTATGAAAGATACGGATATCCATAAATTAAAGTAAGCGGGTGCAAAAGCAAACCAGTTACAAACAAAAATATCTGATGCAAACGCATACGAAAACGGATAAAATGATCGGAATCAGAGATAGTATATTAGGAAGGACAGATGTTATGAAATATGACGTGATAATTGTAGGGGCCGGTCCGGCAGGAATCTTTACCGCGATGGAACTCGTGAAAAACAACAGCACGAAAAAAATATTGCTGGTTGAAAAAGGAAAAGCGATCGAAGACCGGAAATGCCCGAAGAGTCAGACGAGAAAATGCGTCGGCTGCAAGCCGTGTAATATTACGACCGGATTTTCCGGAGCAGGGGCATTTTCTGACGGAAAGCTGTCGCTAAGCTATGAAGTCGGCGGAGATTTTCCACAGCTGGTCGGTGCGGATATGGCGCAGGAGCTGATACGCTATACCGATCAGATCTATCTGGAGTTTGGCGCGGATACGCGAATCGAAGGGGTCAGCGAACCGTTAAAAGTGCGCGAGATCCGAAAACGTGCCATACACGCAGGGTTAAAGCTGGTCGATTGTCCGATTCGTCATCTTGGTACAGAAAAAGCGCAGCATATTTACGGTGCGATTGAGAAGTATTTGCAGGAAAAAGGCGTAGAGATGCTGTTTGGTTATCACTGCAGCGATCTGATCATGGAAGAAGACGTATGTCAGGGAGTGGTACTGTCCAAAGAAGGCGATACGAAACAGCTGCGCTATGAGGCTCCGCATGTGGTAGTCGCTGCGGGACGACGCGGCGCAGACTGGCTGCAGGCGCTTTGCGCCAAATATGAGATTGCACATAAGCCCGGAACCGTAGACATTGGCGTACGTGTGGAAGTGCGCAATGAAATTATGGAAGAAGTAAATAAAGTACTGTATGAATCCAAGCTGATCGGTTACCCAAGGCCGTTTAAAAACAAGGTGCGTACGTTTTGCCAGAATCCGGGCGGGTTTGTCAGTCAGGAAAATTATGACAACGATCTGGCAGTCGTGAACGGGCATTCCTATAAAGATCTGAAATCAGACAATACCAACCTGGCAATTCTCTGCTCACATAATTTTACCGAACCGTTTAACCAGCCGATCGCTTATGCCCAGAAGGTTGGAGAGCTGACAAATATGCTGGGCGCGGGGCAGATTATGGTGCAGCGTTACGGAGATATTTTAGATGGCAAGCGTACCTGGCAGAAAGAACTGGCGCAGTCGAATGTACGTCCGACGCTGCCGGATGCGGTAGCCGGCGATATTACCGCGGCAATGCCGTATCGGGCCATGGTGAATATTATTAATTTTATACAGGCGATGGACCAGGTCGTGCCGGGATTTGCCAGCACCGAGACGCTGCTGTACTCTCCGGAGCTAAAGTTTTACAGTAATAAGGTGCGTATGGACGAAAATCTGGTTACAAACGTAAAAGGCCTGTATTGTCTGGGCGATTCCAGCGGATGGACCAGAGGGCTGATGATGGCGTCTGCCATGGGCGTGCTGATGGGAAGAAAGCTGCTGGAAAAATAATGCGGTAACTACCGGCATATCAAACAGGAAAGGATGCGTGAAACATGAAGCAGGAGGAAAGGAAGGAAGAGGGTCAGCGGGAGGAACACAGCGCAGAAGAGCAGGTTCTTCTGGAGACGGAAATCGAACAGCTGCGCATAAAAGTGAACAAGGCCCATCGGAGCGAAAAAGACTGGGCGGCGATCAGAGATCTGCTAAAGAACAAACGGCTGTATACCATTCAGCCTGCCGAGAAAGAACGTATGAAACAGTTTTGTGTGGAAGGCGTTCTGGAAGACGAGGGTGCGCTGATGGTATTTACGAATACCGGCGCCTGCATGGAGTTTGCCGGACAACATCCGATCACAGATATGCAGACGCATATTTCCGTAGTGACACTGCCGTTTGAGCATGTGATCGGGATAGCGGACGATTATGAGATGGGTGTCTGTATCGACCGCAAACGCGGCGTGAATGAGCAGTTTTTGTATTACAATGGCAAGACGAAAAGTATTCATGTGTATCTGATGCAAAAGAATTAGCCTGTAAATGATATTAGAAATAATGGGAAAAGTTGAGATATAAAATAATAAAATACCTCTCAGTTGAATGCGGGAGTGTTTTTGAGGAAAATTAATATTTAATAGAATCTCGTCATTGCTGATAGCAATGAAATACGTTATAATATCAGTGTTGTCCTACCGATACCTGGCAACAGGGGGAGGTGTTCACATTGGAAATTATTATCACTTTTTAATTGCTGTTATGGCTGGTGTGGTTAGCCAACGCATCAACAAATGGTTAGACAGTAAAGATGATTTGGACAACAAATAACCTGCTGGGTGCTTTGCCAGTATAAAAAGTAAAGAAGAATCCCCGACTGTGCTGCAACACGGTTCGGGGATTTCGTCTGTTGTCCACATGGACTAATTATCACTTTTTTAGCCTACTGGCATTATAGCATATGTAAAAATGAATTTCAATATGTATTTTTATGATACGCAGATTGTGGAAGAGATTGTGTAACCTAACGTCAGTCCGCTTCGTTTTTTCTTACCGCGGCGCGGTATTGTCCCGGCGTACATCCCATATATTCTTTAAACTGCCTGGAAAAATAGGCAGGATTGGAAAAACCGCAATTCAACGAAATATCGATGATCGGGTCATTTGTCTCAGCTGTAATGCAGATACTGATTGAAAATACGCTGGCATTCTCTTGTGCAGATATTTGCCGCTCCTGCAATGTCGGATACGCTGACTGCCTGTTCCAGATGCTGGTCGATCCAGGTAATCATTTCTTTCAGGCGGTCTTCTTTTACGGAAGGAATCGTTCGATGAGCCGCGGTCTCGCTTTTGGACTTTACGTATAAGAGAATATTGGACAACGCGTCTCTTATTAGAAATTCATAACCATAGTCTTCGTTCAGGCAGGCTGAAAAAGTCCGTTCAAACTGCCAATCTACGGTCATACATTCTCAATGGAGCAATACATACACGATTACAGCGGCAGAGCAGGAGTGCAGAACATGCAGCTGCTGATCGAAACCTGTCGTCTGCCGATTTCGTTAGAAGAAGGCCTGACGTTTGCAGAGCAGAAAGAAAGAGAATATTTGGAAAAAGGCGTGAATCTGAAACCGGGCGCAGTGGAATTACTGAGCTATCTGAAGAAAAATCAATATCAGATACTGCTGGCATCCTCCAGCACCAGGGAACGGGCGCAGGGAGTATTAAGCCAGAATGGAATCGCGGCTTTTTTTGATCATATGGTATTTGGCGTCGAAGTAAACAGGGGCAAGCCTTATCCGGACATTTTTCAAAAAGCCTGTGAATATGCGAAAGAACCGCCTGAAAACTGTCTCGTACTGGAAGACAGCGAGTCAGGGATACAGGCAGCGCATGCCGCAGGAATCGACGTAATCTGTATTCCCGATATGAAAGAGCCGGGACCCGAATTTGAAAACATGGACGCGGCGAAGCTATCGTCCCTGTTCGATGTCATCGGATGGCTGGAAAAACAGTGATGGCTATACCCGAGCGTGTCTGAAAAATCGGTTACAGACGGATCATATAGCTGAATACAGTTGTTTACCTTTCAGGGACTGCGGCAAAACAGTACAATTGCCGCAGTCCTTTCCATAATGTACCAGTAATCGAAAAGTAAATCTCGCATTTACGACCACAAAATATGAACATCCCGCATTTACGACCGCAAAATATGAAAATCCCACGCTTCAAGGCGGACAGTATCCTGCGCATGGAATGTCACATGCTTCGTCAGCTCTGTTCCGTCATAAGGAACGGTATAATTCACAGGAGCGCCGGAGTAATTAAAAAAGTATGTAACGGCTGCTCCGTTCTGATTGACGCCTTCTTTTCGTATGAGCGGAAAATGTTCCTTTGGGACGGCAATGCCAAATCGTTCCATCAGCGTACGTAATACAGCTTCCAAAGAATCTGCATCGAAAAAACATCCAAGATATGCAGCGGAACCATTGCCGTAGGCGTGATGCGTCACCGCCGCATATTCTTTCCAGTAAGGGTGATCGTATCGTACCAGTGTTTCGGTATTTTCATCGGCCGGGATTAAAAGCTCCATCCAGTCAGAAAGCACAGGCTTTTTGGCGAATGGAACAGCGTCGCTTTGCAGCGACGTGCCGCCCGGCAGTGTAAACTGATCATAAGTCATGCCAAAACAGCCAGTGAGTCCATATGGCTGGTCGTCTGCGTAAATCTTTAAATGTTCGTCCGCAAAGGCGCTGCGCATCGCGGCAAGCAGGTGACCGCCGTTTTTTACATACTGATCGAGCTGTACGGTCAGGCTTTTTGTCATGGAATATACGGAAGGCAGAAGGATCAGATCATAATCTGCCAGTACGGTCTGGTCTGTCTGCGTATCGCTGATCAGATCCATTTCCAGATTCATACGGTAAAAAGCGTCGTACAGCCAGCGTACGATCGTGTTCTGATCATCGATCGTCCCAGCTGGGAAATAGCGAAAGGCAGTATTGGAGCGGTTGCTCATGATCATTGCAATCCGGTTGCGCTTTTTTAAATGAATCAGGTCGTCGGAGAGCCTTTTAAAATCAGCGCCAATAGTCATACATTCCCGATAGGTGGCATTTTCTTTTAGATTATGGCTTAAGATGCCTTTCCAATAACTTTCGATCGCATTATGAATGGAATGCCAGTGCCAGTATTCCACGCAGTCCGCTCCGGACGCCAGATGGGAAAACGCCTGCAGACGCAGCTGCCCCGGATAGGCGAGCCAGCCGTGATTTCCCTGTGCCTGTGTTTCCAGGATCAGATAGTTGTCCCGTTTCAGGGAACGTGTCAGATCGCCGCCA
Organism: uncultured Eubacterium sp.; assembly: GCA_910577225.1. Lineage (GTDB taxonomy): Bacteria > Bacillota > Clostridia > Lachnospirales > Lachnospiraceae > Eubacterium_J. Next base: position 286,749 of record CAJTMV010000002.1, on the reverse strand, counting down.
AAAGCGATCTCTGCGCCGGTCAGATGGTCTTCGCCTGGATGATAGATATCCGAGCCGGCAATATCCAGATACTGCGCGGCGTCGTACTGATTCACATCCGGCTGGTATCCATAAGAGTAGCCGCGCCAGCTGAAATCGAAATTGTGTGTAATAAACTGCGATGGCCGGAGATATTCACGGATAATTTCTGCCTGCCAGCGGAAAAATTTTGTAACCAGATTGCGCTGGAACTGCTCAAATTCAGCAGCAAGACTGCCGTTAATGGTCCCCCTGATATCCGGCATATCTGCCCAGTCCTGCACGCGGTTCGACCAGTAATTCAGGCCATATTGCTGATTAAACGCGTCGATATCCGGATACTGCTTTTTCAGATATTCGGTAAACATCTGCTGTACGCGCGGCCCGCACGTATCATAAGGCTTTGTCTCATTGTCAATCTGAAAGCCGATAATATGCGGATATGGCTGTACTTCTTCCATCAGACGCCGGATAATGCGCTGCGCATGGAGCAGATATCCGGGATGTGTAAGATCCATATTCTGTCGGTGTCCATACAGCTGCGGGCCATCATGTGTGACAGCCAGCAGATCCGGATATTTACGCGCCAGCCATGGCGGAACGGCATAAGTCGGAGTACCGACGATCACATCGATACCAGCATCTTTCGAAGCGCGAAGTACCCTGTGCAGATGTGTAAAATCAAATACGCCGTCTTTAGGCTCCCATGTGCTCCATGTGGATTCTGCAATACGAATCAGGCTGATCCCCGCTTTTTTCATCAGCTCCATGTCGGTGGTCAGACGATCATATGGCAGATATTCGTCGTAGTAGGCTGCTCCGTAGTATAGTTTTTTTACTGTTTTCATAAAAACCTCCTGTCTTTTTACATTTTGGAACGGGCACCGAAAAACCGGGCGTTTCCATCTGTGGGTGTCACGCTATCCAAAATGCTGCATATTGTCTGAGTGGATGCATTTCATATTTCATGTTATTTTGTTTACGGAAGTGTGAAATGCAAATAAATATAAGTTCAGGTAATCATCTGGCAGTGAATTAGACAATGTGGTGCTTTTTAAGTGGCTGCGCGGACGCGTCCGTGGCTGCTGGCAGGAACCTGGAACCGGCGGCAGGGGACTGAGCGGACAAGGGCAACGCTGCGGTGAACTAA